>JANNOQ010000024.1:0-1617 GCA_031399085.1 Rhodomicrobium sp.
AAGAGCGCCCGGCTGCGCCGCGGGCGCATGACGTCCTCGATCCGCGCGCGGGTCAGCACCGGCTCGGCCGCGCCGGTCGCCGTCACCGTAGCTGGTGCCGAGCGTCACACCGGGCAGCGCGAGGGCGGCGGGGGTTAGGTAGTCGAAGGTCAACTTGGTCGCGCCGGATTCGACTTGTTCCAGCGAGATTTGAAACTCTCAATGCTCAACAGGTTATTCCCTGTCGCAAACGAATGAAACCATCTTAAGTCTTGTCAGCCTTCTGAAGCAAAGCTTTCGGTACTCTTTTCGTAGATTCCATCTTCGCCTCGATCGGCATGTGACCGGCATGACGGATACAAATGACAATACGATCATCCGGGTCGAGAATTTACAAGTCGGGTTCGGCGAGCATCTGGTGCTGGACGGCCTGTCGCTGGATGTTCGACCAGGCGAGATTTTGGGCGTTGTGGGCGGTTCAGGCAGCGGCAAGTCCGTTCTCATGAGATCCATTATCGGCCTCATCCCGAAACGCGGCGGTCGCATCATCCTGATGGGCGGCGACATGAACGCCATGACTGACGACGAGCGGCGCGCGACGGAACGGCGCTGGGGCGTGCTCTTCCAGCATGGCGCGCTGTTTTCCTCGCTCACTGTTAGGCAAAATGTCCAGTTTCCCATGCGTGAATATCTTGATGTCTCCGATCGCCTGATGGACGAGCTAGCGCTGGCCAAGCTGGAAATGGTGGGGCTTGACGCCAACGACGCCGAGAAATTTCCCGCTGAACTCTCCGGCGGCATGACGAAGCGGGCGGCGTTGGCGCGGGCGCTGGCGCTCGACCCGGAAATCGTTTTCCTCGACGAGCCGACATCGGGGCTCGATCCCATATCGGCAGGGGATTTCGACGCACTGATTAAAACGTTGCAGGAAACGCTCAATCTGACCGTTTTCATGGTCACCCATGACCTTGCAAGCCTCCAGGCCGTATGCGACCGCATTGCCGTGATTGCCGATGGTCGCGTCGCCGCGGTCGGGTCGATAGAGGCCATGCGGTCATCCACGCATCCATGGGTGCAATCCTATTTCCGCGGCAAGCGGGCGCAAGCGATCGCGCCGCCACCGCACGCTTTTGCATGAGGGATACAATGGAAACGAAAGCCCGTTACACGCTAATCGGGATATTCACATTGCTCGTCATTCTCGGCGGCTTCGCCTTTGTGTACTGGCTGGAGGGATCCGGCGGCTTTCAACAGCGCGCGCTCTACCGGATTGAGTTTCGTGGCGGCGTCGCAGGGCTAAACACGGGCGCGGGCGTTATGTTCAATGGCGTGCGGGTCGGTGAGGTGGTGAAGCTGCAACTCGACCCGGCAGATCCGAAACGGGTTGAAGTCACGATTGCGGTTGCGAGTGAAACCGCTGTGCGGGTCGATACGCGCGTGGGCATCGATTATCAGGGCCTGACCGGCGTGCCCACGATCTCGCTCACAGGCGGCGATGCGGCGAGTGCGCCGTTCGATCGTCAGGGCGATGCCTCGCCGTTGCTCATCGCCGCCGATGACTCGAGCGCCAGCCTCACTCAGTCTGCCCGGCATACCCTGAAGCGTCTCGACGGCATTCTGGCCGACAATGCGGAACCG
>JANNOQ010000048.1:0-133341 GCA_031399085.1 Rhodomicrobium sp.
GTGCTTTTGGGTATCGGGGCGCTTGAAGCGGACTACACCTTTTTCACGCGGGGTGTCTTTTTCCTGGAGAAACTGTTCTAGCGTAATTAGATCGAATCGCGGCAGGCCCATCGATTGGCGGACGCCGTTCCATACTATAAGAACTGCCAATGACCAACAAACGCTTCGCGATGAACGCTTCTATCATTCTCGGGATCAGTGCGGTGTTGATCGGCTGCACGCGCTTGCCTGAAATCAGGCGCAAGCTCGCATCGCCCGAGGCGGTAACGAGGTCGAAGCCGCCTTCAAACAACAGGGCGACCATCTCGTCCGACGTGCCAGCGGTCTTCACATTGACCTTGCAGCCGGTCTCCTTCTCGAAGCTCGTCACCCAATCATAGGCTTTGTCGGTTTCGCCGCGCTCGATATAGCCGGGCCAGGCGACGATATCGACGGACCCTTCGCCCTTGCCGATGGCTTTGATCGCCTGCGCTCCGGCGGATGAAGACGTCAATGCTGCGACAGCCAGTCCGAGCAGGACTTTGGCTGAAAGGAACCCCTTACCCATGTCGATCTCCACGAATTTTATCTTGATTGAAAAAATTTTCCTCAAGCTGCCGCTTGATCGTAATCAGAGCCTCAAATGGCGGCAAACACATAATCTAAAATTCGGCTTTCGGTTTTCCGCGCAGGAAAGGCTCATGGTTGCATCAGAACCGCAACCACTCCCGCGAGGCGTCTAAAACACGACGACGCTGCGAATGCTCTCGCCCGAATGCATCAGGTCGAACGCCTTGTTGATGTCGGACAGCGGCATCGTGTGGGTAATCATCGGATCGATCTGGATCTTGCCGTCCATATACCAATCGACGATCTGCGGCACTTGCGTGCGTCCCTTGGCTCCGCCGAATGCCGTGCCCCGCCAGACGCGGCCCGTTACCAGCTGGAACGGCCGCGTTGAGATTTCCTGACCCGCGCCGGCGACGCCGATGATGATGCTCTCGCCCCAGCCTTTGTGGCAGCATTCGAGCGCTTGGCGCATGACCTTCACATTGCCGATGCATTCGAAGGAATAATCCGCGCCGCCCTTGGTCAGATCGACGAGATACGGCACCAGGTCGCCCTGCACCTCGCTTGGATTGACGAAATGGGTCATGCCGAAGCGCTCGCCCCAGACCTTCTTGGCATTGTTCATATCGACGCCGACGATCATATTCGCGCCGGCCAGCTTCAAACCCTGTATTACATTGAGGCCGATGCCGCCGAGTCCGAAGACGACGCAATTGGCGCCCGGCGCCACTTTCGCGGTGTTGATTACCGCGCCAATCCCGGTCGTCACGCCGCAGCCGATGTAGCAGACCTTGTCGAACGGGGCGTCCTCGCGAATTTTCGCGAGCGCGATCTCGGGCACGACCGTGAAATTGGAAAAGGTCGATGTGCCCATATAGTGGAAAATCTGGTCGCCGCCCGACGAGAACCGGCTGGTGCCGTCTGGCATGACCCCGCGCCCTTGGGTGACGCGGATTTTCTGGCACAGATTGGTCTTGCCGGAGGTGCAATAGTCGCATTCGCGGCATTCGGGCGTGTAAAGCGGAATGACATGGTCGCCCGGCTTCAACGAGCGGACGCCGGGGCCGCATTCCACCACGATGCCCGCGCCCTCATGGCCGAGAATGGCTGGGAAAATGCCCTCAGGGTCCGCGCCCGAGAGCGTAAACTCATCGGTGTGACAAATGCCCGTCGCCTTGATCTCGACGAGACACTCGCCCTCGCGCGGCGGCGCGATCTCAACCGTGGTGACTTCGAGAGGTTTGCCCGCCGCCACCGCCACTGCTGCCCGCGTCTGCATCGCTGCGCTCCTTCACTAGACTTTCCTTGAAGAATATCGCGAGTTTGCGCGAGCGCAAGCCGCCCGCAACCGGTAATCGCGGAAATGATCCCCTCGCCGAGCGGCAAAGCCTATCGGAGGCGATCGATCAGCGCCATTGCTGCGGCCGGATTGCGCTCCTTGGCGCCGCTGATGACGTAAAGAAACACGTCCCGCCCCGCTTTGCTGGCCTTTTGGCCAGGCACGGCTTTGCCGCCAGACGGGGGCCGGCCGGATGCCCATTGCCGCACTTGTTCGGCCCAGCTATCCAGAGCTGTGCCCGAATAGCCGCTCGGTTCGGTTTGTTGCGTTCCCATGATGCGGGCGTAAACGAATGGCGCGGTCACAGCCGCGATTTGCGGGAATTCAGAATCCCCGGCAAACACGATGGCAACGGCGTGATTGCTCGCTAGCGAAACGAAATCCGGCGTCATGAAGCTGTCGTGACGCACCTCTACCGCGTGGCGCACGGGCCTGCCGTCGACAGCTTTAGGCAAAAGTTTCAGAAAAGCGTCGAAATCCTCCAGGTCGCACGTCTTTGTTGGCAGGAACTGCCAGTTGATCGGGCCGAGCTTGTCCTTCAGCTCCATCACGCCGCTGCTGAAGAAACGCTCAATTGACTCCCCCGCGTCCGCCAGGATCCTTCGATTTGTGGTAAAGCGCGGGCCTTTGACGGCGAAGACGAAATCGTCGGGCGTTTCATCATGCCATTTGACAAAGCTTGCCGGTTTCTGCGAGCCGTAATAGGTGCCATTGATCTCAATTGAGGTCAGCTTGCGGCTGGCATATTCCAGCTCGCGCTTTTGCGTAAGACCGTCGGGATAAAACGTGCCGCGCCAAGGCTGATAGGTCCATCCGCCAACACCAATATGAATGCGCGGCTTTACAGCTTGAGCCATCTTTGCGTTTCCCTGATCGTCTAGCGCCGGTCGTCGCCGCCTACGCCTTACCTTGCTCGCAGCAAGTTTCTTAAGGCGAGGAGAAGTAGCCCGAGGAGTATCGCACCGACGAGGTTTTCGATGATTGCGGTCATCGAGACGCTGAGCGGCACGCGGACGAACGGCGTGCCCGAGCTGTTCTCGAAACCATACAGGCAGCCATAAACCCGCCGCGCCGCGTCCGGGCTTTCCCAGCCTAAGAAGAACAAGGAATTTTTCAGCGACAAATAGAGCGCTTCGCCCGACGCGCCGCCATCCCCGGCGATGCAGCCGCCTCCGCCAAATAGGTTGAAGAAGCTGAGAGCAAACCAGGAAAATGCTGATGCCGCCCAGTCCATAATGGGTCCGAAAGCGAGCTCGGGAGGCCAGGGCGGGAAGCTCGGTACGGCATCGGCGGCCGGGCGCGCGGCGGCGGCAAAATCGCCCGCGCGGCGCTGGCCCAAATAGATCAGCGCAAAGGCAAAAATGGAGATCGCCCACAGCACCAGCGGGCGCATCAGCGAGCGGCCGAAATCCGAAACGCCGCCATAAAGCCAGCCGAGCCAAAAGCGGGCGAGCCCTCGCCCCAGCGGCCGATCCTGCCAAAACCGGCGGCACCGCAATTCCTGGGCGAAAAACGCCTTTTCGCGCTGGTGGTCCTGCGCGTCGCTTGCGAGCTTTCGCAGGCGGCGGTAGCGCGCCGTGTAATCAGGATCGCCGCAGGCCTTGATGCCGCGGAAGATATGAGGGCGCGGGTCGGATTTGGCCTCGCCGCTCGCGACCGGGAACAGCGAAAGCGGGTCGGCGATGGTCATGTTGTCGAGCCGGGGCGGCTCGCGGAAACTGGCATCGTGGAAGCTCGGCACCTGGGCAAAGCGCGCTCCGGCGAGCACGAAAGCGATGCGGCTCTGCACGGCGGAGAACACCGCCGGGCCGTTGAAGCTGACATTCTGGAAGCTGCCCCTGCCGCGAAAGACCGCTTGCAGGAAATTCGCGCTGGTTAGAAAGCTTGCATCGGCGTAGGAGACGTTCCGCTTGAATTTCGCGGACGGGAAGTCGGCGGATTGCGAGAAGATGGCCTTCTCAAAGCTGGTGTCGCCGTCAAAGCCGGAGCCGAGAAAGTCCACCGGTTTGGCAAAGTTCACGGATTGGAAATCGGCGCCGCAGGCAAATTTGGCGGCGCGGAAAATCGCGGTGCCGGCGAGGCGCATTTCAACGAACCGCGCCTCGCCGTCAAACCGGGCATTCTGGAATGTCGCATCGCCGCCGATCTTGGCCAACCGGAACAGCGTTTTGCCGCTGAATTCGGTAGCCTCGAAGCTGGCATCTTTTTGAAACTCCGCTTCGCCAAACCGGGCATCGCCGCGAAAGCGCGCCCGATTGAACTTGGCTGCGCCCATGAACCGGGTTTTGACCAGACTTGCCGTGGCCTCGAAGACGGCGCTTTCGTATATGCCGTCAGCCTGGAACTCGGCCTCGTCGAAGCGGGCATTGCCGCCAAATACCGTTCGAATGAACTCGGCGTTGCCGATGAATTTGGCGCCGCGGAAATCGGCACGCGAGGCGAACTGAGTCTTCTGAAAACGCGCGGCGGGGACGAGCGGACCCGTCGTCTCGCGGCGAAACTCGGCTTTCTCGAATTCGGCGGGAGAGGCGAAGGCGGCGTCATCGAAATTGGCGATATGGAAGAATTTGGCTTGCTTGAAATTGGCGTCGCCGTCGCAGCGCGTTGCTTGGAAGCGGGCGACATGGGTGAATTGCGCATTGGTGAAGGCCGCCTTGCCGAGAAAATGCGCGCCGTCAAAGATCGCTGGGCCGGGAAAGACGTAGTTTTCAAACGATGCATCCGAGGCAAATTCCACGCCGTCGAAATCCGCCTTGGCCTCGCCCAGCCAGGCGCCCGTCTCGGCGTTTTCGCCTTCGCCGAACCAGTCGACAGCCCAACTTCCGGCGTCCTCCAAGCCCTGTTTGCGCCGAAGCATCTCCAGTGCCCAGGCGTTCCACACCTCCTCGCCCTTGCCCCAATGCGCGCGGGTCTCGTCCTGGTTCATGCGCCTAGCCCCCTCAAGCGTTCCCTTCTTACTGAAAACAAAGCCGATGACAAAGGCGTATCGCATGGGCGGTGGGTTAAATTCCCTTGCAGGCGGGCCTTAAGTGCGATGTCCTGATGCTTCGCGACGCGGTTTCGGAGGACACTTTAATCATGCTGTATCTGCTGATCTGCAAAGATAAGCCCGGCGAGGGGCTAGAGCGGCGCGTGGAAACCCGGCCGGACCATCTTGCCTATTTGTCCAGCCTTGGCGACAAGGTCCGCATTGGCGGCGCGTTTTTATCCGATGACGGGAAAGAGCCGCGCGGCAGCGTCATCGTCATCGAGGCCGACAGCCTTGACGAGGCGCGCGCGATGGCCGCGGCCGACCCGTTCGCCAAGGCCGGCGTGTTTGAGAGCGTCGAGGTTCATCCTTGGCGGCAGGCTGCCGGTGTGGTTCCAATCGGGTGAGCGCGCACGCTGCCTCAGTCGGAGGATCGCGTTCGCTTTATGCGCACAACCGGCATTCAGATCAGAAGGAATTTCATTTCTCTGAGAGGGCCAGAACGGAAAATATTTCTGTTGGCCGGCGCTTCTATTGTGTTTTCGAGTATGGTTTTCTATATCCCGTCTGTAATTCAAGCCGCCCTATGGGCAATGCATGGAGGCATTTCATGGCTCTGCAACTCGGTCAAGTCGCGCCGGATTTCGAGGCGGAAACGACGCAAGGTCACATCCATTTTCACGAATGGCTCGGCAATAGCTGGGGTGTGCTTTTTTCCCATCCGAAGAATTTTACGCCAGTTTGCACCACCGAACTTGGCACCATGGCCGGTCTGAAAAGCGAATTCGACCGCCGCAACGTCAAAATCCTCGGCCTTAGCGTCGACCCGGTCGAGGACCACAATCGCTGGGCCGAGGACATTCGCGATGTCACCGGCTATGCGCCGAACTATCCGCTCATCGGCGACCCAAACCTGAAAATCGCCAAGCTTTACGAGATGTTGCCGGCTGGCGCAGGCGAAACTTCGCAAGGCCGCACGCCGGCGGACAACGCCACGGTGCGCAATGTGTTTGTCATCGCGCCGGATAAGACCATCAAGCTGATCCTTACCTATCCGATGACCACCGGCCGCAACTTCGATGAAATCCTGAGGGTGATCGACTCGCTCCAACTGACGGCGAAGCATAAGGTTGCTACTCCCGCCAATTGGAAACAGGGCGAGGATGTGATCATCACCGCCGGTGTCTCCGACGAGGAGGCGAAGGCGAAGTTCCCGCAAGGCTGGAAGACGCCTAAGCCCTATATCCGGCTGGTCAATCCGCCGACCAGCTAAGCTGCACGCAGCTCAAGCTCCTCGCTCGGACGTGCTCGCCACGCTCCGAGCGCTTCTGTTTCAGCATACCGGCCATGATCGAATTGCGTAGGCGCCGGCCGCACGCCTGGACTATTTTCGGGCGGTGGAGGACGTCCATGCTGTTCAACACCTGGCTGCTTTTCATCGCGGTAAGTATCCTGCCGGCGATTAGCCCAGGCCCTGGAGTGCTGCTGGCGATCTCCAATTCTTTGCGGTTCGGACCGCAAGCCACGCTGTATTCCGCGCTGGGCAATTCGCTTGGGCTGACAATTCTCGGTTTTGTTGTCGCCTTCGGTCTTGCCGCCATTCTTGAAGTTTCGGCCATCGCTTTCACGGTCATCAAGATTATCGGCGCGCTCTACCTGATCTATCTCGGCGTAAAACTCTGGCGCGACGGTAAGGCCATATCACTGCCCGGCGATGTCATGCCATCCATGAGCCGCGGCAAGCTGTTCCGGCAAGCATTCCTGATTTCGATCACCAATCCCAAGGCGCTCGTCCTAATCGCCGCCCTGTTCCCGCCTTTTATCGACCGCGCGCAGCCGCTGCTTGCGCAGGCCGCGACGATGTCGCTCACCTATGCGGGTTTATGTTTTGCGAACCATTTGCTGCTGGCCTTTGCGGGCGGCAAAGTCCGGCGCTTCCTCTCATCCGAAAAGCGCATTCTCGCGGTGCGGCGCGGGCTCGGCGCGACATTTATCGGATTCGGGGCAGCGCTTGCTGCATCGAGCCGATAACGGCGCTGAAATCAATCACTCCCGCCAGATAAACTAATCGTCGTTACCAATATTTCTTGTCATCGACGCGAAGGCGAGGATCCAACATACCAAGCAATTCAATTGATTACTGGATTCCCGCCTTCGCGGGAATGACAGGTGCGATGTTGGGGAAAATGTCGATTGAGGTGGGAGGCTGACTGACAACTCGCGTCGGACTCGTTAGGGCTGCTTCCTTCCGGACCTGACCCGGTTGGCGAGGGACTCGTCCGCCGCCAACCTCCCGCTTTCTATATCGGGCCAATTTCCCGCCGATGCAAGATCAGTCTGCGCCTGCGCGCCACGGGTCGACCAGCGTCACGCCCGCATCCTTGAAGTCCTTCAGGTTGCGCGTGGCGATGGTGGCGTTGCGCGACAAAGCGATGCCCGCGATGAAGGTGTCGCGGGGATCGACGCTTTGGCCGCGCTTGGCGCGCGCTCCGGCCAGTTCCGCCGCAGCGCGGGCTGCACGCGAATCGAAATTCAGAATCCGCTCACCGAAAATGACGCCGCCGAATTCCTGCCATGCCGCTTCCAATTCCGCCTTGTGGTCTCCCATGTTCAGTTTCTCGATCCCGTAGCGCAGCTCGAACAGTGTGACCGTCGTCGTCCATAGCTCTTCCGCTGGCTGCCGGTTGAGCCAAGCGATGACAGGCTTGTTTTTGTCCGGCCGCATACATGCCGAGATGACATTTGTGTCGAGGATGATCACGCAAGGCCCGTCTGGCTCAGTCGAAAATGGCGGGGCGGGCCTCATGACCCTTTAACTCGTCGATCTCCAGATCGAAGTCATGAGCGGCAAAGAAATTGGCAAGGCGTGTGCCGAAGCCGAGCTCCGGCGCGGGCTTCATCTCCTGCCGCACCGCGTCACGTAGGATCGTGCGCACCTCTTCCTCCATGCTGTGACCATGGCGGCGGGCGCGCTGAACCAGCCGGTCCTTCACCTCATCCTCGATATTGCGAACGATCAACTGAGCCACGACACAGCCTCCGCGATTCAAAGCGCTATCATGATAGCATTTAATAACCCGCTAAAGAAGCGTCAAGGTCCCTGCCGGTTTGGTAATGGGTGCCGGCTGGCCCGCATAGTCGCGGTGATTCGTGCGAAACGTCAGCCAGCGCGGGATGCTGGGCGAGGCCGGCGCCTAAACCGCAGGCCTGCCAACCCCGCAGCGTTGAGACCAACCGTCCCAGACAGAGGTTTACCTGCGAATTGTTTGGCGATAAGTCTGTCTGGCTTGCTAGGACGCGTTGCGTCGTCTGAAGGAATGTAATGGCGTCGGCCTGCCTCATTCGTCATCTCACAAATCGCCCGTGAAGCTCGCGCCTGTACAGCATGCGTAACATCGTTTCATCAGCCATTTACGGCTTTTGCCCTCTTTTCCGCGAAGCGTTGCATTTCCATGAAGTTCCTCGATCAAGCCAAGGTCTATATCCGCTCCGGTGATGGCGGGTCTGGCTGCGTCGCCTTCCGACGTGAAAAATTCATCGAGTTCGGCGGGCCGAATGGCGGCGATGGCGGGCGCGGCGGCGATGTCTGGGCGGAATGCGTCGCCAATCTCAACACGCTGATCGATTTCCGTTACCAGCAGCATTATAAGGCCAAGCGCGGCGGCAATGGCATGGGGTCGAACCGCACCGGGGCAGGGGGGGACGATGTCACCCTAAAGGTGCCGCCGGGAACGCAGATTTTCGCCGAGGACAATGAGACGCTGATCGCCGATCTGATCGAGCCGGGCCAGCGGGTGATGTTGGCCGAGGGTGGCAATGGCGGCTTCGGCAATGCGCGTTTTAAGTCCTCAACCAATCAAGCCCCGCGCCGCGCCAATCCCGGCCTCGAAGGCCAGGAGCTGACGATCTGGCTGCGGCTGAAGCTGATCGCGGATGCGGGCATTGTCGGCCTGCCGAATGCGGGCAAATCGACTTTCCTCGCCACCGTCAGCGCCGCGAGGCCGAAGATCGCCGACTACCCCTTCACGACGCTCTATCCCGAGCTTGGGGTCGTCAAGATCGGCGATGTGGATTTCGTGCTGGCCGACATTCCCGGCCTGATCGAAGGCGCGCATGAGGGCGTCGGCATTGGCGATCGCTTTCTCGGCCATATTGAGCGCTGCCGGGTAATCCTGCATCTGGTCGATGTGAACGAAGCGGATGTGGCCGCCGCCTACCGGATCGTGCGCCGGGAAATACGCGCCTATGGCGCCGGGCTAGACAAGAAACGCGAAATCGTCGCGCTGTCAAAATGCGATGCCGTCTCGCCGGAGAAGGCGGCCGAACAGGCGGAGAAGCTGAAAAAGGCCTGCCGGAAAAAGCCCTTTTTGATCTCGGCGGTGAGCAGATTGAATGTGGATAAAACGTTAATGCGTATTGCACAGATTCTCCGAGGGCAGGATGAGGTGGAGCTTGAGGAGAGCCTCGCGGACGGTGCGCAGCCTGCCGGATGGTCACCGTTAAATCAATAAAATCAAAACTTTAGCTGCTTTAAGTGAGTGCCTTAATCGCCCGAATAAGTCTCATCAGCTCTTCCGATAATTACCGTTTCCACCCGTGCCCATGCCCAAAACGCATGTCTGCCATGCGTTAATATATACTCAATCTCGCCTCATTTCCCCCGTCTACGGTCGCCCTTCCGAACAACAAGGAAAGGTTGCGATGTTCAGAAATAAATCGTTCCGCGTGTGTGCCATTGCAGTTGCTGGCGTGTGCGTTTCCCAAACAGCGGCGATGGCTCAGTGCGGCACGGCGTCCTGGTATCACGAAGGTTCGCGCACCGCGACCGGCGAGCGCTACAATCCCGACGGCATCACGGCGGCGCATCGGACGCTTCCCTTCGGCACCAAAGTGCTGGTGCGCAATCCGCGCAACGGCCGGAGCGTCACCGTGCGCATCAACGATCGCGGGCCGTTTATCGGTGGCCGGATCATCGATTTGTCGCGCGGCGCCAAACGGGTGATCGGCATGGACGGGCTCGCGCCGGTCTGCCTCACGGTGCTCGGACGCGGCGAGAACTATGCTTCCGCCAAGCAACCCAGCCGGACGCGGGTCGCCAGTGCCGAACGCCGCAATACCCGCGCGGTTTACGGCACGACGCAGACCAGCGCCAATTGGGACGATGACGGCGACAAGCCGGTCAAGCGAAAGCGGACCAGCCGCTCGGTGAAGCGCTCCCAGCCCGCCATTGAGCGTCAATATCGCCAGGCGAGCCAAGAGGGTGCATCCGGGTTCCGGGTCGCCGGCTGGCCAGGTTCGGGCGATAGCGGCTCTTAAGCTGAATCTTTCCAAGTAAGCCGATGATTGAGCGAGTCAGGGGCATCTATGCGCCTGGCTAATGCAACGGAGCGTCGTATCTGAAGCCAGAAACGGCGCTCCGATTGAGCTAGAGATCAGTTGATTGAGACAAGCTTTCGAAACGTCGCCCCGGCCGCCGAGCCTGGGCCTCATCACATCCGCCAAACTTCGAGGGCATGCGAGTGGATCCCGTATAAGCGCTTTGCACTTTCCGGGACGAGGCCAGAGAGCTCGGCTACGTCAACTGGGCCTTACACCCCGCACCATCTCCGGGCGATCTCAGTGAAAGCGACGGTTGCCTCCTCGATCCGGCGGACATAACAAAATTCATCGGTTTGGTGCGCCAGCTCCGGCTCGCCCGGGCCGAGAATCACGGTCGGCGGATGGCCGTAGGCCTTGGTTAGCGCGGCCGCGTCCGTGAAATAGCTGGCGATGCCGGGCGCGTGCGGCACGCCGGTGATCTCCGCCATCAGCGCGCCGACTTCCACAATCCAAGGGTCGGACGGGTCGGTATAAACCGGCGCGGAATGGCCAAGCAGGGAAAAGCTTACGTCCTGACCGCCGATTTCGGCCAGTGCCGCCATTACCTCCGTTTCAGTCAGGCCGGGCACCATGCGAATGTCGATGCCGAATTTTGCCTCGTCCGGAATCGAGTTGATGTTCATGCCGCCATGGAACCAGCCGACATTGAGCGTCGGCAGCCCACCTTTGAGGTTCCGGCCCTCGTCGAGCTTCAGATGTTCCAGCTTGCCGATCACGCGCGCGGCCTTGTAAACCGCGTTGACGCCTTGCTCGGGCATGGAGCCATGCGCGGTGACGCCGGTCGCGCGGCCCTCGACCCACAAGACGCCCTTATGCCCATTGAGCGGGCGGTTGGATGTCGGCTCGGCGACGAGCAACGCGCCCGCCTCGCCCAAGACGCCGTCCAGCCCGACAAGGAAATTCGCCCCCTGGCAGCCGCGCTCCTCACCTGCCGTGATGACGAGCACCAGGCCCGGCGTGCCGTGCAAACGGGGGGCAAGCTCGACCGCCGCCGCCACAATGGCCGCAACCCCGCCCTTCATATCCGTCGAGCCGCGCCCGTAAATCTTGCCGTCCGCGATGTCTGCCGCAAAGGGCGGCACGCTCCAGAGCGCCGCGCCGAGCGGCACCACATCGGTATGGCCGGACAGGCACAGCGGCTTCTTGCCCGCGCTCCCGCCAATGCGCGCGATCAGATTGGCGCGGTTCTCGTCCATCGGATAATAGGCGATGTCGAATCCCGCCCGCTCCAGAATGCCGCCAACATATTCGGCGCACGGCGTCTCGTTGCCCGGCGGATTGATGGTCTCGAAGCGGATCAGCGCGCGGGTCAGTTCGATGGGATCGATCATGGTGTTTCAAGCTCGCAATTCGGCAATGCCGCGATAGAAATCCAGCGCCTCGGGGTTCGCCAGCGCTTCCTTATTCTTAATCTCGCGCCCATGCACCAGATCGCGCACCGCGATTTCGGTGATCTTGCCAGATTTTGTGCGCGGAATATCTGGCACCTGGATGATCTTGGCCGGCACATGCCGGGGCGTCGCGCCGTTGCGGATCTGCTGCTTGATCTTCGCGGCCAACGCCTCGTCGAGCTCCAGCCCGTCCTGCAGGACCACGAACAGTACTACGCGAACGTCGTGATCCCAATCCTGGCCGATCACGATCGACTCGCGCACCTCCTCAAGCTTTTCCACCTGCCGGTAAATCTCCGCCGTGCCGATGCGCACGCCGCCCGGATTGAGGGTCGCATCCGACCGGCCGTGAATGATCATGCCGCCATGCGGCGTCCATTCCGCGAAGTCGCCATGATGCCAGATGTTCTTGAAGCGGGCGAAATAGGCGTCGTGATATTTCGCGCCGTCCGGGTCGTTCCAGAAGCCGATCGGCATGGAGGGGAACGTCCGCGTGCACACAAGCTCGCCCTTGCCGTTTTTCATCGGCTTGCCATCGGGGGAGAAGACATCCACGGCCATGCCGAGCGAGGGCGCCTGGATTTCGCCGCGCCAGACCGGCGCATGGGGGTCTCCGCCGACGAGGCAGGCGCAAAGATCGGTGCCGCCGGAAACCGAGGCGAGCTGCATGTCCGATTTGATCGCCGCATAGACATAGTCGAACCCCTCGGCCACCAGCGGCGAGCCGGTGGAGGCCATCATTCGCAGGCTGGCAAGTTTGTGGGTGTCGCGCGGCCGCAGATTGGCTTTGCGCAGCGCGTCGATATATTTCGCCGAGGTGCCAAAGACGCTCATGCCTTCCGCGTCGGCGTAGTCGAAAAGAATGTTGGGGTTCGGATGAAAGGGCGAGCCGTCATAGAGCATGAGCGTCGCCCCGCTCGCCAGCCCACTGACCATCCAATTCCACATCATCCAGCCGAGCGTGGTGAAATAGAACAGTTTTTCGCCCGGCGCGATGCCGCAATGAAGCTGATGCTCCTTAAGATGCTGCAACAGAATTCCGCCCGCCGAATGCACGATGCATTTCGGCACGCCGGTGGTGCCGGAGGAGAAGAGGATATAGAGAGGGTGCGAGAAGGGCAGGCGGCGAAATTGAATGTCGCGCGCGGCATAGGGCGCCAGCGCTGCCTCGAAAGCAATCGCGTTGCCGACCGTGGATGCCGCCTCGCCGGCTTCGCTGAGCAGGGAAACAATCACGGACAGCGGCGCGCCCGGCAGTCCGGCGGCAATCTCGCGCACCTTATCGGCGATGCGGATGGCCTTGCCATTATAATAATAGCCGTCGCAGGCGATGAAGAGCTTGGGCTCGATCTGGCCGAAACGGTCGAGCGCGCCTTGCACGCCGAAATCGGGCGAGCAGGACGACCAGATCGCGCCGAGCGAGGTGGCGGCAAGCATGCCGGCCAAGGCTTCCGGCATGTTGGGCAGCATCGCCGCCACCCGGTCGCCGGCGCCGATGCCGTGCGCTGTCAGAAATTGCTGGAAACGCGAAACCAGGGCGTTCAGCTCGTCCCAGTTGAGGCGGCGCTTGACCTGGTCCTCGCTCCAAAACACAATGGCGTCGCCGTGCGTGGGCCGGGCGAGCAGGTTCTCGGCGAAATTCAGCCGCGCGCCGGGAAAGAATTTGGCGCCGGGCATCCTGTCGCCGTCGGTGACAAAAGGCGGCGCGCCCTTATCGCCGCGAACCTCGCAAAAATCCCACAGGGCGGGCCAGAACATCTCCGGCGCCCTTACGGAAAAGGCATGTAGGTCGCGCGCGTTCGACATATAGGCGCCATGGCGGCGGGAGAGAAAGTGCATGAAACGGGTGAGATTGCTCGCCGCGATCCGATCTTTTCCAGGAACCCACAATGGCTGTTCTTCAATCATCGCTTGTCTCTCTCAACCTTGGCGGCGTATGTGCGAGTGTAGTGGGTCCGATCGGGCGTCATTGTGCCAGCTCTGGCGGCGTCTTGCTGGTGCCGGTTTATACAAGCCCCACCTGTTTGGGCTAAATCATGATTGAGCGCGTATGAGATTGAAAGTCCCGTTTTACGGTTATGTGCTGGCGCTTGCCGGGCTGGTTCTGCCATCGGTGATTTTTGCCGCGCTGCTGCCCTCGCTCATCAATGCCGAACCTGTCAAGGCGCGGCTCATCGCCGAGCTGACCGACTGGACGGGAGCGGAGGTGGAAATCGCCGGTCCAGTGTCAATTGAAAGCTTTTTCTCCTTGTCGGTCAGTTTGAGCGGGGTCGCGGTCAAACGGTTCAAGGGCCTGCCGCCGGTCAAGCGCTTCGAAGCCAGCCGGATCGTCGCCAGGATCGCTTGGACGGACCTGCTGTTTGGCAATTTGGATTTCGATAAGCTCAAGATTTATAACGCAAAGATTTATGCCACCCCTGTCGATGACGAGGAAGGCGCCGATGTGCTCGAAGGCTTATTGTCCGCGGCTGGCGGCAATCCGTTTGCCGCATTCTCGCTATCCGATAGCCGGGTGATTTTCGAGGACGGCACGCAAAATCACCGTGAGCTCGTCATCGGCAATCTGGCGGTCAATGTCAGGAAATCCGATGGTCGGATCGGGATTGGTGGGAACTTCGCCTGGCAAGGCGAGCGCTTTCATCTCAATATGCGCACCATCGCCGGCCGCGCCGCGAACAGTCAGCCGGTGCCGTTTAAAATCGATCTGGCGAGCCGGCTCCTAACTGCTAGCTTTGACGGCCAGGCGAATTTGTCCGAGCCTAGAAACTTGGTCGGTACGATCAGCATTAGCACTCCCGACACCGCGCAATTGTCAAATTGGGTCGGTGCCCGGCTCGGCGGTGCGGTCTCAAAGCCGCTAAGTGTGGCCGGAACGCTCAACCTGACCGCCCATACCCTCAACCTGCAATCGGCGGCATTGTCGCTCGATGGGCAAAATGCGAACGGCGATCTGATTTTGACGATCGGCGGACAAAGCCTGCGCCGGGTTGAAGGCTCGCTGGCTTTCGACGATCTCAATCTGCGGGAGCTTTTGCGGGCAGGATCGGGCGAGGCCCAAGCGGGTTCCTCCAACGTTTCGCAAATCCGCAAGCCGCCCAAGGATTTCGATGTCGATCTGAGCATTTCCGCCAACCGCGTTCGCTGGGACGCGCTGACATCAGGCGCGGCCGCCTTCACCGTAACCAGTATTGCCGGCCTGGTTTCGGTCGAGATCGCCGAACTCGGGCTGTTCGACGGCTCTGCGCTAGGGCGTGTACAACTGGATTTCAGCCAAGACCGGGCACGCGCCCGGGCAAAGCTCACGGCCGAGAATGTCGACACCGCCCAGCTTTTGAAGGCTATGTCGCAGCGGGACTGGCTGACCGGTCAGGCCGACGCCCATATCGAGGCCGAAGCTGAAGGCAACGAAGCGGGTGAGCTTTTGAAGACGGTGACAGCGCGAGCCCGGCTCGGTTTTCCAGGTGGCGGCCAGATCCGGCTCGACATCCCGCATCTAGCCCAGTCAACCTCTGCCCAAGGGCTCGACGGCTGGCAGGGGATCGACTTTGCCCGTTCTGAATTCGATGAGCTTCGGCTGCAGCTTTCGCTGGAAAAAGGTCAGTTGCGCTGCACCGATTTGACGCTGTTAAGCGCCAGCGGGACCGTGCGCGGGAAGGGAGAGGTCGACATCGCCAAGCGGGCGGTGGACTGGCAATTCACAGTCAGCCCTAATGGCGCGGAAGCTGCTGCGCGCGGGTCCACGCTCCGGCCGCGCGGTGACGGACCCGAAGGCGGGTTGTCGATCAAGGGTCCTTGGGCGCGCCCGGCTATTCGGTCGAGCGACCGCTGGGGACGCGCCGGTGCGGGTGACCCAGGCACGGTGCAGGCGCTTCGCAAGGGCGATTTGGCGAGGCGTTGATCGCCTCGGTTGCGATTTTGTGCGCCGCGTTCGGACTTTCCTGAAAAACCCGCAGATACCCACATCATCCGATCCGGCGATTTGTTTCATTTACCGGCAATTTTCGTGGTTGAGGAGCGCAGAAAATACGTCGCAACCCCAGCCCTTCATGCGTTAGGGTGTCCGGCAATTCGAAAATTGGCCAAGGCAAGGACGGTTCAGGTGAAAAGACGATGCTCGGTGCTCATTCTGGCGCTTGCGGCCGCCGTGTCCTTCTACACCCCGCCAACGGCCGCGCAGACCTCGCAGGAACAGCCCAGCGCGGCGCTCCCGTCGGCCACGCCGGCCGAGGCGGTGGGGCCCGATGCCGGTCAATCAACGCCGCAGGCCGACAGTCCGCCTTCCGGGGCCGAAACGATGCCGTCCGCGCCCAGCCAGGCGCAAGCCCCGGCTGAGCCGCAGCTCGCCCAGCCTTCACCGCCCGAGCCTTTGCCCCTCGATCCCAAGGACGTCACGCTCAAGATCGCCACCTGGGGCGGGGCTTACGGGGAGTCGCAGGAGCGGGCCTTGTTTGAGCCGTTTACCGCCCGGCTCGGCTTTCAAATCGACTCCGTCAATTATGACGGCAGCTATCGCGCTCTGGAGGCGCAAGGCAGGAGGCCCGAATGGAGCCTCGTCGACCTCGATGCGGAGACGGCGGCGCGCGCCTGCAACGATCAATTGTTGGAACCGCTGGATGCCAGCCTGTTGCAGAACGGCCCGGATGGAGCCTCGGCGGCGGAGGATTTCCTGCCGGGGGCCATCCAGCCTTGCGCGGTGGCGAGCGTTGCCTGGTCCGCCCTCATCGTGTTTGACAAAACGTTGAAACGCCAGCCGAAATCGATCGAGGATTTCTTCGACATCGGCAAAAATCCCGGCAAGCGGCTGCTGCCCAAGCAGCCGCGATATTCGCTGGAACTGGCGTTGATGGCCGATGGCGTCGCGCCAAGCGAGGTTTACAGCGTCCTCACAACGATCGAGGGCCAGGACCGCGCCTTCGCCAAGCTTTCCACGATAAAGGACAGTATTCTCTGGTGGGATAAGCCTTCCGAAGTGTTCGGCCGGATTGCACGTAAGGAAGCCGCGATGGGCCTGGCCTTCAACGGCCGCGCCTTCATGGCGATCGTCGCCTCCCGGCAGCCGCTCGAATTGCTTTGGGACCGCCAAATTTATTCATTCGATTATTGGGCTGTTCCTCGTGGCGCCCCCTACCAAAATGCGGCGAGAGAATTCATCCGCTTCGCGACCGCGCCTGGCCCGCTGGCCGATCAGACCCGCTGGATGCCGTATGGCCCAGCGCGGCGTTCCGCGGTGCAGCTCGTCGGCAAGCATGCTGAGCTGGATCTCGACATGAAGCCGTTCCTACCGACCTATGGGCCGAATCTGAAAACCGCTCTGGCCTTCGATGGCGGCTGGTGGGCCGCGAACGAGGCCGCGCTGAGCGAGCGCTTTAACGAGTGGGTGAATGCTCGGCAGGTTCCTCCCGCCAAGGAGGCTGGGAAATCGCAATAGGTTTGAAAAGTTTCCACCGCTAGTAGGACTTGCACTGTTACATTTCCATCACAAATAGAGCATTTCTGCCATATTTGTGGCAGGTGCGCGCTTGGGGCTGACCTATGGCGCGAGATGGCGTGGCATGACGTCGTCCTTTCCTCATTGCCGGCCAACTTTGTCTGAAATGCCAATGGCCAAGCGTGGTGGGTGGTCGGCGATTTGTCCGTTGGCGGAGTTACTGGGCGTCCCCTGCCGCGATGGGGCGCCTGCGATTGGAGTTCCCGCCTTTGCCACAATTTGCCTTGAAGGCGGTATAAATACGATCAGCGCCGCGTGGCTTGCGATTGCGCCGGGCGCAGAGTTGGGGCAAATTCCGGTTTAAGCAGTGGTTGGCGGAAGCAGCGGTCACGCTGTTCCCTAACCCAACCGACAATAATCGCGTGAACGCGGGCGGTATCATACATTCCGACACTGCCTCCTCTGGCTTCGGCATCTCAATGCCGGTCCGCCGACGTTCGCAAAAAAAGCGGGGTTATAAGCACTGCCGTCATCAGGCGGCAGTGCTTTATTTTTTTGGCGGGGCTTGATGGGCAATATCGACCACGTTACCGAAGCAGAATGGAGCGATTTTAAAGGAAGATTAGCACGCTTGGCGTATGTCCAATCAGACGCTGGCAGCCGGGCCTTCTCAGCATTATCCTGATAAGCTCCGGCATGGGCTGCGATAGTCCTTCGTTGTTGCTGAGTTGGAACCGAACAGTCTCATGATGTGCCCTCGCTTAATGTCCGCCGCGACCGTATTGGCCGGCGCTCTCCTCACCACCGCCGTCTTGGCCGAGACGCCATCCGTTACTGGCGCGGTTCAATCGGTGTCTGACGCCGAGATGCGTCTGGATCTGCCTAGATATTTGCGGGCGGGGCCAATCCGCGGCGAACTCACCGCTACACCGGCAAACGGGCGATACGCCGCAGGCGCCTCCGCTTTTGCGCAGCTCAAGCTATCGGGTGATACGGACGCAAAGCGCGGTATCGCCGCTGAACTCCTCCTCGAAGCTGAAAACGGCGAAATCGTCTCCGTGACCGGGCCGGAGGTTGACGCCGAAGAGACCGGCGCAACGCATCTGGCGCGGATCGAGGGATTGCGGCAGGGCCGGGACCGCACCGTTTTGATCGAGTTCAAACTGCGCGCCGCCGGCAACGCGCCGAATACGCTGAAATTAACGCTGCGCGAGGCGCAAACCGATGAGCGCGAGACGTCGAGGCAAGGCTCTGGCGCGGCGGAGGAAACCGTGGCGATTGCCTGGCCGGTTAACGATTGCGCGGGCGGCTACCACGCAGCGATCAAGCAAATTGGCGAAAATGGCGGCAATCGCTTGCGCGAGAGCTGGCGCGAGGCGCTGCGCCCGGACAAGTCCATGGCGCGCGGCTGGCTGTTCCGGCCGCTCATGCCAAGGCGCTCGGTCCGCCGCCAGGCGGAGACGGAGACGGGAGCGCTGTCGCAAAGCGAGCAGCGCGCGATTTATGTTGAGGCGAACGGCCTGATCGGCACCGGATACGACAGCTCGCTGCGCGAAAGCGGGCGTTATGGCTGGACCGTTGCAAAGGTCGGCGCCGACCTAAGGAAATATTTCTCGCAAGCCGAAAACCCCGCCCTCTGCACTGGCGCGATCGGCTTCACCGATTATTATGAGAAGCAGCTTGCCCCGCTCGGCAAGCGCGGAGAACGGCTTGCCAAATTGGCCGCCGACGCCAAGCGGCTGGCGCAGGAAAAAGCTGGGCAAGCAGTTGTGACCGCAAGGACACTGCCAGGTGGCCATCCCGCCTGGGGCGGCGCGACTTTGGCGGCGCTGAAACCCGTCAGCGATACGCCGGACGATTTGAAGACGCGGATTGTCGAGCTAATGCAGCTTGCGGATTTCCCCATGGAAGCGGTCGCAAAGGTTAAAGAGGCAGAGGGCGCTTACGCCGCGCTTCGGATTTTGGACGATGCCGGGCTCGATGCCGGGGAAGCGCCGAAAATGCTCCGCGCGGAGCTGCGCGAAGCCCTGTCCGCGATCGAGGCCGCCATTCGGCTTGAAGCGTTCCAGCAGCGGGGCGCGGCGCTGTGGCAGAAATTGCACGGCAGTTTGGACGCTATCCGCGAGGCCCACGCCAAGAACTGCATCTGCGGGAGTTGATCAGCGCCGGTTTGCCGCTCGCCGCGCTTAGAATTTCTTGTAGATGCTGGCCATGCCGTAGGCGCCGGGATCGTCACGATATGCGCCCGAGACCCCGCCGGCCAGCGTGGTTTCCATTCCGGCCGCGTTAAATCGCAGGAAAATTCCCGCCCGGCCCGACACATCGTCCTCATCGCCGTAGGTGGCAAATTCCGGGCCGATCGCCAGCCAGGACAACGGTTGATAGCCGATTTTCATCGCCGCCGAGTAGCTGGACGTTCCGGTGAAATATGAGCTGTCGGCTGACAGCCAGAAATCCTCCCCGAGCGGAAGCCAGGCCTCCAACCAGCCTTGCGCGCCCCAATAGCTGCCCTGGAGCGTTTTAAATATGTCCGGCGGCATCACGGTTTGCTGCTCGAACGCGACGCCAAGATAGGCTTTCAGGATCAACGCGCCAACGGTCGTCTGGTAACCTGGAGCAACGCCGACATTATAGCGCGTCACCTGATGCGGTGTGACGGCGATGATCTGGTCGCCTTCCAATTGCAGGCCGAACGGGGCGAGATCGGCCTGTATCTCGTCGCGCTCGTCGCCTTGCGGCGGCACATTGGCAATGCTGTTGCACAGATCGGAAAAGTTCGTGCCGGTCAGCTGTTTCTTTTCCTCGGCGGAAAGCTGGCAGTAAGTCTGGCGGGTTTCATAGGAATATTTCGAATAGAGGCCCGACACTTTCAGCCGCCAGCCGTCCAGGTGCTGCGGTCCGGTTACAGCGATGACGGCGGAGGCGTAGGTTGACCAGGCATTGCCGGTTGCGTCGACGCCGTTCGTGAACTCGCCGCGTCCCTCCGGCAGTCCAAGTCTGGCAAAAAATGACGCCGGCGCGGGGGCCTCATCCGCATTCGCCCTTATCGGCATCGCCGGGACCAGGCAGAACGCAAAAAACACGCACAGGACGCGAACGAGGATCATTCTACCCACGACTTTAACGCAACAGATTTTCACAATAAATCGCGCGGACGCTGCCGTGGAGTCGGTATTAACCCTTGCTAAAGTCCGCCGTGCTCTTTCTCGCCACACCGATACCGCATGATCCAATCGCGCCGTTGCCTCCGATCCGCGCGAGCGCTAAGTTTGTACCGAGTTTGTGGCGGCCAGCAGAGGCGGACGGCGTGGCGTTGCCGAACACAGGAATGACGATGAGCCTGCGCCGCCTGACATTTGCGATCGCCGCCGGCATGGCGGGGCTGCTTGGAAGCTGTGCCCCCGGTATAGCGCCCGGCGTTCTCGACGCGATGCGCCCGTTGAAATTTCAGCCCGTCGGGGCTGGCGACGAGGCCGTCAAGCTCGCCATCCACGAATCGGGCACAGGCAAGCCGATCGTGCTGATCCACGGCCTCGGCGCGTCGAGCTTCACCTGGCACAAGATCGTCCCCGAATTGGCCAAGACCAACCGGGTGATTGCCATTGATCTGAAAGGCTTCGGCCTGTCCGATAAGCCGCTCGACGGGCGCTATTCGATTCTCGACCAGGCAAGGCTGGTGGAGGATTACATAACGAGAAACCGGCTGCACGGCGTCACGCTGATCGGGCACTCTTATGGCGGCGGCGTGGCGCTGGCGGTGGCACTGAACGAGATGGACGCTGGCAAGCATCAGATCGAACGGCTGGTGCTGATCGACAGCGTCGCCTATCCGCAGCCACTGCCATTCTTCTTTCAATTGCTGCGTATGCCGCTGATCGGCCAGCTCGGCATCTCGCTGATTCCGCCCGAGATCCAGATGGAGCGCGCGCTGGCCGTCGCCTATTACGAGGACGCCAAAGTCACCTCTGAAACCGTCTCCAACTATGCCAGCGCCTTGCACAGCGAAGGCGGCCGCCATGCGCTGCTGAGCACCATCAACAGCCTCGATCCGGATCAGGCGGATGCGTTTTCGCGGCGCTATCACGAGTTAAAGCTGCCGGCGCTGCTCTTATGGTGCGAGAAGGACCGGATCGTGCCGCTTAAATTCGGCAAGCGCCTGGCGCGCGACCTGCCGGACGCCCGGATCGACGTGATCGAGGATTGCGGGCACATTCCGCATGAGGAGCAGCCGGAAGAGACCTTGCGGGCGATCCAGCGCTTTACCGCTGGGTGATGGGACACGGCCCTGACGGGGGAGGTTTGTGGTCATGGCGCAATCAAAGGCAGAACGGGCGGTCAAAATTGCCGAGGAGGCATTCGAATTGCTTGGGTCGGAACAGCAGATCGCGCCATTCTCCGCCCTCCATTCCGATTTTCAGCTTGACGAGGCTTACCGCGCCGCCGCTCTCCTACGCGATATGCGTCAGGCGCTGGGTGTAAATCCTATCGGCAGAAAGATCGGGTTCACGAATCCTACCGTCCGGGACATTTACGGAATTTCGGGGCCGATCTGGAATTACATGTTCGACAGCACGGTCTACGACCTGGATTCGGTGGCCGAACGCTTCGCACTAAGCGGTTTTGCCGAGCCGCGCATCGAACCGGAGATTGCGTTGCATTTGGCAAGCGCGCCGAATGCGGAGATGGACGACCAACAGTTGCTCGGTTGCATCGATTGGATTGCGCATGGGTTTGAAATCGTACACTCGATTTTTCCTGGCTGGCAATTTACGGCAGCCGATGCGATCGCGGCCTATGGCCTCCATGGATCGCTTCTGCTTGGTGACAAGCATTGGATTTCAAACGATCTTCCCTATTGGGAGGCCGCGCTTTCGGACTTTGTCGTCGAACTTGCACGCGACGGGCAGCCTATCGCCCAGGGCCATGCTCAGAACGTCATGGGCGGGCCGGTCAAAGCGCTGCGGTTTCTGCTGGAGGAGCTTGAGCGATATCCGGAGAGCGAACCCCTCGGTTCCGGCGAAATTGTAACCACCGGTACCCTTACGGATGCGATGCCTGCCGGGGCAGGTCAGACCTGGACGACGCAACTAAACGGTATCAACGTTCGCGGCGCTCGCGTCCGCTTCCAGTGACCGCGCCATGATTTAGTGATCAGAGACCGAACCCGGCCGCTCAGGAGTGGATATTTGAAGCCCAGTTAGAGGCCCGCGGACATTTCGCCGTTGGCGCTCATCCGCATTCCGCCGGCTTGATAGGTGGCGAAATCCTCGGTCCAGCGCAGGCTGCCGTCGTAGCGGGTGCCCATCTCGATGCCGATGCCCTGATGGTAGATGTCGCCTTCGACGCGGGCCGTGGCATGGAGCATGACGCGTTTGCCGCGAATGGTGCCGACCACCTTGCCGAGCACGATGACCTCATTATTGGCGATGATGCCGCCGTCGATGTCGCCGGATTCGCTCACGACCAGGGAGGCGCAGTGAATGTCACCGCGAATCTTGCCATCCAGCTTGACGTTCCCCTTGGAGGTCACGTTGCCGATGATGGTCAGGTCAGTGCTGATTATCGTTTCCCCCATGGTACTCACACCCTGCAAACATTTCATAAAACGACATGGAACGAGGCTTACGGGGATCGATACCCACGACGCTCGCCGTTTCGTCCTCGCCGGGACCCGAAAGCGCGTCCTCAACGCTGCTTGTAACCTATTTTGCCGTCCTGTCCATCGCAAGAACTTTCCGCATAATTGCTCGGCTGCTGGAATAGCTGCAGCTGTTGTGTTGCTACAACGCATAGGTGATCCGACTGAGCGCGCGGCCTTGCGGCTGGGTTACCTTGCGACGGCACGCCGCTCAATGACGCGCTTACCCGCGCTTCCCCGGCGTGTTAAACATTCCAAACTTGCGTCGGTATTGGGGTCTGTCGTGAATGAGGATGTGCGTCTTGCATTAAGAAGCGAGCCGCTTTTGGCGCGGAATCTCTTAAACGCGGTCAACCGGGCCAGCGAAGGTGCGACAACGGCCTGGCTGATATATTTGGCGCTCGCGGCCTACTTCATCGTGGCGCTGGCCGGGGTGACACATAAGGATTTGCTGCTCAATAGTCCGATCACGTTGCCAATTCTGGGCATTTCAGTCGCGCTCGACCGCTTCTTTCTCTTTGCCCCGCCGCTGTTCATCCTCGTCCATACCGGGATGGTGATGGAATATGTAACGCTGACCCGGAAAATCTACGCCTTCACCGCCGTTCTTGCGCCAGAGGAACAGGGGACCCCTGACCAGCCGGCGAAGATCCATCCGATGCGCTACGAGCTGGACGGCAATTTATTCACCCAACTGCTCGCCGGCCCCTCCCACGCCCCAATCGTAGGCCTGCTGCTTCAAGTGATCGTTTGGGTGACATTGGTTTTGCTCGGTGCGGGCGTCCTCCTTTATTTTCAAGCCGCTTTTCTGCCCTTTCACGATGTAGCGCTGACCTGGGCGCACCGTATTTACGTGCTATCCGACCTGTTGCTCGTGGCCGTGTTGGGAACCTTTCTCCCGTCCCCGCTCACCGGTTTCTGGGCGTCGTTCTTTTATGGCTGGCGCACCTATCCTTTATTCATGCTCGTCAGCACCGGACTTTTTGCCAGCTTTTTTGCGTTCTCGATGTTTATCGCAACCGTCCCCGATGAAATGCTGGACCGGATCGCCGCCGCGTTCGGCCCGTCGGTGGCCGTGCCCGCTCCGTCTGGCAATCCGGCTGACGCTCGGGCGGTATTCTTGCCGACCGCGTATCTCTTCGAAGGTGAGGCGCTTGCCTCGACCGGCCGGCGCGGCAGTCCCTTCCAACGCAATCTGATCGTCATGGACGCCGATCTCGTCAACGATCAGGGTCTGGCGGAAGGCGACATTACCTTATCGCTGCGCGACCGCGATTTGCGCTATGCCCGGCTTGACCGCAGCGATCTCAAGCAAGCCGATCTAACTTGCGCCGATCTCAAGGGCGCCAGCCTCGAAGGCGCTATTCTCAGCCGGGCAAAGCGCGGCTGTGACGCGGGCGCGCGCTAAGGGTGAACAGCGCAAGCTTGACAAAATCGAAACTCGCGCTAGAACTTAACGCGAACATTAACCTTTGCCGTTCCTGCGCGTGCCGGCGTGGCATGTGGAAAAGCTGGACCCGATGCAGCACAGCATCGGGCCAAGCGATACAATGCCCGTTGAGTCGCAAAGGCATCAAGAGAGGCGAATTATGGCCGGTTCGGTGAATAAAGTCATTTTGGTCGGCAATTTGGGCAAAGATCCCGAAATCCGCCGCACTCAGGACGGCCGCCCGATCTGCAATCTGAGCATCGCCACGTCGGAAAACTGGCGAGATAAGGCGACCGGCGAGAAGCGGGAGAAGACAGAATGGCACCGTGTCGTGATCTTCAGCGAGCCCTTATGCAAGGTGGCAGAGCAATATCTAAAAAAGGGCGCTAAAGTCTATATTGAGGGCCAGCTTCAGACCCGCAAATGGGAAGACCAGGGCGGACAGGAGCGATATTCCACCGAAGTCGTGCTGCAGGGCTTCAACGGCACCATGACGATGCTTGACGGTCGCGTCGGCGGGGGTGGAATGCAAGAGGAATCCTCCCCATATGATGGAGGAAATGAGAAGCGTTCGACCGCTGCGCGCAAGCGTGATGAAGGCGGCAGCTTCAATAAGGACCTCGATGATGAGATCCCGTTTTGAGCCGCGTTGATTTAGCAGCAAATGTTTAGGCTGTTCGCATCGCAGTGGAATGGCTGCGGGGTGTATTGCCTGATTGTCGATTTCGTGGCTATATTCAGCCGCAAATCCTCGTTTTCGATCAAATTCATAGGCGCTTCTACGAGCGCGATCCCGAGCTTGGCGATTTATCTCTTCGGCGTATCACTTGGCGGAAACATCTACAGATAATAGCGACGACGGCGGCTCCGATATCCGTCCGATCTCGATCACGCAGGAGATGAAGCGCTCCTATCTGGATTACGCCATGAGCGTAATCGTGGCGCGCGCGCTGCCGGACGTGCGCGACGGGCTGAAGCCGGTGCATCGACGCATCCTCTATTCGATGTCCGAAAACGGCTTCGAATGGAACAAGCCCTACCGGAAATCGGCCCGCATCGTCGGCGATGTCATCGGTAAATACCACCCGCATGGCGATAGTGCGGTCTATGACGCGCTTGTGCGCATGGCGCAGGATTTCTCCATGCGCCTGCCGCTGATCGACGGCCAGGGCAATTTCGGTTCGGTCGACGGCGACCCGGCCGCGGCGATGCGTTACACCGAAGTGCGGCTGGAAAAGGTCGCTGGCGCCATTCTGGACGATCTCGATAAGAATACAGTCGATTTCCAAGACAATTACGACAATTCCGAGCGCGAGCCCGTGGTGCTGCCAGCGCGCTTTCCCAATCTGCTCGCCAATGGCGCGGGCGGTATCGCGGTCGGCATGGCGACCAACATCCCGCCGCACAATCTGGGCGAGGTGATCGACGCCTGCATTGCCTATCTCGACAATCCGGCGATCACCATCGAGGAGCTGATCGAAATCGTCCCAGGCCCGGATTTCCCAACCGCCGGTCTGATCCTCGGCCGCGCCGGCATTCGCTCCGCCTATCATAAGGGTCGCGGCTCTATCGTCATGCGCGGCCGCGTCGCCGTCGAAACGGTGCGCAAAGAGCGCGAGGCGCTCATCATCAGCGAAATACCCTATCAGGTGAACAAATCGACGATGATTGAGCGCATCGCCGAGCTGGTGCGCGAAAAGCGCATCGAAGGTATTTCCGACGTGCGCGACGAGTCTGACCGTCAAGGCTACCGGGTGGTCATCGAGCTCAAGCGCGACGCCGTTCCCGAAGTCGTGCTGAACCAGCTCTACCGCTTCACCACGCTGCAAAGCACCTTTGGCGCCAATATGGTGGCGCTGAACGGTGGCCGCCCCGAGCAGCTCAACCTCAAGGACATGATCCACGCCTTCACGCAGTTCCGTGAGGTCGTCGTCTCGCGCCGCACCAAATTCCTGCTCGGCAAGGCGCGCGACCGGGCGCATGTCCTTGCCGGTCTTGCCATCGCCGTCGCCAATATCGACGAAGTCATCAGGCTCATCCGCGCAGCGCCCGATCCAGCGACGGCGAAGGAGCAATTGATGGGGCGCGATTGGCCGGCCAGCGATGTCGCCCATTTTATCGCGCTCATCGACGACCCGCGCCACCGCGTCAACGATGACGGCACCTACCGTCTTTCCGAGACCCAAGCCCGCGCCATTCTCGAACTGCGCTTGCAGCGCCTGACGGCTCTGGGCCGCGATGAAATCGGCGACGAGATGCGCCAGCTCGCCGAGAGCATCAAGGATCACCTCGATATTCTGCGCTCCCGCGCCCGCATCGTCTCGATCGTCAAGGACGAACTTATCGCGGTGCGCGAGGAATTCGCCACGCCCCGTCGCACCGAGATTCTCGATGTCGAGGGCGATGTCGACGATGAGGACCTGATCCAGCGCGAGGACATGGTCGTCACGGTCAGCCATCGCGGCTACATCAAGCGCGTGCCGCTCTCCACCTATCGGGCGCAGCGGCGCGGCGGTAAAGGCCGCTCCGGCATGGCGACGCGCGATGAGGATTTCGTCACGCGGCTGTTCATCGCCAACACCCATACGCCGCTGCTCTTTTTCTCCTCGCGCGGCATGGTCTACAAGATGAAGGTCTGGCGCTTGCCGCCCGCGGCGCCGCAATCGCGCGGCAAGGCGCTGATCAATCTGCTGCCGTTGCAGCAGGACGAGTCGATCACCACCATCATGCCGCTGCCCGAGGACGAAGCCACCTGGGCCAGCCTGCATGTGATGTTCGCCACCTCGATTGGCGATGTGCGCCGGAACGACCTCTCCGATTTCGTGGAGGTGCGCCAGAACGGCAAGATCGCCATGAAGCTCGATGAAGGCGCGGCGATCATCGGCGTCGGCATCTGCACCGAGAACGACAATGTGCTGCTGACGACGGCGGGCGGTCAGGCGATCCGCTTCCCCGTTTCCGACGTTCGCGTCTTTAAGGGCCGCGAATCGAATGGCGTGCGCGGCATCAGGCTGGAGGGCGGCGACAGCGTGATCTCTATGGCCATTCTGCGCCATGTCGAGGCGGTCCCGGCCGAACGCACCACCTATGTCAAACAGGCAAACGCCATTCGCCGCGCCGCGACCGGCGAGCGACCGGCCGCCGACGAGCCCGACATGGCCGCCGAGGAAGGCGCCGACGGCGCGGAAGGCGCGGCCGACCTGACGCCCGACCGTTACGCCGAACTTGGCGCGTCCGAGCAATTCGTGCTGACGATCTCGGAGAACGGCTTCGGCAAACGCACCAGCGCTTACGAATATCGCGTCTCCGGCCGGGGCGGCAAAGGCATCATCGGCATGATCGTCAACGAGCGCAACGGCAAGCTGATCGCGTCCTTCCCGGTCGAGGATACCGACCAGATCATGCTCGTCACCGATGGCGGCCAGATGATCCGCTGTCCGATCGAAGGCATCTCGATCGTCGGCCGCTCGACGCAAGGCGTGCGGATTTTCAATACCGCCGAGGATGAGCGCGTGGTTTCGGTGCGGCCGATTTCCGACTATGGCAACGGCAACGGCAATGGGGCTGCCGAGACCGGCGAGGATGACGGCGAAGCGCCCGGCGCTGACGAGTAGACCAAGCGACGGTTTTTGAAAGTTCAGCGATGTCCATGCAGCTTTACGGCACATTCGTCCTGGCCTGCGTCGCCCTGGCGCTCACGCCCGGCCCAAACATGTCGCTCTTTCTCGCCAATGGCGCGGTGCATGGAACCAAGGCGGCGTTGATGACGGTGCTGGGCGGAGCCTTGGGTCTCAGCATTCTGGTTGCAATCGCGACTTTGGGCATGGGGTCGATGATGAGCATCGTCGGCGAGTGGTTCGATCTCATCCGCTGGGCCGGCGCCGCCTATCTGGTCTGGCTCGGCTTTACACGCCTGCGGGCGGCTTGGCGAGGCGTTGATCAGGACGACGCGCCACCACCGAGCCGTCAACGCTGGTTCTGGCAGGGCGCGGCGGTGTCGTTGTCAAACCCCAAAGTGTTGCTCTTCCTTGGCGCCTTTTTCCCGCAATTCATCGATCCGAGTACGGCGGTCGGCCCCCAGCTCACTCTATTGGCGTTCACCTTCGTCGTCACACTCGCAGCCGTCGACTCAACGCTCGCCTTTGCCGTGGGATCAGCGAAAGGGTGGTTTACCGGCCCGCGTCGGCGTTTCGCCGATGGCATTAGCGGATTCTTGCTGCTTTGCGGTGGGCTTTGGCTTGCCGCGGCGCGCCGCTCATAGTATCAGCCCGATAACTTAATCACCGTCGCGCCCATGTCCCGCACCGTATTCTACGCCGGCAGTTTTGATCCCGTCACCTTCGGTCATCTCGACCTGATCGAGCGGGCGGCGCGGCTGTTCGACCGCGTCATCGTTGGCGTCGGCGTGCATCACGGCAAAAAGCCGCTGTTCTCGGACGACGAGCGCGTATCGATACTTCAGGACGAGATCGCACGGCTTGCCTCGCCCGCAGGAATTAGCGTCGCGACCTTCGACAATCTCGTGGTCGACGCGGCCCGCTCGCACGGCGCGGCAGCCATTCTGCGCGGTATCCGCGACGGCACGGATTTCAACTACGAAATGCAGATGACCGGCATGAACGCCGCCCTGGCCCCAGGTCTCGACACCATATTCCTGCCGGCTTCCGGCGCGCACCGGCATATTGCCGCCACTTTTGTCCGCCAGATCGCGCAGATGGGCGGCGATGTGACGGCCTTCGTGCCGCCCGCCGTTGCCGAGCGCCTGAAAGCCAAACTGGCTTCGTCCGCCTCGCCCTGAGCCGATCCCAATTCTTTTGGAGTTAGATCCGAGATGATCCGTATTGTCTTCGCCGCATTAGTATTTTTGGGGCTGGCCGCCCTGCCTGCCCGGGCCGCAAGCAAGGATAACACCGTCTATCTCGACCTAAAGAGCGGCCGCGTCACCATCGAGCTGTTGCCGGACCTGGCCCCGAAACATGTCGAGCGATACAAGAAGCTGATCAAGGAAGGCTTCTATAACGGCCAGAAATTTCACCGCGTCATCACTGGCTTCATGGCGCAGACCGGCGACCCGACCGGTACGGGGAATGGGGGTTCAAGCTATCCCGATCTTCCCGCCGAATTTTCCAAGACGCCGTTCAAGCGCGGCACGCTCGGCGCGGCGCGCACCAACAATCCGAATAGCGCCAACAGCCAATTCTTCATTTGTTTCGAGGATGCCTCCCATCTTAACGGCCAATATACCGCATTCGCGCAAGTCGTTGCCGGCATGGAGCATGTCGACAAGATCAAGAAGGGCAACGGCGCGGGCGGAGAAGTGTTCAATCCTGACACGGTCGTGAAAATTCAGCTCGCATCCGACGCTAAATGACGGCCAGCCCGCAATAATCAGAAAAGGATATTGAGATGGCGACGATCAAGGACCCCGAAAATACGCTGCTGATGGATATGACGCATGGCCGCGTGGTCATCGAATTGCTCACCGATGTCGCGCCAAGCCATGCCGCTCGCATCAAGGAACTGGCCCGCCAAGGCTTCTATGACGGTATCGTCTTTCACCGCGTCATCGACGGCTTCATGGCGCAAACCGGCGACCCGACCGGCACCGGCATGGGCGGCTCCGGCCAGAAGCTCAAAGCTGAATTCAACAACACCAAGCATGAGCGGGGCGTTGTTTCGATGGCCCGCTCGCAGGATCCCAATAGCGGCGACAGCCAGTTTTTCATCTGCTTCGACGACGCAAGTTTCCTCGACCGGCAATACACAGCCTGGGGGCGGGTGATCGAGGGCATGGAAAATGTCGATAAGATCAAGCGCGGCGAGCCGGTGTCGAACCCCGATAAAATCACCAGTTTGCGCGTCGCCGCCGACGCTGCCTAAGTCGTGGAACAACAATAAAAGTCAGCCTGGTGTTTGCGTAAGAAGGCTGGAAAAACTGAAGAGATCTTAAAGCTGCTTTGGATGTAGACCTTTTCGACTTCGATTTGCCGGAGGAGCGGATCGCGCTGCGCCCCGCCGAGCCGCGTGACGCCGCGCGGCTGCTCGTTGTAGCGCCGGGGGAAATGCATGATCTGGCGGATCGAAGCGTCGGCGATTTGGCAAGCTTTCTGCGTGCCGGCGATGTGCTGGTGTTCAACAATACGCGCGTGCTCCCCGCTCAGCTTGAAGGCCGGCGCGCAGGCCATCCCGCAACCTCGGCTCGGATCGGCGTCACACTGCATAAGCGGCTTTCGGAATATGGATGGCGCGCTTTCGCCCGGCCCGCGCGCAAGCTTTCACTCCGCGATCGGCTCAGTTTCGGCGCGGATCTCCAAGCGACCGTAAGCGAAAAACTGGAAGGCGGCGAAATAGGTCTCGCGTTCGAGACCGGCGGCCGCCCGCTCGAAGATTGCTTGGCGGACTACGGGCAAATGCCGCTCCCCCCCTATATCGCCGCCCGCCGGAGCGCCGATGCGCGCGACGCAAGCGACTATCAGACCGTCTTCGGCTCCGAGCCGGGCGCGGTCGCGGCACCGACGGCGGGCCTGCATTTCACCCAAGCGATGATGCGTGGCTTGGAGGCGGCGGGGATCGGCGCTGCCTTCCTGACCCTTCATGTCGGCGCGGGCACCTTTCTACCCGTCAAGACCGGCGACACCGCCGATCATCTCATGCACGCCGAATGGGGCGCGATCTCGGTAGAAACCGCCGCGCGGCTCAATCGCGTCCGCAGCGAGGGCGGCCGCATTGTCGCAGTGGGCACCACTTCGCTGCGGCTTCTCGAAAGCGCGGCAACCGAGGACGGACAATTACAGTCCTTCAGCGGCGACACCGCAATCTTCATCACGCCGGGTTATCGCTTTAGAGCCGTGGACCTGCTGATCACCAATTTCCATTTGCCCCGATCCACTCTATTCATGCTCGTCTCGGCATTTTCAGGGCTCGACATGATGCAGCGCGCCTACGCGCACGCCATAGCGGCGGAATATCGATTCTACTCTTATGGCGACGCTTGCCTGCTGGCCCCTTGCCCCGGCGCGGCTCGCGCATGACCCAGCCCTTCGCCTTCACGCTCAAGGCTCAGGACGGCGGCGCGCGGCTCGGCAAGATAACCACTTCGCGCGGTGTGATCCGTACCCCCGCCTTCATGCCGGTCGGCACCGCTGGGACCGTGAAGGCAATGTTGACCGACACCGTCAGGGCGACCGGGGCCGACATCATTCTCGGCAACACCTACCATTTGATGCTGCGCCCAGGCGCGGAACGCGTCGCGCGGCTTGGCGGCCTGCACCAATTCATGAACTGGCCCGGCCCGATCCTTACGGATAGCGGTGGCTTTCAGGTGATGTCGCTCGCCCAGCTCCGCAAAATCTCCGAGGACGGCGTCATCTTCCAATCGCATATCGACGGCTCGACCCACACGCTCACCCCTGAACGCTCCATTGAAATCCAGACGCTGCTCGGCGCGGATATCCAGATGCAGTTCGACGAATGCACGCGCTTTCCGGCAACGTTCGAGGAGGCGCGCGGCTCGATGGAATTGTCGCTGCGCTGGGCTGAGCGTTCGCGCGAGGCGTTCGACAGGCTGGCGGGCGGCCATCAGGCGCTGTTCGGCATCGTTCAGGGCAGCATCTTTCCGGATTTGCGTGCCCGCTCCGCCGAGGCGCTGACGGCGATGGATTTCCCCGGCTATGCCATCGGCGGGCTGGCCGTAGGCGAGGGGCACGCCGCCATGCTGGCCGCGCTGGAGACGACTGCGCCGCTTCTGCCCACGGACAAGCCGCGCTATCTGATGGGCGTCGGCACGCCGGCCGATCTGGTCGCCGCCATCGCGCGCGGCGTCGACATGTTCGATTGCGTCATGCCGACGCGCTCGGGGCGGCACGGCCAGGCTTTCACCTGGAGCGGCAAAATGAACATGCGCAACGCGGCGTTCGCTGAAGACCGGCGCCCGCTCGACGAGCTGAGCGCCTGCCCAGCCGCGCGCGATTATTCCCGCGCCTATCTGCACCATCTTTTCAAAGCCGGAGAAATTCTCGGCGCGATGCTGCTGAGCTGGGCAAACATTCAGTTCTATCAGGAGCTCATGGCCGCAGCCCGGACCGCCATCGCCGAGGAGCGTTTTGCGGCCTTTGCCACAAAGATCACGGCAGTCTATCCGCCGGAGCAATCTCATCCTGACACCGCCGCCCAATCTTCAGATTAGCCGCGCCCGATCGTACCTTCTAAAGGGTTAACGTCATCCGCCCTGCCATGCTATGGGAAAGATGCGACCAATTCCGCTCGCGCGGCGGGATGCCTTGGATCTTTTGGGGAGAGTCTTGGCGATGCGGCTTCCACTCGCAATTTTGCTGTCATTCATGGTCACCGCCGCCTGCGCGGCGGACATGCAGCCCGCTGGAACCGCGGCGGCTGAGCGTAAAGCCGAAGAGGACGCCGCCGCCGCGAGAGTGGAACGCGCGGTTGGAGCCAACGCCGTGCAGATCGGCGCGGCAATGGGTGGCGACGCGCTTCAATGCGGCGCGCCGGGCAGGATCGACAATGCCGATGCCGCCAAAGCGATAACAGACAAAGCGCAATCCGACGCCGAGACCAATCTGGCGCGGCTGGCGGACTTGCCTGCGGTGGCCAAAGACAGCGTTGCCGCGTTGGCCCGCGCCCAGTCGCTCGGTTTAGACCTCGTCAGCCAAGCCTATTTTACCTCTCTGTGCGAGGGACTGGTCGAAAAGGGCGCCTCCCCGGTTGAGTTGAAGCCGCAGCTCGCGATCATTGCGGACGCGCTTGGGCTAACTTTTCCTGCGAGCGCGCAGGTTGCGGAGGGTTTGAGCGCGCAGCAAGCCGCATCCGCAAAAGCCGAAGCTCCGCTTCCGCGAGCCACACCCGAGCAGGAGCCTCGAGTTGAATCGGCGCCCGTGCCAGCGTCGCAGCTTGGTAGTCCGCCCGCGCCGAAAAGCGGGGCCGCAGCTCAGTCAGAGCCGGAGACGGAAAAACCGGTCGCCTCGGCTGAGCCACCGACCGTTGCTCCGCAGGAGCAGAGCCCGCCAACTGCCGTGCCGCCCGCCGCAGTCGAAGCGCCTGCTCCGGCGAGCGAGGCGCCGCCAGCGGCTTTGAGCGAACCCGTGGCTCCAATGGCGCAACCTCCCTCACAAGCTGTTGCCGCCGCGCCCGAGACTGCGCAGCCACCCCTAGCCGCGCCGGATCCTTCGCCCGTCACCGGCGGGCCGCCGCCCCCGGCAATCGCTCCCGCTCCAACCGACAGCAGCGGCGCCAACACTAACGCCGCACAAGGCCAGGCCCAGCCTTTAAGCGCCGATCCCGGAAGCTCGCCCCCGTCCGCCCCCAACCAGACAGTGCGGCAAGACCCCCCGCCATCGCCCGCTTCCAAAACGCGGGCTGCTACCCCGCTGGCCTCCTCAGCAGCGCCGGGCAGTCTGAGCGAAGAGGAGTGCCGGGCACTCGGCGTGCTGACCAGCTGTCCGGATTTGAATGCTGTGCTTGGCAGGCTGCTGGAAAGGCCGCTTGAATTTAATCACCCAAAAACCATGTCGCTCGGCCGGAAAACGGAGATCGGACTGGTCCTTCGCACGGATTGGGCAGGCAAGGACCTGCCGCCCGAGATCGGGGAAGAGCTGAAGGGTCTTCCTGGCGAGGTCAAACAGGGGATCACGAAGATCACTCGTGTTATGTCCGCTGAGTTGACCGGGCAGGCGTTCGAAATCACCCCCTCGAACCGCCAGGAGCGAACGGTCGTGCCGCCTCAGCCCGTAAGTTGGACTTGGCAGGTCGCGCCGACGGACACCGGCCCAAGAAAGACGCTGAAGCTGCAGCTTTACGCCCATATGGAGGGAGCGGCGGGCGCCATGCCGCCATTCCTGGTGAAAACGCTCGATGCCAGCATCAATGTCGATGTGACGACCTGGGATTGGTTCGTTAACCAAGCTCGAATGCTCGAACCGGCCTATTCGATCGGGGCGGGGCTGCTCGCCCTTTTGACCTTGATCGTCGTGTTTTTCCTTGGCCGCAGGCGGAGGGCCACCGCCGACGCCGGTAATTCCGAAATGGGCGGATATTTCGACCGGGTGACGCGGTTTGGTGGGCCGGTCATCGGCGATCTGGATCAAACCACCACCGACAGCCGCCCGGCAGCCGCGCTGCGAGTGGAAAAGGCCATCGCGCCCCTCGCCGGAGCCGATGAAGAATCGGAGCCGAAGAAGGATTAACCAATGCCCGAACGTTGCGCAGCGCAACCGGACGGCTTGTCCCAAGTGCGAACCAGCTGCGCCAAGTTGCGGCCTTGAAACCATGCACCGCGCGACGTATAAGCTCGTTCAGCTCCGGGTCAGCATCCGGCGGCTCAATTGGGGCGTCGCCAAGTGGTAAGGCAACGGGTTTTGATCCCGTCATTCCTAGGTTCGAATCCTAGCGCCCCAGCCATCATCCTATTTGTGCTTACCGGAGTCATGGGTACAGACTGTCCTTGAGACATGGGTGACAGCCTCGCGCCTTTGGCTCGTCCTGTCCGGCGAGAACGGTTTCGACGGTCTTTGATGCATCTTCGACGCTGCCAAATTTAGTCCAAGATTTTGCCGAAACATCGCCGGGTGCCGGACCGCAAGGGAGGTTGCTAGCCAAATGTCGATAGAGAAAATTGCGCCGCTAGCGCCGATGTCGTCGCTCGAGGTCGCGTGGGAGGAATGGTCCGACATTCCGCGCTTCGGGGTGCGCTACCGTCACCTGAGCCGCGCCGCAATGGGCGAGGATTATCGCGTCGGCGTGGCGATCGAGGAATTGGCGCCGGGTATGCAGAGTTCGCCCGCGCACTACCACATTTTCGAGGAGGAACATGTCTACATCCTCGAAGGCGCGCTCACGGTGCGCATCGGCGCTGACAGCCATGACATGCAAGCGGGCGACTATGTTTGTTTCCCGGCCGGGCAGAAGGCTGGGCATTGCCTCATCAACAATAGCGGCGCGACATGCCGCTATGTGATCGTGGGCGAGCGCAATCCGAACGAGGTGGTAGTTTACACCGATTCCAAAAAGGTGATGGTGCGCGCGTTGGGCCCGGATGCGATTTTCGATCTCGAAGCGACGCGCGGCTACTGGGACGGGGAGAACACGGGTTTGCCGGAAGGTGAATTCGCGCCGCGGCGCGCTGTGGCCGAGGCTCTAGAGGCGCCGGTCAAGCCAAAACCCCCGATCACCTCGCACGATGTAGCTTGGGACGAGTGGCGTCTTGCTCCAGGCTTCGTCGACCGCAACAAGCATCTTACCTACGCGGCCGTGGGCGAGACCTATCATGTCGGAATTCTGATCGAGGGTCCCCCGCCCGGCATGCGCTGTGCGCCAAAGCACTATCATATGCTGGAGGAGGAGCACGCTCTCATTCTCGAAGGGCGGGTAACGCTGCTTCTTGGCGATCAGCGCTACGAATTGAAGCCGGGCGACTATGTCTGCTTCCCCGCCGGGCGCCAGGTCGGCCATTCCTTCATAAACAGCGGCGCAGGGCCCTGCAGCTATCTGATGATCGGTGAGCATAATTTAAACGACGTCAGCGTCCTGACCGACTCGAACAAGATGCAGGTCCGCGCCCTGCGCAGGAAGGACTCGTTTTTCGACATGTCGGCCGTGAAGACGTATTTGGACGGCGAGCCGACTCGCTGAGGGGTGGCCAAACTGAGCCATGCCGATTTTGCGCATCTGAATAAATCATCGCCATCGCGCGTTCTATGCAACGAAGCGCCGCCGCCCGAATTTCGAAGGCGCCTTCAGTGGCGCTCACTGGAACGCGCTTGCCCAAAGTTGCGGCGCTGTTTCGACGGGCCGCAAGGGCTCAGGCGCGAGAACAGGGCTCGATCTTGCCTGCGCATGATCTTTATCGCAAAACATTCCATCCGCGTTTCGCGGGGACTTGCATTGCAAATCATACCTTAGGAAGGATGCCCTATGTCAGCACAGAACAGGGTTGCGCTCATCACCGGCGGCGGCACGGGCATCGGCCGGGCGGCGGCTCTGGCGCTTCAGGGCGACGGTTGGGATGTTGTCGTCACGGGACGGCGCGAGGAGGAATTGCGCAAGACGGTGCAGCTTGCCAAGCCCGCTGGCGGCAGGCTGCACGCGATCCCAGCCGATGTCACCAGCCAGGACGAGGTCAAGCGCCTGTTCGCTGAAACTGTGACGGCTTTCGGCCGCCTCGACTTCCTGTTCAACAACGCCGGCATTGGCGCGCCCGCCATACCGATGGAAGAGCTGAGCCTGGCGCAATGGCAGTCCGTGGTCGATGTCAATCTCACCGGCGCGTTCCTGTGCGCGCAGGAAGCCGTCCGCATCATGAAGGGCCAGACGCCGCAGGGCGGGCGCATCGTCAATAATGGCTCGATATCGGCGCACACGCCGCGACCGAACTCGATCGCCTATACCGCGACCAAGCACGCAGTCACGGGCCTCACCAAATGCATTGCCCTGGACGGCCGGCCGTTCAACATCGCCTGCGGCCAGCTCGATATCGGCAATGCCGATACCGCGATGGGCGGGCGAATGAAGGCAGGCGTGCCGCAGGCCGACGGTAGCATCGCGGTGGAAGCGGTGATGGATGTCGCGCATTGCGGCTCGGCGATCCGCTACATGGCCAGCCTGCCGCTGGAGGCCAATGTGCTGTTCATGACCATTAAGGCGACGGTCATGCCATTCGAGGGGCGCGGCTGAAAACGGCCCCCTGGCAGGAGATCGACCAAGCGCCCCAGCCGCATCATGCGCGATCAGGAATGTTTTGGATCTGCTCCCCGGCATGTCTTGCCGCGAGCAACTGCGCCGCCTGACGGACGATCGGATTGAGTGCGATTGCCAGCAGCGCGCCCGCCGCGATCAGGGCCTGGGTTTCCACGGAAATGAGATCGAGCTGGGTGCCGAAACTGCTGGTTAGAAACGAAAATTCCCCGATCTGCGCGAGACCGCCCGCTAACATCAACCTTTGCTGAAGCGGCAATCGCATCAAGCTGGTCATCAAAAAGGTCGCGCCGCCATTGCCGGCGATGATCACGGCAAGCACGAGGAGAACGGTCCAGGTCTTGCTGAACAGGATTTGCGGGTCGAACAGCATGCCGACCGACACGAAAAACAACACCGCGAAGGCGTCGCGCAGGGGCAGCATATCTTCTGCCGCGCGATGGCTGAGCTCGGCCTCGCTCAGTACGAGACCCGCGACGAATGCGCCGATGGCAAAGGTCGCGCCAAACACCGCATTGGCGAGATAGGCGATGCCGAGCGCGATCGAGAACACGCCCAGCGAAAACAGCTCGCGCGACTTCGCCTTGGCGATGAACACCAGAAGGCTGGGCAAAACCCTGCGGCCTATCACCAACATGATGACGCCGAATGTGCCAAGTTCGGCGGCCTTGGTTGCAATGGCGCGGATCAATCCATCGCTCTTGGCACCCTCGACGCCTTGCTGCGCCAATATCGACATGGCCAGGAGCGCGAAAACGGCAATGACATCCTGCACGATCAGCCAGGCTATCGCCACCTGCCCTGATGGTGAGAGCGACAGCCGCTGATCCTCGAGCGCCCGCAACAGCACGACGGTGCTGGCGACTGACAGGCAGAAACCGAAAATCACCCCCTCGATGCGCGCAATGCCAAGCAGCGAGGCCAAGCCGGCGCCAAGCAGTGTCACGATAGCCATCTGCCCTAGCGCGCAAGGCAGCGCGACCCAGCGGCATTCCATCAGCTTGCGCGGCGAGAATTTCAGGCCGATGCCGAACATGATGAGAATGACGCCAAGTTCGGCCAACTCGCCCGCCAATTCGGTATCGGTGGTCAATCGCAGCGTATTGGGTCCGATCAGGACACCCGCCAGCAGATAGCCGACGATCGGAGATATGCCCAGCTTGTGCGCCAGAAATCCGAGCGCGAATGCCGCGACGATGCCGCCTACCACCATCGTGACGAGAGCGTCCGTTTCCATCATAAGCCAGCCCTATGCCTCGCGGTCCCGCTCGCACGGACAACGATCCATGCGCCAGCCCGCCGGGCTAAGTCCTTCTTTATGGTTCGACATTTTCAGAGCTTCGTCGTCTATGGCGTCGCCTTGGCGCCGAACCGCGCGCCGCGACGGCGGACTCTGCGCGAAACACATTAAAAATCAAACGCCAAAAACAGCGGGTTGTATTTAACACCAGCTTGAAACCGATTTTGACAAGCTGGCATCGAACCGTCTATTTAGCGTCATGCGCGGCGCACCTCCCGTCCTGTCTTGAGTGGCGCGTAGCTGGTGCGCGCGACGGAACGGGTGGCCTTTGTTCATGAAACTTCTTGAACTGTTCCTGCCGAGAAGCGATTTGGCGCTGATCAAGCGGCTGCTGATGGAGCGCGCGCGCGAATATGCGCCCCGTTATGCGATCGCGTTCATCTTCATGTTCATCGTCGCCGGCACGACGGCGCTCAGCGCGTGGATGATGAAAGATGTGGTTAACCTCATCTTCGTCGACCGGCAGGCCGGCGCGCTGGTTTGGCTGCCAGCCGTCGTGGTCGGGATTTTTACCGCAAAGGGCGCTGCTTCCTATTTCCAGGAAGTGATGCTGGCGCGCATCGGCAATCGGATGGTGGCCTCCACGCAAACCCAGATGTTCAACCATCTGCTCAAGCAGGATCTCAGCTTCTATCAGCGCCACCCTTCGAGCGAACTCATCACCCGGATGACCCATAACGCCCAGGCGACGCGCGAGGCAATCAACCTGCTGGCGACGAGCCTTGGCCGGGATTTGGTGACGCTGATCGGGCTTGTCGCGGTGATGGTGCTGCAGCAGCCGGTGATGTTCGCGATCTGCGCCTTGGGCGCGCCGATCGCCATTTATTTTCAGAAGAAGCTGGTGAAGCGCATCCGCTCGGTGAGCCAAAAGGAGGTGCTGTCCTACGGGAACATCGTGAACACTATGCGCGAGACGGCGCAAGGCATCCGCGTGGTAAAATCCTTCACGCTGGAGCCGGCAATGAGCGCGCGGATGACCGAATCCGTCAGCGCGGTAGAGCGGGTCTCCAACAAGATCATCTCGGTGAACGCGCGCGTCAATCCGATGATCGACACGCTGGGCGGCTTCGCCGTCGCGGGTGTAATATTCTATGCCGGCTGGCGAAGCCTCACCTACAATGAAACGCCCGGCGAGTTCTTCTCCTTCATCACCGCGCTGTTGATGGCCTACGAGCCCGCCCGGCGGCTTGCGCGCCTCCAGGTCCGGCTCAGTCAGGCCTGCATCGGCGTGCAGATGATGTACGAATTGATCGATGCCAAGCCGACGATGGTCGAGCGGCCGGACGCCATAGTGTTGAAGGTTCCAAACGGTGAAATCCGTTTCGACAATGTCAGCTTCGGCTACGCACCCGATGCGCCCGTGCTCCGCGACCTCACCTTGCGGGCCGAGGCCGGCAAGACGACGGCGCTGGTCGGACTTTCGGGCAGCGGCAAGACAACGATCATGAACCTCATTCTGCGCTTCTGGGACCCCGACCAGGGCGCCGTCAGCGTCGACGGGCAGGACATTCGCGGCGCGACGCTGCAATCTCTGCGTTCGCAGATATCGCTGGTCAGCCAGGACGTCTTCCTCTTCGAAGGCACCATCCGCGACAATATCGCCGCCGGTTTGGATCATCCGAGCGAGGCCGATATCATGGCCGCCGCGAAGGCCGCTTACGCGCATCATTTCATCCTAGCCCTGCCGAAGGGCTATGACACGCAAGTCGGCGAGCTGGGCGGTCAGCTCTCAGGCGGCCAGCGCCAGCGCATCTCCATCGCGCGCGCCTTCCTTAAGAACGCGCCGATCATCCTCCTCGACGAGCCGACCTCGGCGCTCGACAGCGAGTCGGAACAGGCGATTCAGCGCGCGCTCGCCCAGCTCACCGAACGGCGCACGACGCTGGTCATCGCCCATCGCCTCGCAACCGTGCTCAATGCCGACCGCATCCAGGTGGTTGAGCATGGACGCCTCGCCGAAAGCGGCACCCACCGGGAATTGCTGGCGCTGGGCGGGCTTTATTCGCGCCTCTACGACATTCAGTATGCACAAGGGGACCGCGAAGCTGTTTAAATCTCCGCGTGTGTTACTTAAATATTCTATTTTTAGTTGAACTTGGTGAATTCCATCCGCTAAGAAGCAGCCAAGACGTGGCTCGTGCACCGGGAGTTTCCGGTCGTCTATGAGCTGCGGAGGCAAAGATGCGGGGACGGTTTCGTTCCTCCTGCGGATGGTGTTTCATGGCTGAGGTTTCCTATCTCCTCACCACCTATAATAAGGCGGTTTTCCTGCCTTGCGTGCTGGAGAGCATACGGCGCGAGCACGCCCTCACGGGCGGTCAAATCATCATTCTCGACGATGGCTCCACCGATGGCGCGGCGCACCTATGCCAAAGCTTTGCCGGCACCAATCCCGGCAGTGTGCTGATCGAGCAAAAGCATGGCGGCATCTATAGAGCTCTCAACCGGATCCTGCCGCTTGCTACCGCCAAATGGATCAGGCTCTGCGATGGCGACGCCCCTCTCATCCCCGGCTCGACCGACTATCTGGTCGAGATGGCCGAGTTGGATGACGCCACAATCGCCTATGGCCCCGCCGTTGCTTACGGCCCAGAGCCTTTGCCCTTCGAGGCCTTGGACAGCATCCGTCCGGTTGCCTGTCTTTCCTTGGTCTATCCCGACGCGATGATGCATCTGATCAAAGCTATGGATTTTACCGCCTCGCGCACCATTTGCCGCGCCGACGCCGCCAAAGCCGCCCTGCCGCTGCCGGATCATCTCGTATCGTGCCAGGATTTCGCCCTGGCGCTGCGCGTAACGGCCAAGGGCCGCCTGGCACGCTTGCGCGATCCAGTTTGCTTCGTGCTGAAAGAAGCACCGAACCAGCTTGGCGCCTCTCAGGCCCTTAACCGGCATCAAACCATTCGGATCCTGCAATCCTCGCGCGCCTTGCTGCAGCGCCGGCATCGCAATGCGGCGATATCGGTGTCCGTTAGCTGGCGCAAACGCGAGCTGCGGCGCGAACTGACCGGCTTGCGATTCCAGCTTCGAAAGGTGGGCTTGACGACGCTTTCGGCGGCTGCCCGCCTCGGTCTTTACGATTGGCATCGGGCGCTGGACCGCTTCGCCGCCCCCTATGAATTGCAACTCGGCGCTATGCTCAGCCGTAACGCCAAGTCCTCTTGAGGTTCATTCATGAAGGTTCATTCATTCGATATTGTCGGCGTGTTGCTGATCGAGCCTGAACGATATCGGGACGCTCGCGGGTTTTTTTGCGAGACCTACAACGCGCCGGAAATGGCCCGGCATGGGATTGACGCGAGTTTCGTGCAAGACAATCAATCGCTTTCCACAGCATGCGGCACCGTGTGCGGACTGCATTTTCAGAGCCCGCCATACGCCCAGGCTAAGCTGATCCGCGTCGTGCGCGGCGCGATTCAGGCCGTCGCGGTGGACATCCGCTCCGGATCGCCGACTTACGGCCGCCATGTCAACGCCGAATTGAGCGCGGAGAACGCGCTCCAACTCTTCATTCCACCTGGCTTTGCAAATGGGTTTGCGACATTGAGGCCGCTTACTGAAATCGCCTGCAGGGTCAGCGCGCCCCATTCTCCTTCGCATGACCACGGAATCCTGTGGAGCGATCCAGCCTTACGCATCCGATGGCCCGTCTCGCCAGCCGAGGCGGTGCTGTCGCCGAAGGATGCCGTTTTTCCCTCAATCCGCGACATTGTCAGCCCCTTCAGCTATGGCCTGTCGCAAAGCGGAGTGGCAGCCTGATGAAGATCTTGCTCACAGGCGCAACCGGCCAACTCGGGCGTGAAATCTGCCGCAGCCGCCTCCTGCCCGGAACACGGCTGATCACCGCTTCGCGTCCGCAGCTCGACCTTTCGCAAAGCGGTGAAGTCGCCCGTTTCGTCCGCGAAATAGCGCCCGACTTGATTATCAACGCCGCCGCCTACACCTCCGTCGAACGTGCGGAGAATGAGCCTGAACGGGCATTCGCGGTCAATCGTGACGGCGCCGCCGCCTTGGCCGAAGCGGCGGCGGAGCACGGCGCCCCCATTGTGCACATCTCTACCGACTACGTGTTCGACGGCAGCAAGGACGGCGAGTGGACTGAGGACGACCGGCCAAATCCGCTGAACGTCTATGGCGAAAGCAAGCTAATGGGGGAAATTGCCGTCGCGGCGGCTAACCCGCGCCATTTGATCCTCCGCGTCTCCTGGCTGTTTGCCGCGCAAGGCAATAATTTTCCGCGCAAAATGCTGCGGCTTGGCCGCGAGCGACCTCGCATTGCGGTGGTCAACGATCAAATCGGCCGCCCGACCGCCGCCGCCGACCTCGCCGATGCGCTGCTCAACATGGCGACACAGGCGATGCTCACCGACGGCCCATGGGGACTTTATCATTTCTCCAATAGCGGCCCGGTAACCAGCCTGCACGGCTTCGCCAGCGCCATTTTCACCAAAGCGGCGCGCTGGTCGGACATTCCGCCAATCTTGGAACCCGTCAGCACCGAGGCCCTCGGCGCGCGCGTTCCAAGACCGCGCAATTCAGTGCTGGCTCTTGACAAGCTGGCACAGGTCTACGGTCTGCGTGCAAGATCCTGGCAAGCCCCGCTCGCGGAAGTGCTTGAAGAACTGCGGCTCGAAGCTCAGGTAGGCGCGTTATGACTCGCGCCGCTTCGGCGGTCTCGGTGACTCATTGCTGCTGCAGGTCTAAGCAGAATTAGGTTCGATAGAATCGGTCGTTGCCATCAGTGCAGGCGTCATTCCCGCCAAAGCGGGAATGACGTATTCAAGTTATTATTCAAGAGTTTACTGGCTTCCCCTTGCATTAGAATGATAAAACGAAAGGGGCGCGAGTCGGTGCGAGCACCCATCTACTTCAAAAATTCGCGCTCATCCTGATCGCTCCAACGCTCATCACCAGGCGTGAGCACAGCCAGGCAGGTGGGTGAAAGTTCGTCGCGGGAATCGCTCAGGCAGGCCGCAACGCGCCCGCCTCCCGGCTCCACACCACGGCACAGTCGACTCGCGTCAAAGCCGCACGCTTTAATGGCGATCCCAACCCGCATTGCCTGCTGGCAGCGAGGCCTCAGCTCATCCATGTGAGCGTACAGGCAGACGGCGACCCGGCCGCCGCCGGGGGCGATGTCGCCGCACAGATCAACCGCGTCCGCCCGGCATTGATTCATAAGGTGCAGAATAAGTCCTGGCTCCTGCGCCGAAACCGGCGTCAAACCGGCCGACAGCAATCCAAGACAAAGTGTAACGGCTTTAAGCAAAAAACGCATGTTGGTTTCCTCCGTAATTTGACCTGACCAGTCTTGATGCATACTATACTGACCGATCCGCCAAGTTCCGGCGCTCCCACGCGAAGCCAACAGGGCGGCAACGGTTCGCCTACGCGGCATTTTTGGAAAAATATGGCGGTTGCTCTCCGCATTAAGCCCTTGCTAAGCCAGCATGGTGTTGATGCGTCCGACACGCAGCGCTTGGCCGGAATCGCAACGGCAAGGAGTTGTTACTTCGGCGTGGCAATGCTGATATAAGCGGAGCGCTATAGTCCTAACGTGGCACAATAGGGGGAATTGAAATGCTATTGCCCGTCGAATATTCCTGGCTGGAACCGGTGCTGATCGCAGCCATTGTGGTGTTTTTTGTCGATTGGATCGGCAACACCATCTCTTTCAGTAACCGTATCGTCAACGCTTTCGTCACTGCGCTTGTGTTTGCCATAATCTTCGGCGCGATGGTCTATTTCGGCTATGGCAGCGTTGAGATGACGGTCAACTCCACTCCATCACCGGCCGCTCCGGCGACCGCTCCGGTTCGGTAGTCGCAACACGTTTCGAGGGCCGCGGGTTTTGTTTGGAAAGCGGCGGCCCTCTTCTCTTCGGTTCTCGCCGCTTGCGGCTGCGCTCTTCGCGCTTTCAGCCCTTTCCGCAGCAGCCTTCAATGCCAGGCAAGAGCAGCGCGCGCCCGGCGATCGCACCGCCCGTTCCCGGCCACATTGTTGGCGCAGCTACAATTTCCTATTTGATAGTCCACGATCCGGCCGCTCCGCGAGGCCGCAAGGGATGAGATTGCAATGCAGCTTTCCGAGCCACCTGCCGATCTGACGGTAACGCTACCCGATGGGCGGCGCATCGGCTATGCGGATTACGGCGATCCAAGCGGCGTGCCGGTGTTCGGTCTGCACGGCACACCCGGCTCGCGATTGATGTTTCGCCTCGCCCATCCCGCCGCTCGCGCGCTCGGCATCCGGTTGCTTGCGCCGGAACGGCCCGGCTTTGGCATCTCCAGTTACCAACGCGGCCGGACTCTGGCAAGCTACGCCTCTGACATCGCCGATTTCGCGGACGCGCTCAACGTTCCGCGCTTTGCCGTCGCGGGCATCTCGGGTGGGGGTCCTTATGCGGCCGCTTGCGCGGCGCTGTTGCCGCAACGTGTCACCGCCCTTGGCCTGGTCAGCCCGATCGGACCGATGGCTGGCGATGACAAGCCGGCCTCGATCGGCCCGGGCCATTATGTCGCCTTCCGGCTGACACCTCGAATTCCGCCGCTGCTGGGCGGCGTGTTCAGTCTGGGCCGCTGCGCCTTCCTCTATACCCCGAATATGATCTACGGCTTTATCATGAGCCGCGCCGCGCCCTCCGACTGGAAAATCCTGGCGCGAGCCGACGTAAGGCGGAATCTGCTGAGCGGCGTTGCCGAGGGCTGTCGTCCGGGCGTCCGGTCGGGGATGCAAGAACTTGGCATCTTCTCGCGCCCCTGGCGCATCCCGCTTCAGGACATCAGGGCGCCCGCATTTCTTTGGCAGGGCCTTTCCGACCGCAATGTCCCGGTGGCGGCTGCCTTGCGCCTCGCGGAACTCATCCCTGACTGCCGCACGCGGACCATCGAAAAAGCTGGGCATTACTGGATTTTCGACAATATCCGCCTTGTGCTTGAGACCATCGCGCGGGCGGCAAAGACCGGACAGGCTGCCGCTGCGTAAGGCTAATTGACCTGCCCCTCAATCCGCCGGCAGCGCTTGCGCCAATGCTCAGGCGGAAGGGTTTTCCAGAATTATGAAAGCTTTTCCACCGCTTTGTCGAAGCACAGCAAAGATGCGCCTCATTAATGCCTCGATATCCATGAAACCTTGGCCATCCGGCCCCATGCGTGCCATTCTGCGCTGACAAAATTTTGCTCGTGGGGGAGCACATATAGTGGCAGATCCCGTTCATCTGGAGAAGCTTTGCCAAGGTCCCAAGCTCTGGAACGCCTGGCGCAAGGAAAACCCAGAGCTTGCACCGGACCTTAGCGACGCAAGGCTAACCCTCAGCCAGCGCCAATTTGGGCCGAGCAATGGCGGTCCAATCGACTTAAGCAATGCCGATCTAAGCGGCGGGGCGCTGCGGTACGCAACCCTGACCGGGGCGAATTTCGCGCAGGCGACATTGATTGCAGCCGATTTGGTTCATTCACGCCTGGATGGGGTGAATTTTACCGCCGCAGATTTGACCGACGGTCAGTTTGACCACGCGAACCTTGCCGGCGCACGGCTCGACGGGGCCATATTGATCGGCGCGAGTTTTGCCGATGCGCGCAATCTCACGCAGGCCCAGATCGACAGCGCGCATGGCGATGCCAGCACGGTGCTGCCGGCAACGCTGCTTGCGCCGGAACGCTGGTTTCCGCGCGTGGACGACGATATCGTCCGCCAATATTCGGTGCCCGAGCGGCGCAAGATCGTGGATCTTTATGACGTGCTCGGCGTCGAGCGATCGGCGAAACCGGATGAGATTCGCGCCTCGTTCCGCAATTTGGTGAAGAAATTTCACCCCGATCTCAATCCGGATGACCGGGCCGCGCAGGACTCCTTTAAAACGGTGTCGACCGCGTACCGCGTTCTCAGCGATCCGGATAAGCGTTCCCGATATGATCGCGGCGAGATCGGCGGCGACGGCGAAATCGACCCGGAATTCGCGGCGAAAAAACAGTTTCGTAAATACGCTTTCCGATTCTATGCCGCAGCCTCCATGTCGCTGGTCTTTGCAATCGGCGTGCTCGCGGTGGTATGGCACTCGGTGCTGTCAGACGATGTGAGCGATCGTGGCCGTATTGAGATCGCCGTCGCGACCCCGCCCAAGACCATGGAAAGGCTCGACTCGACTGCTTGGCCCGACTCCAGTTTGCGCCAGGACGCCGCTCCGGCGCAGACGCCTTCCGCCAAATCCGAAGTCAAAAGCGGGGCTTCTCAGAACAGCCACCAATTCCAAGTCGAGGCCCCGGCGCCGGCCGCTTTAGACCAAGCTATTGCCGTTCCTGAGCGAGGCTATCGGTCAATAGCGCAATCTGGCGTTGAACTCGAAAACAAATCGAAGGCAGAGCAAAGCGGGTCCGGCACGCCGGCCGCTGCTGCGAATGACGCTCTGGATGTGCTCCCTGGAAACGAGAAATCTGCACCGCAGACAGCGACCGCGCAAAGCGCGAAAAATACGGGCAGCGCTTCGGTTCAACCCGTAATGCCGCAGCCGTTGGAGGGGAAACACGAAGCCTCAAAGACGACCGAGCAACTGGCGGGTCTGACCCACCTGTCAGACGGCCGCCTAGCCGAATCTGGGCAAGAAGAGGTCTCCAAGAACACCGCCGCTGGACTCGCGCCTGACCCTCCCGCGTCGCCGGCCAAAGTGGCATCCGGCAATGACGGCGAGGGGAGGCCTACTCCATCGGCCGATCTGGGAGGTACCGCCCGCCCTCTTGGGCAAGACCATAGCGAAATCGAGGCTCGTCCAGCGCAAGCAGATGCAGCCGGGACGAACGCGCCTGCGCAAGACGCAGCGCAATCGGTGGCATACGGCGAACCGGATCGCGAGGCCTCGGACGTCGCGCGCGGTGCGCTTGGCCGCTTCCTTCTGCGGAGCGCACAAGGCGGGCCGGGCGCGCGAGATGCGATCTCCGAAATGTTCCGCAGCCGCGCGATCAAAAACGCGCTTGGTGAAGATCGGTCACAAGCCACGGCAAGTATGGAGCCACTCTCGCCGCGCGACAAAACAGGTGATCAGGAAGAGATCTGGGACATTTACACACATTCGATCCCGGACCAAGACGGACGTCAGGATCGTCAATGGCCGGCAGGGCTTACAACCCAAACGGGCGCTCCGGCTATGCCCGTTCGGTCCCAGCAGGTGATGGCCAGGAAGCTTGAGCAGCAAAGCGCCGCCGCCCGTGCGCCGGCCGCTCAGCAACGTGCGTCAAATGTTCCAGATCTCGCCAGCCCGCCGGAGAAACGGGCGCGCGGTCAGGCCGTTTCAGAGATTTTAGCTGGTGGTTTGTAGCTATTGTGGTAAGCGACAGCTTGGCAGTCTTTCAAAGCGGCACACGGATCGTCGCCTTCAGTCCGCCCAACCGGCTTTCGCTCAAATGAATTTCTCCGCCATGGGCGCGGATGATATCGCGAGCGATGGCAAGGCCAAGGCCGGTGCTTTTTACATTCTGATTGCGGGCATCATCTAAGCTGTAAAACGGCCGGAACACCGTTTCGCGCAAAGCCGCAGGGATACCCGGCCCGTCATCTTCGACCGTAACCACCAGATTTCGGCGCGAGGTAACCGCCGTAATCGAGACCTGCTTGCCGAAGCGTACGGCATTGCTCACTAAATTCATGACCGCCCGTTTGAAGGCATTCCGGCGAATGGTGGCAAGGAACTGATGGTTCGGCGCATTCAGCGAGACGGTCTTGCCAGGATTGCCAGCGAAGGCGGTATGAATTTCCTTCAGCATCGCAAACACATCGGCCTGCGCCGCTTCCTCGCCGCTGCCGCCTTTCGAGAACGCCAGATAATCTTCGAGCATCTGCTGCATTTCATCGACATCCGAGGCCAGCTCGGCGACTTCGGGCCGATCGCCGAGCATGGCGAGCTGTAGCCGGAAGCGCGTCAGCACGGTGCGCAAATCGTGGCTCACCCCGGCCAGCATGGTGGTCCGCTGCTCGACATGGCGCTCGATGCGATCGCGCATTTCCATGAAGGCAACCGCCGCCTGCCGTACCTCGCGCGCGCCCCGGACCCGGAAATCGGTTGGCGCCGGCTGCCCCCGGCCGAAACGTTCGGCGGCTTGCGCCAGGGCAAGCACGGGCCGGATCTGATTGCGCAGAAACAGGACGGCGACGGTCAGCAGGACCAGCGAGGTGCCCACCATCCAGAACAGAAAAATATGCGTGTTGGACGCATAAGTCTGGCTCCGCCGCGCGAGCACCTTCAACACGGCCCCGTCGAGCTGAATACGGATGTCAACATGGTTGGACTCCCCGACAGTGTCGATCCAGAACGGCTTGTCAAGTCGTGCCCGCAGCGTCTTGGTCAGTGTCCGGTTGAGAAAGCCGAAAAACGGCCGCTCCACGCGAGGCGGCAATTCGGCGCCGGGGACAATCTGCACGACAAGGCCAAGCTCTTCGCGCGCCATGTCCGTCAGCTTGTCATAGGCGCGCGGTTGCGGATCGCTCTCATAGAGCGAGACCAGCATGCCGATATCCTGCACGGTGGCGCTGGACAGCCGCCGGGTGACATATTCCCAGTGCCGCTCCATGACGACGAAGACGAACACCGATTGCAGCAGCACTATGGGCGCGATGATGATGATCAGCGCGCGCGCATAAAGACCCTTGGGCAGCAACAACAAACCGTAGCCGCCCAATCTGTTGAAAAACCGGCGCGATTTGCTGGTTGAGCCGCGTGGACCAGACGCCTGATCGTCGGTAATGGAAGCCATCAATTCACATAAAAGATGTAGCCGCGGCCTCTGACCGTTTGCAGATAGGCCGGGTTGGCGGGATCGGCCTCGATTTTGCGCCTTAGCCGGTTGATCTGCACGTCGACCGCGCGCTCGCTGTCATGCCCCGACAGATTGGCGAGATCCTCGCGATCGACCGGCACGCCGGGCCGAAGCGCGAAATGGCGCAGAAGATTGCGTTCAATTTCCGTCAGCTTGATCGTTTCTCCATCGGCACGCAACTCGCCCCGTACAGGATGAAACGCGAATTTGCCGAATGTGATTTCCTGCGGGCCGGCCGCGACTTCTATGCGCCGGCTCAGGATATTTTTCATCCGCAACAGCAATTCGCGCGGCTCGAAAGGCTTGGAGAGGTAATCGTCCGCGCCGATCTCCAGGCCCGCAATGCGGTCTTCCGCCTCGGTTCGCGCGGTCAGCATCAGGATCGGGATTTGCGAATGGGTGCGCAGATTCTGAGCAAAGGACAGGCCGGTTTCGCCCGGCATCATGATGTCGAGGATGATGAGGTCGAAGGCGAGGCCGCGCATGCTGGCGCGCGCGGCGGACGCATCCTCGGCCGTCGTCACGCGATAACCGTTTTCGAGCAGGAACCGCCCCAGCAGATCGCGAATCCGCTTGTCGTCATCGACGACGAGAATATGCGGCGCATCGTCCGGCACCGCCGCGTCCACTGCCTCGCTCATTCGCCACCCATGGCTCGTTGCTCCGGCTCGAAAGGGGCAACCCGGCGCGCGCGCGGCAAACGGTCCGTCGCGGACATCATCATATTCAGAAAGTGCGCCACGGCCTCATCCCCGTCCTTGCCCAGCAAGCTTAGCGCCTCACGCATTTTCTGGAGCTGCGACGCTGCCAGCCGCCCGGCCAGCGCGCTGCCGCTTTCGGTCACGAAAAGCAGGCGCTCCCGCCGGTCCGACTTGCCGGAATGCTGCGCAACATAGCCTTCTTTTATCAACTCGCGAAGAACTCTCGCGAGGCTCTGCTTGGTGATCTGAAGGATTTCGAGCAGATCGGCGACGCGCATTCCAGGATAGCGGTGGATAAAATGCAGCACGCGATGATGTGCGCGGCCAAAGCCGATTTCGTTGAGGATGCGGTCGGGGTCGGTAATGAAGTCGCGATAGGCAAAGAAAAACGCCTCGACAAACCAGTACAGGTCATCCTGAAGAAGCGGAGCGGCGGCGCCTCGTTCATCCAACGGCCGCTGCGCGAAGCGGGCGGCGGGCATGTCGCGAGCCTGTGGATTTATGTCAGCCATGTTGACATATTTGAGCTTGTTTGTTAGGCGGAGCAAGAATAACCTCATGATCTCGCAATTTTTTACCGGACCCTGCATAAAAAACGGCGGGGTGATAATGTCTTAACGGCAAAACTTGCTCAACGCTGCCCGGCTCGGTCCGATGCTCAGGCGCGCTGCTGGAGGAAATTATGGCAGTTGACTCTTTCGATCAACGAGACGGCTTCATTTGGTTTAACGGGGAAATGGTTGCCTGGCGCGAGGCAAAAGTTCACGTCCTCACGCACGGCCTGCATTATGCAAGCGCCGTTTTCGAAGGCGAGCGCGTCTATGATGGCGAGATCTTCAAGCTCACCGAGCATACGCAGCGGCTGCACAATTCGGCGAAGATCCTGGGCTTCGACATTCCGTTCAGCGTCGCCGAAATCGACCAGGCCTGCCGCGAGGCCGTGCGCGCCAACGGCATTGTCGACGGTTACGTCCGCCCGATCGCCTGGCGCGGCTCCGAGCAGATGGGCGTGTCGGCGCAGCATAACCGCATCAACGTTGCCGTGGCGTCCTGGTATTGGGGCACCTATTTCGACATGGAGCAGCGGCTGAAGGGCATCCGCCTTTGTATGGCGGAATATTGCCGCCCCGATCCGCGCACCGCGCCGTGCAAATCCAAGGCCACCGGCCTTTATATGATCTGCACCATCGAAAAACATCGCGCCGAGCGGGCCGGCTACGCGGATGCGCTGATGCTCGATTGGCGAGGCCGGATCGCGGAATCGACCGGCGCCAATATCTTCTTCGTCAAGGGCACGGAGCTGCATACGCCAACGCCGGACTGTTTCCTCGACGGCATCACCCGCCGCACCGTCATCGGCCTTGCAGAGCAGCGCGGCTGGAGCGTCGTCGAGCGGGCGATCATGCCGGAAGAGATGGCCGATTTTGAGCAGTGCTTCCTGACCGGCAGCGCCGCCGAAGTAACGCCGATCTCGGAAATCGGCGATTATCGGTTCACGGTTGGAGAGATCACCCAAACTTTGATGGAAGATTATTCCGCCACGGTTCGGCCCGCCGCGCAAAAGCTTGCGGCCGCCGGTTAAGCTGCCGCGGTGAGCGTAATGAGCGCGATCTCAGGTGGTACCATGAAGCGCACCGGTACGCCGGAAAGACCAAGGCCGGACGACACGATCAGATGCCGTCCGCCCTCGACGATATGCCCATAGGCGAAGCGCTCGCCAAAGCGGGATGGGACGATGGGACGGCCGATAAACGGCAGGTTAACCTGTCCGCCATGCGTATGGCCCGATACCGTCAGCGTGATGCGGCTTGGAACCTTGACGAAAATGTCGGGTTCATGCGCGAGCAAAATCGCCGGATCGTCGTCGCCAGCCAGTTGCGCGAGCGTCGCCGGCAGGTCATCCACGCCCCGAAAGCCTGGGCGCAGGGGGATGGCGAGCTGATCGCCCAGACCCGCGAGCCAGAAACGCCGCCCCGCTTCGCCAAGTTTGATTGCTGTATTCTCGAAGACGGCGATGCCCGAATTTTCAAGCCCGCGCCGGACGCCCTGCGGATCGACCCACCAATCATGATTGCCGAGCACCGCATGAACGCCCAGCGGCGCACGCAGAGCTCCGAGCGCCTTGGCCCAATCCGCGATCGGCACGGCGCCGGTGCGGAACCGCGCCATCCCCGCTACATAATCCCCGAGCAGCACAATGAGATCCGGGCGGAGCGCGTTGGCCGCATCGACGATCCCCTCAATACGCGAGACTGGCATCCAAGGCCGCATGGCGTGCAGATCGGCAAGCGCGACGATCCGCAGCGGCGGCGCGGCCACCGGCCAGTGCGGATGCGGAATGGTCCAGCGCGCCAGCGAGAGACGAAAGCCGGGCTCGATCACGCCGCCATAGGCAGCGGTGGCGGTCCCGAGTATGACCAGCCCGCCCGCGCCTTGCAGAAATCGCCGCCTTGTCAGCATTCGAGCCAAGCGTTCATGCCTCGATCATAGGCTGGGGATTATGAACGTTTCATGCCGCCAAAAGCGCCGGTTGGAAGAAAGGCAGGGTTCGCGTTAATCTGCGCAAGGCTAATATGCCTCCGAATGACAGGGCACTCACCGAAAGAGGATATGGCTCCAATCATGCGATCTTTTTTCATATTGCTGCTCATGATCTGCGTCGGCCTGCCAGGGGCGGAGGCAAAGCCAAAAAAGGCAAAGGTCAAGGCCAAGCTGGCGGCGGTAATTGCATCGCCGGTCGCGAGAGAGGTGTTCGGCAATCAGAAGCAGCCCTCGCCGCTCGCCGCACGGGCGTTTGGCACCTATGCGCGCGGCTGCCTGGCGGGCGCCAAGCCCTTACCGATCGACGGACCGGCCTGGCAAGCGATGCGGCTGTCGCGCAACCGCAATTGGGGCCATCCCATCCTGGTCTCCTATCTCGAGCGGCTGGCGGCGGATGCTAAGCAGCATGATGGCTGGCCGGGACTGCTGGTGGGCGACATGGCCCAGCCGATGGGCGGCCCCATGCTGACCGGCCATGCCAGTCACCAGATCGGCCTCGACGCCGACGTCTGGCTGACCCCTATGCCGGCGAACACGCTCACTCCCGATGAGCGTGAGACGAAATCCGCCGTCTCCATGCTTGCCGAGGATGGCGTTTCGGTGGACGCAAAAATCTGGACCGAGGATCACGCCAAGCTGATTAAGCGCGCTGCGTCCTATCCAGGGGTCGCACGCATTTTCGTCCATCCCGCGATCAAGAAAGCGATGTGCGACTGGGCGGGGAAAACGAATGAGCCATGGCTGTCGAAAGTGCGCCCCTGGTGGGGACATCACTACCACTTCCATATTCGTCTGTCCTGTCCGGCGGGGGCGCAAGGATGTGTCGGCCAGCCGGCGGCGGCACCCGACAATGGCTGCGGTAAGGAAGTCGATAGCTGGTTGAAGCGGATGAAAAAGCCTGTCGCGCAGTCCGACAAGCCGGCAAAAAAACCCGCCAAGCCGAAGCGGCCGCTGACACTCGCCGATTTGCCGTCGGATTGCGCGGCGCTGGTCGGCCAAACCAAGGATGCGGCGGCCGCAAACGTTCCAACGGCGCCAGTGCCGACGCCGGAGCGTAAGCCTGAAGTGGCTAAGAAGTCGGCCGAGAAAAAAGGCACGTAGCGCATGAGCGTTTCAATCCCAAGCGATCATGCAAAAGAGGCCAGCGATCCACGTGCTGGCGCGGTCAACCGGTGAGCGCCGCTTCAATCTCGGCGATGATCGCATCCGCCGCCGCCTTCGGATCGGGCGCGCCAGTGATCGGGCGGCCGACGACCAGATAGTCCGCGCCAGCCGCGATCGCCTCGGCGGGGGTCACAATCCGCGATTGATCGGCCGAAGCCGTGCCAGCGGGACGAATTCCCGGCGTCACGAGCAGGAATTCACCGCCAAGCTCGGCCCGAATGGCCGCCGCCTCTTGAGCGGAGGCGACAACGCCGTCAAAACCCGCCTGCTTGGCGAGGCCTGCCCGAAGGATCACCAGTTCGGCAGGGGCAAGGCGGCTGCCCTGCTCTTGCAGGTCGGCCGCATCGCAACTTGTCAGCACCGTGATCGCCAGCAGCTTGGTCGCGCTTGCGCCCCGGCCGCGCACCGCGGCGTCGAGAGTCCTGCGGTCGGTGCCGTGAACGGTGAGGAACGTCGCGCCCAGTTGCGCCGCGTTCGCCGTTGCACGCTCAACCGTGTTCGGAATGTCGAGCAGTTTGGCGTCGAGGAAAAATTGGCATCCGGAATCGGCGAGCATGCGCGCGAAGGAAAGACCGTCGGCAAGGATGAGTTCCAGCCCGATCTTGAACATGCCGACTTCGCCATGCAGCGCAGCCACCACTGCGCGCGCCGCATCGGCGGAGGGAAAATCAAGCGCGACGATCAGCTTGCGCGCAGCCTCGGCGCGCTTCCTATCGGCCTGCATCGAGGCGCCTCATTGCCGCAATCATTTTTTCGTTCATAAATCTTGCGGACGGCTCTACCGAGCAGCGCTGATCTCAGGGCTGGCCCATCCGCTCCCAGAATTCCTTGACACGCTGCGCAAAGCCGCTGAGGCCCGGATTGGTGTTCTCGGTCGATGCCTTCTCAAACTCCTTCAGCAACTCTTTCTGCTTCCGGGAAAGGTTCTGCGGCGTTTCGATCTCGACCTGGACGTAAAGATCGCCGGTCAGCGTCGAGCGCAGCACCGGCATGCCCTTGCCTTTGAGGCGGAATTGCTTGCCGGTTTCCGTGCTTTCGGGGATTTTTACTCGCGCCCGCCCGCCGTCGATGGTTGGCACCTCAAGCTGGCCGCCTAGCGCGGCGGTGGTGATGGTGATCGGTACTTTGCAAAACAGGTCGGAGCCGTCGCGCTGGAAGATTTCGTCCGGCGCGACCGACAGGAAGATGTAAAGATCGCCGGGAGGCCCGCTCCGAACACCGGCTTCGCCTTCGCCCGCGAGCCGGATGCGCGTACCGTCCTCAACACCGGCCGGGATATTCACCGACAAGGTGCGCTCGCGCATAACGCGTCCCATGCCGGAGCAATTGTCGCAAGGATTTTGAATGATTTCGCCGCGCCCCTGGCAGTTGGGGCATGTGCGCTCGATGGTGAAGAAGCCTTGGCTTGCACGCACCTTGCCGAAGCCGCCGCAGGTTGGACAGGCGATGGGACTGGAGCCGGCCTCGGCGCCGCTGCCGGCGCACGGCTCGCAGACGATCGAAGTCGGGACGCTGATCTGCGCCACCTTGCCCGTGAACGCGTCGGCAAGGCTGATTTCGATATTATAGCTGATATCGGCGCCGCGCTCCCGGCCCGAACGGGTTCGCCTACGGCCACCCATGAATTCGCCAAACAGATCGTCAAAAATTTCGGACATCGAGGCAGAGAAATCGGCGCCGAAGCCATGCCCGCCCGGTCCCATCGCGTTGCCGTCGAAGGCGGCATGGCCGAAGCGGTCGTAAGCGGCGCGCTTGCGGGGATCCTTCAGCGCTTCGTAGGCCTCATTGACCTCCTTGAAGCGCATTTCGGCATCGCCATTGCCGGGGTTGCAGTCCGGGTGATATTCCTTGGCGAGTCGGCGGAAGGCGTTTTTGATATCCTGTTCGCCGACGCCACGCGTGACACCAAGCGTTTCATAGTAACAGCGTTTCGCCATGATTTTCAAATACCACGATCTTGATAAGTTCTGCCAGCCAGATCCCGAAAGTTGAACGATGCACCGCTTAATAAACGTAATATCGACGAAGCGCTCAGGTCACCATGCATTTATCGAGTGGTATCGGGCACACAATCCTCAAGCAACGCACTTCATAAACAATCCCGTACTTAGCAAAGCCTTTTCTAGCAACCTTGCCAATTATGCTACGTCCAATTCCGACGACCCCTTAATTATTAACTATGAAGGGGCAATGCCTTCAAGTGTTTACAGTTTCATTCAAAATCAAGAGCGTCTTTCCTTCGACATTCAATCTTTTGTCTTTTTACGTGATCCACTGAACTTGGCTGCCTCGCTCATACATCGGAAAAAGTCCAAACTCGCCAATCTTATCATGATTTTGCGTCAGCTTTTGGCTGAGCGGAGCTGGATCCTTGAACGAAAGACATCGACTGATCAGTTCTTCCATCTTAGCTACAATGACTGGTTACTCAACGAAGCCTACCGCGCCAGCCTTGCAACGCGGCTTGGCTTGCTATCTCACGAACTCATTGACGCCATTACTCCGCAGGGAGGCGGCAGCTCTTTCGATAGCAAAACGGAATTGTCGGCGAGTGACCGCCTTAAGCTGGTGACGCGTTGGCATGGATATCGGCATGATGCGTTGTTCGAAGCTATCCTTAGTCATCCCGTCTTCTCGGACGTTTTTAGCGACAGCTATGCCGGTCTTTACCCGGATAGTTTGGGAAAAACATTCGCGGATGAGCAGGCGGCGCTCTATTTCCGGCAAATTACGTCCGAGCGTAAACCAAGACGGTTGCTGGACCGGCTGATCGAGCGTCTCGCGGTTCGGCTCGATCTGTTTGAGAAGATGGATCGAGCGGAAAGCAACGCCAAGAAACCGCTGATTCTGCGCGCTTTTCTGACGGCCTTGTCGCCCAAACCAGCCAAAGTCGTCGACGTACGCTGAGGCTGAGCAGCGCCGCGCGCGGCTCTTTAGAGACGTACCACTCAGAACCTCAAAAAGACCGGCCGCTGGCTGCTTCATATTTGCCCCAATTATGGCCCTATCGGAGCGATGATTAGCGTTCCATATCAGGCGGACTTCTTTTTGTTCTCGTCGTCGCGGACTTCCTCGAACTCCGCATCGACGACGCCATCGCCAGCCGGCTGCTGCACGCCGCCGCCCGGCTGTCCGCTATCGGCGCCACCGGCGCTCTGGGCGTAGGCCGCTTCACCAAGCTTCATGGCGGCGCGGGCAAGCGTTTCGATCTTGGAGATAATTTTATCGCGATCTTCGCCTTCAAGCGCCGAGCGCATCTCCGTTAGAGCGTTTTCGATCGCGGTCTTATCCGCCGCCGAAACCTTTTCGCCCAAATCGGCCAGAGATCGTTCCGTCGAGTGAATGAGAGCCTCGCCCTGGTTCTTAGCCTCAACCAGCTCGCGGCGCTTCTTGTCTTCGGCTGCGTGCGACTCGGCTTCCTTGACCATGCGCTGGATATCCAAATCGCTCAGCCCGCCAGAAGCTTGAATGCGGATCGACTGCGCCTTCTGCGTCGCCTTATCCAGCGCCGAAACATTCACAATGCCGTTGGCGTCGATATCGAAGGTGACCTCGATTTGAGGTACGCCGCGCGGCGCGGGAGGGATGCCGACCAGGTCGAACTGGCCCAGCATTTTATTATCGCCGGCCATTTCGCGCTCGCCTTGGAAAACGCGGATGGTCACGGCGTTCTGATTGTCCTCAGCGGTCGAAAACACTTGGCTTTTCTTAGTCGGAATGGTGGTGTTGCGGTCAATCAGTCGCGTGAACACCCCGCCCAGCGTCTCGATGCCCAGCGACAAGGGCGTCACGTCGAGCAGCAGCACGTCCTTGACGTCGCCTTGCAGCACACCAGCCTGGATCGCAGCGCCCATAGCCACAACCTCGTCGGGATTGACGCCCTTATGCGGCTCCTTGCCGAAGATCGTCTTCACCGTCTGCGCGATCTTTGGCATCCGAGTCATGCCGCCGACGAGCACGACCTCGTCAATCTCCGCAGCCTTCAGATTGGCGTCGCGCAGAGCGGCCTGACACGGCCCGGTCGTTCGCTGCACCAGATCGTCGACCAGACTTTCGAGCTTGGCGCGCGTTAGCTTCATGGTCAGATGCTTGGGGCCGCTCTGATCGGCGGTGATGAACGGCAGGTTGATTTCGGTTTGCGGGACGGAGGAAAGCTCGATTTTGGCTTTCTCCGACGCCTCTTTAAGGCGCTGCAGCGCAAGCTTGTCATTCCTGAGATCGACGGTGTTTTCCTTCTTGAACTCGGCCGCGAGGTATTCGACCAGACGCATGTCGAAATCTTCACCGCCCAGGAAAGTGTCGCCATTGGTCGATTTCACTTCGAATACGCCGTCGCCGATCTCCAAGATCGACACGTCGAAAGTGCCGCCGCCAAGGTCGTACACCGCGATGGTCTTGCCTTCCTTCTTATCCAGCCCATAAGCGAGCGCGGCAGCGGTCGGCTCGTTGATGATGCGTAAAACCTCCAGGCCAGCGATCCGGCCGGCGTCCTTCGTAGCCTGACGCTGTGCGTCGTTGAAATAGGCTGGGACGGTGATGACGGCTTTCGTCACCTTTTCGCCAAGGTAGGATTCGGCGGTCTCTTTCATTTTCTGAAGAATAAAAGCGGAAATCTGAGAGGGGGAATATTTCTCGCCGCGCGACTCAACCCAGGCATCGCCATTTTCCGCTTTGACGATTTTATAGGGGACAAGTTTTTTGTCCTTTTCGACCAACGGGTCTTCATAACGGCGGCCAATGAGGCGCTTGATGGCAAAGAAGGTGTTCTCAGGATTGGTTACAGCCTGACGCTTCGCCGGAAGCCCAATCAGCCTTTCGCCTTCGCTCGTGAAAGCCACCATCGACGGAGTGGTCCGCATACCCTCCGAATTCTCGATAACCTTCGGTGTCATGCCTTCCATGACCGCGACGCAGGAATTCGTCGTACCGAGGTCGATTCCTATGACTTTCGACATCCGATAACCCTCTGTAAATCTATCCGGCGGACCAATGGAGCTGTTGCTTAGCACCCCTCGCGTCCGCGCCAAACCTCATATTCGCGCGACCGCCAGTCCCTAAACACTTGCTCCAGTAAGTTGGCGGTTATATAGGCCGCACTGTATGCGCGTACAAGCCGAGGAATTCAAGCGCACAGCTTTAACCTATGGCAAAAGATTATGGTGACCACGTGTTTCTTCAAGGGTGCGGCAGCGAAGGCACAGCATAAATGAGCACGCCAAAACTGCCGCCAGGTTGCCGGTATTTTCCGCAATATTTGACCCTGGCGGAGCAAGACCAACTTCTGAAGACAATGCGCCGCGTCATCGAAGATGCGCCGCTCTTCACGCCCCGTATGCCTCGAACAGACAAGCCTTTTTCCGTCCATATGACGAATTGCGGGCCGCTCGGCTGGGTCTCCGACAAGGATGGCGGGTATCGCTATCAGCAGGCCCATCCGCAGACAGGCAATCCCTGGCCGCCGATCCCGGAAATGCTTCTGACGATTTGGCGGGACTTGACAGGCTGCAAAAACGACCCGCAAGCGTGCTTGGTCAATTATTACGGAGCGAGCGCGCGGCTCGGGCTGCACCGCGACGAGGATGAGAAAGACTTTTCCGCACCCATCTTGTCGGTATCGCTTGGCGATGCCGCGATCTTTCGCATCGGCGGGTTGACCCGGCGCGATCCGACGATTTCATTCACGCTGCGGTCGGGTGATGTCCTGGTAATGGGCGGGGAGTCGCGCCTGCGCTACCACGGCGTGGACAGGCTGCTTGCGGGAACCTCGGACCTTCTTAACGAGGGTGGGCGCATTAATCTGACTTTGCGATATGTCGGCCAGCGAGAGTGATCGGGATAAAGATATAACAACATCTTTATATGTTGTTGCCTTGATCGCCCCTCCACCTTATAGAAGGGCCTACTTTCCACCTCAAAGGCGGCCGCCATGAATGATATGAGCAGTGCGAACGACTTCCTTGTCAAAGACCTCTCCCTGGCAGAATGGGGCCGCAAGGAGATGGACATTGCCGAAACCGAGATGCCCGGTTTGATGTCGGCGCGCGAGGAATATGGTCCCTCAAAGCCCCTGGCCGGAGCGCGCGTCGCCGGGTGTCTGCATATGACGATCCAAACCGCCGTGCTGATCGAGACATTGCAGGCGCTTGGCGCGGAAATCCGCTGGGCCTCCTGCAACATTTTCTCCACCCAAGACCACGCCGCCGCCGCCATCGCCGCGCGCGGCACGCCGGTCTTTGCGGTCAAGGGCGAGACACTTGCCGAATATTGGGACTATGTCGACCGCATCCTGGAATGGCCGGGCGGCGAGACCGCGAACATGATCCTCGACGATGGCGGCGACGCGACCGTCCTCGTTCTGCTCGGCGCGGAGGCGGAGACCAATCCCGGCGTGCTGGCCAATCCCAAGAACGAGGAAGAGGAAGAACTTTACGCCACGATCAAGCGGCGGCTCGCACGCACCCCCGGCTGGTACTCTAAAGTGAAGGCCAATATTCGCGGCGTGTCGGAAGAGACCACAACCGGCGTGTTGCGCCTTTATCAGATGGAAAAGAAGGGCACGCTGTCGTTCCCCGCGATCAACGTCAACGACTCGGTCACCAAATCGAAATTCGACAATAAATATGGCTGCCGCGAGAGCCTCGTCGACGGCATCCGCCGCGCCACGGACGTGATGATGGCGGGCAAGCTGGCGGTCGTTTGCGGCTATGGCGATGTCGGCAAGGGCTCGGCGCTCAGTCTGCGCGGGGCCGGCGCGCGCGTCGCCGTGACCGAAATCGATCCGATCTGCGCGCTGCAGGCGGCGATGGACGGCTTCGAGGTGGTAACGCTGGAGGACATCGCGCCGAAAGCGGATATTTTCGTCACCGCGACCGGCAATAAGGACGTCATCACCGTCGACCATATGCGCGCCATGAAGGACATGGCGATCGTGTGCAATATCGGCCATTTCGACAATGAGATCCAGGTCGGGAGCTTGCGCAACTTTCGTTGGACGAACGTCAAGCCGCAGGTCGATCTGATCGAGTTTCCGAGCGGCAACCGCATGATCCTTCTATCCGAGGGCCGCCTCGTCAATCTAGGCAATGCCACGGGTCATCCAAGCTTTGTCATGAGCGCCAGCTTCACCAATCAGGTGCTCGCCCAGATCGAGCTTTGGAAACATAATGAGAAATACGAGAATAAGGTCTACACGCTGCCGAAGCATCTCGACGAGCGCGTGGCCAGCCTGCATCTCGACAAGCTTGGTGTGAAGCTGACCAAGCTCACCCCCGAACAGGCGGACTATCTTGGCGTGAACGACACCGGTCCGTTTAAATCCGATCAGTATCGCTACTGATCCGTGCCGCTGCCGGGGGTAAGCCCATGGGGCTTATCCCCAGCCTTGCGTCTGCCGACGCGAATTTTGCGTTGGATACACGCTCTCGGTTAGTCTCCCTCCATTGTTAAGGCTAAAGTAACGGGCGATTCGTCCCTTATGGTCGTGCGGGAGCGTTAAGACATGCGCGTCCCGATGCCCCTTGCGGAGACGCCTGATGCAGGCTGAAAGCCTTTTGCAATTTTACCGGCTTTGCCGCGCGGCGATTTTTTTCCCCACCGCTATCGGCGCGCTTCCGCTGCTTGGCGGGGAACCCGCGGCTGCGTCGATTACAGGGCAAGCCAATGACGCCGCGTCAGTCAGCGAGCTTCTGATCGTTGCCATTGTCAGCGGGGTAATTCTGGCGGCGGCGGGCGCGGCGATCCTGTTCCTGCGCGCCGCGGCCCGCGCCAAGCTCAGCGAAAGCCGCTCGGCGGAGGCGATGAAGGCGCTTCGGCAGGAGCTTGAGATCGCGCAATCCATCGTCATGTCGGAGCCGCAGGTTCTTATCGCCTTCGAGTCCGACGGCACGCCGCGTCTCGTCAATCATGTGCTCGATAGCAAGCTCGGTGTTCCAATCAAACTGCGCAATCTGATGCGCTTCGCCTCCTGGCTGGAGCGTAACGCGGCGCTTGGGCTGGAAAGCCGTCTGAAGGATTTAAGATCCAGCGGGCGCCCCTTCGAGCTGACCCTGAAGACGCTCGCGGGTCCCCATATCGAAGCGGAGGGGCGCGCCTCGGGCAGCGGCTATTATTTGAAATTTCGCGATCTTGCCGGACGCCGGGTCGAACTTGCCGAACTGCTTCGCCAGCAGCGCATCGCAAACGAAGAACTGGCGTCGCAAAAAGCCCTTCTCGATGCGCTGCCGATGCCAGTATGGTTTCGCGATCCCGAGGGCCGCTTGTTTTGGGTCAACCGTGCCTATGTGTCCGCGGTGGAGGCCTCGCGGTCCGATGACGTCATCGAGCAGCAGCGCGAGCTTTTGGAAACGCGCCAGCGGCGTGCGTCCGAGACAGCCTTGGCGGCCGGAGAAACCTTTCGCAAGCGGCTGCAAACGGTCGTCGCCGGCGAGCGGCGCAGTTTCGACACGATCGTCGTGCCTGTGGGCCGAGCGAGCGCAGGCGCGGTGATCGACGTGGCGCCGCTCGAAAATGTGCAGGACAAGCTTTCGCGCCAGATGGCAGCGCATGAGCGAACGCTGGACAAGGTGTCGACCGCCGTGGCGATCTTTGCCGCCGATCAGCGGCTTAGCTTTTACAACCAAGCCTTCCGGGACGTGTGGAAGCTTGACCATGCCTGGCTCGACGCGAAACCTCAGTTGGGCGAATTCTTCGACCATCTGCGCCATACGCGGCAGCTCCCCGAGCAGTCCGACTATCGAAAATGGCGCGACAATCAGCTCAAAACGGCCGGCGATTCGGAAGCCGTCGAGGATTGGTGGCATCTGCCTGACGGACGCACCATCCATGTGCTCGGCGACCGGCGGCCGGATGGCGGCATCACCTATCTGCTCGACGACGTGACCGAACGCCTGGCGCTGGAAAGCCGTTACAACGCGCTCATCAAGGTTCAGCGCGAAACGCTCGAAAATCTGCGTGAAGGCGTTGCGCTATTCGGCTCTGATGGGCGGTTGAAGCTGTTTAACGCCGCTTTCGTCAGCATCTGGAAGCTCGATCCGGCCTTCCTCGACAGCGCGCCGCATATTGACGAGGTCCGCACCCATTGCCAGCCGCTGCTCGACGGTCCAGAGCCGTGGACGACGGCACACCGGGCCGTCACCGGCGTATTCGAGACGCGGGAAAGCTTCGACGGCACCCTCACCCGGCCTGACGAGATGACGCTCGCCTATGCCGGCGTGCCGCTGCCCGATGGCAGCACGGTGCTGACTTATATCGACATCAGCGACACCAAGCGCGTCGAGTTCGCGCTGATCGAGCGCAACGAAGCGCTGGAAGCGGCGGACAAGCTCAAAAACACCTTCCTTTCGCACGTCTCCTATGAGCTGCGCACGCCGCTCACCAACATCATCGGCTTCTCCGACCTCCTTGCCGAGCCGCCGATCGGGCCGCTAATGGGCAAGCAGCGCGAATATCTGGAAGACATCCGCACATCGAGCACCAAGCTGCTGGCCATCATCAACGACATTCTCGACCTCACAACCATCGACGCCGGGGGGCTGGAGTTGAAGCTGGCACCTGTGTCCGTGCGCGAAATCGCCGATGCCGCCGAGCTTGGTGTCAGAGAGCGGCTGGCGAAATCGCGCATTACGCTGGAAGTTCAAATCGCGCCAGACCTTGACTTGGTCGTTGCGGATGGGCAGCGGCTGACGCAGGTCCTGTTCCACCTGCTCTCGAACGCCATCGGCTTTTCAACGGAAAGCTCGGTGATCACTCTGTCCTGCCGAAAGGAAGACGGGATGGTGGCTTTTGCGGTGCAGGATTCGGGCGTCGGTATCCCGGAAGAATTTCAGGCGAGCGTCTTCGGCCGCTTCGAAAGCCGCTCGCAAGGCTCCAAACATCGCGGCGCAGGGCTTGGCCTTGCCATCGTAAAAAGTCTGATCGAGCTGCATGGCGGTCGAATTACCCTACGCTCAGCGCCCGGCGTCGGCACGACGGTCACCGCGTTGATCCCGCAAGGCGCGGCACGGCGCGGCATGATCGGGCCAAATGGGCAGGCTGCCGTCGAGGCCTCTAGCGGCACCAACGGCACCGGCCCGGATCATCATCCGCACTCGATCTTCGGGTAGCGCGATAGCGGGGCGATCGACGCCATGGCTAGCGAGCCGTTCCGACAAGCTTTCAGACTTGACGCCCGCACGAACCTCGCGTTTCTACGTCCGACTCTTGCAAGGACGCCAGTGAGGAAGCGCGGCCATGTCCGCCTCGGAACGAATGCAGTTGGACACAATCAGCGAGGACGCGCTGGGGCATCTCGCGGGCAAGCTAGCGCCTAGGCTCCAAGCCGGCGATTTCCTAGCGCTGCGCGGCGATCTCGGCGCCGGCAAGACGGCCTTCGCCCGCTTTCTGATCCGCGCGCTGGTGCAACGGGACGACGAAGAGGTGCCAAGCCCGACCTTCGCCCTTGTCCAGCCCTATGAATCGCCGCGCTTCCCGATCCACCATTTCGATTTCTACCGCCTGACCAGCCCTAGCGAAGCCGCGGAACTCGGCCTTGACGAGGCCTTGGACGCCGGCCTTGCGATTGCGGAATGGCCCGAAAGGCTGGGCGAGCGTGTGCCCGCCGACCGGCTGGAGATCGCGCTTGACGAGGCCGACCGGCCGGATCGCCGACATGTGACCTTGGAGGGGTACGGAAGCTGGGGGCCGCGGCTTGCCCGTTTCGCCGCCATCGACCGGCTTATTGCGGCATCGGGACGAGGCGAGAGCCGTCACCATTTCCTCAATGGCGATGCCTCGACGCGCGCCTACACGCGGCTTAGCGCCAATGACCGCTCCGCTCTGCTGATGGATTGGCCGAAAGCGCCCGACGGTCCGCCGATCCGCCAGAACCGGCCCTACAGCCAGATTGCGCATCTCGCTGAGGACGTAAGGCCCTTTATCGCCGTCGCCGCCGCCCTGCGCGGGGCCGGGCTTGCCTCGCCGGAAATCTATGCCCAGGACCTCGACGCCGGGTTGCTCGTACTGGAGGATTTCGGCGACCTCACCTTCACCAGGCTTGCAAGTGATGGGGCGGACCTCGCGCCGCTTTACCGCCTCGCGGTCGATGCGCTCCTCGCCCTTCGAGGGCACAAACCCGCGCCGGTGTTGAAGGCAAACGGCGTCCTCCATGCCTTGCCCGATTTCGACCGGGACGCGCTCGGCATCGAGACCGAGCTGGTGCCTGACTGGTTCCTGCACGCGCTTCGGGGCGCGGAAACGCCGCGCGCGCCCCGTGATGAGTTTGCCACCCTTTGGAATGAACAGTTCGACTGGCTGCTCGAACAACCCACCGGCTGGGTGCTGCGCGACTTTCATTCGCCGAACCTGATCTGGCGGCCGGAGCAACACGGCCTCGCCCGCCTCGGCATCATCGACTTCCAGGACGCCATGCGCGGCCATCACGCCTACGACCTGGTCTCCCTGCTGCAGGACGCCAGGCTAGACCTGCCGCCCGGCCTTGAAGATACGTTGCTCCGCCATTACTGCAATGCGGCCGCCGAGGCCGATGCAGGCTTCGACCGCGCGGCGTTTCTCCGCGCCTACCGCCTGCTCGGCGCGCAGCGCGCCACAAAGCTTCTCGGCATCTTCACCCGCCTTGCCCGCCGCGACGGCAAGCGCGCCTATCTGCGACATTTGCCACGCGCCGCGCGCCATCTCGCCGCGAATCTGGCAGACCCTCATCTGGCCGAATTAAAGGCGTGGTATGCACGCGAGGTTCCAGGGAAGGACGTGTTCGCGGACGGCGAAAGCCTCGCGGCGCGGTTGTGACCGTCGCCCCGGACGGCGCAGAGCCGAGCCGGGGTCCACAGCGACTGGCGCTGGAGACTGTGGCTTGGATCCCGGCTCGCTCGCTTTGCCAACGAAATCCGACGATTTCGGGCAAATCGGCGTCCGGGGACGACATCAGGGGATTTGGGCGAGTCCGAAAAGTGGGACGCCGCCAAATCGTGCTCAGATTAAGGAGACTGTGGGACATGCCGAGCCAACGTCCAACCCGTGCCCTGGTGCTGGCGGCAGGTCTCGGCCAGCGAATGCGCCCGCTGACGGACGGCATCCCCAAGCCGCTGGTGCCGCTTGGCGGCCGGCCGCTGCTCGACCATGTGCTCGACCGGCTGAGCGCGGCAGGCGTCGATGAGGCCGTCGTCAATGTCCACTATCTGCCCGAATTGATCGAAGCCCATCTTCGCCATCGCAGCGCGCCGCGCATCGTCATCTCCGACGAGCGTGAGGCCCTGCTCGATACGGGCGGAGCTGTGAAGAAGGCGCTGCACCGGCTTGGCGATGCACCCTTCTTCGTTCACAATTCCGATTCGGTTTGGATCGAGCAACACGGCTCGACCCTCGCACGCATGATCGACGCTTGGGACCCTGAAACAATGGACAGTCTGTTGCTGCTTGCGCCCACCGCGTCGAGCCTCGGTTATGACGGCCGGGGCGATTTCAGCGTCAGCGAGGCTGGCCAGGTCCGTCGCAGGGCGCGGGGGGAAAGCGTGCCCTATGTCTTCGCCGGCGTGTCGATCAATCACCCGCGCCTTTTCGTGGACTGCCCTGAGGGAGCGTTTTCCATCAATCTGGCGTGGGACCGGGCGCTCGGGGCGGGCCGCCTCGCCAGCATCCGCCATGACGGCCTCTGGATGCATGTGGGCACTCCGGCGGCGCTGGCGGATGCGGAAAGACGGCTGAATGGCCTCGACGCAGCGTGAACTGCAACTTTCGGGTGGCGCGGATCGCGGCGCGGCGGTCCGGATTTTCACGATCGCGCCCTCGGCGCCCTTCCTCGACGGCCTGGCGCGGGCGGTGCTAAACGGGCAGCTGCCACGCCTTGGCGGCGAGCCGCCGACGCCCATTGCCCTTGCCGCCTATCAAATCTATCTGCCGAACCGCGCCGCTTGCCGCTTGCTTGCCGACGCCTTCCTGCGCGCCTCCGAAACCGGCGCGACGCTCCTGCCGCGCATCCGCCCGCTCGGCAGCGCCGAGGAGGATGAGCTACTCATCCTTCACGCCGACGAGGAGGAAGGGTTCGGCCGGCCTGACCTTCCGGTCGCTCCCGGCATTGGCGCGCTCGACCGGCGCATGGCCCTCACGCAGCTCGTCCTCGCCTGGGCGCGGCGGCTGAGCCGGGGGCAGGTTGCGGGTGACGCCAGCTTGCGGATCGCGGACACGCCCGCCGCCGCCGCCGAACTGGCGCTTGAGCTGATGCGGCTGATGGACGAGGCCGAGACCGAAGGCGTCGATCTGAGCCGGCTGCGCGAGCTGGTGCCCGAGCGCTTCGCCGGTCACGAGCAGCTCTCGCTGGATTTCTTGACGATCGTCACGCAAATGTGGCCGCAACATCTGGCCGAGCACGGGCTGCTGAACCCCGTCGACCGGCGCAACCGCATCATGGCGCTGGAAACCGAACGGCTGCGCGCGGCGAGGCCTGCAACGCCGGTCATCATCGCGGGATCGACGGGCAGCATTCCGGCGACGGCCGCGTTGATGCAAGCCGTCGCCGCCTTGCCGCAGGGCGCGATCGTTCTGCCCGGCGTCGATTTGATGCTCGACGAGGCGAGCTGGAAGGCAGCCGCCGACCATCCCGAGCATCCGCAGGCTGGCCTGTTGCATCTGCTCGGTACGCTGGGCGCGAGCCGCCGCGATGTGGCCTTCGTTGGCGGCACTGAACCAAATGGAGACGCGGTCCACCGGCTGCGTTTTCTTAGCGAAGCGATGCGGCCGGCCTCGACGCTCGGGCTGTGGCCGCAGTTCACCCAAAGCGCGCCGCGTGAGGCGATCGCAGCAGGCTTGGCAAATGTGTCGCTGATCGAGGCGGCGAGCGAGCAGGACGAGGCGGCCGCGATCGCGCTCGTTCTGCGCGAGGTGATGGAGACGCCCGGCAAAACCGCGAGCCTGGTCACGCCGGACCGAACGCTTGCCCGCCGGGTAGCCTCGGAGCTGGGCCGTTGGGGCTTGACGATCAGTGCCAACAGCGCCGAGATGCTGCGCGCCACGCCAGCGGGCGTGTTCTACGATCTTGTCGCCGAAACGGCGGCAACCGGGTCGCAAATCCCGCTGCTGGCGCTTTTGAAGCACCCCATGACGCGGCTCGGTCTTGCGGATGGCGCGGCGCGCAAGTCCGCCCGAACCCTGGAAATCGCCGGAATGCGCCAAGCCTGGTGCGGCGAAGGGTTGGATGCGCTGGGGCGGAGCTTGGCGTTGGCAAAGGCGAAGAAACCGCGCCATGCGATCCTCGACCGGCTTTCGGCGGACGATTGGGCGGAGGCCGACGATTTGCTTGTCCGGCTGAAGCGCGCATTTCAACCGCTGATCCGGTTGGGGCGGGCAAAAACCGTCGCTTTCTCGGCGCTCGCATCCGCCCATGCTGCAACCGCTGCGCAGTTGATTGGGGATGGCACCGGCGCGGAGCTGGATGCTGGGGCGGATGGCGCGGCGATGTTGGCCTTCATGGCCGCGCTCGCGTGCGACACTCCCGGCCCGGCGATCCCGCTTTCCGACTATCCGGCGCTGTTCAGGAGCCTGATCCGGCTGGAAAAGACGCCGATCCGCGCGCTCGTCCATCCACGGTTGCAAATCCTTAGCGCGGTGGAGGCGCGGCTGACCTCAGCGGATCTGGTCGTCATCGCCGGGCTGAACGAGGGCGTCTGGCCGGAGGCGGCCGATCCTGGCCCCTGGCTCAATCGGACGATGCGCGATGCGCTTGGCCTGCCGCCGCCCGAGCGGCGCACTCGCCTTGCCGCGCACGACGTCTGTCAGCTGATGGGCGCATCCGACGTGGTGCTGACGCGGTCGCTGAAATCCGATGGCGCGCCGACCGTGCCGAGCCGTTGGCTGATGCGCATGAAGGCGCTGCTGCAAGGCTCAAGGCTACCAGATGCGCTCCGCCCGGCCACGCCCTGGCTGCATTGGACCGGTTCGTGCAACGCGGTGCAAGCCGTAACGCCGGCAAAGTCGCCAGCCCCTTGCCCGCCTCTCGACGCAAGGCCGCGCCGCTTAAGCGTCTCCGATATCGAGACGCTGATCGCCAATCCTTACGCCATCTATGCCAAGCACATTCTCGGCCTCGCGCCGCTCAACCGGCTTGACGCCGAGCCGGGCGGGGCCGAGCGCGGGCAAATCATCCACGACACGCTGCATCGTTTCGCGCGCCGCTTCGGGGACAGTGTGCCCGCCGAGAGCGCGCGCGAGATGCTCGCCCTTTTCGATGAATGCGCTTCGCTCTATGGCGAGCGGGCACGCATCAGCGCTTTCTGGCGGCCCCGGCTGGAGCGCTTTGCGGCGTGGTTCGCGGAAACGGAGGCCGAGCGGCGCGGTCACGCGCGCGTGCTTAGCGAAGTGCGGGGCGAGTTCAGCTTCAACGCGCCTGGCGGCCCCTTCACCTTGCGCGCCCGTGCCGACCGGATCGACCTGCACCCCGATGGCGGCCTCGCCATCTACGATTACAAAAGCGGCTCCATGCCGGCGGACAATGCCGCGGCCGCGTTCAAAGCCCCGCAATTGCCGCTCGAAGCGCTGATCGCGATCGAGGGTCATTTCGACGGACTGGCGAGCCGGACGGTTGCAAAACTCGCGTATATTTCGGCCAAGGGCGGCGAACCCGCCGGGCTGGAACGCCCCCTCAAACAGGCTGCGGCGGCGTTAGCGAACGGCGCACGCGACGGCTTGTTCGCGCTGATCGAACGCTTCGATCTTGAGGCGACCCCCTATGCCGCCCTGCGCCGCGCCGCCTTCACCGACAGCTACCGATATGACGATTATGCCCATCTCGCGCGCGTGGCCGAATGGGCCGGGACTCAGGATGAGGGCTGAGCGATGAGCGCGACGGTTCTCGGCTTTCCGGCCCCCGACATAGCAAGCGTGCGCGAGGAAGCCCGCCGTCAGCAGATGCTCGCGGCGGACCCTGCCAACTCGGCCTGGGTCTCGGCCAATGCGGGCGCCGGCAAAACCTATGTGCTGGTTCTGCGCGTGCTGCGGCTGCTGCTCTCCGGCGCCAAGCCTGAAAGCATCCTCTGCCTCACCTTCACCAAGGCGGCGGCGGCAGAGATGTCGAACCGCCTGATTGCGCGGCTAGGCGAATGGGCCGCAAAGCCCGATGCTGACTTGCGCGCCGAGCTTGCCGCCATCTTGCTGCGGCAGCCCAGCGCCGACGATCTCGGCTTCGCCCGCTGCCTTTTCGCCAAGGTGCTGGACGCACCGGGCGGCCTCAAGATCATGACCATTCACGCTTTTTGCGACCGCGTCCTGCGCCGCTTTCCGCTCGAAGCGGGCGTGCCGCCCAGCTTTACCATCTTCACCGATGCGGAACAGCACGCCGCGCTCGAAGAGGCGTCGCACTTTGTCATGCACGCGGCGGCGAAGGCCCCTGACAGCGCGCTCGGCCAGGCGCTCCTGACTGCCGTCGCCTATGCCGGCGAAGACCGGTTTCAGGATCTGCTGCGGTCGGTGACAAGCCGGCGCGACGAGCTTCACACGCTGATCCGTCAGCAACTTGATGACGATCCCTTTGCCGGAATCGAGATCTCGCTGCGCACGGTTCTCGGTGTGAGGCGCGAGGATACGGTAGACGCGCTGCTCGATGAGCAGACTGAGATTGCGAGCGACTCCCTCATTGCCAGCGCTATCGCCGCGCTGCGGGGCGGCGGCAAATCCGACAATGTGCTGGCGGACGATTTGGCCGAAGTGCAGGGCGCATCCGGCGCACGGCGGCGCGAGGCGCTGACGAAGGCATTTCTGACGGAGAAGGGTCAGCCTCGCGCTGATTCGCGCTTCATGACCAAAGCCGTGTGCGCCGCCCATCCCGGCATCGCCGACGACCTCCGCCGGGCGCGCGATGAATTCGCCGAGATGGAATGCAAGCGTCGCGGCCTGCAAGTCGCCGTCGCGACCGCCGCCCTTCTGCGCCTCGCCGACGCGGTTCTCCAGCGCTACGAGCATGAAAAAGCCCAACGCACCGCCATTGATTTCGACGGTCTGATCTCGCGCACCGCCGCCTTGTTCCAGCGGTCCGACGCCGCCGCCTGGGTGCTGTTCCGACTCGACGCCAACCTGACGCACATCCTCGTCGACGAAGCGCAGGACACCAGCCCAGCGCAATGGGCGCTCATCCGGGCGATTACGGCGGAGTTTTTCGCGGGCGAGGGCGTCGAGGACCGCCAGCGCACGCTTTTTGCCGTCGGCGATGAGAAACAGTCGATCTACGGCTTCCAAGGGGCCGAACCGCGCCAATTCGCCGAGACCGGGCACGATTACGCCGCCCGCGCGCAAGCGGCCGCGCAGTCCTGGCTCGAAGCGCCGCTGGCTTTATCCTTCCGCAGCAGCCGGGTGGTGCTCGAGGCGGTCGATCTGGTCTTCGCCGACCGCGCCAGGACACCAGGTCTGACAGCGGAGGGCAGGCCGGTACGCCATTTCGCGCATCGCGACGGCGATGCGGGGGTGGTGGAGCTATGGCCGGTTGAAAAGGCCGAACCGCGTGACGCGGTCCCCGCTTGGGAGCCGTTCTCCGAGCGCGCCGGAGCGCCGCCCCCTGCGATCACACTGGCGAACCGCATCGCCCGGCAAATCCGCCACTGGCTGGACAGCGGCGAGCCGCTCGCATCGCTGAACCGGCCGATCCGGGCGGGTGACATTCTGATCCTGGTGCGCAAGCGCGCGCCGTTTGCCGCGCCGATGGTGCGCGCGCTCAAGAGCCTCGGCATCCCGGTCGCTGGCGCGGACAGGATGCGCCTAATGGAACAGCTCGCCGTCATGGATCTGATGGCGCTCGGCGACTTTCTGCTGCTGCCCGACGACGATCTGACCCTTGCGGCGCTGCTCAAAAGCCCGATTTTCGGCTTTGGCGACGACGATCTTTTCGCCATCGGCTATGGGCGCACCGGCTCGCTGCGGGATGCGCTTCTGGCGAAGTCCGGGCATAGCTCGTCATATTCCATTGCGGCGCAGCGGCTCCAAGCTTGGCTCCCGGCGGCGGCAAGCCAAAAGCCCTTCGAGTTCTATATGGCCAGACTCGAAAATGACGGCCTGCGTAAGCGCCTGCTCGGAAGGCTCGGCCCGGAAGCGGCGGATGCGATTGACGAATTCCTCAATCTGGCGCTGACCTACGAGACGGGCGAAGCGCCCACGTTGCAGGGCTTTCTGCATTGGCTGCGTGTGTCGGATGCCGAGATCAAGCGCGACATGGAGGGCGGGCGCGACGAGGTGCGCGTCATGACGGTGCACGGCTCGAAAGGGCTGGAGGCCAATATCGTGTTCCTGGCCGACACTTGCTCGACCCGCAACGCCTCGCGCGGCGGCCTCGCCTTGCTGGACCCGCCGGCCGGGTCGCGACCCGGCGCGGCCAAGCTCCCCGTGTGGCTGCTGCCCGGCGCTCAGCTCGTCCCACCGATCCGCGTAGCCTGCGAGGCCATGCGGCAGGCCGAGAATGAGGAATATCAAAGGCTGCTCTATGTGGCGATGACCCGCGCGCGGGACCGGCTATACGTCGCCGGCTTTGAGGGGAAGAACGCGCGCGACGCCGGCTGCTGGTATGATTTGATCCGCGACGGGCTGGCGGAGCAGCTTATTGAGGCGGTCGACAGCTCGGGCAAGCCGGTGCGGCGGATGGAATGTCCGCAAACCGCGCCGGCCAAGGCGCCTGCGTCGGTTTCCGCCGGAACGTTGGCCGGGCCGCTGCCGGATTGGTATGCGCGGCAAACGGCGGGGGCGGCGCACCCCATTGTGCTCAACCCGTCCAAGCTTGAATCAGCATGGCGTGGCGACAGCGGCACGCCGTCCCGTCCGCGCGGCGAGGCGCTGTTGCGCGGCCAGCTCGTCCACCGCCTGCTCGAAATCCTGCCCGCGCTGCCCCAAGCGGACTGGCGCAAGGGCGGCGCGAATTTTCTTGCCGTCGAAGGCCAGACCCTTCCCTCCTCCGAGCGCGGGGCGCTGCTGGCCTCGGTCATCGGTATTCTGCAGCATCCGGAATTCGCCGAACTCTTCCAGTCCGAAGGCCGGGCCGAAGCGCCGCTCGCCGCGCATTTGCCTCCGGTCTGGGACGGCGGTCCGCCGATTGTAATTTCGGGACAGGTCGATCGGTTGATTGCCGGCGCAGGCGAAATCGTGATCTTGGATTTCAAGAGCGGCGGCGTCCCTGAAAGCGCGGATGCTACACCCGAGCCCTATCTCATGCAGCTGGCGGCCTACCGACTCGCGCTGCAACGTATTTTTCCCGGCGCACCGATTCGCGCGGCCCTGCTGTGGACGGAAGCGCCGCTGCTGATGGCCATTCCGCCTGCCCTGCTGGAGCGCGGTCAAACGCTGCTTTACGAATCTTTGAGATCGCGGCACCTTGACCTGCCGACCGCGCACGCCTAGCTGTAGAGGGCTTTAGGCCCGCAGGGCACGAGAAGAGGAGATGTTCGCATGGCGCCAATAGCCGTTTCCGACGACACTTTCGAGGCCGAGGTTCTGAACGCCTCCGAGCCGGTTGTGGTCGATTTCTGGGCGGAGTGGTGCGGACCGTGCCGGATGATCGCCCCTGCGCTTGAGGAAATCGCCACCGAACTGGCTGGCAAGGTAAAGATCGTGAAGATGAACGTGGACGAGAATCCACGCATTCCCGGCGAATTCGGCATTCGCGGCATTCCGGCGCTGCTGATGTTCAAGGGCGGCAAGGTTTCCGCGCAAAAGATTGGGGCGCAGCCGAAGAATCAGCTGAAGGCTTGGATCACCGAGTCGGCCGGTACGGCGGTCGCGTAACAGCAACTCCTGTCGCGGTTTGAAACGACAAGGCTCGGTCGCGGAGCCTAGCGCGAGCTACAGCGCACTCGCCGCCCAGCGCTCGGCGTCGAGCCCTTTGAGTGCCGCGAGGCTCGGCGCGCCTGCCCGCTCGATCTCGCCGGCAAGCCGCAGCTTGATGTCGCCGATCAGCCCAGCTCCCTCGTAGATCAGGCCGGTATAGAGCTGAATCAGCGAGGCGCCGGCTCGAATTTTCGCCAGCGCGGTTTCGCCGGAATCGATGCCGCCGACGCCGATCAGCGGCAGTTTTCCTTGGGTGAGAAGATAGACCCTGGCGAGCGTTCGCGTCGCGCGCTGGAACAGCGGCCGGCCTGAAACACCGCCCGCCTCTGCGCGATAGGCGGATTGCTGGACGCTGTCGCGCGCGATCGTCGTATTCGTCAGGATGATGCCGTCGACTTTATGGGCCAGCAGGCAATCGATCACCGGCGGCAGGTCGTCATCGTGAATATCCGGCGCGAGCTTCACCAGGATCGGACGGCGCGGCGCGCTTGGGGCGCTCAGCGTCTCGCGCTCGCGCATCAGGCGGGCGAGCAATACGTCCAAGCGGTCCGGGGCTTGCAGATCGCGCAAGCCCGGCGTATTGGGTGAGGAGATGTTGATCGCGAAGTAATCCGCAGCGTCAGAGAAGCCGCGCAGGCCCGACGCGTAGTCCTCGATCGGGTCGATGGCATCTTTGTTCGCCCCTATATTGAGCCCGATCACCCCTGCCGGACGTTTGGCGAGCCGCGCCTTCACCGCCTGATGGCCGCCGCTGTTAAAGCCGAGCCGGTTGATCGCGCCGCGCTCGCGGATCAGGCGGAAGACGCGTGGGCGGGAATTGCCCGGCTGCGGTTGCGGGGTGACGGTGCCGATCTCCGCAAAGCCGAAGCCCATCGCCAGCAGCGCGCCTGGCACGCGCGCATCCTTATCGAACCCCGCCGCCATGCCGAGCGGATTTGGGAAATCGAGGCCGCAGATCGTCTGGCGCAGCCTGGCATCGTCAGCGCCCGCGCGGGGATACACGCCGCGCTCCAGCGCGCGCAGGGTCAACTCGTGGGCGCGCTCTGGGTCGAGGAACAGCAGGCCGGATTGCGCGACATTGATGAGACCGCCGATCACTGGCCTGCCTCGGCGGGTAGGTGATGATGCCCGCTGCCGTCAAATGGCAATTCCTTTGTCCATAGGACCGCCGAAAGGGGAAGCGCGCCATAAAGATGCGGGAACAGATCGCCGCCGCGCGAGGCTTCCCATTTGAGAGTAGCGCCAAGCGCGTCACCATCGACCGCTATGAGCAAAAGATCGTCGCGCCCAGCATAATGCTTGACGAGCGTTCCGGGCAGTTGCGATGCGGTGGAGAAATGGATGAAGCCGTCTCGCGCGTCATCCGGCGAGCCGGCATATGCGTCAGCGAGCGCCGCCGCGCGCCATTCTTGGCGTCCGCAAACTTTGAAAATGAGCGTCATCGCTCTGTTTCGCGCCGTTGTGACGAAGAAATAACCTTCACGCCGCCACCTTTACCTCGCCCGCCAGCTCCGCCAAGCGCCGCACCAGATTGCGCGCGCCCTTCAGCCGCTCATCGGCATCGGGCCAATCCGCCTTGAATACAAGCTTGTGGTCCTTCTGCATTTTCACGGCGTTCTTATTCTCATTGATGAAGGTAACCAGCCCGGCCGGATTGGCGAAATTATTGCCCCGGAAGCCGATGACCGCGCCTTTGGGGCCGGCCTCGACCTGCGAAACGCCTGCTTTGCGGCAATAGCCCTTGATCTGCACGACGGCCAGCAGATGGCGCACTTCTTCCGGCAGCGGGCCGAAGCGATCGACCAGTTCCGCGGCAAAAACCTCGATCTCGTCCCGCTCGTTGACGGCTGACAGACGCCGGTATAGCCCGAGCCGCGCCTGCAAATCGGCAACATAGCTCTCCGGGATCAGCACGGCGCTGCCGACATTGATCTGCGGCGACCATTGATCGGCGCGCTCCTCGATGCCGCCCTCGCGCAAGGATGCGACCGCCTCCTCCAGCATTTGCTGGTACAGCTCAAAGCCCACCTCGCGAATATGGCCTGACTGCTCCTCGCCCAAGAGGTTGCCAGCGCCGCGAATGTCGAGATCGTGGCTTGCAAGGCTAAAGCCCGCGCCAAGACTATCGAGGGATTGCAGCACCTTAAGCCGCTTTTCGGCGGTCGGCGTGAGCTTTTGGTTCGGCGGCAGGGTGAACAGCGCATAGGCGCGCGTTTTCGCCCGGCCGACGCGTCCGCGCAGCTGATAGAGCTGGCCGAGGCCGAACATATCGGCGCGGTGGACGATCAGCGTGTTGGCCGTCGGAATGTCGAGGCCGGATTCAACGATGCTGGTGGAAAGTAGCACGTCGAACTGCCGGTCGTAGAACGCGGTCATCACATCTTCGAGCTGGCCCGCCGCCATCTGGCCGTGCGCCACGGTGACCTTGAGTTCGGGCACATGCTCGCGCAGGAAGGCGGCGATTTCGTCGAGATCGGAAATACGCGGGCAGACATAGAAGGTCTGGCCGCCGCGATAACGCTCACGCAGCAGCGCCTCGCGCAGCGTGACGGGATCGAAGGGCGTGATGAAGGTGCGCACCGCGAGCCGGTCGACCGGAGGCGTCGCGATCACCGACATTTCACGCACGCCGGTCAGCGCCAATTGCAGCGTGCGGGGAATGGGCGTCGCGGTGAGGGTGAGCACATGCACATCGGATTTGAGCTGCTTCAGCCGCTCCTTATGCGCGACGCCGAAATGCTGCTCCTCGTCGATGATGAGCAGGCCGAGATCGGCGAATTCGATGCCCTTGGCGAGCAGCGCATGGGTGCCGATGACGATGTCGGTCTGGCCGGATTTGATGCCGTCCCGCATGGCGGCCATATCCTTTGCGGTGACGAGGCGCGAGGCCTGGTCGATCCGCACCGGCAGGCCCTTGAAGCGGTCGGTGAAGGTCTTGAAATGCTGGCGGGCCAAAAGCGTGGTGGGAACAACGACGGCCACTTGCTTACCCGCCATCACCGCGATGAACGCCGCCCGCAGCGCCACTTCGGTCTTGCCGAAGCCGACATCGCCGCAAATCAGCCGGTCCATCGGCCGGCCGCGCGCTAGATCCTCGACCACAGCCTCGATGCTGGTCATCTGATCGTCGGTTTCCTCATAGGGAAAGCGGGCGACGAATTCGTCATAGGCCCCGTCGGTCTCGGCGAGCACGGGGGCCTCCCGCAATTCGCGCTCGGCGGCGATCTTGATCAGGCTGTCGGCGATGTCGCGGATGCGCTTTTTGAGCCGCGCCTTGCGGGCCTGCCAAGCCGCGCCTCCCAGGCGATCGAGATTGGCGTTCGAATCGTCGGAGCCGTAGCGCGTGAGCAGATCGATATTCTCGACCGGCAGGAACAGCTTGTCGCCGCCTTGATATTCGAGTTCGAGGCAGTCATGCGGCGCGCCCGCCGCCGTGATCGCCTGAAGCCCGAGGAAACGCCCGATGCCGTGATCGGCGTGGACGACCAGATCGCCCGGCGCGAGCGCGGAGGCCTCGCTGAGCACGTCGCTCCCCTTGCGGGCCTTGCGGCGGCGAACGAGACGGTCGCCGAGGATGTCTTGCTCACCGATGATGGCGAGGTCGGGCGTTTCGAAGCCGTTTTCCAGGCCGAGCACCGCAAATCCCGCTATATCGCGGCTAAGTTTTGTAGCCTCGGGGAAATTCTCGACCGGCGCAATCGCGGTGAGGCCGTGGGCGCCGAGCAGCGAGCCAAGACGCTCGCGCGCGCCCGCCGTCCAACCGGCGACGAGGACGCGTTTGCCACCTGCTTGCAGCCGCCGAATATGGCCGTTTACCGCTTCGAACAGCTTTTCCGCCTGCTCGGCGCGTTCGAGCGCGAAATTGCGCCCGATCTTGGCCCCGAAATTGAGCGTCGCGATGCCGCTCGCGCCATCCAGCCCATCGAAAGGCGAGAACTGCCGCAATTTGCGGCTCTCAAGCGTGGCGTTCCATTCAGCGTCGTCGAGGAACATCAGCTTGGGCTGCACGGGCTTGTAAGGCGGGGTGCCGAAAGACGTTTGCTCGAGGGCTTGCTGGCGGGCTTCGTAATGATCCTGAATTTGTTCCGAACGCTCGCCGCGCGCTTCGCTCACAAGATGATCGAAGGAGATCAGCGCGCCGGGCACATAGTCGAACAGCGTTTCCAGCGTCTCGTAGAACAGCGGCAGCCAATGCTCGGCGCCCGCATAGGTCACGCCCGAGGAGACCGCCTCGTAAAGGGGATCGTCGCCCCTCACCGCGCCGAACAATTCCATGTAGCGCTCGCGGAACCGGCTCGTCACCTCCGGGCCGGTCGGCAACTCGCTGGCGGGCATCAGGATAAGCTGGTCCTTGGCGGTCTGGGTGCGCTGGGAGACAGGATCGAAAAAGCGGATCGCCTCCAAGGCGTCGCCGAAAAAGTCGAGCCGCGCCGGGCGGGTATTGGCTGGCGGGAAGAGATCGAGGATCCCGCCGCGCATTGCATATTCGCCCGGCTCCATCACCGTGCCGGTGCGCCGGTATCCCCAGCGCTCCAGCCGCCGGGCGATGCTGCCCATATCGATCGTCATGCCGGCCGTCAGCTTGACCAGCGCCTTCATCATCTCCGCGCGGGGCGGCACGCGCTGAAGCGCGGCGTTCACCGTGGTGACGACGATGACCGGGCGCTTTGGCGTTTTAAGCCGCGCCAGCTGCGCGAGCGTGGCAACGCGGCGGCTGGACAGCTCCGCATTGGGCGAAACACGGTCATAGGGAACAGTGTCCCAGGCCGGGAAAACCAGCACATCGGCGTTCGGGGCAAAGAAACGGAGCTGTTCGCGTAGGGCTTCCGCCCGCTGATCGTCGCGCGCCACATGCAGCACGGCGACCGGCGCCGCCAGCTCCTTATGCGCGAGCGCCGCCATCCGCGCGACCAGATAGGCGTCGAACCCTTCCGGCACGCCCGCGGCGATGAGCGGCTTATCCTGCGCGACGAGTGCGGCGATCGCGATGGAGGATCGCGTCGGGCCCTCCTTCTTCGCCTTTGGCTGGTCTTCGGTTTTGCCTAACATCTGTTAACTTTCGAGGCGATGGTGACGCCTGATGCGCCCGATCATAAGCGCGACGCCAGGCGGCGGTTCGGCACCTTTGATCCAGCCGTCGATTTGCGGGTCGGGCAGCGCCAGCAACTCCTCGAATGCCAGAAGTTCGGCAGCCTCGAAGCCGGCCAGTTCCGCATCGGCGAAACGCCCCAGAATAATGTCCAATTCCTTTGTGCCGCGATGATGCGCGCGGTAGAAGGCGCGCTTGATCCGGCTATCCGTGCCCGTCATGGCTCGATTGCGCTTGAAGAGGCTTGTGGATGTCCACACTGATGAACGCGCCGCTATGGCCGGACGATCCCTAGCCGTGATATAGCGCCATCTCAAGGCGGTGTCAGCTAGCGATATTGTCCCACGCGCCATATCTATTCGCGGTGAAACACGGACAGCACGTGCAAGATGAGGCGTCCACGGGGGAGAAGAGGGGGATGCGACCCCAAAGCCTCAACCCGCTATTCGCCGGCGTTGGCAGCCTGGAGGGGGTCGGCCCGCGCTACGAGGCGCTGCTCGGCAAGCTGCTGCGGCCGTCCAATGGCGGCGAGGCGCGGATCATCGACCTTTTGTGGCACCTTCCCTCCGGCCTGACCGACCGGCGCGCCGAGCCTGCCATTTCCGACACCTTCCAGGGACAGCTGGCGACGCTCCGGGTGCGCGTGAAGAAGCATTTCCCCTCGCCGCCGCGGAACGGCCGCGCGCCTTACCGCGTCATTTGCGAGGACGACAGCGGCGAGATCGAGCTGATCTTCTTTCACACCGACCGCGCCTATATCGAGCGGCAATTGCCGGTCGGCGAAACGCGGATTTTGTCGGGGCGGATCGAGCGGTATGGGCAAAAACTGCAAATGTCGCACCCCGATTATATATTGCCGGAGGATCAGCGCGACAAGCTTCCCGAGCTTGAGCCGGTTTACCCGCTGGCGCAGGGGCTAACTCAGAAATTCCTGTTCAAAGTCTTCACACAAGCTCTCGGGCGTCTGCAGGACATGCCCGAATGGCTTGACCGCAGCCTCATCGAGGGGCGCGGCTGGCCGGGGTTCGCAGCGGCGCTGAAAGCACTGCACCGCCCGTCCAATGAGCGGGACATGGAGCTGAATGCCCTCGCCCGCATGAGGCTCGCCTGCGACGAGCTGTTCGCCGGGCAGCTGGCGCTCGCTTTGCTGCGTCGACGCTTCAGGCGGACGGGAGGGCGCGCCGTGGTCGGCGATGGGCGGCTTGCGGCAAAAATCGCGAACGCTCTGCCCTTCACGCTGACCCGTTCGCAACAAATAGCGATTTCGGAAATCGCGGGCGATATGGGGGCCCCGCGACGGATGCTGCGGCTCCTGCAAGGCGATGTCGGCAGCGGCAAGACCGTTGTCGGCCTAATGGCGATGGCGCGCGCTGTCGAAGCCGGCGCTCAGGCGGCGATCATGGCGCCGACGGAAATATTGGCGCGGCAGCATTTGGAAACCATCGCGCCGCTTTGCGAGGCAGCCGGTATCCGAACAGCGCTGCTGACCGGGCGCGAAAAGGGTAAGGCCCGCCGGAGCGTGCTCGAAGCGCTTGCCAGCGGCGACACGCAGATCGCCATCGGCACGCACGCGCTTTTCCAGCCCGATGTGGCGTTCGCCGACCTCGCCCTTGCCATCATCGACGAGCAGCACCGCTTCGGCGTGCACCAGCGTTACGCGTTGCAAGCCAAGGGCAAGGGCGCGGGCACCGATATTTTGGTCATGACCGCCACGCCCATTCCGCGCACGCTGCAAATGACGCATTACGGCGATATGGATGTCTCCAAGCTCACCGAGAAGCCCGCCGGGCGAAAGCCTATCCTGACGCGCGCGGTGCCTATTGAGCGATTAGAGCAGGTGATCGGCGCAATCGGCCGCGCGCGGGGCGAGGGTGCGCAGATTTACTGGGTCTGCCCGCTCGTTGAAAGCTCGGTCAAGATCGACCTGGCCGCCGCCGAGGAGCGCGCCGCGCATCTGCGCCAGCATTTCGGCGATAGCGTCGGGCTGATTCACGGACGCGCCAAAGGCTTGGAGAAAGACGCCGTGATGCGCCAGTTTTCGGAAGGCCGGTTGCGGATTCTGGTGGCGACGACCGTTATCGAAGTCGGCGTGAACGTGCCCGCCGCCACGATCATGGTGATCGAGCACGCCGAGCGCTTCGGCCTTGCCCAGCTTCACCAATTGCGTGGGCGGGTCGGGCGCGCGGCGGCGCAAAGCTCCTGCATCCTGTTGTACAACACACCGCTTTCGGAAACCGCCCGGGCCAGGCTCGATATTCTACGCCAAACCGAGGACGGCTTCCGCATCGCCGAGGAAGATTTGCGGCTGCGCGGCGGCGGCGAGATTTTGGGGACGCGGCAATCGGGCGAGCCGGGGTTCCGCGTCGCAAGTTTGCCGGGTGACGAAGAGCTGCTGCAGGCGGCGCGCGACCAAACCAAATATCTGCTCTCCCGCGATCCCGAACTCACCTCAGCGCAAGGCGAAGCCGCCCGGCATTGTCTGTATTTGTTCGAAAGGGATGAGGCGATCAGGCTATTGCGAGGGGGTTAACTCCCCGGCGCGAGGCAAATCAGCGCGAGATGATCATGCAGCCGACGCCCTTGGTCTTCAAAAGCTCGCAGATCGCCAAACCCTCGCCGCGTTCATACGGAGCGGCGATGACTTTGTAGAGCGTGCCGCCATCGCTCGTCTCAAGGATCTTGACCGAAGGCGTGCGCCCCGCGAGATCGGCGCCATAGCGCTTCTCGATCCGATCGACCTCTGAGATGGCGCTGTCTTCCGAATGAAGAGCAGCGAATTGGATCGCGAATTTGCCGGTCGCTTCGCTAGAAACCGATGGGCGCGCCGTTTGCGCGGCTGCGGCCACGCGCGGCGGTGATGCGATCGTCTCTTGGCGCGCCTTGGCCGGCTCAGCTTTGGCGGCTGCAGCGTCCGGCTGAGCCTTGGGTCTGGCCTGCGGCCGAGCCTCCGGTTGTTTGGGGGAGGCGTCGGAGGAGCCGAATAGGCTGTTGAATGTGCTGCCGCCAGTGCGCTCTTCCGATCCGGTGGTTTGGACGCCGGTGTTCCAAGACTGTTTTACAGGTTTGGCAGCCGCCCCGCCGGATTCCGCGATCCGAGACTCGGTGGCGGGTTTTTCCGCGCCGGTGCTGACGCCGAGCTTGCCAAGGATGCGGTCACGGCCTTTTTCGGCGTCGGACTTGTCTTTCGAGCTAAGGCCCTGCATCCATATCGCCGAATTATAATCCGCCAGCGCATAGGCCGATTTGCCAAGCTTTTCCTGGGCCTGTGCGCGCAGCATGAGCGCCTTGGCGGCCAGCTCGGCGGGGATTTGTCCGGAGGTCAGCGTCTGGTTGATAATTTCGATGGCTTTGACGGGAATGCCCTTCTCCAACATCTTGCTCGCCTCGGTCAGCGCGGCCGTTGGATTGGCCGCTTGCGCAGCCACGGCGAGAGCGGACATGCCGAGCAAAAATGTGGCGAGAAAACGCCGTATGCGGACACACTTAGCCATATCGAAGTGAACTCTTACGCAAACGCCATGGGATTGCAACAGTCTCCCTCAATAATATCAAACACAGAAATGCGACAAGAGATTGATCAAATTTGGTCAAAGTCCGCGGGCGGTCCATGGTGTGCTTGCCCCACATTTCCATTACTCGACCGTCACGGATTTGGCCAAATTGCGCGGCTGATCGACATCCGTTCCGAGCAATACCGCAGTGTGGTAGGCCAGAAGCTGCACCGGAAGCGCATAGAGGATCGGCGTGATGAAGCCGTGCGCCTTTGGCAGCCGGATGTCCGCCACCAGATTTGTGCCGGGTGATCCGGCATCCTCGCTGGTGATGAGAATGATCTGACCGCCGCGCGCGGCCACTTCCTGCATGTTGGAGATGGTTTTTTCATAGAGGCTATCGCGTGGCGCGACAACGACCACTGGCATGGATTCGTCGATGAGGGCGATCGGCCCGTGTTTCAGCTCGCCCGCGGCATAGCCTTCCGCGTGAATGTAGGAAATTTCCTTCAGCTTCAGCGCGCCTTCGAGCGCGATCGGAAAATGGATGCCGCGTCCCAGATATAGCACGTCGCTGGCGTGGGACAGGATATGCGCCAGCGCCTCAAACTCGTCTTCGCGGCGGAGAACATCGTTCATTAGGCGCGGCAGCTCGACCAGCGCGCGGACCAGCTCGCCCTCCTGGCGGGCATCGTTGGTGCCGCGCGCGCGGCCGGCGGCGATCGCCATGCAGGCCAGCACGGTCAGCTGGCTGGTGAACGCTTTGGTGGAGGCCACGCCGATCTCAGGCCCAGCGAGCGTTGGCAGAACGGCGTCGGATTCGCGTGCGATGGTGGATTGCGGCACGTTGACGATGGAGAGGATGGTTTGCTTCTGCTCGCGGCAATAGCGCAGGCCCGCCAGCGTGTCGGCCGTTTCGCCCGATTGCGAGATGAACAGCGCCAGCCCGCCCGGCGGCAGCGGCGCCTCGCGGTAACGGAACTCGGACGCGACGTCGATCTCAACCGGAAGCCGGGCATAGCGCTCGAACCAATACTTGCCGACGAGGCCGGCATAAAAGGCGGTGCCGCAGGCGGAGACGGTCAGGCGCGAAAGCTTGGCGAAGTCGATTGCCGTATCGCGAAGCTCCACCCGCTCCTCGGCGAAGTGCACGTAATGACCAAGGGTGCGGCTGATCACTTCCGGCTGCTCGTGGATCTCCTTCGCCATGAAATGGCGGTGATTGCCCTTATCGGCGAGCAATGCGCTTGCCTGCGTGATGTGAACGGGCCGCTCGGCCTTTGCCCCGCTTTCGTCGCGGATAAGGACGCCGGATCGCGTAAGGATGGCGCTGTCGCCCTCGTCGAGATAGGCGACGCGGTCGGTGAAAGGGGCAAGCGCGAGCGCGTCCGAGCCGAGATACATTTCACCTTGGCCGAAGCCGACGGCCAGCGGGCTGCCGCGCCGCGCGCCGATCAGCAGATCGTCATGTCCGGCAAATAAAATGGCGAGAGCGAATGCGCCTTCAAGTCTTTTGAGCGTTTGCGCGACCGCCGTTTCGGGCGCTGCTCCACGGTCCAGTTCGCGGGTAATCAAATGAACGACAACCTCGGTGTCCGTCTCGGTTTCGAACACCGCGCCGTGCGCTTCGAGCTCCGTGCGCAGCTCGCGGAAATTCTCGATGATGCCGTTATGGACGACCGATACTTTGGCCGTCATATGCGGATGGGCGTTGCGTTCGCTTGGCGCGCCATGCGTTGCCCAACGAGTGTGGCCGATGCCGGAGGTGCCGTGAAGCGGGTTCTGAGCCAGCGTGCTTTCAAGGTTGCGAAGCTTGCCTTGCGCGCGGCGGCGGGTCAGCACGCCGTTTTCCAAGGTGGCGACGCCAGCTGAATCATAGCCGCGATATTCGAGCCGCTTGAGCGCGTCGACGAGTTCGCCGGCGACCGGCCGGTTTGCCAAGATACCGATGATTCCGCACATGGGGTCCCCTAAGCGATGTTATGGCAACCACAGCGCCGCAAGCCGCTGTTTAGGCTCCCGCCGGCGATTTTCCAAATCAAAGCCCATTACAGGCTGTTGCAGGCTGGTGCTGCTGCGTCGCAATGCACCGGAGGATTCATTTTGGCTGTTTTGCTTTGTTCTTGTCCGCCCAGCCGGGCAGGTTTTTCTGCTGCGAACGCTCAACCGCAAGCGCGCCCGGCTCCACGTCACGGGTGATGACGCTGCCTGAGCCGATATAAGCGCCGTCGCCAATTTTCACGGGCGAAACCAAGGCGCTGTTCGAACCTATGAAAGCCCCTGCGCCGATCTCGGTGAAATGCTTCCGGTAGCCGTCATAATTGCAGATGATCGTTCCGGCGCCCAGATTGGCATGCGCGCCGACCCGCGCGTCGCCGACATAGGACAGATGGCTGACCTTGGCCCCGGCCTCGATGACCGCCTTCTTGATCTCGACGAAATTGCCGATCTTGGCGTCCGGTCCGATATCCGCGCCTGGCCGCAGCCGCGCGAAAGGCCCGACGACCGCGCCCGCCTGGACAAGGCAATGGTCCATATAGGAATTGGCTTTGATTTCAACATTGTCACCGATTGTGACCGAGGGACCAAAGAACACATTCGGCTCCACTATCACATCCCGGCCGAGCGTGGTGTCATAGCTGAATGTTACGGTCTGCGGAGCAATGAGCGTCGCGCCGCCGCGCATGGCTGCCTCGCGCAGACGCGCCTGCATCAACGCCTCCGCCTGCGCGAGTTGGACGCGGTCGTTGACGCCCATCACCTCTTCCTCTGGGCAAGTCTCGACCGCGATCGTCAACCCGGCCTGCCGCGCGATCTCCACGGCATCGGTGAGATAATATTCGTGCTTGGCGTTGCGATTGCCAATGCGATCAAGCACGGAAAGGGCCACGCCGGGCCGAAATGCCATCAGGCCGGAGTTGCAAAGCCGAACGGCCTTTTCGTGCGGGTTCGAATCCTGCTCTTCGCGAATGGCGATGAGCGCGCCGGTTTCATCCCGGATGAGACGCCCATAGCCGGTAGGGTCAACCGCCTCGAAGCCGAGCACGGCAAGCGCGGCGCCGCCTTCGAGCGCAGCGCGCAGGCGGACCAGCGTTGCGGGCCGCAAAAGCGGCGTATCGCCATAGAGCACGAGGACATCGTCGGGGAAATCTTCTAGCGCTGCGCGCGCCGCCAGCACCGCATTGGCGGTACCGAGCCGGTCGGCTTGGACGAAAAAGCGGCAGTCCGGCGCCACGGCGGCCAGGGCGGTCTCGACCTCGTCCATCGCCGGGCCGATCACGCAGGCGATCTGGGAGGCATGCGCTTCGAGTGCCGCCGCCGCTGTATGCGCCACCATCGGCCGGCCCGCCACGGCATGCATGACCTTGGGCCGCGCCGATTTCATACGGGTGCCGAGACCGGCGGCAAGAATGATGGCCATCCAGGGCTGGGAATTCATGGCATTGCCTTGGAGCGAAAGAGGATTATCGAAGTCATTCGCTTTGGCTAAGCAGAAAGACGCCGCGATGTCCATAGAGGTGGATACATGCCTACCGCCGATCCGAGCCAGGATAAATCGCGCAACTATTCGTGCCGAGGAGAGCGTAAAGGGGCGAGTAGCGGAAAATCCCGGTCAAGCCGATCGTCATTCCGGCAATCCAGAACGGCCAAATCCAGATAGCGTCTGGCGGCGAGCCGAAAACGCCGCCGCTCCACGCCAACAGCGCAAGCGCCAGAGCGAAGCGGAAGACGCCGTCCAGCACGCCGACATTCGTCATCATCCGCACAACCTCCATACGTAACGTCCAAGCTGTATCATAAGCGGTGCATGAAAAAAGCCGCTGCGAACAGCGGCTTCAGGTTTCAATGTTTTCTTGCCTTTGGTTGTATCGGGATCGGCTCAGAATTTGATACGCGAGCCGATCAACACTTGACCGAAGTCTTCGTAATCAACCAGGCTCGTCGTGTCGGTAAAGCCGTCCGGGTCCAACACTGCGACCGAGGTGCTGCTGTCGTAGCTCCAGAACGTCGCCTGCGCGTAGAGTTCCAAGGCGGCGCTGTCGAACCTTTGCACGATGCCGAGGCCCCAGCGCTCAGCGTCGCCTTCACGATCGGAGAAAAAGCCGCCGCTTACGGCGCCGAAATCGGTGTATTCAGCATATTCACCGTAGATCGTCGTGGTTCCGTAAGGCAGGAATTTCCGCTCCAGCCCAAGTTGCACGTAGTAAAATGAGGAATCATCCGCGCTAGAATCATCGACATTTCTTTCACCTGCGGCGATCGCTGCGTACAGACCCGTGGGAACGTGCATGATCGAAGCGGAGCCGCTGAAGATTTCGTTGGACTCGGCGGTGAAGCTGGTGATGTCGATCTCGGAAGTCGGCGTTGTTTCATCCCCGGTGGAAACGGTTTTCCTGCCGCGGCCATCCCACTGATAGCCGATGCCGGCCGCGAAGCGGATCGAGTTCCACTCCGCTTTGTAGCGTAACGCCGCATCCCAAAGGTCGTTGTCGCCCCAGGCGGCCGATGCGATGAAGCCGTAAATCGTTGGCGAGTCGTAGCGGATGCGATCCTCGCGCACGCCGTCGAGATTGGACGCAACGTCTTCCCATTGCAGACCGGTGAAGGCGCCCCCGGATGTCCGGATGGAGAAGGCGTTATTGTGGTGAAGGTCGGAATTGCGCACGGAATTGCCGAGGACGATCTCGTTGATGCCGTCCGTCGCCATGCTGCCCTGACCTAATGTCACGCGTCCCATGCGGTCGCTTTCGAGATAGAACTCGCTGAACCGTATGGAAATTTCGTTTTCCGCGCTATCGGCCACCCCGGGCTTTTCGCCATCGTCGCCGCCGGAGGCAAAGTTCCGGAATGTCGGATCGTTGGCGTTGTAGACCTCGTTCGAGGCTGAATCCTGGATGTCCAGCTCGATTAAATATCCAGCCGTCACCCCTGGCTTCATCACGCCTTTGCCAGTAAAGCCCAGCCGTGTGCTCGAATAGTCGTTATCGACGATATAAGCGTCGGAGTCCTCGCCGTCATCCCAGATCATCAGGGCTTTGTTGACTTGCCCATAGACCTGGAGCGAGACGACCCGATTGCCCTTGCGGGCGGTGGTGGCCTCAAGTTCAGCCACACGTTCTTCCAAGTCCGAGCAGCATCCGCCGCCCAGATCAGCCGCATGTGCCGGAGCATAAGCAACGTTGCCCATGAGTAAACCAGCCGCCGCGACTAGAGTCGTTAGACTTGTTGGCTTCATGAATCCGCGAATCATCATTTTCACCGCTAAGCGGGCTCCATATTAAAATTTGCAGGCGCTTTGCACCTGCGCTTGCCTTTCCGAATCTTAACGCGGTCACTCATGGTAGGAATCAGTATCTGCAACTTCTTGTTGCATCAATCGACTTATATGCAATCATTGGTTGCGACAATCTTAAATCCGACGACGCCACAGGAATCTCCGCCGCTATGTGACAAATTTGCTGAGTTGCTGCCCGAGATCCTGGAGAGAGCGGAGAACAAATTGCGGGACAATAAATCGGCATCCGCGTGGCGGAGCTTAAAGCGCCATGCGAAGTTGGCATGTGTAGAAATAGGCGAGGCAAAAGCTTTCGCCCGCCCGCAAGCGGCATTTTGAGGCTTTGCAATGCTTAAAAATAACGGGCACTAATTGCGACTTTTTCCTGCAGCGGGAACGGCGAAGCCTCGAGCAGCCGGATCTTGGCGAGCTGGCTGCGGTCTCTTGGTTTAAAAGTGCTTTGGAACTCTTTCGCGAGCGCGTCTGTAATCGGCAAAATCTCGGTGATGACGCCGCCAACGGAGTTCCGTCCGTCCGACACGGTGACGTTCTGATTCGCGCGGATCGAAAACAAATAACGGTGCGGGAGATAGGCCAGGACATAGGGCTCGCCGGAATGGATCGTGAGAATCGGATCTCCCGTTCGATAGACATTGCCGATCGAGGGGACGCTGGCGCCGATCGAACCCGTCACCGGCGCGCGGACCACGCCCTCGGCGTAATGCAACCGCAGATTCTCAAGCGCGTCCTCGGCGCCATCCCTGGCGGCGTGCAGCGTCGCCAGCTCCTTGTCCAGGGTTTTCTTCTGTGTCGCGAGCTTGACCCGGTCTTGCTGGGCGTTGTAATTGGCGGTCAGCGCGCTGTCATAGCTCGATGCGGTCGTGAGGCCAGCCAGCGCCATTTGGTCGAATTTGCCGACTACACGGCTGGCCTCGTCTTCCCGCTTCTTGGCCAGAGGCAGGAGTTCGGTGACACTTTCGGCGCGAATGGTGAACTCGACGTTGTCGGCGGCCAGACGCGCTCGCCGCGCCGAAAGATCGGCCAGCCGTTCCAGCATCTCGGTTGACTGAATGCGCAGGAGTACCTGACCTCGTTCAACCTGCTGGCCTTCCCTCACAGCGACCTGCTCGATCCGCGCTACAAAGGTTGTCGCAATCACCGATTGGTCTTTGAGCACCAATCCGTCCGCGCGCATGATGAAGAGATCGCCAAACAGATAGTTCAGCACGGCAATCGCGAAAAAGCCAAGCAGCCCCATATAAATCCATCGCCCGACTGGATTTGCCGCGACGCGCACCTCGTTTGCAAGCGCGTCGGACCGGGGCCGTTTCTTCAAACCTCGAATCATCACCATCTCCGCATCAAAGATCTTATGCCGGGCGTGTCGTTTATGTGAGAACGATGACTAAGCATCAGGCGAAATCCTCCGGCCCAAAGACATGGATTTTTACTCCCAGGTCGAGGCGTAAACCGGCTCCTGCTGTTTGCTGTATGTCTGCAACGCGGGCTTGCGTATCCGTGGGTTGGACCGCGTGCAACAAGCAGAAATCGTAGGAGTGGCCTTTGATGGTCAGTCCCGTTTCGCCGATCAGATTGCGCAGATTTTCTAAAAACAAATCGCGGGCTTGGGTGAACTGGCGCAGCCCCGCCTCTCGGATGATTTCGCGTTCGTTTTCATAAGCGAGATTGAGAACGCTGAACGGCGTCTTCGCTTCGTTATATTTTTTCGCCGCGGCATTAAGCGCGACGATCAAGTCGAGCGGCAGATTGGAGAACCGCATCGAGCGCTGCGCCGGGCCGCGAAGCGCATCGCCCATTTTCAGAAATGCGATGCCTTCGTCGGTGAGCGCATAGGAATAAATGTCCTTCGAGGCCGCCGCGTCACTATCGATATGGGAGTGGCAGTCGAGACAGATAAAGCCGATCGAGGGGTCCGATCCGGTATGGCCGCAATGCCCGCAAACGATCGCTGAGCCGGGCTTGTCGTAATCGACGCTGAAATGCGATAGCGCCTGCCGGCATTTCGGGCAAATCAGTTTGTCGCCACGGCGGAAGTCGGCCTCAATCCCTTGATAGGCGCATCGGAAATGATGCAAATATTGTTCTTCGCGCAGCTCGGACGATCGGCATTGCGGGCATTCCTCGCGCACATGCAGGCGCGACGAGCCACAGCGATAGCACAAATGCACGCGGTCGAAGAATTCCCGCCGCAGAAAGCCGCCTTTGCACTGAGCCTCGGCTTCGCGGATCACGTCGGCATCGGCGAGGGCGAGATTGTAGCGGATCAGCGAGAGATTGCCGGGGTCGTAGCTTGCGGCGAGCGTGCGGTCGCGGACGAAGATGGCGGCGAGCAGCTTTTCGCCCGGGTCGGCGCTGAACAGCAAATCTTGATGAAGCTGCGCCCGGCGTTCATGAAAGCCTTGGACAAGCCGCCGCATGGCATCGCTGTCGCCATAGGCCGAGGTCGAAGCGTCAAAATCCGCGTGTGCGCCGAGGGTCCCGGTAAGGTCGATAATCGGAAAAAGATGCAGAGGTTTCTGCTGCCAGATTTGGGCAAGGCTTGACGGATCGGCGCTCTCCCGTACGAGAATGGCGTCGATCGAGAGTTGATCGGCGGAGGCTTGCAGCCGCCCGGATGAGAAGCGGGTGGGATTGAAATCATCTGGCCAACGCAGCAGCTCGAAACCGAGCGTCCAAGATGGCTCGTTTCCTCTCGCGGCCCGCGTGGGCGCGCTGTCCTGATGACTGGGCGATTCCCGAGCGGCGGTTGGATGGGCGGCGGCGGAACCGCCTGACTCGGCTTCACCAAGCGGCATATCGCGTGACGTCGTCTGCTCGATGACGTTGCAAACCTCGTAGACATCCAATGGCTTGGAAAGAATCTGATCGAAATTCTCACAATTTTCGCTATGCGATAAAAGGCCCTCAATATCGGCCGTCATGGCGATCAGCCGCGCCTGTGTTTGGCCATTCTTTTCGCCGCGATAAGTCCGAGCGACCTGCGCACCGTCAAGCTTAGGCATCCGAAAGTCAATTAAAGCGACATCGTAAGCGTATCGCCGCAGGGCGTCCAACGCTGATTCGCCATCCTGGAAGATATCGACGGCATGACCACGCTGTAGCAATATTAACTTGAGAAGATCTTGTGTTACTGGACTATCTTCTGCCACCAAAATACGTTTTTTTGTAGGAGATAATTCTGCCATACTGAAGGTTGTTGGTTGGATCACGACGATTTTCCCAATAGTCTAATTTTCGTTTATAATTTTGGACGCAACCTAGCCCAGCGCTTTGCAAATGCGCTGACAATGTTTGGGCTTGCCCCAATGCGCCTGAATACGACTCAATGAACTCGCATCTACCTTTAATTGTATTATTTAGCAATACAACTATAACGTGTAATTAAATTAATCGGAACGATGCATTCCGTTACGCCCAAGGATTTCCCCGGCGCATCTCAGCCGCGATTGGCGGCCATTGGCTAACGTCCTCATACAGACAAATTTAACAACAGCTTCAATCATTCCCTAATAGGTGGGGGTTAAACCATTAGAGTGACAGTTTCTGCGCCAAAGGAGAGCGGTCGCAATGAAATCACTGCAACGGATCACCTTTGTCGATGATGAGCCTGATATTCGCGAGATCGTGCAGCTTTCGCTCGAACAATTGGGCGGCTTCACGATGCATCTTTGCGAAAGTGGCCCTCAGGCGCTGGAAACGGCGCCAATATTTCATCCCGATCTCTTTTTGCTAGATGTGATGATGCCGGGCATGAACGGCATTCAGACCTTCCGGCGCCTCAAAGAGATCCCCGAAATCGCCGGCACACCGATCGTGTTTATGACAGCCAAGGCGCAGACGCACGAAATCGAGCGATATCATTCGCTAGGGGCTGCCGGCGTCATTCAAAAGCCGTTCAATCCGCTCACTTTGCCGGCTGACATCCAGGCAATCTGGGCAAGATCTCAATGCGAAAACCGGTGTGCTGAGGGTGCAGGACAAACTTAATCAGCTAATCGAGAAGCATTGCGAGACCGTCAAGCGCAGTGCGGAAGCTCTCGGCGCTATCTTGATGCGGGTCGAGGATGGCAGCATGCCGCCGCGCGCCGGCATTGAGGAGGCCGAAGCGCTGGCACACCAGCTCAAAGGCGGCAGCGGCACAATCGGTTTTCACGAGATCAGCCGGGCGGCGGCAGCGCTGGACGATCATTTGAAAACTTTGTGCGCCGCGCAGGACACCGTCATCATCGCAGGGATGGGCAAAGCCGCGGCTTTATTCGTCGAACTTGCGCATGCCGCCAATACCGCGCGCCCTCGCTCCTCCGCGCTTTACGCCGCCTGACGGCGTAAGATTTGCATTTTATGAATGAAAATTTTGACGGTCTTTTCGGCAGGCGCTCCGCGTCTGGCGTCCGGTGCTTGGCGGGTTCAGGGAAAGCGGAGAATCTGGGCGCGCTCGACATTACGTGAGATCGCCGCCTTGGCATCGACGCCCGCCGCAGTCGACACGCCATATTGGGAGGCGATGACACTGCGAATGACGCATCCAAAAAAACCCTCGGCGGTTTGCGGGACGACCGCCGCCTCCTGCATCACGCGCGCGATCATGTCGTAGGCAGCGGTCCAAGCATCCTTAACTTCGGTGGTGTATTCGGAGCCGAGCAGCCGGCTCAACATCGCCAGCAGCGCCTCACCGACGGCGTCGTAATGCTCATCGACGACGTCGTAGGACATATGTCTGCGGCCCAGTTCGACTACTTCCTGAGAAATGGCGTCCACCTTATCCAGCGCTTTAATGATGATCGACAGCATTTGCATAAATTTCAGCTTATGCTGCGCCATATCGTCTGGAAAAAGCTGGCGAAATTCGGACGAAAGGCGGAACAGCTCATCGTAGAATATGCTACTGGCCTGCAAGGATTGCGGGGCGATGCGCTTAAAACTATCCTGCACGATTTTAATCTGCGTCGGCGTCATTGCCGTTCGCACGATAAAAATATAACCGCCATATTGGGCGAGGCGAAGCTTACTCATGATCTGTTCCCCCCCTGAGAGAGTCAGTCGTCGTATTCATTACAGATGTGAAGGGGGCGTTCAAGCATAAGTCGAATATTTAAGATTTAAATGTGTTATTACCTATATTTAATTCAATATAAATTAGCCAGAAGATTGATCTTGAAATACAAGCGAATGCGAAATCATCGAACACTAAGTCGAGGCTCAATTTCGGATGCGATTTGCCAAATAACCTTAATCTCCACCAAAGCGTATCAGGGCTTTAGCAAATAAGGGAAGCACGATTTGAAATGATAAGTATGTTTGCAATATGCATATTGATCATAGATTATGGACGACTTCCTAGATAGGGAAATACGTAGTATTCCGTATCAACGAAAAAACTGAAGCCGCCAGCTTTCCCGCGTGCGCTAATTCTCATCCATCTTCAACGCCGCGATGAACGCCTCCTGCGGGATCTCCACCCGCCCGAATTGGCGCATCTTCTTCTTGCCCTCCTTCTGCTTATCGAGCAGCTTGCGCTTGCGGGAGATATCGCCGCCATAGCATTTGGCGGTCACGTCCTTGCGCATTGCGGAAATCGTTTCGCGCGCGACGATGCGCCCGCCAATCGCCGCCTGGATCGGGATTTGGAACAGATGGCGCGGGATGAGTTCTTTCAGCTTCTCGCACATCACCCGGCCGCGCTGCTGCGAGCGCGAGCGGTGCACGATCATGGACAGCGCATCGACCGGCTCGGCATTGACGAGGATCGACATTTTGACGAGGTCGCCGGGTTCATAGCCGATGATCTGGTAGTCGAATGAGGCATAGCCGCTGGTCACCGATTTCAGCCGGTCGTAAAAATCGAACACCACCTCGTTGAGCGGCAGTTCGTACACCACCATGGCGCGGCTGCCGGCATAGGAGAGATCTTTCTGGCGTCCGCGCCGGTCCTCGCAAAGCTTCAGGATCGAGCCGAGATATTCGTCGGGCACGAGGATCGTAGCCTTGATCCACGGCTCTTCGATGCGGGCAATCTTCATCACATCCGGCATGTCGGCGGGGTTATGCATCTCCTGCGTCGTGCCGTCGGTCATGCTGAGATGGTAGATGACGCTCGGCGCGGTGGTGATCAGGTCGATGTTGAATTCGCGCTCGAGCCGCTCGCGAACGATTTCGAGATGCAAGAGGCCGAGAAAGCCGCAGCGGAAGCCGAAGCCGAGCGCGGCGGAGGTTTCCATCTCATATTGGAAGGAGGCGTCGTTCAAGCGCAGCTTGCCCATTGCCTCGCGCAAATCTTCGAATTGCGACGAATCCACCGGAAACAGACCGCAGAAAACCACCGGCTGGGCGTCCTTGAAGCCGGGCAGCGCTTGTTTCGCCGGGCGCTTCTCGTCGGTGATGGTGTCGCCGACGCGGGTGTCGGCCACTTCCTTGATGGCGGCGGTGAAGAAGCCGATCTCGCCGGTGGCCAGGCTGTCGCGGATTTCCGATTTCGGGCGGAAAATGCCGACGCGGTCGACCAGATAGCTGCCGCCGGTCGCCATCAGCTTGACGCGCTGCCCCTTGGACATCTTGCCGTCCACCACGCGAACGAGCACGACGACCCCGAGATAGGCATCGTACCAGCTATCGACGAGCATGGCTTTGAGCGGGGCTTCAGGGTCGCCTTTCGGGGCGGGGAGCCGGTGGACGATGGCCTCCAGGACCTCAGCGACGCCGAGGCCGGATTTGGCCGAAATTTCCAGCGCTTCGGAAGCGTCCAGCCCAATCACATCCTCGATCTGCTGGCGCACCCGGTCCGGCTCGGCGGCGGGCAGATCGATCTTGTTGAGGACGGGGACGATCTCGTGATTATTGTCGAGCGCCTTATAGACATTGGCGAGCGTCTGCGCCTCGACGCCCTGGCTGGCGTCCACCACCAGCAGCGAGCCTTCGCAGGCGGCGAGCGACCGGCTGACTTCATAGGTGAAGTCCACATGGCCGGGCGTGTCGATCAGATTGAGCTGATAATCGAGGCCGTCGCGGGCGCGATAGTCCAGCCGCACGGTCTGCGCCTTGATGGTGATGCCGCGCTCGCGCTCGAGATCCATCGAGTCGAGCACCTGAGCCTTCATCTCACGCGCCGAGAGGCCGCCGCAAAGCTGGATCAGCCGGTCGGCCAGGGTCGATTTCCCATGGTCGATATGGGCGACGATGGAGAAATTGCGGATACGCGATTGCGGCGGCGCGTCCGCTTTCGTGGCCGCCGCAGACGTTACAGTTGGGCTCGGTGTGCTCATGGGGGGATAGATAATGTAAAAGCTGCGGCGCGCAAAGGCCTTCCGCTCGGAAACGGCGGCGGCGCAAGATGTCTCACAACGAGTTCTTCCTTATTCGCCGTCGCGCTTGAGCCATTGGCTCGGTTCGCTGTGCAGATGCGCGACGGCGACGATGACAAGGCCGCCGGGTTTCGCGCGGTAGATCAGCCCGTAGGGAAAGCGATGCAGACGGCAGCGCCGCGTGTTTTCGCTCAGTTGATGCCAGGCGTCTGGAAACGCCGCTAAGCGCGCCAAGGCGGCCTCAACCTCATCGAGAAACCTGTCGCCGATGCCTATGCTCTGCGCGTCGTAATGGCTGTCGCCTCAGCTAAATCCTTTTCGGCGGCCAGCGCAAACCGCAGGTTCATGAACCGCGTAAGCGGCGCAGCTCCGCGACGGCCTCTGCGGCGTCGCGCACCGGCATATCTCCTTCGCCGATAGACTTTAGGCGTCGCTCAGCTTCCTGTGCCCATAAGGCATCAAGTCGGGGATCGGGCGCGTCGAGGCTGGCGAGCAGATCGTCAACAAGCTCAGCCCGTTCGGCGACCGTCAGCTTTCGCGCCTCCAGGCTCAGATGCTTCAATCTTTCGTTCATGGGTGGTGTTTCTGTGTTGCAGGAATGGCAACGCCTTCTATCCCTTGATCCTACTGCTTGTGCCGCAGAACCGCATCAAGAAAGCGGCCGACGCAAAGATTGCGCATCGCTTGCCTTCGGCGAGATGTAAAGAAGTAAGGTTTCAGGGGGTAATCGTCCTGGCAACCCGGAAACCCAAAATGTCGCCGCGGCTCGAAGGGCCGTTCCTGCTGCGGAAGGCCGAGCGGAGCGGCCGAGGATCGTCTACCCAGGAACCGCCGCGAATAACACGGAGACCACAATCTCCGGTTGGTTCCGCCGCGCTTCCATCCCTTGGTGTATTCTTGTAACTGTCCGCATAGCAATCCTGGACCCACTCCCAGACATTGCCGTGCACATCGTGAAGTCCCCAGCCGTTCGGCTTCTTCTGGCCGGCCGGATGCGTCTTTGCGCCTGAGTTGGATGTAAACCAGCCATAATCGCCAAGCGCTGACTCACTGTCGCCGAAGGAATAGCGCGTTTGCATATCCGCGCGCGCGGCATATTCCCATTCCGCTTCGCTCAGCAGCCGATAAGCGTGGCCAGTTTTTTTGCTTAGCCAAGGCAGATATTCCTTGGTGATCTCGTCCCAGCTCACATTGATCACAGGCTGGTTGCCGCGTCCCCAGTTCTGATCGGCCGGCTTCTGTTTGCACCCGCCTGCATCGACGCAGGCGTCCCATTCCGCGAATGTCACCTCGAACTTGCCGACGGCGAAGTCTTTGCCGATCTTCACCGGCACGGGCTTGCCGCCCTTGCCCGGCGTGTCGTCTTCATCCTCGTCGTACTCGGTGCGGCCTGTCTCGTCAGAGGGCGATCCCATCAGGAAGTCGCCTTTAGGCGCGACGACCATCGCGGGGCCGCATATTTGATTGCCGCCGTCTTTCCAGCAGTCCTTAAAACTCTCGCCCGAACCCGGCTTGACGCATTGCACGGCGCCCCCGGCGAGGCTCACCGCAACCCCATCGCACGAAGGCGGCTTGGGCGCAGCGGGCGGTTCCGTTGGAATGCCCACCGCCACGTCCTTGCCCTGTTTCCCCACTTGCGGCGCGCCTTGCACGCCGCCATCCGTCCAGCCGATTGTCAGTGCCTGCACGCGGTCCGCGCGGCCTGGATGGGTCACGCTCGCCTGCTCCGGGCTGATGTCGATGATCGCGGCCTCGGTCTGTTGCAGCGTCGCGCCCATCCTGCGCAGGACAAAACCAGCGAAACGATCGGCCTCCAACTCGAACTCATGAAAGCGGCCATTCGTCTCGACATGAAAGGCGAGATGATGCCCTAGCTCATGGGCGAGGACAAAGAGCAGCGACCAATAATCACCGGTCCGCTGATTGAGCCTCTGCATGAAGGTGGCATTGTAGAATATGAATCGTTCAAAGGTTTTGCCATCGATGCCAGCCTCGGCGGCGCTTGTCTGCGCGGTTGCCCGCAAGACGATGCGGTCGCTCATGGAATTCAGGCCAACGGCAAACAGGATACGGTCGAGTTGCTGGCGCGCTTCGGCGTCGGACTGAAAGCTGCGTGCAATGCGGCTGACCCCGTCCAGCGTGTGAAAACTACGCAGATTGCGCTCGACCGAATGATCGCGAATAAACTGCGCATTTGCCGCAATGGGGCAAAAAGCAAGACATGAAAGCCAGATGAGACTTCGGATGGTCAGCATTCGGACGCACCCAACATTACGTGCTGAAATCGCTGTTCTGATCAATCGGACCGATTTGCAATTCTGCCCCCGCAGCATTTCCTAGCAGGCCTAGCACTTGCGTTATGACACCCCGGGTAGCGATGGCACGCCGAATAGCCAGACATGCAAATACAGCATCAGCGCCCATAGCAACGCGCCGAGACCGATCCGCCACCAACCGATCTCGCTAAGGCTGATCCTGGCCCGCCCTTGCAGCGCGGCGACAAAGGGCACGAACGACGTTTTCGCCGTGAACCGGCTCCAACTCGCGCCATAGGTCGCGGCTTTACGGCGTTCCTGCAGCACCGCGCCGCCGACGGCCGTCAGCGCGAACAGCCCGTAGAACCAGAGGCCGCGCCAATTCGGCTGGCTGATGAGATGCGCGATGCCCCACAGGCCAAAACTCCACATCAGCGGGTGGCGGGTGACGGCGAAAATGCCCTGGCCGACATCCGGGCGGTCAAGCAGCTTGCCGCCTTGCGGAAGCGTCGGGTTGGGCGATGAGAGGCCGCCGACGAACAGGATCGCCGCCAGCAGCATGATCGCGGCCTTCAGCCACGGCCACCAGCCCGGATAGCTCCACGCCGCCGCATCGTAGGGCGTGCCGTTGAACGCGTTCACCCACCACCAAATGGCGGCGAGCGACAGAAGCGAATAGACCCCGATATAAGCCCCTTCGCCCATCGCGCCGACCGCCGTCTGCCGCAGCGGCGTGGCCGGTACGGCGTGGATGCCCAGGAACACCAAACCCGCAAGCGCAAGCATTTCCATCGCTTCCCCCTATGCACGATTGCCGCTCACAATAATCCTTTTCCGGCGCGTGAGAAGACGCGGCGTTGTTGATCCCCGGCCCGGCGCGGCTTATGTGATGGTGGAGACCACATCGGCGGGCGCAACCAGCAAGGACCAGGCGTTGGACAAGCACCGAAAGATCCCCTCGCCCTGCATCGACGTCTGCGAGGACATTCGCGGCATCTGCATCGGCTGCGGGCGGACGAAGAAGGATAAGAAGGCTTGGAAGAAGGCCAAGACCGAAGCGGAGCAGCTTGCGCTTCTTAACGACTGCGTGGAGGGTTCCGCACGAATCGGAACCCAGGGCTTGTGGCTGCGGGAATATCGGCTGAAATGCTTGAAAAAAGGAGCGGAGTGGCCGCTCGACACCCTGCAAGCGGTCGTCCCGCAGTCAACCATTGACCGGTTAAAATAGTTCCGGCGCCAAGTAAGGCGCAGCCAAATGTTCCGCCCGATCAAGCGCTCAAATGGGCGCGCAACATCCAGGCGAATTTATCGTGCGCCTCGGCGCGGCCAATCGCGAAATCATTGGTGACAATGTCGCCATGCTGCTCGGCCAGTTCAGCCAGAGCGCGCAGCGTGGCGGACAGCGTTTCCTCGTCGCTTTTCAGCGTCTCGATCATTTGCTGGGCGGAGATATGGGCGTCGGTTTCGACGATGGAGCTGCGTTTTAGGAATTCGCCATAGCGGCCGTCAGCATGGCCCTCCATTGCCTTGATGCGCTCGGCGATCGCGTCCTGAGCGTCGAAATGATCCCGATAGATCGTCTCGAACAAAGCGTGCAGCGACCCGAACGACATGCCCGTCACATTCCAATGGAAGCTTTGCGCCTTGATCGTCCCGATGGCTGTTTCAGCAAGCGATTGATGCAAGCCCTCGATAATCTCCGCCTTGGGATTCGGGGCGATTTTAACCTGGATGTTCTTCATGATTAGCTCCATTTATCTAAAGTGAGCGCAAGGGATGGCCGCTGTCCTGCTTCGCTCCGGCGGAAAGCTGCGCGCAAAGCCCGTTAGCGAGCCCTTGCGCCAAAAACATCAGTCGCCGGTGCCCGGCCGGGGCGATGCGCAGCGCCACCAAATAACGGGCGCTGGTGTAATCCTGGCTGTAAAGCGCAAGCAATATCCGCGCAAGCCACATTTCGTCTTCGCTCACTGCCGCGGATTTGGCATTGAAAAATGTCAGGCGGCGCAGCGCGAAAATTTGCGCGCCTTGAAAAAAGGCGATGGCATAACGCTCGATCGTCGTGCCTTCGTCCCCCGCGATCAGCAAGCAAGCCCGGTCGAAATCGTCGCGACGGGTCAGCTGACTGTGGCGCCATAAGCCCCGCAGCCTTCCAATAAGAACGAGCGTGCGCTCGTCCGCATCCGAAGGCGCACGAGTGGCCAGCATGGCATGCGAAAAGGGAATGACGGCGCCGGCCAGAAAATCGTTCGCCAAATCCCAGCCCCTTCAAACAGTTCAGCGCAGGCAAATAAGATAAGCCTCGTCAACTTCGCATACAACGCGGCGTTTGAGCAAATGTCGCGCGCAAATCCGGCCCCTGCCTTGCGCGCCAGCCTTTGACGATTTAGAACTGTTCTAAACGTGGCTCCGCCGACGGACAGAGAGGAGAGGCATTTGAAGCAGTTCGCCCAGCTCAGCGATAAGGAAATTCTCGCTTTGGCGATTTCCCTCGAAGAAGAGCACGCCCGTATTTACGCAGACTATGCCGATGGCTTGAAAGAGAATTTTCCAGCTTCGGCGCGGGTCTTCCTCGAATTGGCGGGGGAAGAGAACGAGCATCGCGGCAGTCTGATCGCGGTTTATCGGGAAAATTTTGGCGAGCACATACCCTTGATCCGGCCTCACGATGTGCAGGGGTTTGTCCGCCATCGTCCGCTCTGGCTGGTCCGTCCCCTTGGGCTCGACGCGGTGCGCAAGCAGGCCGAGGAGATGGAATATGAAGTGCGGCTGTTCTACGAACGGGCGATGGCGCGCGCGACCGACGCAAGCACGCGCAAGCTGCTGGGCGATTTGGCGGCGGCGGAGCGAGGTCATGAATCGCTGGCGCATCGCCTCAACGAATTGCATTTAACGACGTCCGCCCGCAACCAAGAGGAGGAGACACGCCAGCGCATGTTCGTGCTGCAAATCGTGCAGCCCGGCCTCGTCGGGCTGATGGACGGGTCGGTTTCGACCCTGGCTCCCCTGTTTGCCGCAGCGTTTGCGACGCAAAACACCTGGGAAACTTTTCTGGTCGGCATGGCGGCCTCGGTCGGAGCGGGCATCTCGATGGGATTTGCCGAGGCGATGTCGGATGACGGCTCGCTGACCGGGCGCGGCAAGCCGTGGATTCGCGGCGCGATCACCGGGCTGATGACCACCATCGGCGGGGTTGGCCACACGATCCCCTATCTCATCGGCGATTTCAGCGTCGCCACGACCCTTGCGATCGCGGTCGTCATGATCGAGCTTTGGGTCATCGCCTGGATCCGCGCCCGCTACTTGGATACGCGCTTCCTGCGCGCCGCATTCGAGGTGGTCGTCGGCGGGCTGATCGTTTTCGCCGCAGGGGTGCTGATCGGGAATGCCTAGCGGATGTGCGAGCGCCGCGCATAGCCGGATTCAGACACCCAGATGTAGAATTCCGGCGCGGATGCCCGCGCCGGGTTCCAATAAACGGACAATTGGCCGAGACTCGGGTATGTTAGAAAAAACTTTGTCTGGCGAATAAAGGGACGGCGATCTTTACCCTTAAATCGCAATAGCATGACATCTAGTCGTCTTTGTCGTCGTTCCCGTACCGCTCTGTCTTTTCGCTATAGACTTTGCGATTGTCGTCGTTTTCTTCATGGCCATCCTCGTTGCTCCCATCGCGGTAAGGACGGTCATGGCAGGGAACATTGCCGACTCCCGGAACGTGGCGATGATATCGCGCCGGACCCCAAGAGCAGTAACGATGCCAATAATGCGCCTGCGTAACCAGGCTGTTTTTACCTGCCGCGCCCTGATCGAGCATGACCGGTGGGGCAGCGTTCACGGATGGCATGGCTACGCCCGCCGCGATCGCGAAAGCCCCGATAAAGTATAGGCTACGCATCAACTTCTCCTTCTCGAATTCATCATTCTGGGAGTGTCGATTTACGAGGCTTAATGACGTCTGAATAGGTTGAATGGGTCTTGTTTATCTTCGATCTTGAGCGACAAGTTGACATGCGCCTGTTGGTCCGCGTTGGAAGCGCGTCGCCACATAAGCTAGCGTCCGGTTGCCGACATGAAATTGCGATCTATGGTTTTTCCGGAGCTTCAACTTTCCCGCCCCCCGCCGAAATCCGATCCACCACCGCAAGCGCGAACGCGCTGAGCACAAAGGCCAAATGGATGAGCGTCGTCCACATGATTTTCTGATTGTCGTATTGCGGCGCGTTCAGGAAGACTTGCAGCAAATGGATCGACGATATCGCCACAATCGAGGAGGCGATTTTGACCTTCAGGCTGCCGGTGTCGATTTTGCCGAGCCATGTCAGCTCGCTCGCATTGCCCCGATCGAGCCGGCTAATGTAATTCTCATAGCCGCTCAGCATGACCATGACCATCAAGCTGGCGACAAGGCAGGCGTCGATAAGGCCAAGCATCGCAAGGATGACTTCATTGTCGGAAAGCGTAAAAACACTCATGGAAAGCTTGATGCATTTATAGACGAAGGCGATCGCATATACGGCAAGCGCAAACGCCAATCCGAAATAGAAAATGATGAGAAGCCAACGGCTCGACAGCATCGCGCGTTCGATAAGGGATTCGAACCAATCGTCCGTCGACGCCTGGCGGTCGATGCCATGCTTTTCATCGCTCATCGAAAATTGGTCCTTTGCGCGGCTGGAATCGGCATCGCCAAGCTTTAGCGCGGCGGACGCGTTTGGCCAAGGCTCCGAAACGCAAAATCAATACCGGCTTGGCCCGGCGAAAGTGCGAAACTGGCAAATTCGGCTTAGCGTTATGATATAACTGGCAGTCGACAGTCGCATTCAACCTGGCGGCGCCCGTGCACGGAACATCCATCCTGCTCATTATCGGCGGAGGCATCGCCGCCTACAAATCGCTCGATCTGATCCGGCGCGCCCGAGAACGCGGCGCGCGGGTGCGGGCCGTGCTAACCGCAGGGGCGCAGCACTTCGTGACGCCGCTCTCGGTTTCGACGCTCTGCGAGGAGAAGGCGTTTACCGATCTTTTCGACCTTAAGGACGAAACCGAGATCGGCCATATCCAGCTTTCGCGCGATGCGGACGTCATCATTATCGCCCCGGCGACCGCCAATCTCCTCGCCCGCATGGCGCACGGCCTCGCCGACGATCTGGCGACTGCGGTTCTGCTTGCCTCGAACAAGCCGATTCTTGCCGCGCCCGCCATGAATTGGAAGATGTGGGAGAACCCGGCGACCCGGCGCAATTGTAAGCAGCTTCGTGCGGACGGCGTGCATTTCGTCGGTCCGGGGGAAGGGGCGATGGCCTGCAATGAATGGGGCGTCGGGCGGATGGCCGAGCCAGCGGAGGTTCTCGACGCAGCCGACAGGCTGCTGTCGGTTGGCAAGGCTCTGCTGCTGAAAGGCGCGCATGTGCTGATTACGGCGGGGCCGACGCACGAGCCGATCGACCCCGTCCGCTACATCGCCAACCGCTCCTCCGGCAAGCAGGGCTTCGCCATCGCCGCCGCCGCCGCCGCTCTGGGCGCGCGGGTGACGCTGGTGGCGGGTCCCGTGGGCTTGAAGCCGCCGCACGGCGTCGATATCATCCGCGTGGAGACCGCCCGCGACATGCTGGCCGCCGTCGAAGCCGCGCTGCCGGCTGACATCGCCATCTTTGCCGCCGCCGTCGCGGATTGGCGGGCCGCCGCCGTTCATGACGAAAAGATGAAGAAAGTTGGGAAAGGAAGATTGCCGGCCCTCGCCCTTGTCGAGAATCCAGATATCCTGACGATAATTGCCAAGCACAGAAGCCTTCGCCCGCCTCTGGTCATCGGCTTTGCCGCCGAGACGGAGAATGTCGTGACCTACGCGACGAAAAAGCTGGCTGCGAAGGGCTGTGACTGGATCGTGGCGAATGATGTGTCGGCGGAGAAGGGTGTCATGGGGGGTAGTGAAAACGAGGTGCAGCTCATCACCGCGCAAGGCGTGGAGAGCTGGCCGCATATGCCAAAGGAAGCGGTCGGCCTGGAACTAATGCAGCGGGCGGCGGCTTTCCTGCGCGAGCGCGGGCGCGGCCAATGGGCGGCGGCGGAATAAACCGATGCTGAACCGGCCGTTTTTTCAAAGTTTCCGGCATCCGGTCATCCGCGTCCAGCGCCTGCCGCATGGCGACGGGCTGCCCTTGCCGCATTATCAAACCGAGCGCGCGGCCGGCATGGATCTGCTCGCGGCGCTCGCCGAGGATGAAACGATCTTCCTCCCGGCGGGGGAGCGCGCGCTGATCCCCACAGGCCTCGCTATCGAAATTCCCGCCGGATTCGAGGCGCAAATCCGGCCGCGCTCCGGCATCGCGGTCAGTTACGGTGTGACGGTTCTGAACAGCCCCGGCACGATTGACGCCGACTATCGCGGCGAGGTCAAGGTGCTGCTGGTCAATCTCGGCCTTGAGACCTACCCCGTTGAACGCGGCGCGCGGATCGCCCAGCTTGTAATTGCGCCGGTTTCGCGCGCCTCATGGGAGGTCGTGACCGAGCTTGAGGAAAGCCGGCGCGGCGGCGGCGGATTTGGGTCCACGGGCCGGTAAGGTAAAGCCTGTCATGGGTCTCACCAGCTCCGAAATCCAACGCTATAAGCGGCATTTGCTGCTCAAGGAAGTCGGCGGCGCCGGTCAGCAGACCCTGAAGGACGCGCGGGTACTGGTCATCGGCGCGGGCGGGCTTGGCTCGCCGATGCTGATGTATCTGGCGGCGGCGGGCGTCGGCCATATTGGCATCGCGGATGACGACCGCGTGTCGATCGACAATTTACAGCGCCAGATCGTGCATGATACGGCCCGCGTCGGCGTGCTGAAGGCGGAAAGCGCGGCGGAGACCCTGACGCGCATCAATCCGCATGTCGCGCCGGACATCATCCCGCATCGGCTGACGGCTGAAAACGCGATGCAGCTAATTTCGGCGTATGACATCGTCGCCGACGGCTCGGACAATTTCGCCACGCGCTATCTCGTAAACGACGCCTGCTACCTGGCCAAAAAGCCGCTGGTGTTCGGCGCACTCGGCCCGTTCGACGGCTATCTCTCGACTTTCCGCGCCTTCGAGACGGGCGAAGACGGCAATCCGAACCCGTCCTATCGCTGCATCTTTCCCGAAGCGCCGCCGCCAGGAACGATTGCCAGCTGCGAAGAGGCGGGCATTCTCGGCGCGGTCGCGGGCGTGATCGGTACGCTTCAGGCCGTCGAGGTCTTGAAGGAACTGCTCGGCATCGGCCAATCGCTGACCGGCAGATTGCTGATCTACGACGCGCTCGGCGGCCGCTTCGAGACGATGAATTATGGCTGGGACCGGGATAATCCGCTAAACGGGCGGGAGCCGACGATTAGAGACCTCGCCATCCACAAGCCGAAGGCGGCATGAGGGAAGTTATTCCGCAGCCTGCGCCTTAAGCACGTCAGTTCCCGCCGCCTCGCCATTGCTAGCAAGGGCCGTGGCTTCACCGGTTTCCTTGATGGTCTCCGGGCGCGGCATGGCGACAGTATTATACCCCGAATCCACATAGTGGATTTCGCCGGTTACTGCCGTCGAAAGATCCGACAAGAGATAAAGCGCCGCGCCGCCCACTTCATCCAGCGTCGGCGTGCGGCCGAGCGGAGCATGCATTTTCTGGAAGTTGAACAGCACCCGCGCATCCGAAATGCCCGCTCCGGCCAGCGTGCGCATCGGCCCAGGCGAGAGCGCGTTCACCCGGATGTTCTGCGGGCCGAAATCCATCGCCAGATAGCGCACCGACGCCTCAAGCGCCGCCTTTGCGATACCCATGACATTATAGCGCGGCACGACACGCATCGAGCCGGCATAGGTCAGCGTGATGATCGAGCCGCCATGCGGCATCAGCGCGGCGGCGCGCTTGGCGACTTCGGTAAAGGAGAAGCAGGAGATCACCATCGTGTTGATGAAATTCTCCCGGCTGGTGTCGGCGTAACGGCCTTTCAGTTCGTTGCGGTCGGAAAAGGCGAGCGCGTGGACGATGAAATCCAGCGAGCCCCATTTTTCACCGATCTCGTTGAACGCCGCATCGACCGAGGCCAGATCCATCACATCGCAGGGCGAGATGATCGTGCCGCCAAGCGCTTGCGCAAGCGGAATAGCGCGCCGGCCAAAGGCATCACCTTGATAGGTAAAGGCCAGCTCCGCCCCGTGGCCCGCGAGCACTCGGGCGATGCCGTAGGCGATGGAGCGATCGTTGGCGACGCCCATGATAAGCCCGCGCTTGCCGGCCATGAGCGGCCCTGGCTTGGCGATATCAATCCCTGTCATCGTCGCTCTCGGTGTCAGATTTTTTTGCCTAGCGGCTAGAAGGCCGCAGAACCGAACGCTTACGCGCTATAGCGCTTGAAGACCAGCGTGGCGTTCGTGCCCCCGAAGCCAAAGCTGTTCGACATTACGCAATTTAGTTCAAGGTTGTCCAGACGCTCCCTGACGATAGGAACATCATTGAAAACCGGATCAAGCTCTTCGATGTTGGCCGATTCGCAAATGAATCCGTTTTTCATCATCAACAACGAATAGATCGCCTCTTGAACGCCGGCCGCTCCCAGCGAATGGCCGGTCAGGGATTTCGTCGCCGAGATTGGCGGAATGTCGCTGCCGAAGACTTCGCGAATTGCCTCGATCTCTCTGATGTCGCCGATCGGTGTTGAGGTTGCGTGCGGATTGATGTAGTCGATCTTGCAATCGAGTCCCTCCATCGCGAGGTTGATGCAGCGCACCGCGCCCTCGCCGGAGGGTTGGACCATATCGTAGCCATCGGACGTCGCGCCATAGCCGGCAACCTCGGCATAAATCTTGGCGCCCCGAGCCTTGGCGTGCTCCAATTCTTCCAGAACCAGAACGCCGGCGCCGCCCGCGATCACAAACCCGTCGCGCTTGAGATCATAGGCGCGGCTCGATTTTTCTGGCGCGTCGTTGAAGTCGGACGACATGGCGTTCATTGAGTCAAACAGCACTGAAAGCGTCCAGTCGAGTTCCTCGCCACCGCCTGCAAAGACGATATCCTGCTTGCCCCACTGGATCAGCTCTGCGCCGTTGCCGATGCAATGGGCCGAGGTAGAGCAGGCCGAGGAGATGGAGTAATTCACGCCTTTGATCTTAAAGGGCGTCGCTAGCGTCGCGGAATTCGTGCTCGACATGGCTTTGGGCACCTCGAAAGGTCCGACCTTACGCGGGCCCTTGGAGCGGGTGGTGTCGGCAGCCTGCACGATGGCGCGGGTCGATGGCCCGCCTGAGCCCATGATCAGCCCCGTGCGCTCATGCGAGATGTCCTTGTCCTCAAGCCCCGCATCCTGGATGGCCTGCTGCATGGAAATATAGTTCCATCCCGCGCCTGCGCCCATGAAGCGGCGGATCTTGCGGTCGACAATATTTTCCCAGTCCAGCGTCGGCGCGCCGTGAACCTGGCAGCGGAAGCCCAGTTCGGCATAGTCCTTCGCCCGGACAATGCCGGAGCGAGCCTCGCGCAAGGACGCCAACACCTCTTGGGCGTTATTGCCGATCGAGGACACAATCCCCAAGCCTGTAACGACGACGCGTCTCATGGAAACCCCTCTTGTCTCCTCTACCCGCATTCAGCACGGCAGCCAACCGGGCCAAGTCCACAGCCCACATCGCCAGCGACGCAGCATTCAAATCATATTGTGTCGCATTTCCGGGATTGAAGCCGAACTTTTTCCCGATCGCGCTTCATAGGCCGACGGCGGCATCGGAGGAGGTCGCCTCGAACAACCCGACTCGCAAATCCTTGGCTAGGTAGATCGTCGCGCCGTCCGCCTTCACGAGGCCATCGCCAATGCCCAATGTCAGCTTGCGCCTGATAACGCGCTTCAGATCGACGATGTATTCAAGCTTCTTGATCGTGGGCGTGACCATGCCGGTCAGTTTGACCTCGCCAACGCCAATCGCGCGGCCGCGGCCCTGACCGCCAACCCAGCCAAGAAAAAAGCCCAGCATTTGCCACAAGGCATCCAGGCCAAGGCATCCGGGCATCACCGGATCGCCCTTGAAGTGACAGGCAAAAAACCAAAGATCCGGTTTGACCTCCAACTCGGCGACCACCCGGCCCTTATCATGTTCGCCGCCGCTTTCGGAAATATGCGTGATACGGTCGAACATCAGCATCGGCGGCAGCGGCAATTGCGGATTGCCAGCCCCGAACAATTCGCCGCGCCCGCAGGCCAGGAGATCCATGTAGTCGTAAGCCTGTTGGCGTTCGGCCATCGTATCTTTATACCATGTGCAATCGGGAGAAGATCATTCCCATTCCAGCCCAGTTACCTAACATAACGCGGCAGCAATGCAAAAGCCTGCCTCTCGGTCTGACGGGACGGCGACACGAATGAGCATTTAGTTGCTTTGAAAGCGGCTACACAATATATTTTTAGCGATCGCACGCAAGGACATTAACACCCCGATGAACCGTCACGTATCAGACCAAACGATCGCCGAGCGCCTGAAGATCGTGGGCCTGCGCCCTACTAGGCAGCGCGTGGCGTTGGGCGCCCTGTTGTTTGGCGCGGGCGACAGGCACCTGACAGCTGAGATGCTGCACGACGAAGCCTTGCGCGACAGCATTCCGGTATCGCTCGCCACGGTCTACAACACCTTGCATCAATTCACCGAGGCAGGCCTTCTGCGCGAGGTCGCCATCGAGGGATCAAAAACCTATTTCGACACCAACACCTCCAATCACCATCATTTTTATTTCGAGCATGACGGCTCGCTGATGGACATCGAAAGCGATACAGTTTCGGTTCTTTCGGTGCCGCAGCTGCCCGAGGGCATGGCGGTTTCCCGGATCGACGTGCTGGTGCGCCTGGTCAAGAAAGACCGGCAAGCGCGTCCTTCTAGTTGACCTTTTCGCCTGGATAGGCGCCCCAGACGAAATCCTGGGCGATATAGCCGGACACCCCGCCGGCAGTGATTTTGCACCAAATTCCGTCGCACACCGACACATCGCCGAGTACACCCGGAGCGAGTTTGGCCGTTAGCTGTGACGACTTGCTTGCCCCGTCCTGCAGGTCGACGGTGCGCGTATTCGCTTCCCAGGGCGCAACGAGGACGGTGCGCCGGCCGCTGAGCAACGTCCCGAGCACCCAGCCAGTTGCGCCCTCGCTGTCGCGCACCTGGCGCCAGACGTCTGATTCCGCGATCACCTCGACAGGCAGCCCGGCGCGCCGGAAGACCCAGGAAACGCCGTGATCCCAGCCCGGACCTTTGCGCACATTGACCTCGTCGGATTTGAGGCTCACGAAACGCGGCGTCGGCAACCCGCTGCTCGGACCTTTCTTGCGGGAGGACAGGTCGATGCCCGCGTTTTGCGCGCTTGTCTGATGGCCAAGAGCGGCGGTCCAGCCTAAGCTAAGGGCCATAATGATCGCAATGCGGCTCACTGTTTGCCTCCCTTTGCGCGCCACGCATGACGCAGGCGCTTTAATGTCGCGCGGAATGCGGTCTGGCAAGATATCTCCTGCTTTGTCATTGCCAGCAGCTTCTGGTAGACAAGGGGCCGGATTTTGCCGGATGATCTTTTCGCACTTCATAAAACTCTGAGATGACTTTCCCCCCCGGGAGACGTTCCGAATGAATTCCGAAAAACCTCTCGTCATTGTCACAAGAAAGCTGCCGCACGCGGTCGAGGCGCGGATGCGTGAATTGTTCGACGCCCAGTTCAATCAGACCGACGCGCCGATGAGCCGGGAGGAGCTTATTCGCGCCGTGCAGGCCGCGACAGTGCTCGTTCCGACCGTTACCGACCGGATCGACCGAACGGTTTTGGCGCAAAGCGGGCCGAATTTGAAACTTATCGCCAATTTCGGCACCGGCGTTGACAATATCGACCTGGAAACGGCCCGCAACCGCGGCATCATCGTTACCAACACCCCAGGCGTGTTGACCGAAGACACCGCCGATATGACGATGGCCCTCATCCTCGCGGTGCCGCGCCGGCTCGCCGAGGGCGCAAAATTCCTGAGGGATGGCGCCGCCGATTGGCGCGGCTGGTCGCCCACCTGGATGTTGGGCCACCGCATTTACGGCAAGAAGCTCGGCATTATCGGGATGGGCCGGATCGGGCAGGCTGTGGCGCGGCGGGCCCGCGCGTTCGGGCTCGACATCAACTACCACAACCGCCGCCGGGTGCTCCCAGAGATCGAGGCCGAACTTGGCGCGACCTACTGGGAAAGCCTCGACCAGATGCTCGCCACTGTCGACATCGTCTCGGTAAACTGCCCGCACACGCCAGCGACCTATCATCTGCTCTCGGCGCGGCGTTTGAAACTGCTGCAGCCGAGCGCCTTCGTCGTCAACACAGCGCGCGGTGAGGTCATCGACGAGAATGCGCTCGCCCGCATGATCGAGGCGAAGGAGATCGCCGGTGCGGGTCTCGATGTGTTCGAGCACGAGCCGGCGATCAATCCGCGGCTGCTGAAGAGCAACCAGGTGGTCGTGCTGCCGCATATGGGATCGGCGACGATCGAGGGCCGCATCGACATGGGCGAGAAGGTCATCATCAATGTGAAGACCTTTCTCGACGGCCATACGCCGCCGGATCGGGTCCATCCCGCCATGTTCTGAGGCAAGCCGCCGGTTACTCTTCAGGTAGAAAGCAATTTAAATCAAAAACATATAGCCTTGGCCGGGGATGGCGTCCTAAATGCGATGCTGACGTCTGTTCGGCGTAATCGACTTAAAGCGCTGGGAAATTTTGATGTGTCCCCGCGCTCCGCCAGCTGCTCGGGCAAGGGTGTAGGGGGATTTTATGAACGCAGCCGCAGTGCTCGAAGCGATGGTGGAGACCGGCCATCAGATCGACAGCCAGTGGTCGATGTATATCGTCGTCCATCTCGGCCTGTTCTGGTTTTTCTTTCTCGTGCATCGCCCGCTCCTTTTGATCGAGCGCGCGACCGCCCTATTTGCCTATAGCGCCTTCGCCTTCATTAACGGCAATGCGCTAATCAGCACCTATAATCTTGTGGAAGCGATGCGCCTCGATCTGGTGACGCGTTTTCGCAGCGATCTCGCCAATACGCCGGAAACCGCGCGCTGGCTCGCCGGCGCCTTCTACGGCGATCGCGGCGAGCTGATCATGGTCACGCATTTCGGCGCATTCGCGATTGTGGCGCTTCTGCTGATCTTCAGAAATGTAATGATCCGCCGCTACGAGCGGCTTTTCCCGAAGCACGCTCCGAGTGGCACTGGGCTGCTTGGGTGAGTCTGCTCGGGTTAGCTGGCCCTCAGCAGTCTACTTCTTGCCGACAAGCAGTAGCGCGCCGTAGGCATCCGTCAGACCGGCCCCAAAATCGTGGTCCTGCCCCTTCGCTCCGAGATCGCGCGCGGCCTTGACCAGTACGCCGCGGATCGTTTCCGTCGTGAGCTGCGGATTGCGCTCCATCAGCAGAGCGATGATCCCGGTGACGTGCGCGGCGGCAAACGAGGTGCCGGAGAGATAATCGAAGCCCTTGCCCATGACGGGCGCAAGGATGTCCACGCCCGGCGCCGCCGCCAGCACATAGCCGCCGCGATTGGCCTGACCGTAGAGGGCATCCGCTTGATCGGTGGCGGTGATGGCGATCACCTTGTCATGCGCGGCGGGGTAGGCGGGCGGCGCATCCGGTCCCTCGTTTCCCGCCGCCGCGACGAAAACAGCGCCGCGCGCATAGGCGGCGTCGATCATTTCGATCAAGAGCGGGTCCCGCCGGCCGGCAAAGCTCATATTGAAGATCCGCGCGCCCTGGCTAAAGGCAACATCGACGGCGCGCGCGAGCGTCGTCGCGCTTGTCATTGGCGGCGCTCCCGGGCGTTCGGCAGCAAATGCGCGCATGGCGAGGATTTTCGCGCCCGGCGCTACGCCCCTTATGTCCCCGCTTGCGGCAATGATGCCTGTGATCGCGGTGCCGTGCATATCTGGGCCAAGAACGCCTCCGTTTACCGCATCATAAAGGGTGAGATTGGCGTTTTTCAGCGATGGATGGCTGGCATCCACCCCTGAGTCGATCACGGCCACCGTCATGCCCCGGCCGCTGACCATCGCCTGCGCCGCCGCCACATGCATCTTCGGTAGCGCGTACTGCAAATCGGCTTGCTTGCCAATACCGCCCTGCAGCCAATAATATGAATCTGCCGATGCAAAGCCGACACCCGGCACGTTGGTCACGGCCGCCACGATAGTTTCGACCGGCCGGCCATCCGGCACGCTGAAGCGGTAGACGCGGCTCGTGCCGAGCAGCGTCAAGCTCATCGTCTCCAAGAGGATCAGGTTGTAGCTTTGGGCGACCTGCACTGCAACGATGTCCGGCTCCTCGCCGCGGACCATCAGGACGATTTCGCCAGGTTTGAACTGTGGCCGCTCGGCGAGCATGGCTGCCACGCTCTGCGGAAAGGGCGGTATGTCGGACGCGCTAAATGAAGGCGGCAGCAATCGCCCTGGCGGCAAAGGACCAGCCTGTTGCACCGGCGGACGGGAAATCTGCCGCTGTTTTTTCACCTTTGGCCCCGGATCGTCATCGACGGCGGTGTTCGCCTTCTTCCGGCGCGGCTTCGTTTTGTCGGGCTGTTCGGAGTTGTTGCGGAGGCCTTCAATAATGGCTGGGGCAAACCTCAAGATGAGCCCGCCGGCGTTGCCGCCGCCGCCGCCGCCCGACCCACCCTGGGTGTTTCTTTGAGCGACCGCTGGAGTCAACGCTGCGATCAGCAAACAAAAGACGCACAACCCCGCCAGAAAGCCAGTGACGCGAGCGGCATTTATTCGGTTCATGGCGCACTCCCTGAACGCTTATTGGCGGCGTGACGCCGCGCTCGTCGCCCGCGCATTTCCAGCCTAACCCGCAGGCGCCAAGAAGGTCACTATATCAGTTTTTTGCCGCAGCTTCGCCAAGATCGTATCGCGTTCCGCCGTGGACAGAATGCGCGGCGAAACGCGCAGTTTGAACATGCCGCCCGGCTTGGGACCATCGACGATGGTGCCGCCGACCGATTGCAGCAGCGCAGCGATCTCGCCGGCGCTTGCCGTCTCGGCGAAACGAATGAGCAGGAGCGTGCCGGCCTCGGCGGATTGCGCCTGCTTGCCGGAAGCGACCCGATAGCCGTCATCGCCCGCGTCGCGTAAATTGAGCGAAATCAGCGCCGCCGCTTGCACGAGGATCACCAACACGGCCGCGGCCGCCGCCAGCGCAAGGCCAGGCGAGAGCCCTTCCGGCAGCCACCGAGTCCACCATGCCTTAAGACCAGCTCCGGCTTGCGGCATGGCTCCCGCGTCAGCGGCGATTTGCGCCATAAGCCGGTCGCGCGCCGAAAAGTTCGGCATTCCAAGCATCTCATTGCCCGCGATCGTCTCAGCCAGCTCCTCCCGGATAAGTGCCAGCCGCGCCGTCATCTCCGGATGGAGACGCAAATAAGCCTCAACGCGGCGCATGTCGGCGGCGCTTAGCCTGCCGGTCTCATACCAGGGCAGCAGCATCTCGATTTCATCGCGCTCTTGAATTTTGGCATCAATCATGGCCATCCCCGGTCAAGACCGGCCTCCCGTATCATTTCCGCCAGCTTCTTGCGTGCGTAGAACATTCGCGTTTTCACAGTGTTTTCCGGGATGCCGACGATCTCGGCAGCCTCCGTCACGGAGGCATCGTGATAGTAAACAAGGTCAATGATGGCGCGGTGATCCGGCGACAGGCGCTCGATGCAGGCGCGCATGATGTCCGCCTTGCCGCGCTTTTGCAGGGCGACCTCGGGTGTGTCCTCCTCATCTGCGATCTGCGCGGTGGCGGCTTCGTCGAGCGCGGCTTCGCCGCGCTTGCGCATCAGGCTGATCGCCCGGTTGTGGCCGATGGAAAACAGCCAGGTTGAAACGGAAGACCGTCCCTCGTAGCTGCCCGCCTTGCGCCATGTCTCCAAAAAGACTTCATTCATCAGCTCTTCCGCCACTGCCTCGTTCCGCGTCAGCCTCGCCAGATAGCGGTAGAGGCGGACATGATGGCGCGCATATAGAGCGGTCATGGCGGTCTGATCGCGAGCGGCGATGCGCCGGATGAGGTCCCGGTCGTCAGCGGCCGTCATGATCGCGCCAGCCTCGACGGTGCGCGTCGTCGTATCATGGGTCGCCCCAGCTGGGAAAAAGGTTCAATTGGATGGACGGACAGTCTTCCGGATCTGACGGTTATGGCAATGCCGAGCTTTGACCGTAATAAATTGGTCAGCCGCAAATGCTCACGACGTGACGACGGCATACGTAAAAACCGAGTTGCGTGCAAGCAACATAAACTGTCAATTCCGCAATATTTCGCCGCGTTGAGTTTTGGGAGATGCCCCATCCTCAGTTGTATACGTAGAAAATCTGAGGCAAAGCATTGTTCTTGACGTCCAGAGCACCTCATCATCTACAAGCCTATCCAAGGTTGTGGCGGCCTATTTGAGCCGATAACCGATCAGTTAACGCCAAACTCAAACCTTATTGCAAGCTGCTTAGCACTTTGCAAATCATGTGAGCGACAGTTTATCGTTCAGTGTTGGGTTTCGTTATCATGAGTGCGCCAAGTAGCCTGCAATCTGCTCTACCGTTGTACCGCACGGAGCGCGTGATCGCGTCTTTGACAGTCGCTTGGGTGGTAAGCCTTACTACTTACATGATCTTCCAAGACCATGTTCTGTCCGCGAGCAGCATGTATTTTCTAAAGATTATTCTGTCGCTCTCGGGCGCGGTGATGCTGGCGACGCTGCCGGGATTTCTCGACGTAAACTACAATCTGGGGGGATTTTCGGTCAGGGCGGCGGGGGGCGCGGCGGCTTTCGTGTTCATTTACACGCAATCGCCGAATCTGCCCGTATTAAAGCTCGATCCGGCAGCGCGGCCCGCCCAGCAGCAAGAGCGGGCGCCGGCTAAATCCGGCCATCTCTCGTCAATTCCAGACGAACTCCCAATTTTGATGGCGTTTTCTTTCGCCCAGGCGAGCGTTCGGGGAGGGCACACGCGATCAGAGAGCGTGACCGTTTACGCTGACTCCTCTGGCGCCGCTTCCGGCTCAGGCACGCTGAGCGGGGCAGGCATTGGCGAAGCGGTGCGTGCCGACGCTGGCGCCGCGGTCCAAGCGGCAACCGCCTACGTTCAGAGCGCAATTCAAAGCCTGCGTATGGTGCTGGACGCAGCGGCGGGCGCGTTTCGCCAGGGCGTGAGCACAGTCATCGCGAGTGCGAGGCGATTGTTCGGCGTCGAGGCATCTGGCGCGGGTACCGCGCAGAACATCGCGCTGGTCACGGATGAGTTATCGGGCGGCCTCGACGCGCTGACAGACCCGCTGATTGGACAAGATGCCTCGCCATTCACAACGCTGCTGACGGGCCTTGGCTCAGTGACGGAATCGTTTGCGGGCAGTCTTACAAGCACAGTCGAAGGCATCGTTTCCGCTACGGACAAAACTGTCCAAACTCTCGCCTCCAACGTTCAAAATACGACGCACAACGTGCTGGAGGGCGCGCAAGGGCTTGTGGGCGGCGTCACTGGATTGCTGGACGATACGACGGGAGGCCTGGCCTCCGGGCTAACGGCGCCCGCCAATAAACTCGCCGGCGGCGTTGCCGAAACGGCGGGCACGCTCGTCGACGCCGTCATGCCGAAAGCTGCGGAGACGACCAGCCATATTTTGAATGGCGTCGGCGCGGGGCTTGATCGGATTACCGAAGGGCTCAATGCCGTATCGCCCGCGATTGTGTCGGGAATCAACCCAGATTTCGTCTCCGCTCATAGCCTGCCGCTTGTGTCCGGCGCCGAATCTCGCGCGCTCCTCGGCAAGCTCGATGGAACGCCCGGCGCGCTGACCGATGGTTTGGGCGGCCGCGAATCGGGCTTGCTCCGTGCCGGGGGCGACACATCGCTGCTTGCAGACCGCTTCGCCGACCCGCTCGGCGGGGAAAAGATGGCGACGGGCGCCGCCTGCATCTCCGGCTGCGGGCAAGGATCAATCGCTTCGTCGGGAGGTGGATTAGCGGATGCGGTGGGCAACGGTCTCACGCAACGGCCCCTGCTCGGCAGGTTGGACGACAATGGCTCCGGCACGGGGGCTGGCCATGCCGGTTCGGCGGGAGGCGCAGACCAAGGCGGACGGGGCGGCCCGATTTCATCGGCGGTTGGGACGGCTGGCTCAATCGCCAAAGGCGTGACGAATACCCTTGGCAGGCGACGCTAACGGCGCGTTTAAGATTGCATGTCTACATACTGCGGTGATTGACGATGTTCAAATTGGCGATCTTCAAATTTCTGGTTGCGGTTTCTCTTCTTCCGGCAATTTCACCAGCCGAGGCGGTGCCCGGCGCTTCTCAATCGTCCCTCGTTTGCGCGGCAAGCTCCGCCGCTCAGGCGCGTCAATGCCTGCCGCATTCGACCGGCGGCTTGCGGCCGGCGCGGGACATCCGAGCAGGCGCCAATGGCGGCGGCGGCAGTTGCTGGAGCGCGTGCTTTGCCAATTACAATGAATGCATGGACATGCGGCCGAAAGAACTCTGCGTCGCAGTCATGAAAACCTGTCTGGAAACCTGCGACCGGCTTTCGAACCGGCCGGGCATGTAGCCGAGGCCCAACGTTGGGTCAGCTCGCCTTGCGCAGCTCAGGCGGCCTGTCGTCATCGGCTGCCGGGTCGTAATTCATGATCGGGGCGAGCCATTTTTCCGCTTTCGCCAATGGCCAGTCCTTGCGGCGGGCGTAGTCCTCGACCTGATCGCGTTCGATCTTGCCGACGCCGAAATAATGGCTGTCCGGGTGCGCGAAATAGAGGCCGGAAACCGCCGCGCCGGGAATCATGGCGAAGCTTTCGGTGAGCCGCATTCCGGTTGCGCGCTCCGCGTCGAGCAGATCGAACAGCGTCGATTTTTCCGTGTGATCGGGCTGAGCGGGATAGCCCGGCGCCGGGCGAATGCCGCGATAGCGCTCCCTGATGAGGTCGTCCGGCGTCAAGGTTTCCTCCGGCGCATACCACCAGAATTCGCGGCGCACGCGCTCATGCATGTGTTCGGCGAACGCCTCGGCCAGGCGGTCCGAGAGCGCCTTGACCATGATTTTGGAATAATCATCATTGGCGCGCTCGAACCGTTCGGCGATGGCGTCCTCGCCAAGCCCCGCCGTCACCGCGAAGCCGCCAATGTAATCCGCCTTGCCGCTGCCCGCCGGCGCGATGAAATCGGCAAGCGCGGTGTTGGCGCGGTTGCCGCCGCCACGGCTGATCTGCTGGCGCAGCGTATGAAGCGTGGCCAGTGGCGTGTTTCTCGCCTCGTCCGTGTAAAGCCGGATATCGTCATCGCCGACGGCATTCGCCGGCCAGAAGCCGATCACCCCGCTGGCCGTCACCCATTTCTCGGCGACCATCTGCGCCAGCATTGCCTTAGCGTCCTCAAAGAGCGGGCGGGCGGCCTCGCCGTAGCGGCTGTCCTCCAGCACCAAGGGATAGGTGCCCTTGATTTCCCAGGTCGAAAAGAACGGCGTCCAGTCGATATAGGGGACGAGGCCGGCAAGGTCATAATTGGGGAAGGCGCGCGTGCCGAGAAAGCTGGGGCGCGGCGGCGCATAAGCGGCCCAATCGAGCGCAAGCTTGTTAGCCCGCGCGGCGGCGAGCGAGGTGCGCGTCTTGGCGCCGCGGCCGCGCTCATGCGCCAGCTTCAGCTTCGCATAGTCGGCTCGGATGGCCTCGATATAGCTCTCGCTGTCCTCGCCGAGCAATTTGGAGACCACCCCGACCGCGCGGCTGGCATCGGTCACATAGATCGCCTGGTTGCGCTTGTAGTTGGGGCTGATCTTGACGGCGGTATGCACCTGGCTGGTCGTCGCGCCGCCAATCAGCAGCGGCACGGAAAAGCCGGTGCGCTCCATCTCCGCCGCGACATGGCACATTTCATCGAGGCTCGGCGTAATCAGACCGGACAGCCCGATCATATCCGCCTTCACCTCGCGCGCCGTATCGAGGATGCGCTGCGCGGGAACCATCACGCCGAGGTCGATCACCTCGTAATTGTTGCATTGCAGGACAACGCCGACGATGTTCTTGCCGATGTCGTGCACGTCGCCCTTGACGGTCGCCATGACGATCTTGCCGGCGGCGGGCTTGTCCTCAAGCCCCATCTCGCGCTTCTCGGCATCCATGAACGGCATCAGATAGGCGACCGCCTTCTTCATCACCCGTGCCGATTTCACCACTTGCGGGAGGAACATCTTGCCCGCGCCGAACAAATCGCCGACGACGTTCATGCCGTCCATCAGCGGGCCTTCGATGACATGCAGCGGGCGGGCGTAATTGTGACGCGCTTCCTCGGTGTCCGCTTCGATATAGTCGGCGATGCCTTGCACGAGCGAATGGGTCAGCCGCTCGGCGACGGGCTTTTCACGCCAGGAAAGATCGACGGCGCTCTTGCGCTTTTCGCCGGTCTTGAAGCGCTCGGCGGCTTCCAACAGCCGGTCCGTCGAATCCGCCCGCCGGTTCAGGATCACATCCTCGACCAACTCGCGCAATTCGGGCTCGATCGTGTCGTAGACCGCGAGCTGCCCAGCATTGACGATGCCCATATCCATCCCCGCCTGGATGGCGTGATAAAGAAACACCGAGTGCATCGCCTGCCGCACGGTCTCATTGCCGCGGAAGGAAAAGGACAGGTTCGAGACGCCGCCCGATACATGCGCGTAGGGCAGCTCGGCTTTGATCCGGCGCGTCGCCTCGATGAATTCGATGGCGTAGTTGTTGTGCTCCTCGATGCCGGTCGCCACGGCGAAAATGTTCGGGTCGAAAATGATGTCCTCGGGCGGGAAGCCCACCTGCTTGGTCAAGATGTCGTAGGCCCGCTCGCAAATTTCGAATTTGCGCTCGGCGATGTCGGCCTGGCCGGCCTCGTCGAAAGCCATTACGACGACCGCCGCGCCATAACGCAGAATTTTCCGCGCCTGCTCGACGAACGGCTCCTCGCCTTCCTTCATGCTGATGGAATTGACGATCGCCTTGCCCTGAACGCATTTCAGGCCAGCCTCGATCACGGGCCATTTGGACGAGTCGATCATTACCGGCACGCGGGAAATATCGGGCTCCGACGCGATCAGATTGAGAAACGTCACCATCGCCTTCTCTGAGTCGAGCAGGCCCTCATCCATGTTGATGTCGATGATGTTCGCGCCGTTCTCGACCTGCTCGCGCGCCACCGCCAGCGCCGCGTCGTAGTCGTCCGCCTCGATCAGCTTACGGAATTTGGCCGAGCCGGTCACGTTCGTGCGCTCGCCGATATTGATGAAATTACTGCCGCTATTCGTCATTGCCCGTCTTTGCTCTCCAACTCTTATCCCGCTCTAAGCAACCTTGCCGGTCGTGCCGGTCTTCTTGCTGGGAAGCGGCTCGACCTTCTTGGCCCGCTCGTCGGCGTCCTGCGCGAACAGCTCTTCCAGCTCCTGCGACTGCCGCCGCGCATAGAGCTGCACCTTTTCCAGGTCGGTGTAATGCTTGTAATCGTCGTAGAGACGGCGCTCGTCGCTCTCCAGAAAAGTGTCTATTACCCATTTGGCCCGCGTCTCAGGCGTTCCCAACCCCTTCAGCAAGTCTTTTGTCAATTCCAGAGAGGACAAGAAGGTCTCGCGCTCGATATCTTCGATGCCCAGGTCCATCAGGCGATGCACATGCTGCCGGTTTCTGGCGCGCGCGTAGATCGGCACATGCGGGAAATGCGTGCGCACGATCTGGGCGGTGCGAACCGATGTTTCAATATCGTCGATGGCGAGCACGAAGGCCCGCGCATCCTGCGTTCGCGCCGCCTCCAGAATGCCCAGCCGGCTTGCATCGCCATAGTAGATCTTGTTGCCGAACTGGTTGACGAAATTGACCTGCTCGGCGTTGATGTCGAGCGCCGTGAACGGGGTTTGCGTCGCGCGCAGAACACGGGCGACGATCTGCCCGAAACGGCCGAACCCGGCAATCACCACATGACCGGCGGCCTTGGGGGGCGTGTCGAATTGCGGCTCCACCTTTTCCAGCCATTTGGTGACGAACTCGTCCGCAAGCAGGAGCAGCGGCGTAATCGCCATGGATATGGTGATTGCAACCGCAATGCCATCGGCCAGCTTCTGCTCGATCACCGTGCCCGACGCCGCCGCCGCCAGGATGACGAAGCCAAACTCACCGCCCTGCGAGAGCACGATCGCCAGCCGCCGTGCCGAACGCGAGCTCAGATCCTGCCAGAGCCCAACAAAATAGAGGATCACCACCTTGATGAGCGTAATCGTGGCGACCGCGTAAAAAATCACCAGCGGCTGCTCCACCAAAAGATCGACATTGAGCGACATGCCAACCGTCATGAAGAACAGCCCAAGCAGCAGACCTTCGAAGGGCGCGATGTCGGCCTCGATCTGATGGCGGTACTCGGAGTCGGCCAGCAGGACGCCGGCGAGGAACGCGCCGAGCGGGGCTGAGAGGCCGATAGACTCCATCAGATAAACCACGCCCACGATGGTCAAAAGCGCACTCGCGGTCATGGCCTCGCGCACGCCGGTTGAGGCGATGATCCGGTAGACGGGGTTCAGCACATAGCGGCCGATGAGGATAATGCCCGCAAAGACAAGCACGCCCTGAAGGCCGCTTGTCAGCGTTACGCTTGAGCCGGTGTCCTTCAGCGCCAAAAACGGTACCATGGCGATCATCGGGATGGCGGCGATATCTTGAAACAGAAGAATTGAGAATGACAGCCGCCCGTGCCGCGCTCTGAGTTCGCCCTTTTCTTCCAGCGTTTGCAGCGCGAACGCGGTCGAGGACAGCGACAACGCCAAGCCGATCAACAAGGATGCGCCAAATCCGAGGCCGCCATAAAGCGCCATCAGCGTAAAGACAACAATGGTCGCGGCGACCTGCGCGCCGCCGGCCCCGAACACAGTATTGCGCATCGCCCAAAGGCGGCGCGGGCGCAATTCCAGGCCGATGAGGAACAGGAACATCGCCACGCCCAGCTCCGCCGTATGGCGCAGCTCGTCCGCCTCGCCGAGCATCGCCCCGACGCCGATTTGGGCGATCACGATGCCCGCCAACAAATAGCCCAACACCGATCCGATGCCGCAGCGACGGCCAAGCGGCGCGGCGACGGCCGCGGCGGCCAGAAAAACCATGAATTGTAACAGGGAGCCGTTCATAAGCTGCTTCCCGAGAGATAATCATTGCCCGGTTGCGGGAAATGCGTGGATAAACTGAGATCTCCAGGAATGCGGAGATGCGGAGGTTTAATCTAGCGCGGCTGGCGCATATCAGAAAGCATCCTTACCTCCGCCACTTTATCGTTGTATGAATTTCCCATAAATGTTCCCTCAGGCCGTTGGATTTCAATGTTTTTGTACAATACCAACCAGAAGCACAATGTATGCCAAATCGCATCGCGCCTGGCGCGGTTAATTGCCATGCTTGGGTTTTTGGCCCTGCCTGTTAGCGCCGAGACGGCCTGCGTGCGCTGCACCGGTCCTGAGGCCGCCTACCGCTGCATTGCCACCGGCGACCGGCCCCTCGCCAGCGGAGCGGCCGGGTTTTTCTGCGCCTCCAAGATTGCCAGCGAGCACGCGCATGAAAGCTGCGCGGTTCAGCGCGGCGCGTCCGATTGCGTGGGTGTAGAGGTCAGCTACGCCTATGACGAGACTTCGCCCCTCGGCGCGATCGAGGAGGGCGGAAATGGCAATGACGACGGCGAACCCTCAACCCTTGGCGAATTTACCAAGGACACGGTCAGCACGTCCGCCAAGACTGTGAAACAGGCTGGGGAAAATATCGGCGACGCCGCCAGCAAGGCGGGAAGCGCGACCGCAAACGCCATAAAAGGCGCGGGAAGCGCCATAGGAAATGCAACCAAGAAGACATTGAAGTGTCTTGGGTCTGCCTTAAACGACTGCTAAGCGCAGTGTGAAGACGGGAACTGCCCGATCGATTCCATAGTGACAAGGACCAACACCATGCCAGCTAGGGAGACCTTGGCTGCCGGCAGGGATTCGGCAGTCCCTAGGGCGAACAGCCTCTATCGCCCTCTGACTTTAGCCCTGCTGCTGGTGACGGCCGCACTTCAAGGAGGCTGCGCCACCTCGATCCGCAACGGGCCGATCAACGCGGCGCTCGCGGAGACTTCGACCGGGGCCGGACCGGTCATCGACACGCCCAGCGGCAATTTCGAGGACACCGTCGTCGGCCTCAGCTTTTCCGGCGGAGGTTCGCGCGCGGCGGCGTTCGCTTATGGCGTGCTGCGGGAGATGAGCCGCACCCAGATCGCCAGCGAGAGCCAAACCTCGCCGCTCATCGACCAGGTGGATCTCGTGTCGAGCGTCTCCGGCGGCTCGGTGACCGCCGCCTATTTCGCGTTGAAGGGGCGCGCGATCCTCGACGATTTCGAGGAGAAATTCCTCGCCAAGGACATCGAGGCGTCGCTGCGCACCTCGGTTTCGCTGCCGAATATCGTCCGGTTGACGGGCGGAGGCGTCAATGATTCAACCGGCTTGCAAAGCTGGCTCGACGAAAACCTGTTCCGCAACGCCACCTATCGCGATGTCTTCAAACGCGGCCGTCCCGCGCTTTGGATCAACGCCTCCGATATTTACAACCGGACGCCTTTCGTCTTCAACCAGACGACATTCGCGGCGCTCTGCAGCGACATCAGCATCTTTCCGATCTCGGAAGCCGTTGCGGCATCTGCGGCATTGCCTTTGGTTTTCGCGCCGGTTGTGATGACGAATTACGCGGATCGCTGCAAATATTCGACGCCGGACTGGGCAAGCCGCGCCCTCGCCAACGCCAATGCTCCGTCCGTGCTAAGGGCCAATGCCGAGGCGATCCAGCGCTACCGCGAGCAAAAGGACCTTAAATATGTCAAGCTGCTCGATGGCGGTCTGACCGATAATCTTGGCCTGACGGGACTTCTGATTGAGCGTTTGGGGGCAAGAGCGCCGTTCGAGCCGATGACCGAGCGGGAGGCGGTGAAATTGCGGCGTCTGCTCTTTGTCGTCGTCGATGCGGGCCGTCCGCCCGGTGGCGATTGGGCCAAGAACGTCAAAACCTCGGCCGGGGACCTGATTCAGGCCGTCGCCGACACCGCCGTCGATGCCAATGTGCGCAACACTTACGACACCTTCGCCGCCCAGCTCAAGAACTGGAACCGCGAATTGATCGACTGGCGGTGCAAGCTCCCACAAGACAAAGTTCAAACGCTGCTCGGCGACGGCGGCGGCGCGTGGAATTGCCGCGACGTCAGCTTTCATGTGGTGAAGGTCACATTCGACCAGATGCCCGACCCTGCGGTGCGCGCCAAACTGGAGAGCATTCCAACGCGCTTCAAGATCGAGAAGGAGAATATCGATCTGCTGCTGGACTCGGCAGGTGCGATCCTGCGCCGCAACAGCTCGTTTCAGCGCTTCCTGACCTCGAATTGATTCCAGCCGCCGCCGCTCGCTTCAGGCACAAACGCGGCCGAAGGACATGGCGCTACGCATCGCCTGGGCGCGGCGGCGCACATAGATTGGCCTCACCGTTTCCGCGCTCGCCGTGGCCGCGGACTGCGCGGCCGCATTGCGGTTCCACAACCATGCTCTAGCCTGCCGTTGCGCTTCGGCGATCTGGTCCGAAGTCATCTCGCGGGCCAGCTCGCCGCGCGACGAGAGGGCCGCTTCATGCCCCATCATCGCGGCCAGATTGAACCATTTATGCGCGGCGACGAGGTCTTGCTCGACGTCGCGGCCGGTCGAAAAGCCGATGCCGCGATCGAACATCGCGTCCGCATCCTCCGGCTGGTGTTCCGTTTTGAGCGCTTCGTTCGCTTGTGGGCAAGGTTGGATCATGGAAAGGTTCCTGGACTTAAACTCGGTGATGAACGGCGAAAACTCGATCTCTTCACAGCCAGCGATCAGCTTGCCACCTCATCGGAAAAGTTCTGTAAATCTATCCCCTTGTTTTAACGACCGAAGTTAATGAACAAATAGCGTCTGTTAATTCCACGTATGGTCATAGGACGCAGTCTGAACTTGTTACACTCATCATTTAAGGTGGGCTAGGACGATTGCTGCGAATATGCGCCAGCTCCTCCCGTAGCGCACCCAGACGTGGGGAGTTGCCGTCGATGGCGGCAACGGCTTCCCGTATGTTCTCCGGCCGGGAAGAGGAAAACAGCACAATGCCGCCGGCGTTTTGAGCGACTGCCTCCGCCAGAAGAAGGCCGGCCGCCCTCGAGCGATCGGCCGGAGCGATGCCTGTTGCCTGCTCCCACCGCGCACCAGCAGCTTCATTCGCGGCAACATGGTCCATCAAGGCCGGCAGGACGTATTTGATTGGCGAATGCGTCACGACTAATTCGACATGGCCGGCGGGAATGCGGGCAACATTGCAGTTGAGCGCGTCGCTGGCGAACTGCGCTACGGGAGCGATCGCTGGAAATTCGTTCAAGATCCGAAGCGTTTCATCATAATGCGTGGCGATTCCGAAGCAGCGGATTTTGCCCGCGTCGCGTAGTCGTTCGAGAAACGCCAATATTTCCCCTCGACCAGCCTGGACGAGCGTGCATTCGTGAAGCAGTAGAATATCGAGATAGTCCGTACGCAGCATCTTAAGGCTTTGGTTCACGCTTCGAGTGAGATCGCGAAGCCGAAAAGCCCCGTGGCGGGCGGTGGCCGGCGGCGGAGATGACACAAGCGCTTTGGCCCCGGGAACGGTTGACCGCGCGACATATGCCGCCTTGCTTACGATGCGGGTCCAACGCAGCATGCTCCAAGGCATGATGCCGGCTTTACTTGCGATGATCACTCGGCTCCGGCGGCTCGACAGAACGCTGCCGACCACGGCCTCCGCCGAGCCGTTGCCGTAAAGCCGGGCCAAGTCAAAATAGCGGATGCCCGCGTCAAGGGCCGCCTCGACCAACCTTGCCGACGCGGCGTGCGTCGCCCCGCCGAACAGGTCGCCGCAGCCAAAACCAAGACGCGGCATATCGGGAAACAGGATTTCCGACGCCTTTTCGACCGCCCGTGCCGCCATGATGCTCTCTGCCAATACCCGTTCATGCTGAGCGTAATGAAAATTTGTTGCACCGCGCAAGTTGCGGTAAAAGCCGGTTAATCGAGCTACGCAGCTGATACAGGGTTATAGCCATCCTCGAGCTCAATGCATAAGCCACGGAGATTGAGAATGTATCGATGTGATTGCCAGCCGTGAACGCTGCGCTGTTCACCGCCGTGATCATCACCGCCAAGGATGCAGCGGCGACCGCCGCACGGGCGGTCTCGTCGGCACTTGCGCAGGAACCCGTGCGTGAAGTGGTCTTCGTCGATGACGGATCGCGCGATGACACTTCAAGGGTGGCGGCATCGGTCGACGACGGGTCCGGCCGGCTGAAGATCATTCGCATGGACCAGAATCGGGGGCCGGCGCATGGCAGGAATGTAGCGATTGATGCCTCGTCGGCACCGTTGCTGTGCATTCTGGACGCCGATGATTTCATGAGCGAGGGCCGCCTTAACCGGCTTTTGGAAAAGGGCGGGGAGGATTGGGACCTTCTGGCCGACGACATGTTGTTTACTACAGGGCCAGACGAATCCCAGGTTTTTGACAGACTGTTGCCCGACGCTTTCAAGGTGCCGTGCGAACTGACGCTTTCGGCCTTCGCGCTCGGCAACCTTCCCCGCAAAAATCGATATCGGCGTGAGCTCGGCTTCCTTAAGCCTTTGATCCGTCGGTCGTTCCTGGACGCGCATGGCGTACGATATGACGAGCGGCTCCGGCTCGGCGAGGACCTGCTTTTGTATGCCAGCTGTCTGATCCAAGGCGCCCGGTTTCGAATCGTCGACGCTTGCGGATATCACGCGATCGAACGTCACGAATCGATGAGTGGATCGCACCATACACACGATATCGCCGCGCTCTACCAGGCGCTGGTTGAATTCGAACAGAACGCAATCGCCGCAGGCCGATCGGTCGGCAAATTACCGGCGTATACCCGGTCGGCACGGAATAACTTGGCGCTACGCCGCGCTCTCGACGCCAAGCGCGCCGGAGGCTGGTTCGCATTCATGGCGGCGTGTGGCGAAGCGCCTTCGAGCCTTGCGTATATCGTTAGCGAACTGGTGCGTGCCAAGATCACCGTTGTTGCTAAACGGATGTAAGTTGATGACGCGATTGACGGTAGCGCCAGCGTTGCGGGAGGCGATCGAAAGGGCGACGCCAGAGCGGCTTGAGGATGCGCGCGGGTTTGACGCCATCGTCGTTGGCGCCGGAGCCGCGGGCGGAATGGCGGCGATGCTGCTGACGCAAGCCGGCCTCCACGTCCTGCTCCTCGATGCCGGCTGGCGCGCGGGGTTCTGGGAAGCGCCGCTAAGGCGGTTGACCTCGAGCGTGATCGGAACCATCGCCGATCCCCGGCTCCAGACATTGCTGCCGCTACGCGTCATCAATTTCGGACGAAGGGCGCTGCGGCTCGTCGGGAAACTCCGCCAACCCGTGCAATCCAAATGCTTTGCGTGGGAAATGGCGCCCGAATCCTTCGTCGACGATCGCGACACCCCCTATGTCAACGAACCAGGCAGCCGGTTTGACTGGTTCCGGACGCGGCAAATTGGCGGGCGAATGGTGGTGCCTGGCCACGGTCGGCAATATTACCGTCTTGGCGAAAGAGACTTCTTCCCCGATGACACGCTCATGCCGCGCTGGCCGCTTACGCCTGGTGAACTGGACCGCTGGTACGAAGCGGTTGAGCGGCATCTGGGGCTGTCCGGCGCAAGCGAGAACTGTTCCTGGATCCCAGATGGTCAGATTGCGCATGTCCTCAGTCCGTCTGCGGCAGAGGCGGAGATCACCGATGCCGTAAAGCGGCGTTGGGCCGGGACGCAGCCGATCCTTAGTCGCTCCGCGCCGCCTCTTTCCTCAGTGGACGCCGCGGCTGCCACTGGCCGGCTTTTTTGCCGCCAGGGTGCGGTGGTTAGCGACTTGCAGGTTGATGCGCAGGGACGGGTACTCGGCGCAAAGTGGCGTGACTGCGCGGCGGGCACGATCCTGGGCGCGCGTGCGCCTCTCCTCTTCCTTTGCGCTTCAAGCCTTGAGACAACACGAATCCTGCTTTCATCGGGATCAGCCGCAAGCCCTGATGGACTTGGAGCTGCCTCGGGCGCGCTGGGACGATATTTGATGGACCACGTGATCGTTTCTGGGGACGGCGAGGGCAGGGCGCTGCCAGGCGAGCCGGTGCCGGCAGAGCCGGGACGGTGTATTTACCTGCCGCGATTCGACCTCCGCGACGGGGATGAAACCGAGGCAAGCGGAGGGCGGGGCTATGGCGTGCAGTTCTATCGCTGGTCGACGGGGCGAGGGAAATCCTATTTCAATGCAGTCTCTTTTGCGGAAATGACGCCCCGTGCCGAAAATCGCGTCGTGCTCGATCCACATCGCAAGGATGCGTTCGGCCTGCCAGTGCTGCGCATTTCGTGCCATCATAGCGCCACCGAAATCCGGCAGGCGAAGGATCAATCCACGGCGATCCGCGAGGTCGGCAAGCTTCTGGGTGTGCACTTCCATCGACTGAACGAGCGGCCTGCAGCGCCGGGCACCGCCCTGCACGAATGCGGCACGGCCAGGATGGGCGAGAGCCCGGGCAACTCGGTGCTTGATCCAAACAATCAATGCTGGGACGCGAGGGGACTTTATGTAACCGACGCGTCGGCTTTTCCGTCGCAGGGCGCGCAGAACCCGACGCTGACGATTCTGGCGTTGACCGCCCGGGCTTGTCACCATGCCGTCTCTAGAATCGGAAGCTGACGCCGATCTGGCAACCTTCGTGACCACGCTCAGTTGCCAAAGTGCCGCCTGGCTAGTCGACAAAGAGCAGATGCCAGGTGGAGCTGCGGCGGCCGTCCGGCAGCCAAAGGTGATTGCGCCAAGGGATGCGAATTTCGGCGGCGTTTGCGAGATCACCCGGCGTCAGTTGCGGCAGCAATTTCTGGAACTGCGCGGCAGTCTTCATAAGGTCGCGCTGGGCGGACCATAACAGGATCGTACTCGGCCTTCCGGCACTGGACGGGCCAATCTGGAAGGGCGGGACATAGGATCGCGCGCCCGCCAGATCGACACGCGCCTCCGGGAAGAAGCGCTTCAGATTGCCGCCGAGCTCCTTGTCGTCGACGACGATCCGTCCGGTCTCAAATCCGGCGTGTTTCATCTGGGCGGCCAGTTCGGCATAAGGCACGCCCCATCGGCAAATATTGCAGACCGGCTCAAGCACATACATGTTGGCGGCGCGGGCGAAGACAGCAAACACGGCGACCGACGCCGCCATGATGACGAAGCGGCGCACCTGGCCTTGGCTCGGCGCCGTGTGCCGCGCTTGAGCCGTGAGCCAGATCGAGGTGATGAGAAAGAGTGGCATCAGCGCGTGAACCGGATAGCGGTGAATGCCGAAGATCAGCGCGCCTGCGATCAGCGCCGCGATCGACAGCAAGGTCAGATGCAGGATGAGCTGCTCGTAGTCCGGGGGAGCGGACGCGTCCGGGAGGAAACGCGTGTCGCGGCGAATGCTGTCGAGCATGCGAGGAAAAAAGATCGGGTATAGAAAAATGAGCGGCGCCAGATACATCACCGGTTCGGTGAACGCCCGCGCAATGCCGGATAGAGCAAGGCCGATATGGTCGGCCCAATCGGCGGCGACGAAACCCGGAAGAATCGCCCAAATGCCGTCCGGCGTTCCGGCGAGCCAGATGAAATGCGGAGCGGCGATGAGCGCAACCGTGGCCAAGGTGAGGGCGAAGCGGGGATTGCGCAGAATGCGCCGCGCGGAAGGCTGCAAGCATGCGGCTGCCAGCAGAGCGGCAATATAAATCCAATAGGTCGTGACCGTCAGAACGCCGAGGCCGATGCAGACGCCGAGCAGCGCGAAATCCCCGGTGCGCCGCCGCTCGATCAGCCGCAGCAGCGCCCAGAATGTCGCCGCGACCGCGCACATCGCGCCGACGGCGTGGGTAAATCCTTCATGGAAGCGCCAGCTGATCTGGTAGATCAGCGCCAGGGCCTCGACCGAGAGGAACGCCCAGAAAGCATCGCCCTTCATCACCCGGCGGGCGGCGAGGAAAATGAAGCCGCAGGTCGCGATCAGCAGGCCGTATTTGAGCAGCTGGAAGCGCAAGACCCCCGGCCCGGTCACCTCGCCGAGCAGCCATAAAGCCCAGTCATAGAGCGGCGGCTGTTCGGGCAGATAGCCAAGCGACAGCGTCTGCGTCAGGATTGCGTCGAGCGGGTCGTCCTCGCCGAGATTGCCGGAGGCGAGCAAACGCGCGGCGACGTGCACCACCGAGTAAAGCGTGGCGGCAAACAACACGCCGCCGAGGCTGTATAGCCAGCCGGTCCTTACCTCCGGCAGAACGCCCGATCGTGTTTGCGCCCGCTCAAGCACAGCGACGTCCCCTCACCCAGCGCCGATGCCGCCTCAACTGCTGTCGCGCATCGCCGACGGCCGGACCACGCGGTCGACGATGAACACGCTCGATCCGGTCGTGCGCCTGGCCTCCAGATCGCGATGCGCGTCGGCGGCTTGCGGCAGCGCATAGGTCTGGTTCACCGAAATCTTCACATGCCCCTGCTCGACCATGTCGAAAAGCTCCTGGCTGGCGGCGAGCAGTTCGGCGCGCGTGCCGACATACGAATTCAACAGCGGCCGCGTCGCGAAAAGCGAGCCTTTCTGCGCCAGCAGCGCCACCTCGAACGGCGGCACCGGGCCGGAGGCATTGCCGAACGTCACCCACAGGCCACGCGGCTTCAGGCAGTCGAGCGAGGCGGGAAAGGTGTCCTTGCCGATCGAGTCGTAGACGACATCGACGCCCTTGCCGCCGGTGATCTCCTTCACGCGCAGGGCGAAATTCTCCGTCTTGTAGTTGATCACATGCGCCGCGCCGGCGGCTTTGGCCAGCGCCGCCTTCTCATCCGAGCCGACCGTGCCGATCACCGTGGCGCCCAGATGCGCTGCCCATTGCGTCGCGATCAGCCCGATGCCGCCCGCCGCCGCGTGCAGCAGCATCACCGTGCCCGGCCCGACCGGGAAAATTTTCCGGATGAGATAGTGCACCGTCAGCCCCTGCAGCATCATGGCGCCGGCCGTTTTGTCGTCGATGCTCGCGGGCAGCTTCACCAGCCGGTCGGCCGCGACCACCCGCTCCTCGGCATAGGCGCCGATCACGCTGGCATAGGCAACGCGGTCGCCGGCAGCGAAGTCGGTCACGCCCGGACCGGCTTCGATGACCTCGCCCGCGCCCTCGGAGCCGGGAATGAACGGCAGGCTGGGCTGCTTATACAGCCCGGTCCGGTGATACACGTCGATGAAATTCAGCCCGACCACCGTATGCCGGATTTTCACCTGCCCCTCGCCCGGCGGCGGCACCGCGACGCTCTCCCATATCAGCGCTTCCGGACCGCCATAGGCATGCACGCGCATTGCGTAGCTCATAGACCGCTCCTTGATTGATCGCCTTCAGGCTTAAACCAGCCGCGCGGCGTTGGCCAGCGTTAGCGGCAGCAATTCCCCCCGAGAGAACGCCTGTTGATCGCCAGGGCGCAATCAACCAAACTCTTGCCGCCAATCATGCGTGGCGGCGCTGATGCGGGGAGTGCGGCATGAACTGTTGCGCAGTCATTTGCCTGTCGGTTGGTCTCGCCGTTTCGCTCGGCGGCCCCTGCCGCGCCTCCGGCATCGAGGCAGCCGCCAAGGCGGAAGAGATCATCGCGTCCTGCAACCGGAAAAACATTCTCGCCCGCCCGCGATGCCTGAGCGTCAATCTCAGCGGCAAGTGGCGATATGAACTCGGCTATGCGGGCCAGCCCTTTTCAGCGGTCGGCACGCTGGCGGAGGTCCGCCGGTCAATCGCCGGCAATGTTTTTGCTTTCGTCACGGTCGGGGAGTACCGGGTCGCCTGCAAGGTCACGGAGAGGCAGGCCGAGCCGCTGCAACGCCTCGGCGACCGGCGCTTGCTGATCACGGGCGTCATGCAGGGCTACCATGTCAGCTTCAATCTGCACCGCTTGCATCATTTGCGGCTGACGCCCTATTGCCGGATTGAGCCGGTGGTTTGATGGGGCGCGATTTGGTGTCCCGCCGGGCCGCGCCCGCGAGGTTTCAAATCCGTCGGTTTCCGTCCCGTGAGGGACGCGCGGGCCGCCGCAAGGCTGGTCCGTAACGTAGATGGGAGCCTTCCGGCTGCCCGCGCGCGATGATATTTTGGCCCGGTCCGCCTCTTCCCGAGGCTCGCGCATTGAGGCTCTTTTTTCATCGCTCGATTTTATCCGAAAACCGGTACCCACTTTTCGGATCGAGCGATAGGCCCAATGAACGTGCGCCCTGCGCATTCCAGCGAACAGGGGGGCGGTTATGGACCCCTGAGTGCGGGTTCGTTACACCCACCGCAAGGCCGGCCTGCGTTTACCACCCAGCCAGATCCCTTGCGGATTCCTCAGGCACCGCATTCTTCCCCCACATGGCGAGCCGGTCTCGAGCCCCTGCGTCCCTCTTGGGGGAGGAACGGGGTGAGTATAGGGGTGGCGGGGAGGGTGGGGATAAGTTTTTTAAACTATATAAGTGTGGTTCTACATCAAACTAGAACATTGAATTAACGAGCTTCATTACATCGGTTGAACGCACGCAGACAGCGTCAATTGGATGAAAGGTTAATTAAACTCTATTTTAACGATTTCTTTGTCTTGCGTCGCACGTAAAGTAAGGTCCGGCTCGTTGGGCGTTATTGGGGGATACAGTATGGAATGCAGTTGGGAATCGCCGGAGCAGATCGCCGTGTGCATTCATTTTGCGCAGCGCTGGTTCCAAGTCATCCTTGATGTTGCAGGCCTCGGCTCACTTGCCCTTATCGCGCTCCTCATTTGGTTATTTCAAAGGCTTCGTAGTGATCTCACCAAGTGGGAAGGCGAGGCCGAGAGAGAAAAAGAGCTTAGAAACTATGCTGAAAATACTGCTACAGAGGCGCGACATCGGGCAGAGTTGGCTGATTCTATTGCAAACCGAGCACAAAAGGAAAAGGAGGAGTTAGAAGCTTTGCTAAATTCGGGCAGCGACCAGCTTCAGAAGCAACTTGGCGAAACACAAGGGCGTCTTTCACAATCACAAGCAAAGATTGACAATGTACTGGAACTCACCGCCGGAGGCACAGGCAAGTTCTGGTCGCGCCCTGTTGGGAATCGCTTTAACGACTACGAACGAAGGATTGGTTCAGATATGCCGATCCTGCTATTTGGGAACCAAAAAGGCGGGGTCGGCAAGTCAACACTGGTTGCCAACCTTGCGGCTGCATTTTCAAAAAAAGGCGAGCGCGTTCTCGCTGTAGACCTCGATTACCAGGGGTCACTTTCCAGTTTGGCGCAGCTTCAGACGGGTGCCGGCGACAAGGAGCCAGACTCACTGATCGACTTCCTTTTCCAAGACGAACTCGACCCCAATTGGGTCAAGTTGGCAATTCGCCCGATCACTGATGCGCTTCACTACATCCCGGCTTTCTACAACTTCGAGCTTATAGAACGGCGGCTCGAATATCGCTGGGCGCTAGGGGTAACTAAAGACGACGTCCGATATCGCCTAGCCAGGGCGTTATTGTCGGACGCCATGCAAAATAGCGAGCAAAGATACGATAGAATTCTGATCGACGCTCCGCCGAGATTTACACTTGGGTTTGTAAACGGCATTTGTTCATCCACGCATCTTTATGTACCTACTGTTGTGGACTTGATGTCAACCTCTGCGGTGAGTGCATTCGCACGTCAATTCAGCGAACTGAAGTCCACCGTAAATCCGCAGCTTCGATGGGCCGGTATCGTTGGCACAATGACCTTCCGGAACGCGCAAAACCCTTTGCAATTGCCAGCCAATGCGGCAGGATTTGCCGACAATGCGGAGCGTGCTGCGCAAAACAGGCTGAACACAATGGAACCACTGTTCATTCGGAATCCTGTTATCACCCGGGACGCCGTTCTTGCTCGTGCCACAGACGAAGGGATAGCCTACTTGAACGAGCCGTCCGTGCGTCCAATGTTCGATGCACTGGTGCTTGAGATCGAGTCAAAGGCACCATCGAGGAAAACACGATCATGAAGACGCGGGAATTTGCGGAGACATTGGCGGCCTATGCGGGTCTGGCAGACTTTGGGCGGGCCGTTGAACTGCGCAAGTTTGCTGACTTCTTCAGCAAGGGCAAAGACGAGACGATTGTTTCGCGCTTGAAGACGATGAGCCGAGCTACCGGGCACCCGACGATGCTAAAACAGAGCTTGGAAATTATCCAGGCAGGCTTCAAGGTAGCAGGGGCAAAAAAGCAGGCAACGGAAGTCGGTATCGTCCTAGGAGCATTTGCGGGACAGAACGGCGCAGCCATCGATGCGTTTATCGCGGAGATTTCTGTCGCGCCTTCGCCAAAGAAGAAGACGCCTCCGCCGCCCCCAATGCCAGATTACCGGCTAGCCAGAGATCTTGCTGATGAACTAGCGCGGACCCTCCTTGATACGCAATCGTTCAGTCAAGTCATCGTCCGTTTACGTGATACGAAAGGCGTAAATGCGCCGACCCTCGCTATGGTCGCTAACCGTTTCCTTGGCAACGATAAGCAATATAAGGGGCGAAAGACCCCAATTGACGACATTCTAAAGCGACAGAAAGCTGACGCACGCGAACACGCGCGAGGCAAGGCACTCAACCGGGTTGGTGTCTAGGCGTTCCGATAATTGGCAGTAGGTTTAGGTAAGCTCTTAAAGAGGGGCTTCAGATACTCCGCTGGATTGCAATTAATCCCCAACCCCCAACCTCTCCCTCAAAACCGCATTCACCGCCGCCGGATTCGCCTTCCCGCCCGTCGCCTTCATTACCTGACCCACAAACCACCCCAGCGTCTGCGGCTTCAGCTTCACCTGCTCGACCTGTTTCGGGTTGGCCGCGATCACCGCATCGACCGCCTGCTCGATCGCCCCGCTATCCGTCACCTGCCGCAGCCCGCGCGCCTTGACGATCTTGGCCGGCGCCTCGCCGGTCTCCACCATGATCTCGAACACATCCTTGGCGATGCGGCCAGAGATCACGTCGCTCGAAATCAAATCGATCAGCTCGCCCAGATGCGGCGCGGACACCGGGCTGTCCTCGATGCCCCGGCCGAGCCGGTTCAGCGCGCCGAACAGATCGCCAGTCACCCAATTGGCGGCGAGCTTGGGGTCGCGGCCCTTGGCGACGGTCTCGAAATAATCGGCGTTTTCCTTGTCGGCCACCAGCACGCCCGCATCATAGGGCGAGAGCGCGAAGGCCTCGATGAAGCGCGCCTTCTTGGCGTCCGGCAGCTCGGGCAAGCTGGCGGCGATCTCCTCGACATAGTCCTGCGTCAGCTCCAGCGGCAACAGGTCCGGATCGGGGAAATAGCGGTAGTCATGCGCCTCTTCCTTGGAGCGCATGGAGCGGGTCTGGCCGGTCTTGGGGTCGAACAGCCGCGTTTCCTGGTCGATCGAGCCGCCCTCCTCCAGGATGGCGATCTGGCGGCGCGCCTCGACCTCGATGGCCTGGCCGATGAAGCGGATGGAATTGACGTTCTTGATCTCGCAGCGCGTGCCGAATTCGCCGCCGGGCTTGCGCACCGACACGTTCACGTCGGCCCGCATGGAGCCCTGCTCCATATTACCGTCGCAGGTGCCCAGATAGCGCAGGATGGTGCGCAGCTTCCCCAGATATTCCTTGGCCTCCTCCGACGAGCGCAAATCGGGCTTGCTGACGATTTCCATCAGCGCCACGCCACTCCGGTTGAGAT
>JANNOQ010000062.1:0-1813 GCA_031399085.1 Rhodomicrobium sp.
CATACGACTTTCTCCAATCCGACACGCATGCCGGCAAGATCAATCTGGGTTGCGCCTCAGAGTGTTTTTCGTAGGTGATCGGAGTAAGTTATGCGTCAGAACGGCACTGTAAAATTCTTCAATCAATCCAAAGGGTTCGGCTTCATCACCCCGGACGAGGGCGGAAGCGACGTATTTGTGCATATCTCCGCCGTCGAGCGCTCGGGCGTTCCAATGCTCGATGAGGGCATGCGGCTATCTTTCGAAACGCAGCCCGACCCTAAAGGCAAGGGGCCCAAGGCAGTCAATCTGGAGTTGACGGACTGATCGTCCTCTCCCAGGAGCTAGTGCAAATGACGTTTAAAAGCTGTTTGCGGGTTGCGGTCATTTGTGCTGCGTGCGCCTCGATCACGCCCGCGATGGCGCAGACTCCTGCTCCGGCATCGCCATCGGCGCCTGCGGTCAAGAAAGCGCCGAAGCCGGGCAAGAAGTGCAAGACGCTGACCGGCGAGATGGTGTTTTTCGGCCAGGAAATTCCCCGCAACGACGCGATAAAGCGTCTCGATGAGGAGGTCGTGGCCTTCCGCGCAAAGCCGGGGAATGAGAAAGCCGTCGAATCCGGTCGCAATGTCAAATGCGAGATCTATATCTCGGTGCTCAACGAATATCTTTGTACCGCCGAGGCGACGCTCTGCAAATAGCCAGTGATTACAGCCGCTTACCCCGACCGACATAAACCCGCCCGATTTTTCTCTCACCTGCTCCGCCCTTCAAGAGGTTGGCCGGGAGGGGCGAATGGCGGCGTTGATAATCTTTTTGAGCGTCATGTGCCTTTTGCCGCAAGCCGTGCAGGCTTGCGAGGCGCGCGCCATTGATGCCGCGAAATATCGGGAACTGATCGGCGATCGACAGGTCACATTCGTGGTTTCCGCCGGTTGCGGAGATGCGGCTGAACTCAATCCGGCCATGGCGCGGCGGCAGTTTTCGCCAAACTCCACGTTCAAGATCCCGAATAGCGTCATCGCCTTGGACAGCGGCATTGCAAGCGGCCCCGACTTCGCCATCCGCTACGATGCGGACCGCAACCCCAAACAGGACTGGTGGCCGAAGGACTGGGCGCAGGATCAAACTCTGGCGACCGCCTTCAAGCGCTCCGCCGTTTGGTATTATCAGGAGTTGGCAAGGCGCATAGGCGCAAATCGCTATCGCGAAGCGCTAGCAAAGTTTCAATATGGAAACAAAGACATTTCCGGCGGGGTCGACCAGTTCTGGCTATCCAGCACGCTAAAAATTTCGCCGATCGAGCAGATCGCGTTTCTGTCCGCGCTGTTCAACGGCGACTTTAATGTCAGCAACGCCAGCCTCAGCGTCCTCAATGAAATCAGCCTGATCGAGGAGGCGGACGGCCACGCCCTGCACGGCAAAACCGGCGCTGGCCCACTTGACCGCGCGTCGACGGACGATCCGCTCCTCGCCTTCAAGGGGCGGTTTGGCGGCTGGCTCGTTGGCTGGGTCCATCGGCCGAACAAGAAGCCTGCCTATTACGCTTTATATGCGGAAGGGCCGACATTCGCCTCCATAGCGAAATTTCGGCAGGAAATTGCCCGCCGCCTGCTCGTGGATGAGGGATATCTGCCGCCGAGCTTTGCTCCGCCAGCGACTTGACGCGCGGCAAATTCATGCGCTTATAACTCTGGTCAGTTGGCTGGATGGCCGCTGTCCGCCGCCGCTTTATGTGGGCCGCAAGGTCATGACGGCGCGGTGGATGGAGGAAAGTCCGGGCTCCACGGAAAAACGGCGCCGGATAACTTCCGGCTGGGGTGACCCAAGAGAT
>JANNOQ010000071.1:0-170079 GCA_031399085.1 Rhodomicrobium sp.
CCTATGTGACGGCGCAGATCTACGGCACGGGCCTGATCGCCTCGCGCTTCCTGGGGATGGACTTCACCGTCGCTGTTTATGTCGGCCTGATCGGCATTCTGCTTTGCGCCATGCTGGGTGGGATGCGGGCCGTCACCTGGACACAGGTGGCACAGTATATCGTTCTGATCGTCGCCTATCTGACGCCGATCATCATTCTGTCGTCGCAGAAATACGGCTTGCCGATCCCGCAATTGACGTACGGTCAGGCCATTCTCGACATTACCGCGCGTGAGCAGCAGATGATCTCGCAAGGTCTGGCGACCGCCGCGGGGCTCAAACCGCATACCACGCCGTTCTTGACATACGATCCACTGAATTATTTCGGACTCATCTTCTGCCTTATGGTTGGCACGGCCTCCTTGCCGCACATTCTGATGCGCTACTTCACAACGCCGAGCGTGCGTGAAGCCCGCGTGTCGGTGGCCTGGTCGCTGTTCTTTATCTTCCTGCTTTACTTCTCGGCGCCCGCTTACGCCGCGTTCTCAAAGCTGGAGGTGTACACCAACCTAATAGGCAGCCCGGTGGCCAGCCTGCCTGCGTGGGTCTACACTTACGGTAATCTCGGCCTGGTGAAGATCTGCGGGGTCGATGCGACGACCGTCGATGCCGTGGTTGCCGCGTGCGGCAAAATTGCCGGGCAAGGCGGCCTTCTGCGTCTGCAGGACTTCAACATCAATACGGACGTGATCGTGCTCTCCACGCCGGAGATCGCGGGTATGCCGTATGTGATCGCGGGTCTGGTGGCAGCCGGCGGTCTTGCCGCCGCTCTGTCGACGGCCGACGGCCTGCTGCTGGCCATCGCCAATGCACTGTCGCATGACGTTTACTACAAGATGATCGACAAGCACGCGCCCACTAACCGCCGCCTGATCGTCGCGCGCGTCCTGCTGGTCTTGGTGGCGATAGCGGCGGCGTATACCGCATCGACAAAGCCATCGGACATCCTGGCAATGGTGTCTTGGGCGTTCTCGCTCGCGGCGGCAGGCCTGTTTCCGGCGCTTGTGATGGGCATCTGGTGGAAACGGGCGAATTCGTTCGGCGCGGTGATGGGCATCATCGCCGGGTTCGGCATTACGCTGATGTACCTGGTGGTCACCCGTTACTATCCGCAGTTCGGTGTCGAGTTCCTCGGCATGACGTCCAATCTCAACGCCGTCACAGGCGCGCCATTGGTCGATCTCGCCAAGCTCGCGGCCGATCCTGCAGTGTGGAACGTGTCGCCGGTGCCGGCCGCTCACCCCTTGGCCTCCAAGGTTGGCTGGTTCAGCGTCAACAACATCTCTTCGGGGCTGTTCGGCGTGCCGCTTGGGTTCGTCACCATCTGGATCGTCAGCTTGCTGACGCCAGCGCCCTCGCAACGCATGTACGACCTTCTGGACAATATAAGGAGGCCGCGCGGCGAGGCTTATCTTGACGAACAGGCTGGTGCCGCCCACTGACGTCAGCAAAAGCGAGGCCCTCGTGGCCTCGCTTTTTTATTTCCGGTACGATTGTGATTGACATCCGCGCTGCGGACCCGCTTTTCCAGCGGCTAGCACATGCGGCAAGGACAAGCGAACCGATGGATTTCTGGGTCTTTCAAATTCCTAACCTCATCCTCGCGGCGATCATGTACACGCTGATCGGGCGGTTTCTCATGTCGCTGATCTTCTCGCCCGATAGCGACAAGGTCATCTGGCGCGTTTTCGTGCAAATCACGGACCCATTCGTCAAAGCCGCGCGCTTCGTGACGCCGCAGATCGTGCATGTGAACCTGCTGGTGCTATTCGCCGCCCTGTGGACATTACTGGCACGCATCGGCATCTACATGACCCTTGCCGCCGCCGGCCTGCGGCCGACCGTTGGAGCCTGACCCCATGCAGCAGGACGATCTCGACGAACGCGAAGCGCTGATGAAGCGCGATGTCATGCTGATCGCGATCGCTGCGCTGTCCCTGCTCAACGGGATGCATTTCTCCCCGCTTTTCGATCCAGCCTTCGTGCTGTTCCGTGTTTTCGCGCCGGGCTTCTTCATCTCGTCGCCCTTGCTATTGTTCTATTTCACTTCTCTGCTGCTGTCCGCCGCCACGCTGATCATAGCCGGCGTGCCCGCCGCGCTATTCGAGCGCTTCACCGGGCGCACGCAGACCGACGCCGCTTCGCTCGGCATCTGGCTCATCGCGACGATGGCCCTCACGGCGCCCTCGTTTTTGGCGAAGGGCGGAATTTTCAATTAGGGTCACAGCAGCGCTCGACGGCGCCGGGGTCAACTAGGAGTGACTTGCGCGGGCCATGATCGCCATGCATCATGAGGGTGAGCGGTATTTGGATGGCGATCGTCCAGGATCATGCACCGAGTACAAGAAATAGCGTGGGTTTCCGTCGCGCGTGGATGCGGGTTCGCCGCCCTCGCGATCGTCACCCTGATGTTTGGCATGTCGGGCAACATTCCTGGCGCATTCAAGGCTGGCGGCATTCTCACGCTCATCACCAGCCTGATTCTGCTGTTCAGAGGCTGGCAAGCGCCCAAACGGCCCTATAAGCGCACCGAAGTCTGGATGATGCTGGAGCCGGACGACCGCCCGCAGCCCGCTTTAGCGCAGACGCTGATCGGCGAGACCTTGAAGCAAACCTATCTCACATTCGCCCTGCATTCGACGCTTCTCGCGGGGGGGATGTTCGCGGTGTCGCTGTTTTTCGGGTTGATTTCGTGAAGGCCGCTCTTGGCGACGGCGATCGTAGCGGCCACCGGCAACATCTACGCCGGGCTTTGGTATCCGATCATCGTGGCCGCGATGACGGTGGTCATCGGTGCGCTGTTCCTGCGGGATCAAACGGACCGTCCGCTGCACGAATAGCGATCGCTATCGGTTGAAGCGAATTTGAAGCTAAGGCGGGGAAATCCCCGCCTTAGTTTTTGTTCTCACGCAGTTCGATACGAATTTTGCTTAGTAAGCGAAGCCTTCGTTTTCGTGCTGGACCCGCCTTCGGTGCCGGGCATTGTTCATTTCGAGCTGCAATTGTTGGCCAAGGTCGCTCTGGCTATGTTTTGCTGCGGGCTTGGTTTTCGCCTTAAGCTTGTTGCTTGCGGAGGCATCGAGCTGACAGACCTTGTTGCCTTGGATCCAAACCGCCTTATAGCCGTTCGGACACGCCGAAGCCGAACCGAGCATGGCGATTGTGATGAAAGCGGCAATTGCGGATGTGGCGAGAGTCTTCATCATGGCGTTTCCTCTTGCGATTAGAGAACGGGATCGTTCTTCTCGGATATTGGTCGCTATGAGCGGCCAGAAGGTTCACATTCCTCGACGAAATCCAACTGGTTCGTCGCATGTGACGCTCCAACAATGTGGAAGCCCCGCAAAGGCTGGATTCCCTCGCTCCCAATAATGATATAGTCCAATCATGGGAGCGAATCGCAAGGAAGCCTTGGAAGCTGCATCCGTGCCGCCGGATAAGGTAGAGGATACAGCGCTTGTCCCGCTATCGCGCCGGGCGATGGCCGTGCCGCCTTACCTCAATGGCCTCAATGCGGAGCAGCGCGAAGCTGTCGAGTCGCTCGATGGGCCTGTGCTCGTTTTAGCGGGCGCCGGCACGGGGAAGACGCGCGTGCTGACCACCCGGATCGCGCATATTCTGGCCACGCAGCGAGCCTTCCCGTCGCAAATCCTTTCCGTCACCTTCACCAACAAAGCCGCGCGGGAAATGAAGCACCGCATCGGCCAATTGGTCGGAGGCGCGGTCGAAGGCATGCCGTGGCTTGGCACGTTCCACTCAATCGGCGCGCGGATTTTGCGCTATCACGCCGAACTCGTCGGCTTGCAGCCGTCATTCACCGTGCTCGACACGGACGACCAGCTCCGGCTGCTGAAACAGGTCATCCAGGCCGACCGCCTGGACGAAAAGCGCTGGACGCCGCGTCATCTGTCGAGCCTGATCGATAGTTGGAAAAATCGCGGCTTGATGCCGGGCAAAGTGCCCGCGGGCGAGGCGTTCGCTTTCGCCAACGGCAAGGGCGCCGAGCTTTACGCGGCTTATCAGAAGCGGCTGAAGGAGCTGAACGCGGCCGATTTCGGCGATCTGCTCTTGGAAAACCTCCGGCTGTTCACCGAGCACCCGGAAATTTTGAAGAGCTTTCACGATCGTTTCCGCTTCATGCTGGTGGACGAATATCAGGACACCAACGTCGCACAATATCTCTGGCTGCGGCTGCTCGCCCAGGGCAATCACAATATTTGCTGCGTCGGCGACGACGATCAGTCGATCTATGGCTGGCGCGGTGCGGAAGTGGACAATATTCTGCGCTTCGAGGCCGATTTCCCCGGCGCGAAGGTGATCCGGCTGGAGCGCAATTACCGCTCGACGGGCAATATTCTCGGGGCCGCCTCGCACCTCATCGCGCATAATACGGGGCGGCTCGGCAAGACGCTGCACACCGATGACGCGGCTGGCGAAAAGCTGACCCTGCGCGGCGTCTGGGACGACGAATCCGAGGCGCGCGCGGTTTCGGATGAAATCGGCGAATTGCAGCGGCGCGAGCATTCCCTCAATCAGGTGGCCATCCTCGTGCGCGCCTCGTTTCAGATGCGCGCCTTTGAGGACCGCTTCGTCGCGATCAACCTGCCCTACCGCGTCATCGGCGGCCCGCGCTTTTATGAGCGGCAGGAAATCAAGGACGCGATCGCCTATCTCGACGTGGCGCACAATCCGGCCAACGATCTGAAATTCGAGCGCATCGTCAATGTGCCCAAGCGCGGCCTTGGCGAAACCGCGCTGCGCACGATCCATCAATTCGCCCGCGCTGAGGGGCGGCCGCTGTTCGACGCCGCGCGCTTCCTTTCCCAGACCGAGGAACTGAAGCCGCAAGCCCGAAAGCCGCTGGCGGCCCTCGTCGCGGCGTTCGAGCAATGGCGCGGCCTGCTCGCCACCATGCGCCACACCGAAGTTGCCCAGATTATTCTCGACGAGTCCGGCTACACCGCGATGTGGCAGAACGACAAGACCCCGCAAGCCCCGGCGCGGCTTGAAAACCTGAAAGAACTCATCCGCTTCATGGACGAGTTCGACACGCTCGGGGCCTTTCTCGAACACGTATCGCTGGTCATGGACGCCGATCAGAACAGCGACGGCGAGCGGGTGAGCTTGATGACGCTGCACGCCGCCAAGGGTCTCGAATTCGAGACGGTCTTTCTTCCCGGCTGGGAGGAGGGGCTGTTCCCGCATCAGCGCTCGATGGACGAGAGCGGCCTAGCGGGGCTGGAAGAGGAGCGGCGGCTCGCCTATGTCGGCATCACCCGCGCCAAGAGCCGCGCGCACATTTCCTTCGCGCAAAATCGGCGCGTGCATGGCCTGTGGCAAACCGCTCTGCCCTCGCGTTTCATCGATGAACTGCCCGAGGCCCATGTCGATCCAATTCAGGATGCCAGCTCGATGGGCGGCTATGGGCAGGGTCCAGGCTTCTCCGATGCCGGCGCGGGCCGCATGAACGCAGGCTATTCGAGCCCCGGCTGGCAGCGCGCGCAAAGCTTCTATCAGGCGCAGGAAACCGCCCGTCCGACGCCGGGCCGCCGCGGTGCGCCCTTCATCGAGGGCGAATTGGTCGCCTCCAGCAGCGGCGAGCCTTGCGGCTTGGAGCTTGGCGAGCGCATTTTCCATGAGAAGTTCGGTTATGGCTATATTGCCGAGATCGACGGCAACAAGCTTACGGTGGATTTCGACAAAGCGGGCCGTAAACGGGTTGTGGCTTCATTCGTCACCCGCGCGTAACACGCAACCGAACAAAAAACGCTTGCGCAAGTCTTGACGGAACCTTCGATTGATCAAAAATCCCTTTAAAAACAAGCGGTCAAAGCCTTCCGATCGTTCAACAACAAACCATCGCGGTAGCGATCTCTGCCCGCTTCCCGCGCAGCGACATTCATACTATTATCCCGAACTCATTTACATAACTCGTTAGATGGGGCCGACGGCATGACTGTTACAGCAGCCAAACCGGTATTGAGCGAATTTGGAGCCATGCGCGCACCCGACGCCAGCCCGCTCGATATGGCGGCGTCCGCGGGCGTGGAGCCGAGTTTCATTCCCGTTTCGCGTTCGGATCTGTTGACCGCGCTGCTCAGCCATGAGCGGTGGACCAGTGCAAGCGAGCGGGCCAAGGCGGTCGATGTGTTGGAGAAAATCGGATATCTCCGGCAACATAAATCGGGGTTGACGCTCAACCAGCTCAGCGACGTTTACGACCCGTTCAATCCCGACGACGAGACGGTGAACGTGGCCAAGCCATCCGAATTGGAACGGCTGGAAAAGCGGCGCGTCTTTAATGCGAAGCTGAAGGAACTGGTTACCAGCGCCAATTACACCGAGCTGGCCCCAGCGGAGTTGGAGGAAATCCTCAACAATGCGACGCCGGACGGCGTCCATGTCGATGTGGATTTCAAGGAATATGACGTCAAGCTGATCTTTTACCGTGGCCAGGCGCAGCTTCAGAAATCCAAACGCGACATCCGGCGCTTATACCTTAAGCACACAGTTTATCATGTGCCCACCTATGGGCGGTTATTCCTCGCCATCAAATTCAAACCAGAAGACGTGCGGGTCGAGGAGATCATGCGCGATGACAATCTCGACGAGAAAAAGGCTCGTAAAAAACTTCGGAAAATGCGGCGGATGCTGCCGCCGTTTTTATCCACCGATCATATCTACCTCAAGGTTTTCAAAAACATCCCGCGCTATGATGTCGAGATGCTCTTCCCCAATATTCGCGTGAAGATGAAATATAGCGACAAGCTCCAGCTCGGAGGCAGTGCCGTTTTTGGCACCGCCACATGGGTGCTCGGAACAGCCTCGAAGCTTTTCTTCATCGCCGCGCTCTCCCCTATCGTGCTGGCGGGCGCTCTCGCCACGGGCGTTGGCGGCATCATGTATACCCAGGTCCGCAACATTTTCATCACCCGCGACAAATATAGAATGCAGCTGGCTCAGAGCCTTTATTTCCAGAACCTTGCCAATAATCAGGGCGCACTAGCGCTGATCGTCGACGATGCCGAGGAGGAAGACATAAAGGAAGAGGCGCTGCTCTACATGCATTTGCTGCGCACGCCCGTCCATGCCACCCAGCTCGACAATCTCCGGATGCGAGTCGGCGCGTTTCTGACGGAGCATTTCGACGTCGATGTGCACTTCGACATTCACGACGCCCTGCAGCGGCTGATCGGGATGGGCCTGGTGACGCAATCTCCGGCCGGCGATTTACGCGCCATGCCGCTGGATGAAGCGGGCAACTATCTGCGCGACCGGTGGTGCAGCCTGGTGGATGCGCGTTAGATCATGCCCACCCATAAGGCCGAGATTTTGGCCTCCAAGGCCGATGTCGCGATTCTGACGAGCCTATTTACCGAAATGCTGGACCCGCCGCCCGCCATTAGCGCAAGCGAGGCGGCTGGCGGCTGGCTGCTGGAGGTTTATTTCGTTGAGCCGCCGGAGGCTGATGAGCTTGGCGCCATTGCCGACAGCTTCCCGCATTTTGCTGCGATCCGCGACCTCACGCTAGAGACGCTTCCCGACGAGGATTGGGTCGCAACGACGCAGCGCGGCCTGCACCCGATCGAGGCTGGACGATTTTTTCTGCATGGCAGCCACGATCGCGCCAAAGCGAAAGGCAAAGCCTACGCCATCGAAATTGACGCCGGTCAAGCCTTCGGCACCGCGCACCACGGCACCACGCGAGGCTGCCTTATATTGCTGGACCGGCTGGCGAAAAAACACCGTGTGAAATGCGCCCTCGACCTTGGCACTGGCTCGGGCGTCCTGGCAATCGCGACAGCCAAGGCATTATGCAGCGATATCGTGGCCGGCGATATCGACTCTATCGCCATCGCCGTAGCCAAGGAGAATTTCACCTTGAATGGCGTGGCGCCGCAGATCATGGCGGTAACCGCCACCGGCACGCGCCATCCGGCCATTGCCGAGAGAGCGCCCTACGATCTGGTGATGGCTAACATTTTGGCCGGTCCGTTGATAGCATTCGCGCCAGCGATTGCGAAAATCATCGCGCCGGCGGGGCACTTGATTCTTTCCGGCCTGCTCGACCATCAAGCCCGCCAGGTTCGCGCACGCTATTTGGCGCAAGGGTTTGTGTTTTTCGCCAGCCTATCGATTGAGGGATGGACCGCGCTCCACATGCGGCGGCGCGGCGCGTAAACTGACTTGCCGCACTCTACCGTGATACATCCGTCCGGCACGTTTTGAGCAGTAACGCAGCCATCCTCGTCTTGTTGAAGCCGAAACGCTCCCGATCTGCATGATCCAGCCTCAGCAAATATGCGGCAATGCGCCGATCTGCGTCGATCTGACGAGTTTCCAGATAACGCTGGAAGAGGCGCCCTGCCATGTCGCGCCAGGATTTGTTTCTCGACCCAGATTTGAGCGTGTCGTCGTAGAAGGTGGCCATGATCGCCTCATGCGGACCGGCTAAAGCCCGCGCCGATATTTCAACGAATAGTAATATCGCGCATTGGGCCTCGCCTGAGCAGCCGCCCTTGCTGCATCGCAGCAATGCGGTCGCCGCATGGCGCAAGGCTTGGCTTATCCGGCGCGGGCGCATCTTGATATGCCTAGCGTTCGCGCGTAAAAATTCGGTATGTTTCAAAATTTCGACGAAATTGGCGGTCCCGCCCACGGTGCTGAGCGCCTGCGCCTGCTGCGGATCGAATTGGATCGAGCCGGTCTGAACGGATTTATCCTGCCGCGCGCCGATGAATTCCAGAATGAGTATGTGCCGCCGGATGCTGAGCAGCTCCTATGGCTGACCGGATTTTCCGGCTCCTGGGGAACGGCGGTGGTGCTGATGGAGCAAGCCGCGCTGTTCGTCGATGGGCGCTACACGCTTCAGGCGGCCGCGCAGGTGGATGCGGCGGCCTATGCGATCGTCAATGTGGCGGACACGACCGTGTCCACTTGGCTGGAGGCCCATCTAACGGAAGGCGACCGGCTGGGCTACGATCCCCGCCTGCATACTGTCGCGCATGTCGATGCTTTGAAGACATCCGTTGAAAAGACCGGCGCGCATCTGACGCCGGTTGAAGCAAACCCGCTTACGGCACTGTGGTCCGACCGTCCGGTTCAGCCGGTGCGGCCGGTCGAGCTTCAGCCGATCGCCTTCGCGGGAGTCGAAGCGGCGGCGAAGATCGGCGAGATTCAGGACAAGCTTGCGCAGGACAAAATCGACGCCGTCATCGTCGCCGCGCTCGATTCCATCGCCTGGCTGTTCAACATTCGCGGCCGGGATCTACCGCATACGCCCTTTGCGCTGAGTCACGCCATCGTTCCCGCCGTGGGCAAGGTGCAATTGTTCATCGACGGCCGCAAGCTCGGGCAGGCGGTGCGGGACGCCTTGGCGGAGGTCGCCTCGATTGCCGAGCCGGCCGCCCTGGCGGAAAGCCTGCGCGCGCTTGGCAGGAGCAAGGCCAAGGTGCGGATCGACCCGGCCAGCGTCTCGCAATGGTACTGGAACAATTTGAGCGAAAGCGGTGCCCAGATCGTCAAGGACCAGGATCCCTGCCTGCTGCCCAAGGCGCGCAAGAACCGCGCTGAAATCGAGGGCAGCCGCGCCGCGCATGTGCGCGATGGCCTTGCGATGTGCCGCTTCCTGGCGTGGGTCGACGCCAATGCTTCAGCGGGGCAGCTCGACGAAATCGGCGCTGCAACCAAGTTGGAGGAATTCCGCCGCGTCAGCCCTGAACTGCGCGAGATCAGTTTCGATACGATCGCCGGCGCGGGGCCGAACGGGGCGATCGTGCATTACCGGCCAAGCCGGGCGACGAGCCGCTTGATCGAGCCGGGCAGCCTCCTGCTGATCGACTCCGGCGGTCAATATGTGGACGGCACCACGGACATTACCCGGACCGTCGCCATCGGCGACCCTTCGCCTGAGATGCGCCGCCACTTCACGCTGGTTCTAAAGGGCCATATTGCGATCGCGACCGCCCGTTTCCCCAAGGGCACGCGCGGCAATCATCTGGACGCGATGGCGCGGCGTCCGCTCTGGCTCGCGGGGCTCGACTACGACCACGGCACCGGTCACGGCGTCGGCAGCTTCCTATCCGTGCATGAGGGACCGCAGAGCCTGTCGCGCCGCGAATCGGCCGAGCTCGAACCTGGCATGATCCTGTCGAACGAGCCGGGCTATTATCGCGCCGGCCATTATGGCATACGCATCGAAAATCTGGTTCTGGTGACCGAGCCGCAAGAGATAGAAGGCGGCGACCGTCCGATGATGGGCTTCGAGACGCTGACCCTGGCTCCGATTGACCGGCGGCTGATCGATCCCGCCCTGCTCACGCCCGAGGAAGCCGAATGGATCGACGGCTATCACCACATGGTTCTTGCACGGCTTTGCGAGGGCTTGGATCCGCAAACGAGGAACTGGCTTGAAGCGGCGACCGCTCGGCTAACGGTCTAAGCAAGGCAAATCTGTTCAGCTACTGCGAAAAAAACTCCTCCAACCAGGATTTGCGCCGCGTATCAGTGCGTCCGGTGCTCGCGGTCGGCGTACCGAGCGTTGTGTCCCGCCCAGGGCCGCCGCCGGCGCCGAATAGCGAATCCCACAGCGTTTCACCGTCACGACCCTGACGGCCGCCGGCTTGCAGCTGCTCGCCGCCGGGTAGATAGGCCGGCTGCTTGTTCACATGCGCGTAAATCATCAGATCGCGCCAAATCATTGTCGGCAGCGAGCCGCCGGTGACGCGCTTCATCGGCGTGAAATCGTCATTGCCGAGCCAGACCCCCGTCACGTAGTGAGAGGTGTAGCCGATGAACCAGGCGTCGCGGTAATTCTGGCCGGTGCCGGTCTTGCCGGCGGCTTGGTGCGGATCGATCGAACCCGCATTGCCAGTGCCGAACTCGATCGTCGCGGTGAGCATGTCGTTCATCGCGGCGACGTGATTCGCCTTGACGACGCGGCCCCAATTCGTCCGCCCGATCTTATAGACGCTGACGCCCTGCGCGTCCTTCACGGCCTTGATGATATGCGGTTGCACGCTGAGACCGCCATTGGCGAAGGGCAAATAGGCCGAGGCCATCTCCAGCAGCGTGACTTCGGACGTGCCAAGCGCGATCGAGGCATTTTTTTCCAGCTTGGATGCGACGCCGAGCCGATGCGCGGTCTTGATGACATCGTCGCGGCCCACCCATTCCGAAAGCCTGACGGCGACGGTGTTCATGCTTTTCGCCAGCCCGTCGCGCATCGTGACGTCGCCGTAATACCGGTCATTATAGTTGCTGGGCGTCCAATCGCCGATGCGGAGCGGGCCGTCATGCACCATCGTGTTCGGCGTGAGGCCTTTCTCCAGGGCCGCGAGGAAGACGAACGGCTTGAAGGTGGAGCCGGGCTGGCGTTTGGCCTGAACCACATGATTGAATTGATTCTTTGTATAGTCCCGTCCGCCAACCAGCGCCTTGACCGCCCCGTTCCGGTCGATGATGACGGCCGCCGCCTCGCCCGCATCGTACTCCGCCGCGTGCTGGTCCATTTGGTCCTTGACGATGCGTTGCGCGACGCCTTGCAGTTCGTAATCAATCGTCGTCTCGACGACCATGTCCTCGGTCAGGTCTAGGCCGAGGTCAGGAACCTGCTGGACTACCCAATCTATGACGAAGCCATAGCTTTCCGACGGCAGGTAGGTCCGCAGCGTCGGCGGTTCGGCAAGCGCCTGGCTATAAGCGGCAGCCGACATATCGCCATTGTCCCGCATACTGGCCAGAACGAGTTTGCCGCGATCGAGCGAGCGTTGGAAATCGGTTGTCGGCGCATAATAGGTCGGCGATTTGATCAGGCCGGCGAGCATCGCGGCTTCATAGGGGCCGATCTTAGTCACGCTCTTGCCAAAATAATGCTGGGCGGCCGCCTCGACACCGTAATTGCCGCCGCCGAAATAGATGCGATTCAGGTATAGCTCTAAAATCTGCTTTTTCTCGAAACGGTATTCGAGCGAAAGCGCCAGCAGCACTTCCTCCACCTTGCGCCAATAGGTGCGGTCCGGTTTCAGAAACAGCACCTTCACCAATTGCTGCGTGATCGTGCTGCCGCCCTGCACGATGCGGCCAGCCCGGCGATTGGCGAGCGTGGCGCGCACCATCCCGACCGGATCGAAGCCATAATGATAAAAGAAGCGACGGTCTTCTGTCGTGAGCACGGCATTGACGACATGCTCCGGCATGTCATCCAATTTGACGTGACTTCGCCGCAGCCCTTTCTCCGCGATGACTTTGCTGTTTTCGGCAAGGATGGTGATCTTGGCGGCCTGCTTGCTGAGACCGGCCTTTAACGGGTCTTCGGCGAGGAGCGAATAGCCCGTGACCGCACTGACGAGGATAACCGCGCACCAAATAGCGGTCACGAATCCCCAATAAAGGATCCGGCGCGGGGCGCGGAAGGAGCGGGAGCGGGGCTGAACCGCCTTGCTTGCAGCCTCGGCAAACCTGCGGTTCAGCCGCTCTGGAAGATCGTCGTCAGGGTCGCGTTGCGGCCTGGGAGATTGAGGAGCGGCGTTAGCCGTCATGCGGGCCGGGGGCTCTGCCTCGCGAAGGAACCGGGGCAGAGGGTCGGCCCCGAGCGGGGGAACCGGGGGCTGCTCGGGCCGCATTATCACGACCGGCTCGTCGAAGCTGGCGCGTGCGTCATCGCGCTGCGCGGCGAATCGTGACCCAAGCACCCTGCTCAACCAAGATGTCAGCCGTTTGCGAGAAGATGGCTCGGGAAAATTGCCGGAATTCATTGCAAACCTAGCCTTAAACGCTGTTGGCGCGGTATATTTGTTGCAAAACCGGCTCGAATTTGCGGGATCGAGCAAGCGCGCGCAAAGTGATCCGTAATTTTGACCATAGGACGGCGGAATTACGGCCCTCGGTTAAACCGGCGCGGCGTCAGCGCGGTTGCTGGCCTAATCGCGCAGGCGCACCACGCCGCGCTCGATGACATAGAGGCGGTCGACCAGGTCGGCGGAGTGGACATAATCGGACTCCGAAAGCAGCACCGCCGCGCCGCTCTGGCGCAGGGCGGCGACCGCTGCGACGATCCGCTGCGCCAGTGCCGGAGCCACCCCCTCGAAGGGTTCGTCCAAGAGCAGCAGCCTTCGCCCGCACATCAGCGCGCGCGCCAAGGCGACGAGCTTCTGCTGGCCGCCCGAGAGCTGGAGCGCGCGTCGAGTCGCGAAGTCTCGCACCTCCGGCAGAATGTCGTAAACGAGGCCAAGCCGATTTTCCGCCTCCGCGTCGCGCGTCGCCCAGCCGGGAACCAGGATGTTTTCCTCCACCGTCAGTTCCGGCACGAGGCGGCGGTCCTCCGGCATGTAGCCGATGCCGAGCCCCGCGCGGGCCTGCGGGGGAAGTGCACGCAAATCCTCGCCGAAAATACGGATGGACCCGCTTTTTGCCGGCACAAGCCCCATGATCGCGCGCATTAACGTTGTCTTGCCCGCACCGTTGCGCCCGATAAGGCCGGCGAACGAACCTTCCGGCGCCGAGAGCGTCACATCGCTCAGCACCTGCGCGCCTGCGATATCGACCGAAAGCGCCTCGATTTCGAGCATCGCCGTCATAGGCGCGCCTCCTCCGGACGGCGGTGCAGCTCGGCGCCGACCACATAGCGCCTGACATCGGCATCGGCGAGCACGGCCTGCGGGATGCCGTCGGCGATGATGCGGCCCTCATAGAAGGCGAGGACGCGCGCCGCGTAGCGCTCCACGATTTCCATATCGTGCTCGACGAACAGCACGGTCGAGTCCTGGCCCGCGACGGCGGCCATGACGAGGTCCATCAGCGGGAATTTCTCGTCCGCGCTGATGCCGCTGGTCGGCTCGTCCAGAAACAGCGCCGCCGAACGTCCGGTCATGGCGAGGCCGATGTCGAGCAGCTTGCGCTGGCCTTGCGGCAATTCGGTCGTGGCGCGCTCGCCCATGCCGGGAAGGCCAATGCGGGCGAGGAAGGCATCCGCCCCGGCGATGCGCTCGGGCGTGCGCAGGGGTTTGAGGAAGGACGGCGTCTCCGTTTCCGCGCTCGCCAAGGCGATGAGCACATTGTCCCGGATCGAAAGCGCGGGAAAAAGCTGGGCCACCTGGAAGGAGCGGCGCACGCCGAGCCGGGTCACCTCGCGCGGCGACAGACGGGTGATGTCGCGGTCCTGGAACAGGATTTGGCCCTCGTCGGGTTTCATATAGCCGGTGACCATATTGACGAAAGTGGTTTTGCCCGCGCCATTCGCCCCGATGATGCCGACCGTGACGCCGGGCGCGATCTCGACCGAGACATCGTCGGCGGCGACCACAGCGCCGAAGCGCTTTTGCAACCCTTTTGCGGCAATGACCGGCGCGCTCATGCCTGGCCTCCCGCGCGCCGCTTCCATTTCGACAGCGACCACAGCCCTGCTGGGAGAAAAAGGATGACGGCGAGCATCGCCCCGCCCACCAGCATCTGCCAGCTATTGGGCGCATATTGAAAGGCGAAGCTGCGGAAGCCCTCGAACAGCACCATGCCGAGCAGCGGCGCGGCGACATGGCCGATGCCTGACAGGATGGCGACGAAGACGAATTCGCCCGATGTGGTCCAATAGGCGAGTTCAGGGTCGATATGACGGGTGGCCAGGGCGACGAGCGTGCCGCCGAGGCCGCCGGCAATCGCGCCAATCACATAAGTCTGGCGCAGAATGCGGGTGACGGAGGCGCCGAGATATTCGACGCGGATTTCGTTGGACAGGATCGCCTCGCCCATCACGCCGACGGGCGAGCGCACAAAGAGATGACAGACCGCCGCCATGCCGATCGCGACGACCACAGTGAGGCAATAGAGCATGAGCCGGCCCGCATCGCCCTCGCCCGCAAATCCAAAAAAGGACGGCGCGGGCAGGTTGAAGCCGTCGGTCGAGCCGAGCACGGAGGAGCGGACGAGAATGCCGTAAAGGATCATTGACAGGGCAAGGCTCAGCATGGCGAAGAAGATCTGGCGGAAACGGGTGACGACCGCGCCGATGGCCGTGCCGATGATCGCCGAGACAAGCGCGCTCAGGGCGATGAGCAAAAATGCGTCGTCGATGCCGTAAAAATTCGCGGCGAGGCCGGCCGTGTAAGCCCCAAGCCCGTAATAAAGCCCCTGGCCGAAGGACACCAGGCCCGCCCGCATCATAACGACAAGGCCCATGGCGACGAGCCCCTTGGCAAGCCCGATGGTCAGGAGAAAGCGCAGCCAGGATGGCAGAACCAGCCCCAGCACGATCAGCAGGACAAGGGCGGCGGCCAGCGCGGGCAGCGTGAGGTCGCGTCGCATCGGCTAAATCTTCCGCGGGGCCGCCCGGCCGAACAGGCCCTCCGGGCGGAAGGTGAGAACGATCGCCATGACGGCGTAGATCACGAATAGCTCGACCTCCGGCATCAAATGCACGGCGGCGGCGCGGGCCACGCCGACGATCAGCGCGCCGACGGCCGCGCCGGCGATGCTGCCGAGCCCGCCGATCACGCTCACCGCGAAAGCCAGCACGATGACGTCCACGCCGACGCCGGGCACGACGGAAATACCGGGAGAGGCGAGCGCCCCGCCCAGCGCGCCCAGCGCCGCCCCGATCACGAATGTAAGGGTGAACATGCGCGTCACGTCGATCCCCATCGCCAGCGCGATTTCCCGGTCATGGATGACGACGCGCAACAGCTTGCCTTGCCGGGTGCGCTCCAGCGTCCACCAGGCGAGCGCCCCCAGGCACAGCGCGAACAGCAGGAGCGCGAGGTCGTAGACGGCAAAGCTGATGCCGCTGATGTCGGCGCGGCCGAGCAGCGAATAGGGCTGATAGGGCAAATAGGGGTCGACCCCCCAGATCAGCTTGATGACGTCCTCGAAGATCAGGAAGGCGGCGTAGGTGACGAGGATCATCACGATCTCGTCGCGCCCATACATCGGCCGCAAGATGCCCCGCTCAACCAGGAAACCGACCCCCGCGCCGACCGCGATGCCTGCGGCGAGCAGCACGAGATAGCTTCCCGCGCCCGGCAGATCGGCGGCGAAATAAGCGCCGATGGCGGAGGCCGCCGTATAAGCGCCAAAGGCATAAAAGCTGCCATGCGCGATGTTGAGGATTTTCATCACGCCGTAGATCAGCGTGAGCCCGAGCGAGACGATGAACAGCCAGGAAAAATAGATCGTGCCATCGACGAGAATGGCGACCAAATTTTGCATTCAACGCCTCATGGTCGGACGTGGAAGCGAGTCGGAAGGCAGAGCGGTGCGTAAATGAGGCGGACGGCCCTAAGACCATCCGCCGGCTTTGGTGTTCGGTCGCCTTGAGCGCTAGCGGATGGCGACGGGGTTTATGATCGCCTGCACGCCGCCCGTGATCCGGCCGTGGCTTTCCACGAACATGAACTCCCAGGCTTTGTCAGCGACGAGCGCCGCCGTATTCATATTCTCCAGAATGTGCATTCCATTCCGGGCCAGCAGGATTTGATGCACCTCGAACACGCCGACCCCGGACTCGAAGGGCAAAACTTCGAGCCCCCAATTATCCGCCCCGACCGCCATCACTTCCTTGCTGACGAGATACTCCGCGCCCTCCTTGCCGAGGCCCGGTTCGGCTTTGATGTAGCGCGCATCGTCCTTGCCGACGAGGCTCAGCCAGCCGGTGTGGAACAGCACCACATCGCCTTTCCGCAGCTCGACGCCCTGCGCCTGCAAAGCGGCGTCGATTTCCTTCTTGTTGAAGGGGGTGCCTTCCTTGACTGGGTTTTGGCCGGTAACGGCGGTCATGTCGAGCACGACGCCGCGTGCGACAAGCGGCGGGATTTTTTCGATGCCGAGTTTGGTGAGGCCGCTCGCTTGGCCGATCTCGGCGTTCTTGAAGCAATTATAGTAGACATTGTCGATGCCGATATGGCCGAGGCCGTCGATCTGCGAGCCGGTGCCGACCCAGCCCATATACATATCGTCATTGTAGGTGGTCTTGGTTGGCCCGAGCGCGACGCCGCCGGCTTGCCCCGGCTGCAGGACGATGGTCGACCAGGTTCGCGGCGCGAAGGCCGGCGTTTTGGAGTTGGTCTCGACGCCGAGCTGATAGACCTTGCCGGCCTTCACCAGCTTCGTCGCGGCGAGCACGGACTCCGCCGTCATCATGTTGGCGGCGCCCTTTTCGTCGTCCGGGCCCCATTTCGATTTACACCAATCCGCTTTGTCCTGCGCGGACGCGCCGCCCGCCATCAGCATGGCGAGCGACAAGGCCATCGCCGCCGGTTTCACCAATTTCATCATTTCGTTTCCTCCGTATTTGCCCATTTTTATCTGGCCCCCGGTCTCCCATTGTTGACAACCGGGAGACCATTTTAGCCCATTACTGACATTTGGCGTCCTTGAAGCCGCTCTTGATCCAGTCGATGCTCTTGACGCCATCCGGCGGGTTGGCGCATTCGGCGGCGTAAGTCACCACATCGGCGATTTGCGGCTTCCCGGTCGCCTTGTCATATTTGAAGACGCCGTAGGAGATCGGCTGGATGGCCTGATGGCCCTTGCCAAGCTTCATCTGCACCTCGCCGCTCGGCGTCGTGAAGGTGAGGTTTTCGAAAGCGGCGATGGTCGCCTCCTTCTCGGGAATGCCCGGCTTGCCGGCGGCGGCCTTCTCCATCGCGGCTTTCAACCCGAGTATGGCCTGCACCATCTTATAGGACGGGTAGGTCGGCGGCGCAGCGAAGCGCTCTTCATAAGCGGCCCGGAACCATTTGTTGAGATCGTTTTCCGGAGCGAGAACGCCGTGCGGCCCGCGCCCGCCGATGATTGTGCCCTCGGGCATTTCCTTGGCGAGGCGGAACATCGCCGTTTCGCCCGGAGTAAGGATCACGGTGCGGCCCTCGAACAGACCGCGCGCCTTGCCCTGAAGCACGAACGCTTCCATGTCGCCGCCCCAGAGCGACGAGTGGATGACGTCCGGCTTTTCAACGAGAAGCGCCGAGATTTCCGCGCCATATTGGCCCGCGCCAAGCTTGGGGAATTGCGGCGAACCCGTAATGGTGATGCCAGGCTTCAGGATCTTCATGGCTTCGCTGAAATCGTTCCAGCTATCCTGGCCCCAGGCGTAGTTCTGATTGATGCCGCCAACGCTTTTCACGTTCAGATTCCTGGAGAGCAAATATCGCGCGGCGCCGACACTATCCATCGTCGCGTGACCGCCGGTGCGGAACAGATATTTGTAGCTCGCATCCTCGAAAATGCGTGGCGTGCCGCAGTCGAAGAAGATGGTGAGCTGCTTCAGCTCGTCGGCGATCGGCGCGATGGCGAGGCAGTCGCCGGAGGAGATGTAGCCGATGATGGCGTCGACGCCCGCGCGCTGGGAGAGATTGCGGTATTCGGTCACTTGCTTGGTGGTGCCGCCCGCCTCGTCGACGATAACGGTCTCGATCGGCAGGCCGTTGATGCCTGCCTTGTCATAGGGGGCGGGCAGCTTGCCGGCGTTGATGGTCTCGATGGCCAGCTCGGCGGCATTGCGCGCCGGAACCCCGAAGGGGCCGGCGGCCGCGCCGGAGAGGAATGTCACCAGGCCCAGCTTGACGCTTTTGGGTGCCTCTTGAGCAGATGCGCCGAACGCCGCTAGCAGCATCGACGCCGCGCTGAGGCCGAACCCTATTTTCCACAGGTGATTGCGTTTCATCGATGTTTTCTCCCTTGATTTGCCCCAGTCTTTGCATCTGACCGGCAGCGATTTTTTTGAGTATGATCACCGCTTCGCGGCGGCGCTTTTTGTTGGGATTGTTATTGAGATGCCGGTGATTTTTCCTTTCAGTCGATTCTTTTTATTTCTTTGAATTTAACACATGTTAAGCGCCGAAATCACGCAAAGCGCAAACGCAAATGCTGTGCAAATGCGGCGTCCCTATAATGACGGTTCGTCCGTCTTAAGCTTGTGCTCCTCGACACCGAGCGCTTCAGCGAGACGGGCCTTCGCCGAACCGGGCTGTAAGGGCTTCTGCTGGCTCTCATGCGGCGCCCAGCCCGCCAGATGGATGATCTCGAAGCTCGCGGCGACCCTGCCGCCGCTGACCGAAAAGCGTTCGGCGTAAATCTCGATGGCGCGAGCGAGGGTTGAGCGGCGCAATGGCCGCTTCCGCCGTTCTGTCAGGACGTTGCCAGCGCCCATCGCGCGCAATTCGAGCATCAACGCCAGCGGCGAGGCGTAAGTTACCGTCACGAGATCGGCGTCCGCCACCGGAAGCGCGAAGCCGGCTCGCTGCAAAAGCCCGCCGAAATCGCGGATGTCCGCCATCGGCGCCACGCGGGGACTGATGCCGCCGTCCAGTTCAACCTCGGCCTGCGCAAAGCTCAGCCGCAATTCCTGTAGCGTCGCACCGCCGAGTACCGAACCAAGAAACAGCCCGTCCGGCGTCAAGGCCTGGCGAATTTGCACGAGCGCGCCGGGCAGATCGTTGACGAATTGCAGCGATAGCGCCGAGACGATCAGATCGACCGCGCCGTCGCGGAAGGGGAGGAATTCTTCGTCCGCTTGAATTTTGGGAGCGGCACACAGGGCCAGGAGCGGCGCGCTCGCCTCCATATTGATGACTGGTTCGGCGGCCGGATACACCGCTTTCAACGTCTCGGCCAGCAGCCCGTTATGCGCCCCGATATTGAGGATGCGGGTAAAGCTGCGCTCGACGCCTTGCAGCCGCTCCGCCATGTCGTCCGCCGCGCGTCGGAGCAGGAAATCGGGCAGCGCGCCTTGCATGGCGGCTCGGTTGCGGCGCTTTACCAGAAGATCGCGGTCGAAAAGGCGCGGGGCGGTCAAATCCGGACATCCGTTAGGTTACGCATAGTGCACGGCATGTAAGCCTCGCTAAGCTCGCACGGAAGGCAAGGGAAGGCGGGCCAGTGAGCAGTTTCGACGAGGTGGAAGCGTCCTCCCCGCGCAGCGCGATGCTAGCCGATCTGCGCCGGTGGACGCGCGCCAATCTGCGTTATGCCGCCGATCTCATCCTGCCGCCGGTCTGCATTCGCTGTCACGCGCCGATTTCCGCGCATGGCGTTTTGTGCGCGGATTGCTGGCAGGGCATCGACTTCATCACCCCGCCGCTTTGCGACCGGCTCGGCCTGCCGCTCGCCTTTGGCGGCGATCCGCCGCTCCTGTCAGCGATGGCGCTGCGTCACCCTCCGCTCTACGCTAGGGCGCGGGCCGTGGCGCGGTTCGACGGCGTGATGCGCGACCTCATTCACAGCTTCAAATATTCCGACCGGCAGGAGGCGGCGGATGTGTTCGCCCGAATGCTGCGCTCCGCCGGGGCCGAGCTGTTGCGCGACGCCGATGTGCTGATGCCGGTGCCGCTGCATCCGAGGCGGCTGTGGACGCGCCGCTACAATCAGGCCGCCATCCTCGCACGCCGGCTGGCGGATGCGACCGGGGTGCCGCTCGATCTGACCGCGCTGCGCCGTGTGAAGCGGACCGCAAATCAGGTTGGGCTATCGAGAGGCGACAGGCGGCAGAATGTTGCGGCCGCCTTTGCGGTCGCGCCGAAAGCGGCCGCGCGCATCCGGGGCAAGCGCATCCTTCTCATCGACGATGTGATGACCACCGGTTCAACATTCGGAGCCTGCGCGAATGTGCTGAAGCGCGCGGGCGCGGCCGAGGTCGATTGCCTGGCGCTGGCTACCGTGGTCGATGAGGATAGGCTCCTCGACTGACCCGGCTTGCCATGGCCAATGGATGAAACCGACAACCGGACTTGCGGCGCAACGCCTATGACGGCAAGCTTCCAGAGAGCTTGGACCCTGCGCACTCATAGCCAGCCGAGGCCCCATGGACGAAGACTCCCTGCGCGAAGCCGCGCTCGACTATCACCGCCTGCCAAAGCCCGGCAAAATCTCGGTGACACCCACCAAAAGCCTGATCAATCAGCTCGACCTGTCGCTGGCCTATTCGCCAGGCGTTGCCTATGCCTGCACGGCCATCGCCGACGACCCGCAGGAAGCGGCCTCGCTCACCTCGCGCGGCAATCTGGTCGCCGTCATCACCAACGGGACGGCTGTGCTCGGCCTCGGCAATATCGGCCCGCTCGCCTCCAAGCCGGTGATGGAGGGCAAGGGCTGCCTGTTCAAGAAATTCGCCGGGATCGACGTGTTCGACATCGAGATCGCCGAAACCGATCCGGCAAAATTCATCGACATCGTCGCATCGCTGGAGCCGACTTTCGGCGGCATCAACCTTGAGGACATCAAGGCCCCCGAATGCTTCGTCATCGAGCGCACGCTGCGCCAGCGGATGAAAATACCCGTCTTCCACGACGACCAACATGGCACGGCGATCATCGTCGCGGCGGCGGTGCTGAACGGGCTGAAGCTGGCGAGCAAGGATATTTCGCGGGTGAAGCTGGCCGGATCGGGCGCGGGGGCGGCGGCGCTTGCTTGCCTGGACATGCTCGTCAGCCTGGGGCTGAGACGCGAGAACATCTTTATCTCCGACATTGACGGCGTGGTCTACACCGGGCGGCCCGTCAATATGGACCCTGAAAAGGACCGCTACGCGCAGGAGACCCGCGCCCGCACCCTTGCCGATATCATGCCCGGCGCGGACATCTTTCTCGGCCTGTCGGCTGGCGGCGTCTTGAAGCCGGAGATGGTGCGCGACATGGCGCCGACGCCGATCATCCTCGCGCTCGCCAACCCAACGCCGGAAATCAGCCCGGACCTTGCCCGCGCGGCGCGCCCCGACGCGCTGATCTGCACCGGGCGGTCCGACTATCCGAACCAGGTCAACAATGTGCTGTGCTTCCCCTATATTTTCCGGGGCGCGCTCGATGTCGGCGCGACGGCGATCAATGAGGAGATGAAGAAGGCGGCGGTGCGCGCCATCGCGGAACTCACCCACGCGGAAATCTCCGACATCGTCGCGACCGCTTATGCCGCGCCGCAAATGTGTTTCGGGCCGGATTATCTGATCCCCAAGCCCTTCGATCCGCGCCTGATCGAAAAAATCGCCCCGGCCGTCGCCCAGGCGGCGATGGACAGCGGCGTCGCGGCTCGCCCCATCGCCGACATGGCCGCCTACCGGCAGAAGATGGCGCAATTCGTCTACCTTTCCGGCACCAGCATGAAACCCGTCTTCGACGCCGCCAAAGCCGCGCCCAAGCGCGTCGCCTATGCCGAGGGCGAGGAGGAGCGCGTGCTGCGGGCGGCGCAGGTAGTGGTCGATGAGGGGCTGGCCTTCCCGGTACTGATCGGGCGCGCCGACATCATCGCCCAGCGGATCGACAGCTTTGGACTGCGGCTGCGACTGGGCGAGAATTGCGAGGCGGTGAACATCCTGGGCGATGACCGCTACCGCGAAGTCGTCGCTGAATATTACGAGTTGGCCAAGCGCAAGGGCGTGACGCTGGCCATCGCCAGGGACGCCATGCGTACCCGCCCGACGCTGATCGGGGCAACGCTGCTCAGGCGCGGCGACGTCGATGCCATGCTCTGCGGCACGACCGGCGTTTATGCCGAGCATCTGCGCTTCGTCTGCGACGTGATCGGCCCGCGCAACGGCGTCAAAACCTTCGCCGCGATGAACATGCTGATGCTGCCCGACCGGCAGATTTTCATCTGCGACACGCAGGTCAACCGCAACCCGACCGCCGAACAGCTCGCCGAGATCACGCTGCTCGCCGCCGAGGAATTGCGCCGCTTCGGCATTGCGCCGCGCGTGGCGCTGCTCTCCCATTCCAGCTTCGGCGCCTCCGATTGCCCCAACGCCCAGCTCATGCGCGACGCGCTGGCCTTGATCGAGACCGCCGCGCCCGATCTGGAGGCCGAGGGCGAAATGCAGGGCGACGCGGCGCTATCGGAGGCGACGCTGGCGGGCGCACTCACCGGCGCGCGGCTGACGGGGCAGGCGAACCTGCTGATGATGCCGAATCTCGACGCCGCCAACATTTCCTACACGTTGCTGAAAATGGCGGCGGGCAACGGCATTACGGTTGGCCCGATCCTGCTCGGCACGGCCAAGCCGGTGCACATCATCGAGCCGTCCGCAAGCGTGCGGCGGATCGTGAATATGACGGCGCTGGTGGTGGTGGATGCGGCGGTTCAGCGGGTTGGGGGTTCGGCGTAGGTTTTGGGTCCGTCCCGCGACCTTGCGTCCTCAAGGCTGAGCTTGACGGTCGGGTCGCTCCTTCGTATATTTCAGGAAATTCTGAAATTACGAAAACGCCATGAACCTGTCACCCCTCATCCGCACCTTCGTCCTGCATTTCGGCGAGATGGGCTCGCGTTGGGGCATTAACCGCACCGTCGGCCAAATTTACGCGCTGATCTACCTCTCCGACCGCCCCCTCAACGCCGAGGATATTTCCGAGGCGCTCGGCTTCTCTCGCTCCAATGTCAGCATGGGGCTGAAGGAACTTGATAGCTGGCGGCTTGTTCGCCTTAAGCACCTGCCCGGCGACCGGCGCGACCATTTCACTGCGCCCGAGGAGATTTGGGAGATCGTCCGCAATCTCGTCGAGGAGCGGCGTAAGCGCGAGATCGAGCCGACGCTGACAATGCTGCGCGACATCCTCCTTGAGACAGCGCAAGGCCCGCAAGAGGAGCACGCGCAAGCGCGGATGCGCGAAATGCACGATTTGATCGAGATGCTGACGGGCTGGTATCAGGACATGCAGAAGATGGAAACGACCCGTTTAATACAACTGCTAAAACTCGGGTCTAAAATCTACAAACTCTACGAAATGCGGGACAAGCTCAAGCTCATCCCGGGCGGCAAAGCCAAGACAGGAGGCAAGTGATGGACGCGCTCATTCTCGCGCGGATACAGTTCGCGGCCAATATCAGCTTTCACATTCTATTTCCCTCGATCACCATCGCGCTGTGCTGGATCCTGTTGTTTTTCAAGCTGCGCTTCAATGCGACCGGCGATGATAAATGGATGGACGCCTATCGCTTCTGGGTGAAGATTTTCGCTCTCTCATTCGCGCTCGGCGTGGTCAGCGGCATCACCATGTCGTTCCAGTTCGGCACCAACTGGCCTGGCTTCATGGAAAAGGTCGGCAATGTCGCCGGGCCGCTGCTCGCCTATGAGGTGCTGACGGCGTTTTTCCTGGAGGCGACTTTCCTCGGCATCATGCTGTTCGGCGCGAACCGGGTTTCGAACCGCGTGCATACGATCGCGACGATCCTCGTGGCGGTCGGCACCACCATGTCGGCCTTCTGGATCATCGCGCTCAACAGCTGGATGCAGACGCCGACCGATTTCGTCATGATCGACGGCCGCGCGCATGTGACCAGTTGGCTCGGCATCTTGTTCACGCCGTCCATGCCGTACCGCCTCACCCATGTGCTGATCGCATCGGGCCTGACGGCAGCGTTCCTGGTGGCTGGCATTTCCGCCTATCGCTGGCTGCGCGGCGACCGCGCGGCGAGCGTCATGGCGGCGCTGCGCACCGGCGTCTATGCGGCGGCGATCCTCATCCCGCTTCAGATCTTCGTCGGCGATCTGCATGGGCTTAACACGCTCGAACATCAGCCGCAAAAAGTCGCGGCCATGGAGGGCATTTGGGAAACGGAGCGCGGCGCGTCCTTGCGGCTGTTCGCCATCCCCGACGAAGAGACGCGCACCAACCATTATGAAATCGCTATCCCCTATTTGGGCAGCTGGATTCTGACCCATGACGTCAATGGCGAAATCAAGGGGCTGAATGAATTCGAAGGCAATCATCCCCCTGTCGCGCCGGTGTTCTTTGCCTTCCGAATCATGGTCGGGGTGGGGCTGCTCATGCTCGCGGTCTCCTGGCTCGGCGCGTGGCAGCTTTGGCGGCGCGGCGAGACGGGGCGCTGGCTGGCGCGCGGCCTTGTCGCCATGACCTTCGCGGGCTGGATCGCGACCGTCGCGGGCTGGTACACGACCGAGATCGGCCGTCAGCCCTGGCTGGTGACCGGCGTCTTGCGCACCGCCGACGCGGTTTCAGCCGTGCCTGCGCCGATCGTCGGCATGTCGCTCGCCATGTATCTGTCGCTCTACGCAGCCCTGCTTGCGACCTATATCTTTGTGGTCTTCTTTATCGCGCGGCGCGCAGGCGAGCCCGCGACTGGCGAGAAAACCCCCGGCGGCCTGTTCGCCCCGGACCCCAGCATTGCCCGCTTCAGGGAGGACCGTTAAATGTGGAGCTATGTGACAAGCGCCGACGCGCTGCCGATCATCTTCGCCGGGCTGATGGGGCTTTCGATCCTGCTCTATGTCATTCTCGACGGCTATGATCTTGGCGTCGGCATCCTTATGCGCGGCGCTGAGCCGGAAGAGCAAGACCAGATGATCGCCTCCATCGGGCCGTTCTGGGACGCGAATGAGACCTGGCTCGTTCTCGGCATCGGCCTGCTGCTGGTCGCCTTCCCCATCGCGCACGGCATCATCCTCACCGCGCTCTACATACCGGTTGCGATCATGCTCGCCGGACTGATCGTGCGCGGCGTCGCCTTCGATTTCCGCGCCAAGGTGCACGCCGAGCAAAAATATCTTTGGGACCAGGCGTTTTTCTTCGGCTCGCTTCTCACCGCCCTTTCGCAGGGCTACATGCTCGGCCTCTACATCGTCGGCTTCGAGAACACCCTGATGAATATGACCTTCGGGCTGCTCTGCGGACTCTGCTTGGCGGCCGGATACGCCTTTATCGGCGCCTGCTGGCTGATTATGAAAACTGAGGGAGAGTTGCAGCGCAAATCGGTGCGATGGGCGCGAATTTTCGTCTGGGTAACGGCGATCGGGTTGGCACTGGTGTCGCTGGCGACACCGTTCGTCAGCGCCCGGATTTTCGAGAAATGGTTCACCCTGCCCAACTTCCTGCTGCTCGCGCCGATCCCGCTTGCGGCCGGCGCGCTCATCATCGGGCTGGAATTGCTGTTGCGAAAGATGCCGCTTGAGGGCGACCGCTATCATTGGCTGCCCTTTGTCGGCGCAGCGGGGGTGTTCCTCTTGGGGTTTGCAGGTCTTGCCTACAGCTTCTACCCTTACGTCGTATTGGACCGGCTGACCGTTTGGGAGGCGGCAAGCGCGCCGGAATCGCTGACGGTGATCCTGATCGGCGTAGTGATCGTGCTGCCCTGCATCCTGGCCTACACGGCCTATTCCTATCGCATCTTCTGGGGCAAAGTACGCGAGCTGTCATACTATTAGGCTGTAGGTTGGCAATCTAGGGGCTTGCCAACCCTCACCCGCGCATTTATGATGATTGAAGATTTTTGATTTCATTCAGCCATCAAATGACGGAGTTGCAAGCCGCCATATGCCCGCACCGCAGACCCCGACCGACGTAACGGCGAGAATTCTTACGGAATCCGAACGTCTTTTCCGGCATTACGGCTATGGAAAGACCACCATGGCCGATATTGCCGATGGCTGCCAGATGTCAGCGGCCAATCTGTACAGGTTCTTCCCATCAAAAATCGCGCTTGTCGAGGCGATTTGCTCTCGGATCGTGAGCGATTCGGAGCGCCGTCTGTTCGAGATCGTGCGGGCTGATAAGCCGGCATCGTGGCGGCTGGAACACTTCATCAAAGAATTAAATCAATACACGCTGGAAAACCTCCTCGACCACCGTAAGGTTCACGAGATGGTCGTCATCGCACTGGAGGAAAACTGGCACGCCATTAAAGCGCACCTCGATCGCGTCGCTCTTTACATCGAAGAGATCATCAGGAGCGGCGTGGCTTCGGGTGAGTTCGCGGAGCAGGACTGCGCACGGGCGGCGAAATGCGTGCACACCTCTATCGTGTGTTTGTTTCACCCCGTCATGGTGGCGCAAAAGCTGGATGACGAGAAGCGGACGACGCCGGATGAAATGGCGGCGTTTGTCGTGAATGCACTGAAGGCTAAAGCTTAAAACGAGAGCGAGCTATGTTTGAATCTCAGCAATCGATGCCAATTTTGCGGTCTTTGAGTGAACGAAAACGAAAATCATCAGAATTTTTGCATAATAAATCAGCATTGAGGCTCGGAAGCATCGCACTTCTCGCCTTTGCACTCGCCGCTTGCCAAGAGGAAAAAGCGGTCGAACAGATCATCAGGCCGGTCAAGGCGGTGGTCGTCCACGAGCAGAGTGGCGATGTCATCCGCAGCTTTTCCGGCGACATGCGCGCCCGTACGGAAAGCCAGCTCGGCTTTCGCGTCGGAGGCAAGATTGTCGAGCGCCTGGTGAATATCGGCGACGAGGTAAAGGTCGGTCAGGTGATCGCGCGCCTCGACGACACCGACCTGGTGCTCAGCGAGAACAGCGCGCGCGCCGCCGCCGTCTCGGCGCAAACACGGCTCGCCGTCGCCAAGGATGCCCTCCGGCGCTCAGACGTGCTGCTGCCGAAAGGCTACACATCGCAATCGGTCGTCGATCAGCGCAAGCTTGAGACCGATGCGGCGCAGGCATCGCTAGACGCCGCCGAGGCTCAGGCCCGCCAGGCCGTAAATTCCACCGGCTATGCGGTGCTGAAAGCCGATAAGGCCGGGATCGTCACGGCGGTGAATGCCCAGGCGGGGCAGGTCGTCGCGTCGGGAACACCGGTCATTTCGCTCGCCAGGGCGGGCGAACTCGAAGTGGCCTTCAACGTGCCCGAACAGGATGTAACGCAGCTCGCCATTGGGCAGGAGGCGGAGCTGACGGTCTGGGCCGACCGCGACCTGAAAGCGAGAGGCACAATCCGCGAAATCGCCGGACAGGCCGATCCCGGCTCACGCACCTACGCCGTGCGGATCGCCATCGCAAATCCACCCGCCGCCATGCGCCTCGGCATGACGGTGACGGCCGCGCTGCGCCTGCGCTCCGGCACGCCGCATATCGCGCTGCCGCTTCCCGCACTCACCGAAATCGACGGACGCAAAGCGGTCTTCGTCGCCGACCGCGCCTCCTCCAAGGTCTCGCCACGCTTTGTCGAAACCGACGGCGTGACCGGGGAGGACGTGAAGGTCGTGTCCGGTCTCAAGGCGGGCGATGTCGTCGTCACCGGCGGCGTGCAGTTCCTCACCGACGGACTGCAAGTGCGGCTGCCGGAAAGCATCGTGCAGACCGCCTCCGCCGGACATCCCGAAATCAGCCGCTAATTCCTGCTTACGCCACGCGAAGGTGACGTCATGTCCAAGCCGTTCATAATGCCCGAAAAGCCGCAACGCGGGTTCAATCTGTCGCGGTGGGCCATCCAACATGGGAGCCTGACGCGATTTCTCGTGGTGCTCATTCTTGCCGCTGGCGGGCTGTCGCTATTCAGCATGGGGCAGAAAGAAGACCCCGACTTCACCTTCCGCGTGATGGTCGTTCAGGTGCAATGGCCGGGCGCTTCCACCGAGGACATGCAAAGCCAGGTCGTCGACAAGATCGAGCGCAAGGTGCAGGAAGCGCCGCATCTCGACTTCGTGCGATCTTACACACGGCCCGGCAGCGCCGTCGTCTTCGTCAACTTCAAGGGCGAGGCGCGCGGCCGCGATATCACCGACGGCTTCTACCAGGTGCGTAAGAAAATCCGGGACATCGAGCACACCTTCCCATCCGGCGTCATCGGCCCCTTTTACAACGACGAATTCGGCGATACGTACATTACGATTCACGCGCTAACAGGCGACGGCTTTGCCTATCCTGAGCTGAAGGCGAACGCCAAGCGCATTCGCGACGTGATACTGCGTCTGCCCGGCATCGAGAAGGTCGATCTGATCGGCGCGCAGGACGAGAAGGTCTTCATCGAGATCTCCTCCAAGGTATTGGCCGAGCGCAACCTGTCTCCGGCCGACATTCAAACTGCTCTCGCGGCCCAGAATACGCTGGAGCCGGCAGGCCGCGTCGAAAGCGATGAGCGCTCGGTGCGTCTCGATGTCGAGGGCTTCTTTTTGTCGGTCGAGCAGATCCGCGAGCTGCGGCTGCGCATCGGCGGCGAGACTATCCGCCTCGGCGACATCGCCACCGTCACGCGCGGCCTGGAAGACCCGCCAGCCGCCAAGACGCGCTATCAGGGCCAGGAAACCGTGCTGATCGGCGCGGTCATGAGCGCCGGCGCCAAAGTCACCGATGTCGGCAAGGCGATCGGCGCCACGCTCGACAAGGTGAAGGCCGAACTGCCGCTCGGACTTGAACTCGGCCAGATCGCCGACCAGCCCGACGTCGTCACCAAATATGTCGGCGAGTTTTTGACCGCGCTCGGCGAAGCCTTGATGATCGTTCTCGCCGTGTCGTTCCTGTTCCTCGGCTGGCGCGCCGGACTGGTGGTCGCGCTGACCATCCCGCTGGTGCTGGGCGGCACCTTCCTCGTCATGTCGATCATCGGCATCGACCTGCAACGCATATCGCTCGGCGCGCTCATCATCGCGCTCGGCCTCCTGGTCGACGACGCGATGATCGCGGTGGAAATGATGGAACGCAAGCTGCAGGAAGGCTTCGACAAGCTCGGCGCGGCGAGCTTTGCCTATAATTCCACGGCCTTCCCGATGCTGACCGGCACGCTGATCACGGTCGCCGGGTTCATCCCCGTCGGCTTTGCCGCCTCGACCGCCGGCGAATATGTCGGGTCGCTGTTCTGGGTGGTGGGCATTTCGCTGATCCTGTCCTGGATCGCGGCGGTGTATTTCACGCCCTGGATCGGCCATGCGCTACTGAAGGCGCATAAAAAGCCGGAAAATGCCAAGCATGAAGCGTTCAAAGGACCGTTCTATCGCAGGCTGGAGCGCTTCATCGAGTGGTGTGTCAATCGCCGCCGTCTGGTCGTCGCCATGACGCTCGCGGCGTTTGCGGCCGGCATCGGGGGCTTTGCGTTCATCCCACAGCAATTCTTTCCCGCCTCGAACCGCCCGGAAATCCTCGTCGATCTCTGGCTGCCCGAGGGAAGCTCGTTCAAGCAAAGCGAAAGCCAGGCCAAGCTCGTCGAGGCCGAAATGATGCGCGACCCGGACGTCGCTTTCGTGGCGACCTTCGTCGGCGAAGGCGCGCCGCGCTTCTACCTACCACTCGACCAGCAGCTCAGAAATCCCAATTTCGCACAGCTCCTGGTGATGCCTAAATCGCTGGAACAGCGGGACCCGGTCATCGGCAAGGTCCGCGCGCTGCTCGCGGCGAACTATCCCGAGATCCGCGCCAAGGTAGACCGTTTGTTCAACGGACCGCCGGTCGGTTGGCCGGTTCAGATCCGCGTCACGGGTCCCGAGCGCGACGAAGTGCGGCGCTTCGCCGGTGAGATCGCGACCGTGATGCGCGCCAACCCGCTCATCAGCACGATCCACAATGATTGGCTTGAGCCTATCCCCGCGTTGCGGCTCAACATCGACCAGGACCGCGCCCGGGCCATTGGCGTCAGTTCGCAAACAGTGCGCCAAACCCTGCGGGCGGTGCTGAGCGGCATCCCGCTCGGCGAGTATCGCGAGGGCGAGGAGACCATTAGCGTCCTGTTGCGCGAGCCCAAGACGGGCGGCGAAGCCTTCGGCGCTGTCGAGGCCGCATATGTGAAGACGGCGAACGGCGCATCCGTGCCGCTCTCACAAGTGGCCAAGATTAATGTCGTGCTTGAACCCGGCATCGAATGGCGCCGCAACCGGCTGCCGACCATCACGGTCCGGGGCACCGTTCCGGATAATGTGCAGTCTCCGGATGTGACCAAGGCCATCTATGCCCAGCTTGAAACGCTGCGCAGCGCGTTGCCGCTCGGCTACAGCATCGAGATGCAGGGCGCGGTGGAGGAATCGGCAGTCAGCCAAGGCTCGATCAACGCCAAGATGCCCATCATGCTTTTGTGCATCGTGCTCCTGCTGATGATCCAGCTCCAGCATGTCGGCAAGACGGCGATGGTGCTGGCGACCGGCCCGCTCGGCCTGATCGGCGCGGCGGCGGCGCTGCTGCTGTTTCAAGCGCCGTTCGGCTTTGTCGCCATTTTGGGCGTGATCGCGCTCGCCGGCATGATCATGCGCAACAGCGTCATCTTGGTGGATCAGATCCAGCAGGATCGCGAAGCCGGCCTGCCAATCCGCGAAGCCATCGTCGGCTCGACCGTCCGGCGCTTCCGGCCGATCGTCCTGACCGCGGCAGCGGCCGTACTCGCCCTTATTCCGCTTTCCACCTCGCTCTTTTGGGGCCCGATGGCGCTGGCGATGATGGGCGGCCTTATCGCTGGAACAATTCTGACTTTGACCTTCCTTCCCGCTCTCTATGCTCTCTCCTTCGGCATTGGTGTAAAGACGGCGGAAGGTCAGAGCGCGCCGGAGCAGCCTGTCTACCCCGAACAGCGGGCTGTTCCGGCGTATTTATTGCCGCAAGCGGGCGAATAGCAGTGAGGGCGGCGAGGGCTGCTGCTCTCGTCGCCAAAACCGCAATCTATGCCCGCATATAGCGCTGGATCACTTCGACGATATGTTCCGCGCGAACGCGCAGCGCCTCCTCGCTCGCGAGATCCCCGCCAAAGATAGCGGACAGCGTGAAGCGGGTCGCCACATAGATGGAGCCGAGTCCTGAGATGGTGAGATAGAGCTGCAACGGATCGAGCCCCGCGCGGAATACGCCGTCGCGTTCCCCGCGTCTTAAGACGTCCTGCAACGCATCCATGAGCGGCAGGCTCATGATGCTGATCTGCCCGGTGCGAGCGACATGGGCGCCATTTTGAATGTTCTCCTGCGTCATGATGCTCAAAAGTTCGGGATGTTTGAGATAATAGTCCCAGGTGAACAGAATTAAATGCTCGATGGCCGCAGCGGGGGCAAGGCTTGTCAAATTGAGTTGAGCTTGGGCGGATCGCAGCGAAGCATAAATCCGTTCCAGCACGGCGATGTAGAGTTCGTCCTTCTTGCCGAAATAATGATAGAGCATCCGCTTGTTGACATTGGCGCGCGCGGCAATTTCGTTCACGCTCGCCCCAGCGAAGCCTTTGCTCATGAATTCGGCGGTGGCCGCTTCGATGATCGCGCGCTGCGTTCGCTCCGGGTCGCGTTGGCCCGGTACACGAATATTGTCCTGATGCGGCTGGAAATCGCCCATGTCGAATTCCGCTCCGTGCAGCTTACCCTTGATGATATCCATAAACCCGCTGTTCTCCGCAACCAATCCGGCGGTTTAGACCGGCTCGATCGTTGGTGACGCAAAAGCGATGGATGGATCGGCTGGACGCTTTTTCGTGCCGCTGCGCCGACCTCCGCGACGCTACGCTGATAGAAGTATATGGCGCTCCTTGGCAGACACGCGTTCAGCCATTCGGCCCAATCCGCTCCATCTTCAAATTATTACGCATGAGATTAATGTTCGGATCACTGCCGCAGTGTTTTATTTTGCATGCGACGGATGGCGCCGACATGCTGGTCAATCGGGCCGGCAATTGGGGGGGGCGGCCGCGCTTTGCACCCTGTGCTTGCCAAGCGAACGGAACGGGCGCAGATTAAAGGCTCCCGAGGGGGGCCGGCGGCAGCCGGCTGAGACCACGCTAATGCCGCGCGGCGACCCTTTGAACCTGATCCGGCTAACACCGGCGTAGGGACGGAGCGATGACCGAGGCGCGGCTTTCCCATCCCATATTGACCGAGCGCCTTCTTCTGCGCCGCTGGCGCCAGCAAGACCTCGCGCCATTTGCCGCAATGAACGCGGATCCGCGCGTCATGGAATTTTTCCCGCGCCCGCTCGACCATCAGACCAGCGATGATCTGATCGGCAGGTTCGAAGCGCACGACGAAGAGCATGGCTTTGCGTTCTGGGCGCTTGAAGAGCGCGCGACGGGCGAATTCGCTGGATTCACCGGCCTTATGCGCTTCGATTTCAACGCGCCTTTCTCGCCCGGCGTAGAGATTGGGTGGCGGCTGCCGGTTGCGTTTTGGGGACGCGGGCTGGCCAGCGAAGCGGCGCTGGCCTCGCTCGCATTCGGCTTTGCCACGCTGAAGCTGCCGGAAATCGTTGCCTTCACCCCTACCGCCAATCTGCGTTCGCGCCGCGTCATGGAGCGGATCGGAATGGCTCGCGACCTCGGCGGCGGCGATTTCATTCATCCCAAAATGCCGGCGGATCATCGTTTGCAACCTTGTGTGCTGTATCGCATCCGGCAGGCTGCCGCAGCGCGGCAAGGCCCTGCCGCCGGACACCATCATCAAACGGAGCCGCGTTCATGAACACTCCCCGTCGCCCTGGCAGTTTCGAGCCTTTCCGCGTGACCACCGGGCCGCTGCCCGGCAGCATCAAGGTCCATGCCGGGGGGCTGCGCGCGCCGCTGCGCGAGATTACAACCGGGGAAGGGCCGGTCCACGTCTACGATACGAGCGGTCCTTACACCGATCCGGCAATCGAGATCGACCTGGAGCGGGGCGCCGCCCGGCTGCGTTCGGCGTGGATTGCGGGGCGCGGCGATGCCGAGCCTTATGAGGGCCGCCCCGTAAGCTCCGCCGACAATGGGGACGCGACGGGCGACCGGCTGGCGCGGGCGTTCCCTAATCTTCATCCGCCGCTGCGCGCGAGAGACGATCGCCCGGTCACGCAGCTCGAATATGCGCGCGCCGGGATCGTGACCAATGAGATGGCCTATATTGCCGCTCGCGAAAATCTCGGTCGCGAGGCGGTGCTCGATCGGGCCAAGGCGGCGCTGGCCGACGGCGAAAACTTCGGCGCGGCGATCCCGGAGCACATCACACCGGAATTCGTGCGCTCGGAAGTGGCGCGCGGGCGGGCGATCATCCCGGCCAACATCAACCATCCCGAGCTTGAGCCGATGATCATCGGCCGCAATTTCCTGACCAAGATCAACGCCAATATCGGTAATTCCGCCGTCACCTCCTCAGTCGAGGAAGAGGTCGAAAAGTTGGTCTGGGCGATCCGCTGGGGCGCGGACACCGTCATGGACCTGTCCACCGGCCGCAACATCCACAACACCCGCGAATGGATCATCCGCAACGCGCCGGTGCCCATCGGGACGGTGCCGATCTATCAGGCGCTCGAAAAGGTGGATGGCGATCCGGTGAAGCTGGACTGGGAGGTCTACAAGGATACGCTGATCGAGCAATGCGAGCAGGGCGTGGATTATTTCACCATCCATGCGGGCGTGCGGCTGCGCTACATCCCGATGACGGCGAAGCGCGTCACCGGCATCGTCTCGCGCGGCGGCTCGATCATGGCGAAATGGTGCCTCTCCCGCCATCGCGAGAGCTTCCTGTATGAGCGCTTCGACGAGATTTGCGACATCATGCGCCGCTACGATGTGAGCTTCTCGCTTGGTGACGGCCTGCGTCCCGGCTCGATCGCCGACGCCAATGACGAAGCGCAATTCGCCGAGCTGGAAACGCTGGGCGAATTGACGAAAATCGCCTGGGCTAAGGGCTGCCAGGTGATGATCGAGGGCCCCGGCCATGTGCCGCTGCACAAAATCAAGGTGAATGTGGAAAAGCAGCTCGCGATCTGCGGCGAGGCGCCGTTTTACACGCTCGGGCCGCTCGTCACCGACATCGCGCCGGGCTACGATCATATTACAAGCGCCATTGGCGCGGCGATGATCGGCTGGTTCGGCACGGCGATGCTCTGCTATGTGACGCCGAAGGAGCATCTCGGGCTGCCCAACCGCGACGATGTGAAGACGGGGGTGATCGCCTATAAGATCGCCGCCCACGCGGCGGACCTGGCCAAGGGCCACCCGGCGGCGCAATTGCACGACGATGCGCTCTCCCGCGCGCGCTTCGACTTCCGCTGGGAGGATCAGTTCAACCTGGGGCTTGACCCCGACACCGCCCGCTCTATGCATGACGAGACGCTGCCGAAAGAGGCGCACAAGGTCGCGCATTTCTGCTCGATGTGCGGCCCGAAATTCTGCTCGATGGAGATCACGCAGCAGGTGCGGGATTATGCGGCGAAGATGAATGAGACGCCGGAGATGACGCGGGAAGCCGGCATGGCGGAGATGAGCGAGAAATTTAAGGACATGGGCGGGCAAATCTATACCCAGCTCGTTCAAAATGATTAGCGCGAAAGATTTTCGTTGCCGACGGTGAGATCCCGCCCGCGGGCATAATCTGCGTTGTCTCGGTCTGATATGTGAGCTATGCGCGCCGCTAATGCATCGAACCGAAAGTGTGCGCACTTTTCGGATGATGCGATGCACCAGCAAAAGGCTAGACCGCAGCCCCGCACACAGCGGAGCGTCGGCGATCTCGACGTTCTACATCCGCGCGCAGACGGCGCCGCGGCCTACCTTGCCCCGCTTAGCCCAGCGTTCAAGCTGGCGGTTACATTGACGGCGCGCGCGGTCGCAGGCATTGCTCATCTTGAGGGCCCGTCCTCCCTCGACGAAGAGGTGTGTTTGCAAGTCGTAGGCAGCATACCAACAAGTGGCCGCGTGGGCGGGAGCTGCGGTCCCAAGGGACACCACGCCCAGAGCAATGGCGCCGAGCGCTGTGTGAGTAAAGGCTTTCAATTCAATCTCCATGATCAAGATTTGCGAGTTTCTACAGCCGCAATGGCGGCACGAACGTTCGTCGCGGCACCCGCAAAATAGGTTCAAGGCGCAATTCAAATTCCCTTTCCGCCCGCAAAAAGGCGGCAAAAAGCATCTCGCATTTCCGCTTGGGTGTAGCGGGCGCGAAATTCTGCTCGGTGGAGATCACCCCGTCTGCTGCGCTATGCGGCGAATCCCGCAATGGACACTTCTAATCCCGGCGGGTCGAGGCGGAGAACCCCCTCCCCCACCAGCCGCGTCAGGATCGTGCCGTCCGCTTGCCGCTGGTCGTGTATGAGCGGCGGTTTCCCGGGATCAACGATCAGGTAATGGTGCACACTGGCCAAGCCGAAATAGCCTTTTAGTTTGGCGGAGCCATCGATGCGGCGCGTGGATGGCGACAGCACCTCCACAACAATGACTGGATTTGGCACCTCAATCGCATCGCCGGCAAGCTCCGGCCCGCAATAAACCAGCGCGTCCGGCTCGTGCGCCGTATCATCGCTGATCCTCACCGTCATGCCGTCCGGATACAGGATGCACGGCAGCCCGGCTTTTTTGATCCCGTCAGCCAAAGCCGTTTGAACGGCGAATTTGGTCAGCGCATGCGCCGAACGCTCCGGCGACATCGCATAAACCTGGCCATGATAAAGCTCGTAGCGCCCGTCTTGCGCCTCGGCCCATTCAAGAAACTCATCCACGGTCATGAGATGGTTGGGTGCAGTATCCATGATCGGATTCTATCATCGCTAGATTGCAAAACCAATTGTTACGCAAAATGCCACGAGGCCAAAATGAGGACAAAGCCGTCAACCTACGTTAGCCTTATTTCCTCATGGAGGAACGAATGGACACCAAACAACTCAAAGCCATCCAAGCTCCTATCAAGGACTTCTACCGCTCATCCCCCCAAGCCGCGCTCATCACCCTGCGCGCCGAGGGCCGCGTCGGCGAGGGCGTCACCTGCTCCGTCCAGACCTCCAAGGCCCTCATCGAAGCCGGCCTGCATCCGGCGACGGGCGGCTCGGGCTTTCATGCCTGCTCCGGCGACATGCTGCTGGAGGCGCTGGTCGCCTGCGCGGGCGTGACGCTCAACGCCGTGGCGACGGCGCTCGGGCTCGACATCGGCCGCGCGACGGTCCGCGCCGAGGGCGATCTGGATTTTCGCGGCACGCTCGGCGTTGCCAAGGATGCGCCCGTGGGCTTTCGGGCGATATTCGCCTCGCTTTCGACATCGACGGCGACCTTGCCCCGGAACAGCGCGACACGCTGCTGAAGCTCACCGAGCGCTATTGCGTCGTCTACCAGACGCTGCGAAACGCGCCCGCGATTGCCGTGGACATGCGCACGGGGCTGTAGCGCGGCGTCCGGTCAGCGCCAAAAATCAAACTCAATCGACAAGCATCGGGGGCTTGACAGCTCGGGGAGAATGGCGTTCTTGGTAAGAACAAAAAGAGAACAAATACGCCATGCCGACGTCGCTGACGCTGCCAAGCCGCCCGGGTTGCGCCCGGCCGAATGTGATTCCGTGGCTGCAACCCGCGCCCGCGCTCGATCCTGCGCGGCGGCTTGCCTCGGGCTTTCACGAACTGCTTGGCGCGGCGGCGGGCGACGAGGCGCTGGCGCTTGGCTTTGCCTTTTCGTTGGCGGCGCGGGCGTCGGGTGGGACGGGCAAAAGCCTGTGTTTTTGCGGCGCGGGCGGCGAGGAGCAGGAGCGCGGCCAGCTTTATGGGCATGGCCTTGCCGCTCTCGGCATCGCGCCGGACCGGATGGTGATGATCGCCGCCCCGAACGAAAAAGATCTGCTCTGGACGCTCGAAGAGGCGGTCGCATCGGGGGCATTCGGCGCGGTTGTCGGCAGCCTCGCGGCCAAAGAGCGGCACTACAGTTTCGCGGCGAGCCGCCGCCTGAAATTACGCGCCGCCGCAAAGCAGACGCCGCTGTTCCTCCTCCGCCACAGGTCTTGCGGCGGGGCGACGGCCGCGCATGGCCGTTGGCGCGTATCGTCGCTGCCGAGCCGGTCCGAGGGCGCGCACGCCGGTTACAATTTGCTGGGACCGCCCCGGCTGCGCCTTAGCCTCGAACGCATGGGCGGTCTGCCGCCGCAGGAATGGGAGATGGAGCTCGATGTCACGCGTGATTTCGATATGGCTGCCCTTCTGGAGAACCGACCGGCTCGAAAGGCCGGCAAGCGGCGGCGTCCGGCTGCATGAGGCCTCGCCTTTTGCGGTGATTGCTAAGGGCAAGGGCGGCAAGCGCCTCCTGGCACTCAACGCCGCCGCGCGCGAGGCCGGATTGCGCGCCGGAATGCTGGTCACCGATGCGAGCGCGATGCTGCCGTCCCTCGCCGTCGCCGCCCATGACAGCCAAGCGGAATGGGAGGAGCTGACACGGCTCGCGGCCTCTTGCAACCGCTTCAGTCCCTGGACCGCCCCCGACGAACCGGACGGCATCTGGATCGAGGCCACCGGCCTTGCGCATCTGTACGGAGGCGAGGAGCCGTTGCTATACGCCGTTCTCGGCTATCTGCACAATCTCGGCTTTGCCGCGCGCGGCGCTATAGCCGGAACGGCCGGCGCGGCATGGGGGATGGCGCGCTATTCCAAAGCTGTGGCCACCAGCGTGCCGCCAGAGGAGGAAGCCCGCGCCATCACCCCTCTACCCGTCAAGGCGCTGCGGATCGACCCGGACAGCGCCGCGCTGCTCAACAGGCTGGGGCTGAAAACCATCGGCCAGATCCTCGACATCCCGCGCGCCAGTCTCAGGGCGCGGCTCGGCAAGGCGATCACCTGCCGTCTCGATCAGGCGCTCGGCAAGCAGGGCGAGGCGCTGTCGCCGCTGATGCCGGAGCCGGTTTATGCCGCGCGCATCGAGTTCGCCGACCCGCTCACCGTCTTTGAAGGGCTGGAGCAAACCGTGCGCATCCTGATCGGCAGCGTCGCCGAAAAGCTGAAAGCCGACGGCAAAGGCGCGCGCCGCTTTAGCCTCATGCTGTTCGACACGCAGAATGGCTCGACGAAATTGAGCGTCCGCATGGCAAAAGCGAGTTGCGAGGCCAAACATATCGCCCGGGTTTTCAAGGAAAGGCTGAGCGCGCTCGAAGGCCGGTTCGACGCCAGCCTGGGTTTCGATGCGGCCGCGCTTTACGCCATGCGCGCCGAGCCGCTGCAAAATCAGCAAACGGATATGCTGGGCAGTGCTTCCGATGATGGGGGAGACGGCGAGCGCATCGCGCAATTTCTCGACCGGGTGACGGCGCGGCTCGGCGAGAAGGCCGCCACGCGCTTTGCCTTCGAGGAGAGCCATTGGCCCGAACGCGCCTCAAGCCACGCCCCCGCCACCGCATCGGCTCAAGCTGCCGCCGCTCCGGCGCTGTCATTGCCGCGCCCTCTTATGGTGCTGCCGCGGCCGGAGCCGATTGCCGTGATCGCCGTTGTGCCGGACTATCCGCCGCGCAAATTCGTCTGGCGCCGCTGCCACCACACCATTGCCAGGGCCGAGGGGCCGGAGCGGATTTCGCCCGAATGGTGGCGCGGAGAGGAAAAGGCCCCGCCCGCGCGCGACTATTATGTGGTCGAGGATGAGGCGGGACGGCGCTTTTGGCTCTATCGCGAGGGCGTCTACGGCAAGAGTGAGCACCAGCGCTGGTTCATGCACGGGCTCTTTCCGTGACCGCCTATGCCGAGCTGGTCGCGGCCAGCAATTTCAGCTTTCTGCGCGGCGCATCGCGGCCGGAGGAACTGGCCGCCGCCGCCGCCGCACTCGGCTACAAGGCGCTCGCCATTTGCGACCGCAATACGGTCGCCGGCGTCGTGCGCGCGCACAAGCCCGCCAAGCAACTCGGCCTGAAATACATTCCCGGCTGCCGCCTTGTTTTGCAGGACTCGCTCCACGACGTCGCCCCGGCCTTTGAGCCGGGGCCTACTCGCATCTCCGCCGGCACGGTGAATGAAGATCGGCGAGTGGGTCCCGGCTCGAAGGCCGGGACGACGAAGAAGGCGGGGTTAGAGATCGCCTGCCTGCCTACGGATCGGACCGCCTGGGGACAACTCTGCCGCCTGCTCACAACCGGCAATCGCCGCGCGCCCAAGGCCGAATGCTATCTCTGGCTTGACGATCTGGTGCGCCACGGCGAGGGGCAAATCCTTATTCTGCTGCCGCCTTGGGACGCGCCCTCGCGGGGGTTCGCCGAAGCCGCGCACAAACTGGCAAACCGGTTTCCCGGTCATGTCTTCATCGGCGCGGCGCTTGCTTTCGACGGGCAGGACGCCAGACGGCTGGCGCGGCTGGCCAAGCTCGCCGCCGAAACCGGCGCGCCGATGGTTGCCATCGGCGACAGCCTCTATCACGTCTCCGCCCGCAAACCCTTGCAGGATGTGCTCACCTGCATCCGCGAAAAATGCACGATTTCCGAGGCAGGCTACCGGCTTCAGCGCAATGCCGAGCGCCATCTCAAAAGCCTGGCCGAAATCGCACGGCTCCATGCCGGCTATGAAGACGCCGTCGCGCGCAGCGTTGAGATCGCGTCCCGTTGCCGCTTTTCCCTCGACGATCTTGCCTATGAATATCCAGACGAGCCTTGCGAGCCCTTCGCCTCGCCGCAGGATGCCCTGGCCTATTACACGGCGGAGGGGCTGAAACGGCATTACCCGCAAGGCGCGCCGGATAAGGTTGAAAAGCAGGTCGGCCACGAACTGGAACTGATCGACAGGCTTGGCTATGCCCGCTATTTTCTGACGGTTTACGACCTTGTTCGCTTCGCCCGATCGAGGGATATTCTCTGCCAGGGACGCGGTTCGGCCGCTAATTCCACCGTCTGCTATTGCCTCGGGATCACCGGCGTCAATCCGAGTGAGATCGACCTCTTATTCGAGCGCTTCATCTCCGCCGCGCGGGGCGAGCCGCCCGATATCGACGTCGATTTCGAGCATGAGCGGCGCGAGGAAGTGATCCAGCATGTCTATGAGAAATATGGCCGCGACCGCGCCGGGATCGTCGCCACCGTCATCACTTACCGCGCCAAAAGCGCTATCCGCGAGGTCGGCAAGGCGCTGGGGCTTTCAGAGGAGGTGATCGGTGCGCTGTCGGGCATGATGTGGTGGTGGTCGTCAAACGGCGTGGAAGAAAAGCACATCCGCGAAATCGGCCTCGATCCGGGCGACCGCAATTTGCGCCTCGCCGTCCGCCTGGCACGCGAGCTGACCGGCTTCCCGCGCCATCTCAGCCAGCATACGGGCGGCTTCGTCATCACCCGGGGGTCGCTCGAAGAGATCGTGCCGATTGGCAACGCCGCCATGCCTGAGCGCACCTTCATCGAATGGGACAAGGATGATCTCGATCAGCTCGGCCTGCTCAAGATCGACGTGCTGGCGCTCGGAATGCTGACCTGCATCCGCAAAGGCTTTCAGCTTCTGAAGGCGCTCTACGGCAAAGAACACACGCTGACCGGCATCCCCTGGGACGACCCAAAAGTCTACGACATGATCTGCAAAGCCGACACGGTCGGCGTGTTTCAAATCGAGAGCCGGGCGCAAATGTCGATGCTGCCGCGCCTCAAGCCGCGCAAATTCTACGATCTCGTCATCGAAGTCGCCATTGTCCGCCCCGGCCCGATTCAGGGCGACATGGTGCATCCCTATCTGCGCCGCCGCGACGGCAAGGAGGAGGTGGATTATCCGAGCAAGGAGCTGGAGGCGGTGCTCGGCAAGACGCTCGGCGTGCCGCTGTTTCAGGAGCAGGCGATGAAGATCGCCATTGTCGCGGGCGGTTTTACGCCGGACGAGGCCGACCAGCTTCGCCGCGCCATGGCCACCTTCCGCCATTCGGGCACCATCAAGACTTTCGGCGAAAGGCTTGTCGAGGGGATGAAGCGCAACGGCTATGACGCCGATTTTGCTGAGCGCTGCTTCCGCCAGATCGAGGGCTTCGGCGAATATGGTTTTCCCGAGAGCCACGCGGCAAGCTTTGCGCTGCTCGTCTATGTTTCCTCCTGGATCAAATGCCACCACCCGGACGTCTTTGCCTGCGCGCTGCTCAACGCCCAGCCGATGGGCTTTTATGCACCCGCGCAGATCGTGCGCGATTTCCGCGATCATCGGGGCGAGGCGCGGGAAGTGGATATCAATCACAGTTTTTGGGATTGCACTTTGGAGAGACGTGCGGGAATTCAAGCATTCTTGCGCTCCCCCCTTGCGGGAGAGGGCTCCCGCCGCAGGCGGGTGGGTGACGGGTATGTGCCTATCGGTGAGACCGAGCCCCCTCACCCGGCGCTGCGCGCCGCCCTCTCCCGAAGGCGAACACTTGTCGTCCGCCGTAAAGGCTCACGACTGGGGAGAGAGCAAGAGCCAGCGCACGCCTTGCGGCTCGGCTTCCGGCTGGCGAAGGGGCTCAGCATCGACGATGCGGACGCCATCGTGAACGCGCGCGCGGATGGCTACACATCGCTCGACGATTTCGCCGCCCGCACCCGCCTTCCCGTCCGCAAGCTGAAAATTCTCGCCGAAGCCGACGCCTTCCGCTCCATCGGCCTCGACCGGCGGGCCGCGCTCTGGGCCGTCTCGCGCTATGCCGAGACCGGCACGCCCGCCGCGCTTCTTGAAAGCCTGCCGCTGTTCGCTGCCACGGCGAGCCCGCCGCTTGCCCGCGAGGCCGACGTGGCGCTGCCGCGTATGGCGCTCGGCGAGCATGTGCTGGCCGATTACATCGCCCTGCGCATGTCGGTGAAGGCGCATCCGATGGCGCTGCTCAGGGAGGATTTCCAGCCAAAAGGCTATCTACAATCGGCCCAGCTGCGCGACATTCCCTCGGGCCGCATCGTCAAAGTGGCGGGTATTGTCCTCATCCGCCAAAGGCCCGGAACTGCGTCCGGGGTGATCTTCGCAACGCTGGAGGACGAGACCGGCATCGCCAACATCATCATCTGGCCGAAAATCTTCGAGCAATACCGGCGCATCGTGCTCGGCGCGCGGCTGCTCGGGGTGCGCGGCCAGCTCCAGAGCGAGCAGGGGGTGATTCATGTCATCGCGCGCGAGCTGTTCGACATGAGCGGGCATCTAGCGGGCCTTGCCGAAAAAGCCCCCGCCGCTGGGGATTTCCTTTCACCCGGCGACGAGGTCCGCCGTTCGGTCGAGGACGATCCTCGTGCCCAGAAGGGGCGAAACCCGATATCGCATAACGACGCGCTCGTGGCACAGACCTTGCCGAAAGGGCGGAATTTTCATTGATTTGGCATAGCACGCGTCCGCCGCAGGCCGATCGCGCGTCACAGGCGGCGTTGGCGCGCTACGCTTTCACCAATTCAAGCTTGCGTTTGTCGAAGATGCCCAGGACGCGGCACAGCTCATGCCCACGTTTGAGAATGAGGCCAGTTGTCGCGATGACGCTATATGCCCCCTGTTTTCGCGCCAGCTTGGGGTTCTTTTCAATCCGGTAAATCGGTGCTTCGGCCGTTCGCCGGAACACCGAAAACACGGCGCGGTCGCGAAGCATGTCGATGGCGTAATCGCGCCATTCGCCCTCCGCGACCCGCCGCCCATAGATCGACAGAAGCTGATCGAGCTCGTGGCGGTTGAAGCTGATGATCTGCGGCCGCCCGAATGACGGCTGGGCGCCCGGCTGGATGAAGCCCTCTCCAGCAGGGCGGAAAACTATTGGCTCTACTTCGCTCATCGCGCCTCCCGATCGTACAAAACCTGTATCATCGGGGCCGAATGAGCAAAGATCAAGCTCTAGATGGCGTGAGCGATCCCAGACGAAAGTTCTTATCCAGCGGTGAGTTGCGCGCCGCTTTGAAGACCGTGCTTAACTACGCGGCGCAACCCTCCAAGGCTTGAGTTTTTGCGCGTCAAACAATCACGAAAGCGCCCAAGTTTGCCCTTGGCGATGCCTTATTGCTACATACAATAAAGAAAGTTGTCTCAGTCCCCGGTCTCAAGTTCCGAGGCATCGGTTCAAGCCCCCGCCCCCCGGGGACTTTCCTCTGGTCGGGGCCTGAGGCAACGGTGTTCCCCAAAAGTGTGACTTTGGCGAGCCTTAACCGGCTCGCCATTTTTCTTTGTGGCGTCAGCCCTCAGCGACGGTCAGGACCGAGTGCACGCCGATGATCGCGCGGCAACGCGCCGCGAGCGTTTCGGCGGCGCCGGAAGCCAAACCGGCGAAGCGCAGCTCGATCGTCATTTCCTCCCCCATGCCCTGTTCGGTGGAGGCATGGACGCGATAGGGGACAAGACCATGCTTGGCAAACGGGATAAAGACGCGCGGAAGCAGATCGTAAGCCGCCTCACCTGTCAGAAAGAAATAGGTCTTAGCGACGGCGTGTTGCGGCTCGGCGGGTGCGTTAGCCGCTTGCGCATAAGGCATGGTGGACGCGGACATTGGACTATCCTTGCAGATCGAAAATAGAATCGGAAAGCGATATTCCCGGTGCCCTCAGGCGACCGGGCCGCTAATTCGATGTCCGCCGATCATGCAGGATAGGTTGGCCATGCAGCTGTAGATATCCCAGACGGCCGATCCCTGCAAGCGCCGCGCCTAGAGCGGGATGAGGGAAAGTGGGTAACGGTTTTCCGCTCGTCATCCCGCTCTAAGTGTAAAAATTAGATCACTGTTCATGATTTTGGATCAATCCAAAATCATCGTGATCTAAGGCGTTGCGGCTCTGGAACATCGAACGCACCTCGCCAGTTCTTACAAGAGGTGGGAGGATTTCAACCATGGCACAAGCAGTTTCGCGCAACGGCATCTTGCGCTGGGCAGGGCTTCTATACGGCGTGCTCGCCTTTATTATGACCTTTGCGTTTTTCACCCATTACGTCATTTTCCTCGGCAATCTGCCAAAACTCACCGCGCCCTGGCTGTCGCCGACCGTGGACACCGGCTCCACTATCACCCCGTTCGCTGCCGCGCTCGTTGATCTGGGACTGGTCGCGCTGTTCGGCCTCCAGCACTCGCTCATGGCGCGGACCGGATTTAAGGCGTGGTGGACCCGAACCGTGCCGAAAGGGCTTGAGCGCACGACCTATGTGATGGCCGCGAGCATCGTCGGTTTCATCATGGTGATTTTCTGGCAGCCAATTCCAATCGTGATTTGGGACGTTTCCGGCGCGATTGAAACAGTGTTTTGGTCGCTTTTCGGGCTTGGCTGGCTGCTGCTTCTCGGCTCCGGGATCAGCTTTAATATTTTCGAGCTGCTCGGCGTCCGCCAAGCTTGGAATTGGTATCAGGGCCGGCCAACGCCGCCGCTCACCCTCAAGACGCATTGGCTCTACGACTGGATGAAGCACCCCATGTATGCCGGCTTCCTTCTGGGTGTCTGGATGACCCCGTTTATGACGGTCGGCCATGCGCTGATGGCCAGCGCCTTCACGCTCTACATCCTTATCGCCATGCGCTACGAAGAGCGCGATCTCAGCCGGAATTTCGGAGAGGCTTACGAGACTTGGCGGGAGGGGCCGCAGGACGTTCGGCCTCGCCCCTGAGCGGGCGCGACAGGACGGCGGCGATAGCGGCGTCGACCTCAACCTCGCCCGCAAGGATGGCGCGCACGGCTTCGCAGATGGGCAGTTCGACGCCCATTTGCTTTGCGCGGGATACGGCGGCGGCCGCCGAATACGCCCCCTCGCTGACCGATTTTCGCGCGCCGAGGATGTCGGACAGCGCCTTGCCCTCGCCCAGCGCCTTGCCGAGCGACATATTGCGCGACTGGTCGCTGGAGCAGGTCAGAATCAAATCGCCCAGACCAGACAAACCCATCAGCGTTTCCGGCCGGGCGCCCATCGCCGTGCCAAAGCGCATCAGCTCGGCAAAACCGCGCGTCATGAGGCCCGCCTGGGCATTGCTGCCAAGCCCGCGCCCAGTCACGATTCCCGAGGCGATGGCCAGCACATTCTTGACCGCGCCGCCGAGCTGAGCGCCGAGCAGATCGTCCGACCAATAGAGGCGAAGCGATCGGCTGCCGAGCGCATTCGCGACCCTCAGCCCGACCACCTCATCGCGAGCTGCCAGAGTGAGCGCTGCGGGCAATCCGCGCGCGATCTCGCTGGCAAAGCTTGGTCCCGCCAGCACGCCAGGAATCGCTTGCGGCAAGGCTTCCGCGACGACATCGGACATTAGCTTGCCAGTATCCTCCTCGAAGCCTTTCGTGCAGATAATGACGGGCTTTTCGCCGACATGCCTGGTGAACTCGCCCGCCACATTGCGAAAAAACTGGCTCGGCACAACCATGAGAATGAGATCGGCCGCCGCCACCTCCGCCGCTTTCGCCGTGGCACGGATCTGGCGGTCAAGCGGCACGCCGGGCAAATAGATGTGGTTGCTGTGCTGGTGGTTGATCTCATCGACCGTCTCGCGCTCATACCCCCAGAGCACAACGTCGCGCCCGGCGCGTTGCGCGGCCACCGCCAAAGCCGTGCCCCAAGCGCCTGTGCCGATAATGCCCACACTTTGGTAGTCCGCCATCTCGCTTCACCCAATCCTTCTCAGGCCTTCACACCCGCGCCGATTGCTTTCGGCGCATCGCCGTCGAGCGGCCAGCGCGCCCGCACCGCGAATTCCGCATCATAGGGGAGGCCGCGCGCCAGCCTTTCCGCACCCGCCCAGGCGATCATGGCGGCGTTGTCCCCGCACAGCGCAATCGGCGGCACATGCAGGCTGAAGCCTTGTTCCGCCGCGACTTCGGCCATCGCCGCCCGCAACCGCTGATTGGCGGCCACGCCCCCCGCCGCGACTAAACGCAAGGGGGCGCCAGCGGACAATCGGGTGCGATAAGATGTCATTGCGGTCTTGATCCGGTCGCTTACAGATTCGACGATCGCCTGCTCGAAAGAGGCGCATAGATCACGGATGTCCTGGTCGCGCAAGGGCGCAACATTGCGCGCCGCCAGACGAAGTGCGGTCTTCAAACCGGAAAATGAGAAATGCGCTTCGGCGCGGCCAACCATCGGGCGCGGCAGGGCGAAACGGCGCGGATCGCCGCCCGCCGCCCACCGCTCGACCTCCGGCCCGCCCGGAAAGCCGAGGCCGAGCAGCTTTGCCGTCTTGTCGTATGCCTCCCCGAGCGCATCGTCCAGCGTGGTGCCAAGCCGCTCGTAGTCGCCGACGTCGCGCACGGCCAGAAGTTGCGTATGCCCGCCGGAGACAAGCAGCAGCAAATAGGGCGGTGCGACGCCCTCGGTCAGCCCGACCGTCAGCGCGTGGCCCTCTAAATGATTGATCGGGATCACGGGCAGGCGATGAACCAGGCCGATGGCCTTCGCCGTCACCACGCCGACCAGCAGCCCGCCGACAAGGCCGGGGCCCGCGGTCACCGCTACGGCCGACAGATCGCGAAACCCCAGCCCCGCCTCGCTCATCGCGGCCGCGATCAGGCCGTCCAGCGCCTCGACATGAGCCCGCGCCGCGATTTCCGGCACCACGCCGCCATAGGCTGCGTGCTCCTTAAGCTGGGAGCGCACCAGATTGGCGCGAATCACGCCGGAACCGTTCCGCAGCCGCTCGATCACCGCCGCGCCGGTCTCGTCGCAACTCGTCTCGATGCCGAGCACAATGATGGGTCCGTTGGAGAGCGACATTTTGCGTGGCTTAATGACAGAGGGAGGTGTAAATCTAACGGTACATATATCCCGCGCGGGCGGCCGTCCTGGCCGCGTGTTGGGTGACCATAAGCCCATGAGGAAGCGGGGCCAAGGGCAAGTCATGCAAAGCAAACCAAAAACCCATCTCAAAATCCGTATTGGCACACGCGGCAGCAAGCTGGCGCTGGTCCAGGCCTACCAGCTTCGCGACCGCCTGATCGCGGCGCATGATCTCACCGCCGACGATTTCGAGATCACCATCATTAAGACGACGGGCGATCTGATCACCGACAAGCCGCTCTCCGAATTTGGCGGCAAGGGGCTGTTCACCAAGGAAATCGAGGAAGCGCTGATCGCCTCCGAGATCGACCTGGCCGTGCATTCCATGAAGGACATGCCGACCAAACTGCCGGAGGGGCTGGAAATCTCCTGCCTGTTGCCGCGCGAGGATGTGCGCGACGCCTTCATCAGCCACAAGGCCGCCCGGCTCACTGATTTGGCCAAAGGCGCCGTTCTCGGCACATCGTCGCTGCGCCGGCAGGCGCAGGTCAAGCAGCTTCGCCCCGATCTGCAGGTCATCACCTATCGCGGTAATGTCGATACGCGACTGCGCAAGCTGGAGGACGGCGTGGCGGACGCAACGCTGCTCGCCTATGCCGGTCTGCGCCGCCTTGGCCTTGAAGACCGCGTCACGGCGCTGATCGAGACGGATGAGATGCTTCCCGCGATTGCGCAAGGCGCCATCGGCATCGAGACGCGCATCGGCGACGCACGGATGCTGGCCTATCTCGCGCCGCTGCATCACGACGCGACGAGCATCTGCGTCACCGCCGAGCGCGCTTTCCTTGCCGAACTTGACGGCTCCTGTCGGACGCCAATTGCCGGGCTTGCAACGCTCGACGGCGCCAAGCTGCATTTTCGCGGTCAAATCCTTTTGCCCGACGGCAGCCGGTCCTACGAGACCGAACGCGACGGCACGGCTGGCGACGCCGCTCAAATCGGCTTCGACGCGGCTCGAGAATTAATCCACGCGGCGGGACCGGGCTTTCTGCGTAGGGTTGCCTGATGCGCCTTGTCGTCACCCGGTCCGCCGGCGACGCGGAGCGGCAGGCGGCCAGGCTTCGGGCGCTTGGGCACGAGCCGTTGATCCACACGCTGTTGGATGTGGTCTATCCGCAGCTACCGTCCATTGCCCTGAACGGGTTGCAGGCGCTCATCGTCACCAGCCGAAACGCGCTTAGGGGCATTAGCCGCAACGGCGCATTCGAGGCGGCGAAACACCTGCCCGCGTTCTGCGTCGGCGAAGGTACGGCCGAATTTGCCCGGGATGTGGGATTTTCGCGCGTTGTCGCGGGGGAAGGCACGGCAAAGGATCTTCTGCCGCTCATTGCCCGCACGGCGAATCGCGACGCCGGAAATCTCCTCTATCTGACCGGCGACCATCTGGCCTTCGATCTCGAGCCCTCGCTAAAGCAACTGGAATTTGGCGTGCGGCGCGTCATCGTTTATGAAGCACGAGAGGTGGATGAAAGCGCCGTCGCCCGTCTTGCCGATGAGCTCCGCGTTGGCGTCGACGGCGTGATCCTGATGTCGGCGCGAACGTCGTCGATCTTTACCGGAATAATCCAAAGGTTTAAGCTGGATCGGCATCTTGTTGGGCTATCATGCTATTGCCATTCGGATGCGGTCGCCCTTCCGCTTAAGGACATTTACGGCTTGACCATGAGAATTTCATCGCATCCAACAGAGGCGGATTTGATGGAGCTGATCGGTCCGGCGCCGCCGCAAAAAGTGGCCCTTGCCGATCTCAAGGAAGCGCTTGGCAAAGGTTAATCATTGCCATCTTATGTTGCCGGCGAGGACCGGGCCGGACGGCAGGGCCTGGGGGGAGTAAGCGGCCATGACAACGAATAGCGGACCCGAGAACGACACGCCCGGGATGGGCGGGAGAGCGCAGCGGCCGCACGCAACGCTCGATCTTACGGCCGAGGAGGTTTCGTCTGGCGCGACCCCCGCAAGCGACGACGGCGCGGCGCACACATCGCCTGGGACTTCCCCGGAAAGTTTGCGGCTCGAAGGCCCAGCCGAGGAAACGCCGCCCGGCTCCCATGACAATGGCGGGCAGAGCTTTGCCACTCATATGGCGGCGGGCGCGTTCGGCGCGTTTCTTGCGCTGGTCATTGCTTATTTCGTTTTTTTCCCTAGCCGCTCGACGTCGCTCTCCACCGAGGATGCGCAGACGCTCCGCGCAAGTCTTGCCGCGCTAGAGGGCCGAGCCAACGACGCCGTCACCAAGGCCGAACAGCTCGGCGCGAACGGCCAGACAAACGGCATCAAGCAGGATCTGGCGGCGCTCGCGGAGCGCGTCGCCCGCATCGAGGCGCGCCAGGCCGCCCCGGCGCTGTCGCAGGACGCCGTTCAGCAATCGCTCGATCCGCTGACGGCTCGAATCGCCGAGCTCGACGCGCGCCTGGCAGCCGTCGCCAAGGCTCAAAGCGACGTAAAGACCAATAGCAAGGCTACCGCGCTGGCGCTCGCCCTATACAACCTGCGGCGTGCGGCGAATGAGGGAAAGCCGTTTGCCGTCGAGCTGCAATCGGTTGCGGACATGTCGCCCGTGCCGCTCGATCTGGGCCCCCTGCAAGCACGCCGCGAGCAGGGCGTGCGCAGCGTCGAGCAGCTTCAGGCCGAGTTCGACGCCGCCGCCAATAAAGCCATCGACGCGGAGGACAAGCCGGCGGACGACTCATTTGCCAGCGAACTCTGGTCGAAAGCCAAATCTTTCGTCCGTGTCCGCCGTAAGGGCGACGTGCCCGGCGAGACGACCCGCGCGATTTTGGCCCGTGTCGAGCACCGTCTGGATGCCGGCGACCTGAGCGCCGCGGTCACCGAAGCCGCACAGCTCAGTGGCGAGGCCGCCGCCGCGGTCGCGCCCTGGCTCGTCGAATTGAAAGCCAAGCTCGCCGCCGACGATGCACTGGCGCTGGTCGAAGCCCGGCTCTTGGCTGCGCTCGGCGGCGAAAATCAAGCCAAGCGAGGCGGCTGATGATTCGGGCGCTGATTTATCTGCTGCTGATCGCGGCGCTTGCGATCGGGCTGGCCTGGTTCGCCGACCGGCCGGGCGAATTGTCGATCAATTGGCTCAGCTATCAGATCGACGTGCCGCTGTTTTGGGTGACCGTCGCGATCATCGTCGCGGCCGGTCTCTTGCTCTTTGTCTTCAGCTTCATCAGCCGATTGGTCTCCGGTCCCCACCGGCTGCGGCGGCATTTGAAACGCCGGCGCATGGCGCGAGGCTACACCGCGCTGCGGAAAGGCATTTTCGCCGTCGGCGCGGGCGACGAGGCGACCGCCGCGCGCTACTCCATCGAGGCGCGGCGGGCGCTGCCGAAAGAGCCGTTGACCGATCTGCTGCGGGCCCAAGCCGCCCAGCTCAGCGGCGACCGGCGCACCGCGCAGCGGATTTTCGAGGCCATGGCCGATCACGCCGACACCCGGCTTCTCGGCCTGCGCGGTCTGTTTCTGGAGGCGAGCCGCGAGGGCCAAATGGAAGCCGCCCGGCAATTCGCCGCGCGCGCCATCAAGCTCAATCCCGCCCTGCCTTGGCCAGTTCATGCGCTGTTCGATATGCAGTGCCGCACGCGCGATTGGCAGGGGGCGCTTGAAACGCTCGCTGTAGCGCGCAACAACCGGCATCTTGACCGCAAGGCGCTCGACCGCCGCCGCGCTGTGCTGCTCACCGCTCAGGCCCAGGACCTGGAGCCGACCCAACCGGGTAATGCCGCCGAGCTCGCCATGGAGGCCCATCGCATCGCGCCGGAATTTGTGCCCGCCGCGGTCATAGCGGGCCGCATTCTGGCGGGGCAGGGCAACGCCTATAAGGCAGCGCGCGTGCTGGCGCGCACCTGGCAATATACGCCGCATCCCGATCTGGCGATCGGCTACGCCTATGCTCGTCCCGGCGACTCGCCGCGCGACCGGCTCGGGCGGATCAAGTCGCTGATCGTGCTGACGCCTGAGCATCCGGAAGCGCTCGTCTCCCTCGCCTCCGCCGCGGTCGACTCGCGTGAATGGGAGGAGGCGCGCTCGGCGTTGCAGCCGCTTTTGGCCAAAAATCCGTCCGCGCGCGTCTGCACCCTGATGGCCCGCATCGAAGGCGGCGAAAACCGGGATGCGGGCCGCGTCCGCGAATGGCTCGCGCGCGCTGTCCGAGCGCCGCGCGACGCCGTCTGGATCGCGGATGGGGTGGCCTCGAGCGAATGGCAGCCGATTTCGCCCGTCACTGGCGCGCTCGACGCCTTTGAATGGCGCGTCCCGCCTGATCAGGCCAGGGTCGGTCAAGGCGGCGATCCTCTGTTCGACGATGTCGCCGCGCTCGGGCAAGACGTTGAAAGCGTCGCGCGCAAAATCACCGAGACGAATCTGGCCGGGCATTCCGCTGGAGGCGTGTTTTCATCCGAGCCGCTGACGATCACCGTCACCGCGCAGGAGACGGCGAGCGCCTCCGTTGCGCCTCCGGACGCTCCGGACAAGAAACCCGATGCCAAACCTGCGGTGCCGGCGCCAAAGACGTCGACGTCCGCCTTTGTGACCGAGCGCATGTCCAGCCCCGCCAAGGTTGAGGAGAAGGCCGCGACTCCCGCCGATCCTCCATCTGCAAAAACCGTTTCGATCGGTCGGCCCGCCGCACCGCCTACCGTTAGTCCGTCCGATGCCAAGCCCCTCGCTTCCTTACCGGAGCCTGCGCCCCTGCCGCCCGTCACGCCAGCGGCCGATCCGGCACAATCCGCCCGCAAGGCCGCGCCCAAAATTTTCGTTCCTGACCGGCCGCCCGACGATCCCGGCCCTGATCCCGCCGATCTCGACGATGCCAGCACCCCCTATTCGCGCTTCCGCACCTCCCCAAAACAACCCGCGACCTGAGCGGATCGCAGGCGGGCCCTTAGTGCATCCCCCGCGCCTGGATCGATGCACTGCAGAAATCCCTCGGGGCTTGCAATCATCATGGCTAGCGGTTATCGCTTACCAAGCCTCGGGAATTCCGCCCGGTCCGAGCTTACCGGAGGCCGCAATAGCTCAGGCGGTAGAGCGGCGCATTCGTAATGCGTAGGTCGGGGGTTCGAGTCCCTCTTGCGGCACCATTTCAAACGCTTACAATTGCTTAACTTCGAGTGATCATCTCGGTTCCTTTAACCATCAGGCGTAAGAGCGCTTTCCGGACGTGCGGAGACATCTCGAAGGAAGCGCATGAACGCGCGGCTCAACACCTCGTGCAACCCGGCGCCCTGCCGATGACGAGCTTGCAAGTCACCTTCGAATTGCAGCAGGATTGGGCGCGCGGCGAAACCTACGAGGGCGTGGGAATATCTTGCGCGCATTCGCCTTAGGGCATCCAGGTGCGCTTCTCCAAATGGCGCTTGGCGAGCATGCAAGCGAAGGCGGTTCGCATTAAGCAACAGCTGTCCAGCGATGGTGACGTCATCGTGAGGCTGTACGTACGATCGAGCCGTGGTCGTTCTGCGGGCGATATTAAAACGGCATTAACGATGCAATTTTGCGTCGCACGGTAAGGGATACAGTCACCATGAAAATTCTTGCAGTTCTCACTCCGAGCCAAGGGAAAACTCCAACGGATTTCGAGCCTTTCGTAATCAAAGAAGAGCAAGCACTATGGCCGATGTACCGACAAGGGCTCGTGCGGGAAATGTATTTTCAGCCCGATCCTTTAACGATTTCACTTGTGTTTGAAGCAACGACCAGAACCGAAGTTGAGAGCCAGCTCCAGCAACTGCCCATGGTAAGTGCGGGACTGTTCCAGATACAATTAATAACATTGGGTCCTTGGCTTCCAATTCAGGCTCTATTTCGAGATTAACGATCTAAGTGATCAAAGGACATGGTAAAGGGGTGTTTCGGATTAATAATTATTTTCGATGCATTCGAACGGATGACGTTGTATTTGCTTATCCCAGAGTTAAGGCAGGGAGATTTTCATGAAAGTTGCAGGTGTTTCTCTCGTTACTCAAACGTTGAATATTGAGCCGGTACCATTTCCGATACCAGGTGCGACCCCAGACGGTGTGATGGCGACGCTCGTCAATGTCGATGGCGACCGAGGAATCGTTACGACGATTATTCATATCGCTCCTGGGGCGCGTATTCCTGCCCATTATCATGATGACGGGGCTGAGGCGCATTATGTCATCGAGGGAGACTTCATCAATGGGGGGCAAACTCTCGGGCCCGGCGCTTTCGTGACCCATCCAAAAGGTGTGGTGCACGGCCCGCATGAGTCGAAAACAGGCTGCAAAATCCTGACACTGCAAACTGCGTATGTCGATCCGGCGAATCCAGATTTTCATATCGCCGAATGAGCGAGTCAACCGCCGGAATTATCAAGTTTAAGCGTCGGAATTGCTACGATGTTCTGTCTTCGGAATGCAGCGTCCCGATGTCAGGCATAATCTGTGAGAGGTAGGACTTTTTACTTTCGAGAAAGTTCCAGAGGCGCTGATTGTAGTCGATCGCGACTGCTTTTTGCACAGACGGCCTTTCCCTCAATGCGATACGCCAAGCCCCGAGTTTAGGCTTGGCGTCAAGAACAGCGAAATTGCCGATAAGGTCGAACACATCGAAATAGCGAAAGACCGGCCCAAACACAGCGTCTACTAAAGAGAAATGGGCGCCATCAAAGTAAGGTGTGACCGTAAGCTTTTGTTCAAGAGCGTCAAATTTATCACTCAACGCTCGCGTTTTTGTTTTGAATGTCGCCTCGTCTGGCGCTGCATAAAAACCAGCAATATCGTTGAGCGTCGCCGATCCGAATTCCATCCAGGAGCGATGTTCGGCACGGCGTAAGGGATTTGATGGATGCAAGGGCGAAGGCTGTGTTTCTTCCAAATATTCGAGGATGACTCCGCTCTCAAAAATCGACGTATCGCCAAGTTTCAGAACGGGTGTTTTCCCGAGTGGAGAGATATCCTTGAACCAATCCGGCTTGTTAGCAAGGTCTATGTCGATCCGCTCAAACGGCACTTTCTTTTCGATCAGCGAGATCACGGCTCGCTGCACGTAGGGGCACAGGTGATGGCTAATCAATGTCAATGAGTCAGTCATACCGTCCCCGGTTTATATGCAGTGAGGCCGGATATCGGGATAAGTGCGGAGCCAAACAAGGCAGATGTGCCACCTGCACGAAGAATTTGCACACGACAGCACGGCAGATGAGCGAGGCCTATGGACCATACGAGTGTCGCTGACGACGACAAGCTGCGCCAGCCTCTTGTCTGGCGCAGCTTATAGCGGCGGGCATGTCGAACAGTTGCGTGCAATTCTTTCCATAGATGGTCCGTCATGCGCAAAGAGATGTGAACCATGCGATCGCCCGCGCAAATCTAATTCGATTTGGCGGCAGTGGCGGGAGGCACATCGGCGCCTGTTGGTTGATTGCTGAAGCGATCGGTCCCCGACCCAAAAGTCCGGTTTAGATTGGGCGCTTTGGCTTCACGCGCGGGAGATTTCACAGGCGGCGGGATATCGCTCGGCTGCTCCGATGGCCCGCTCGCAATCTGATAGACGCTCTTCCACTTCTCAACAAGTCCGAGCGCTTCATGCTCAATGTCCTTTGACGCCAAGAGCATCGCATCGTCGTGGTAAGACGCAATCCAGCTCCGATGTTCGGGAGCGGTCCGCTCCATCGCGAGAATAAGCAGGGCCAGACCGGGCGCGGCGCGCTCCTTCATAACCTTGCCTTCCCACATCAGCCAGCCGAGCAGCGCCTGGGCGGGTGGGTAGCGCTTCCTTGCGGCATTCTCAAGCAAACGAATGGCAAGCGTGGTGTTATGCTCGACGCCCTCACCGCGCAGATACAGATTGGACAGCTCGAACAAGCTGGTGGGATCCTCAAGAATAACGCCGGCTTGAAACAACAGGTCCGCCGCCATGCTCATATTGCGGTCCCAGCCCGGCACCGACAGCCCAACTGTGTAGCATTCGGCGCAGCGGCGAAAAGCTTCGGCGACGAGAGGCGCGCCGGGCGAAAACCGGTCGACCTTGGAGAAGCGTTCAACCGCGGCGCTGTAAAGGCGGCAGGCTTTTAACTTGTCTTGGGGCACAAGCGCGCCCTCTTGGTAAAGCTGAGCAAGGCGAAGCATCGCGGCAAGCCGGCCCCGATCGGCTGCCTGCTGCAGCGCCGCAACAGCAGCGCCGACTCGCCCCGCGAGGAAATCCGCATCCACGGCGGAGAAATCTTCCGCCGCCGGCTGCGCAGAGAAAGTCTGCGCATCCGCTTCACGCATAGGCGACACCGTTAAAAGAAGCGCCGCAACAACCCCGAAGACCCGCCGCATCCTACTGATCCGCATAACATATGATTTCTTTCTTCGCCCCCGGATGGGTGACGGCTCCCAAACGCGCAGGGCCCACTTGCTGCGCGTATTTCCACAGTGCTCCGCTTCGATAGTCATTTGTCCGCGGTACCCACTCCGCCCGGCGTTTCTCCAGCTCCTCGCCGGACACTTCCAGATCGAGCCGCCCCGTTTCGGCGTCGATCGAAATCATGTCGCCGTCTCGCACCAATGCGATCGGCCCGCCCAAGGCAGCCTCTGGCCCCACATGGCCGATGCAGAAACCGCGTGTCGCGCCGGAGAACCGGCCGTCTGTAATCAGCGCGACCTTTTCCCCCGCGCCCTGGCCGTAAAGCGCCGCCGTCGTCGAAAGCATCTCGCGCATGCCGGGTCCGCCGATCGGACCCTCATAACGGATGACGATCACTTCGCCGTCTTCGTACTTACGCTCCTCGACGGCGCGGAAGGCATCCTCTTCGCTATCGAAGCAGCGGGCGGGTCCGCTAAAGGTCAGCTTATGCAGGCCCGCAACTTTCACGATGGCGCCGTCCGGCGCGAGCGTGCCGCTAAGGCCGGCAACCCCGCCCGTCGGCGACAATGGCTTGCTGACTGGACGGATCACGTCCTGATCCGCTGGAAAGACAACGCCCTCCAAATTCTGCGCCATCGTGCGTCCGGTCACCGTCAGGCAGTCGCCATGCAGAAAGCCGCCGTCGAGCAACGTCTTCAGCAGCACCGGCATTCCGCCGACATCATACATATCCTTGGCGACATAGCGTCCGCCTGGCTTCAGATCGGCGATGTAGGGGGTCCGCTTGAAGATCTCGGCGACGTCGAACAGGTCGAAATCGATGCCCGCTTCATGGGCGATGGCCGGGAGGTGCAATGCGGCGTTGGTGGAGCCACCTGAGGCAGCGACCACAGTTGCTGCGTTTTCCAGCGACTTGCGCGTAACAATGTCGCGCGGACGAATAGTTTGCGCCAAGAGCTGCATGACGCCGCGTCCGCTCTCATGGGCGAATTTTTCACGGCTTTCGTAAGGCGCGGGCGCGCCGGCTGAGCCTGGCAAAGCCAGCCCCATCGCCTCGGAAACGCAGGCCATGGTGTTCGCGGTGAACTGTCCCCCGCAAGAACCGGCACTTGGGCACGCAACACATTCGAGTTCATGCAAGTCTTCGTCCGACATTTTGCCGGCAGAATGCTGACCAACCGCCTCGAACACATCACCCACAGTCACATCCCGGCCCCTGAACCTGCCCGGTAGAATGGAACCACCATAAAGAAAGATGCTGGGCACATTAAGGCGGACCATGGCCATCATCATGCCCGGCAATGACTTGTCGCAGCCCGCGATCCCGACCATCGCGTCGTAACAATGGCCGCGCATGGTGACTTCAATGGAGTCGGCGATTACGTCCCGCGAAACCAGCGAGGACTTCATGCCCTGGTGGCCCATGGCGATCCCGTCCGTCACGGTGATCGTACAAAATTCACGCGGCGTGCCATGCGCGTCGGCGACGCCTTTTTTGACAGTCTGCGCCTGGCGCATGAGCGAAATATTGCAGGGAGCAGCTTCGTTCCAGCAGGAAACCACGCCGACAAACGGCTGATTGATCTGTTCCTCGGTCAATCCCATCGCATAGTAGTAGGACCGATGCGGGGCACGCTCAGGACCTTGCGTGACATGACGGCTGGGGAGCCGCTTCTTATCGAAAGCTTTTGCATCCATCTTGAACTCTTATCCGCCCAAGGGTTGATCCTTGCTGCGGCATACGCCACAGACTGCTCATGTCGTAAGCGAGGAGAAACTTGGCAACGCTCAACAAACTGCCAAATGTGCCGTTTACTAATAAATGCTCAAACGGCAGAGCCAATAACCAACATATCTATCGTCCAAAAGTTTTATGGCGCAAAAGAGGCAGGAATGCCGCAGTGCGTGGCGGGGCGGCAACATAGGGCTTCAAACCCCGCGCATTCTTGCGCAGAGATAGCAAAGCTTTGCCTACCGGAAGTTCATTGCTCAATCCGCTGTGGCTCATTGGCCACTAAGCGGCAGCCTCCAACCGCTTCAGCGCGTCGTGCAGCCGCTTTTGCGCGGCGGATGCATCGGCGAGCCGCTCCCGATTCTCCTCGACCACATGCTCAGGCGCGCGCGAGGTGAATTTTTCGTCGGAAAGCTTTTGATCCAGCTTGGCAATCTCGCTTTTCACCCTGGCAATCTCTCGCCTTAATCGGTCGCGCTCGGCATCCAGGTCGATGATATCGGCCAATGGCAAGGCCAGCACGGCGTCCTTCATGACGATTTGAACCGCGCCCTTTGGCGGGGATTTCTCGAAGGCAATGGACGCGAGCCGGGCAAGCCGCAACAGGGTTTCCCGATGGCGGTCCGCACGCGGCTTCACTGCCCTGCCGTCGCCCGAAATAACAAGTGGGACCTTCGCGCCTGGCGGCACATTCATCTCGGAACGCACCGAGCGGACTTCGGAGACAAGCTCGATGATCCAAGCGATTTCCTCGTCGGCCGCCATGTCTTCAAGGCCCGAAAGCGTTGGCCAAGGCGCGAGGATCAACATCGTGTCGCGCCCGCCGGCCGTCTCGCCGGTCCGCTGCCACAGCTCTTCGGTGATGAAGGGCATGAAGGGGTGCAGCAGCATCAGGATGCGATCGAAGGTCCAAGCGAACATGGCCTGCGTTTCCGCCTTCGCCTTCGCATCCGCGCCGCTGAGGATCGGCTTGGCGAGTTCGAGATACCAATCGCAAAATGTGTGCCAGACGAACCGGTAGACCGCATTCGCCGCGTCATTATAGCGGTGCTGCTCGATGCCTTCGGTCACGGCGGCGGCGGTGCGTTGCGCCTCCCCCGCGATCCAGCGGTTGATCGTCTCCTTCGCTGCCGAAGGATCGAAATCCGCCACGGCCACGCAACCGTTCATCTCGCCGAAACGGGCGGCGTTCCACAGCTTGGTCGCGAAATTGCGGTAGCCTTCGACGCGGCTCGTCGCCAGCTTGATGTCCCGCCCTTGCGCCGCCATCGCGGCGAGGGTGAAGCGGAGCGCGTCGGCGCCATATTCGTCGATCAGTTCGAGCGGGTCCATGACGTTCCCCTTCGACTTCGACATCTTCTGCCCTTTCTCGTCGCGGACGAGGGCGTGGATGTAGACCGTGTGGAACGGCACGTCTTTCATGAAATGCAGGCCGAGCATCATCATCCGGGCGATCCAGAAAAAGATGATGTCGAAGCCGGTGACGAGGGTGGAGGTGGGGTAGTAGCGCTTTAGTTCCGGCGTCTCGTCGGGCCAGCCGAGCGTGGAGAAAGCCCAGAGGCCGGAGGAGAACCAAGTGTCGAGGACGTCTTCGTCGCGTTTGATGTCTACTGCTTTGCCGTAATGCTTTTTTGCAAGTAACGCCGCTTCCGCATCGTCATAGGCAACAAAAATCTTACGGTCCGGGCCGTACCAGGCTGGAATCTGATGCCCCCACCAGAGCTGGCGCGAAATGCACCACGGCTGGATGTTGCGCATCCACTCGAAATAGGTCTTCTCCCAATTCTTCGGGACGAAGACCGTCCGCCCATCCTCCACCGCCTCGATGGCGGGAGCCGCGAGCGTCTTGGCGTCAACATACCATTGATCCGTCAGCCACGGCTCGATGATCGTGTTCGACCTATCGCCGTAAGGCACCTTGAGCACATGCGGCTCGATCTTCTCGACCAGCCCCAGCGCGACCAGATCGTCGACCACGCGCTTGCGCGCCTCGAATCGATCCATGCCGCGATAGGCCTCGGGCACGTTTTCGTTCAGCGCCCCGCGCTGGTCGAAGATGTTGATCAGCGGCAAATCATGCCGCCGCCCGACCTCGAAATCGTTGAAATCATGGGCAGGCGTGATCTTCACCGCGCCTGAACCTTGCTCGGGATCGGCATATTCGTCGGCGATTATCGGGATTTCCCGCCCCGTCAGCGGCAGCTCGACCATCTTGCCGATATACTTCTTCCAGCGCTTATCCTCCGGGTGAATCGCAACGGCGGTATCGCCCAGCATCGTCTCGGGCCGGGTGGTGGCAACCACGATATGCTTATGCTTAAGCCGGCCTGGGTTCTTGATCGGATAGCGAAAATACCAAAGCTGGCCCTTGGTCTCGACCGACTCAACCTCAAGGTCCGAAATCGCGGTCAGCAGCTCGGTGTCCCAATTGACCAGCCGCTTGTCCTTATAGATCAGCCCTTGCCGGTAAAGCTCGACAAACACCTTGGTGACGGCCTTCGACAGCCCCTCATCCATCGTGAAGCGCTCGCGCGACCAATCGCAGGACGCGCCCAGCCGCTTCAGCTGTCCGATGATCGTGCCGCCCGACTCAGCCTTCCAGTCCCACACCCGCTTGACGAAAGCATCCCGGCCCATGGCCCGGCGGTCCGGTTGCTGCCGATCCATCAATTGGCGCTCGACCACCGACTGCGTGGCGATGCCAGCATGGTCAAGCCCCGGCTGCCAGAGCACGTCCTTGCCGCGCATCCGCTCAAAGCGGATCAGCACGTCCTGAAGCGTGTTGTTGAGCGCGTGGCCCATATGCAGCGAGCCGGTGACATTGGGCGGCGGGATGACGATGCAATAAGGTTCGGCAGGGCCGCCGTTCGCGGTTTTGCGGCCAGCGCGGAATGCCCCGGCCTCGTCCCACTGCGCGTAGATCCGGCCTTCAATGTCGGAGGGAGAATAATGTTTCTCAAGCATGATAGATGAGCAATCGAAAAGGATGGTGCCGCTCGGCGGCGAAGCACGATTTATCGTGCGAAGCTATTAATCGACGGCGGCTGCGAGCGTCAACCGCTGTGAGTGATTAGCCGCCTCGACGGGGCCCCAGTGCCAGATCAGCGCCGCGAGCCGCTGTCAAGCAAGCTGCGCGAGACTGTGGGTCCGGCAAGCTCCTCGCGCACGGCCTTCTCGACAATGCGCGGAAGATTCTCGTTCAGCCATTGCACGATCAGAGGCTTGATCAACTCTTTCACGGCCTCCTCGATGCCCGATGGAAGCGTGGCTGATCGGGCGGCCGGCGCCTGACGTAGCAGGTTAGCCGTTAAATCCTGCGCCACCATGGCATTGCCCGACGCCTCCGCGACATTGCGATTGGCTTGCGGGTAAAGTTGGCTGAGTTGCTGGCGGGCTTCGGCTGGCACGTCATCCGCGCCCCCCCGAGGCAGCTCCGGTGTCTCCGCGATCAGCTCAGCTTGCGCTTTTTTGAACTTCGGCTCCGGGGCGTTATGTGCTGGCTGTTGCTGCACGACTGACACGCCATGCGCTTGAGCTTGAGGAATGCCGAACGGAGCAAGCTCGGAATCTAGCGGCAACAGCGCTTCGGAAAAATCGTCCTGCGCCGCCGGCGCGCCAACCACCGCCTCGCTATGGGCAAGCGCGGTTTCGAGAGAGTCGGTGATGGCTTGCATAAATGGCTTGTCTGAATGCAGTGCGTCGGCAAGACCAGGCGCGCGCAGCTTGTCCGAGGCGAAATCGGCTATTGTACTGTGCGCGAGGTCTTCCGCCTTGAGCGGCCGGCCAGGCGGATTGAGCCGTAGCTCCTCGGCCTTTTTCGGCGAAGCGCCGAAAACGCGGGTCAAGACATCGCCGACGAAGGTTTTTTCCTTCTCAATCTCGGTTGCCGGATTTAGGCCGCTGCCCGAAAGCGGCGGCTCGGCTTGCGGATCTTCGCTCACTGGCTGAGGAAACGGGGCTGCCGGACCGGATGCGGGCACCGGCATTTGCACGCCCTCGGCCCAACTGTCACGCGCTGAAAGGCTTTGCCCGCGCTTCGGTGACCCGGCCCGTGCAACCGTCTTTTCCTGGCCCGGCTGGTCCGTCCGCGTCCGCGAGCCTTCGCCTTCGAGACGTCTGGCAGACCAGACTGGACGCGACGCGGCGCGCTGGGCTTGGCTGTCGGAAGCAATATTCGCTGCCACGTTAAGCTGCTCTGGTCGCGGGGCGGTTTGCTCGTTCGCGCCATCTTCTCCCGCCGCGCGGAGCGCATCGAGGAACGGCCGCGGGCTTCGCGGTGAAGACTCCGACCGATCGGGGATGGTAGGCGGCGCGAAAGGGTCCGCGCCCGGCTGATTGCTTGATGACAGACGCTGAACTTCGGCCACAACGTTCGACAACACACTTTCCAGACCGGCGCTTGCGGCTGCGTAGCTTGCCAGATCCGACGCTGGCCCCGGACGCCCGCCCTGTTCCGGCGCGTAGGGCATACCATTAAGGTCAGCCGTTATCATGCCGCCGTGCGCGGGCCCTTCGTCGAGCATGAAATCTTCGGTCAATTCCAGGATCTCGTCGTCGCCGGCGGGTTCGGCTGGTTCTGCCAACTCGGCAAGGCGGCGGCCGGCGGTCTGAGCTTGCCGGTCTTGCGGCGGAAATTGGCGCTGGGGAATATTGGATTGGGTTTGGGAAAGCATCTGCCGTTGCGGCGGGGTCTGACCGTGGCCACCGTCATCTGCAATGATCTTGCGGATCGACGCCAAGATCTCCTCGATCGAGGGCTCGGGGGTCTGCTCTGGCTTTCGCATCAGTTCCTCCGCCGCTCGCGAGCGGCATCCTGAATCCAGCAAGCTGCTGGAATCGCCTTGTTTACGCATGAGCAACGGAAATTATGAATGTTTAGCCGGCCTGTTGGCCGCACACGCTGCTCTGCTCCGCCGCCATTATGTGCGACTCGCCTGCAACACTCAACTCCTGGGCGAAACTCTCACCGCAAGCCTTGCGTATAGGCCGGCCCGTCTCCACTCGGTTGGCCCGCTTCCCGGCCCGGCGCTCTAACCGGAAGCACAATTGGCTCGGATTCGCTTTCCTCAACCGACGTGCTCCAGCCAATCCATTTATTCTTAACCTGACGATAATGCTGCGTGGGATCATACTGTTCCACCGGCAGTCCCAAACCACTTATCGACAGACGGCCGATAGAGGCAAGCAGCGAATAGGAAGCCACGACCAAATTTCGGCGGGAGGTCGCCAGATCAACCTGAGAGTTCAAAAGCTCTTGTTCGGCGTTCAACACGTCGAGAACGGTGCGCTGGCCGACCTTTTCTTCTTCCTTCACTCCCGAAAGCGCGACCGTGTTGGCTTCCACTTGCGCTTGATCGGAAATGATCTGCGCCCTGGCGGCCACCAATACACCCCAAGCTGAGATAATATTCGCGCGCGCCAGCTCGCGGGCCTCGTCAATCACGTGCCGGAGTTGAGAGCGGGTCTCGATATTCTGACGAATGCGGGCCGACACCGAGCCGCCCTGATAGATTGGAACAGTAACGACGCCTGTCACCGTTGTGACTTCCTCGCGCTTCCCTCCCACCGAACCGGTCTCGCCGGTTCCCAAGGCGTATGTTGCCTGCAGGTCGACCGACGGAAGCAGCTCGCCTTTGACCTGCTTGATAACGTGATCTTGGGCGCGTTCGCGGAAGATGGCTGCGAGCACTCCCGGATTTTCGCCCTCGCCGATCTGCAGAGCGGGCTCAAGTGCGGCCGGCAAAATCCGGGCCGGACCGGGATCGCGCAACGTGCCCGGCGCGTTACCAACGATCTGCGCAAAGGTCGCGCGGCTGGATTGAAGATTGGCGCGGGCCGCGCTAATGGCGGACGATGCGCCGCTCGTGCGGGCCTTGGCCTGCGCCACGTCGGTCCGTGTGACCTCACCGACCTGAAAACGATCCTCCGCGGCGCGGAGCTGCTCATTAAGAACCCGAAGATTGTTCTGTCGCAGACTCAGCACGGCCTGATCGCGCACCACGTCGACATAAGACGTGACGGCGTCGAGCAAAACCTGTTGCTCGGAATTGCGGAGATCTTCCCGGCCGGCTTCGACGAGCGCCTCGGCACCCTTGACGGCATTGATCGTGCGAAATCCACGAAAAAGCGGCTGATTCAGCGTTACCGAATAAGAGCGCGGGTCGGTATCCCCCTCGCTTGCCGAGGGAGGCTTGGTGTCGAAATGCTGATAGGTCTGCAAAATTTCCCCGTTGATGGTGGGGCGGAAACCAGACTTGGCAAGCGGCACACCTTCATCGGTGGAGCGCAGTTGCGCGCGCGCGGCTTTGAGCGTCGGATTGAACAGATAGGCGGACGAAATCGCCTCCTGCAGACTTTCGCTGCGCGCCGGTCCGCTAGACATCCCCATAATGACTGCTGAAACTGCAATGGCCTGTAAAGCGAAGCGTCTCAAATCAATGGAAATAGCGCCCGGTTTTGCTTCAGGTCTGCGCCGCATCCCCGTCCGTTCCCTTCTAAGCACTAATAAAATGCCAATAGGGGGCACCCCAAACTTCGCCCACCCCAACCTTCAGAAGAAATACCGCCCAGCGAGAGCGCGGGGAAGCCGAAAGCCGCTCGGAGCCGTGCGGCGGGTCGGGTTTTTCGGTTTCGTTGCCTTTTTGCCGCTGTTACAACTAGGAATTGCTGAACGCGAAGGATCGTTTGGCGTCGAACCCCGGCAAGGGCGGGGCGCCGGCGTCGAATGCGATAGTCTCTTGTATTGTCGAATCAATTTTGGAGAACAATCGGGCTTTGGGCGCGGTTTCATCGCCCATGATCGCAACGAGCCGCCCGCCGGAGGTGAGCTGAGTGAACAGCCGTTCAGGCGGCTGGCGTAAAAACCCGTTCATGAAAATCACATCGAAAGGCGCCTGTTCCGGCACGCCCTGGTCCAGCGGACCGATAGCGAGCTTGACGTTTTCGATACCCTGCGCGGCGAGAGCATCCTTGGCCAGCGCCGCCAGCCCGGCGTCGCATTCAGCCGCGACAACTTCCTTAGCCAGCTTTGCTAGAATCGCCGTCGAATAGCCGGTCGCGGGGCCAACATCCAGCACTCGCTCGGTGCTTTTGACGGCAGCGAGTTCGGCCAATTTGGCGAACACCATTGGCGAAAGAAGATAGCGTGCAGGGTGGCCGTCGCGCGCCGACTCCACGCGCAATGGTCCGTCCATATAAGCAAGACTGCGCTGCGAAGGCGGGACGAAGGCCTCACGCGGCATCTCCAGCATCGCCCTCAGCAAGTCGGGATTGGTGACCGCATTGGGGCGGATTTGCGATTCGATCATCGTCTCGCGCTCGGCCTTGAAGGTGATCATGGCGACCCTTTGCGTAAAATTACAGGCGGCCAAAGCCCGACGAATCGCGGACTGGCCGGCGCAGATTTTAAGGCAATCAGGAAATGCTTGCCAAGGCTGACGATGCTTGTTCCCCCGCGCCGCGAGGTAGCGGAGCCACGATCGCGCAGTTCAACGGTCATGACATGGAAACAGCGGCGCTCCTGTTTCTAGGCGCCGCTGTCGATGCCTAATCGCCTTAGCCAGGCGGTGTCCGGATCAGTCCTTCTTTTAGCGCGTCTTCAACGCCCTCGCCAATACGGTCGTCTTCAACCTCATCCGGCCTTGCCGGTATGTCCCGATTTTCCGGAACGCGAGGGTTTCTGTGATCCTCGTCCGGCGGCATCTTATCCTTTTCATCCATCTGCGGACCTCCGACTGTTGCAACATCCGCGCAACCTCCGCTGATTGGGAAGGTTCCGAGGGTTTGCAACGACGCCGCAAAGCCGCTTACTGAGCTTTTGCAGCGCTTAGGACGCGAGTAATCTCGCTAACCAGTGCCCGTTGATCCACGGGCTTACTAATATAGCCGGTCATTCCCATGGCCAACAGACGCTCGCGGTCGCCGGTCATGGCGTCGGCGGTTAGCGCAATCACCGGCAGGCCATGCCAGCTGTTCTTGCTGGCGCGCAGATGCCTGATCGTCGTGGCGCCGTCCATGAAAGGCATGTGAATGTCCAAAAGCACAAGGTCGAATGGCTGACTGGCGAGCAGATCCAAGGCTTCCTTTCCATCGCTTGCTTCCACGAATTCCATCTTCGCGAGTTTTAGCAGCAGACGTATCACCTTACGGTTCACCGCATTATCGTCGACGAGCAATACGCGCGCGCCCTCCATGATCGTGTCACCGCCAAGCGCGTCGGGCGGGAGCAAATCGTCTAGGGGCGACGCTAGGGCTTGCCGGGCGGGCGCGGCGCTGAAAGTGAAGGTGAAGGCCGAACCCTGGCTTTGGGTGCTGGTTACCGTTACATCGCCGTCCATCAGGCGGGCCAATTGGCATGTGATCGCGAGACCGAGGCCGGTGCCCCCAAACAAGCGCGATGTCGACGCGTCGGCCTGAGCGAAATCGCTGAAAAGCCGGTCCATAACCTCCTGGCTCATGCCGATGCCGGTATCGGCGACATCCACGGCGATAAGATGCCGCCCGTCGATCGCTTCGGTTGATGAAACAGTGATCGCAACGCCGCCAGCCGCGGTAAATTTTATGGCGTTTGAGACAAGATTGGACACGCATTGGCGAACGCGGACCGCATCGATCCGAACACGCTTTGGAACGGTTTCGTCGATAAGCAGCGTGAATGCGATGTTTTTTTCCTGCGCGCGCGGCAAAAATAGCTTGTGCAGGCTCCAAAATACGGGGTGAAGAGCCGCGTCCACGCAGGATATTTCAAGCTTGCCCGCTTCAATCTTGGACAGATCGAGCACATCGTTGAGAATCGCCATGAGCGTCGTGCCCGACTCGCGGATGGTCCTGACCAAATCCGCCTGATGCGGCGGCAGATCTTCGCGCGACAGAACATCCGCCATTCCGAGCACGCCATTGAGGGGCGTTCTGATTTCGTGGCTCATATTGGCGAGGAATGCCGATTTGGCGCTGTTCGCGGCCTCAGCGGCGGCGGCAGCTCGTTTCAGATCGTATTTGGTCTCGCGCAGCCGGCGGACAAGCCCAATGCAGTACGCCACGATCGGCAAAGAAGTGATGATCGCCGCCACGGCGGACTCGACCAGAATGACGGTGAGAGGATAGGCCCTGCTGTCAAACCCGAATATCCGTAACGCAGTAAAATGAATGAGTAAATCGGTGCCTGCCGCCGTCGCCATCGCAACGATGGTTGCAAGTGCAACAACCATTGCTGTTGCACGCGCAGGATTGGAGTCTCTCAAAAATCTATTCGAGGCATTATAAAAATCGGCCAGCAGCCCCTTGCTGCCTGGTTGGTCTTTTTTTAACACGCGGGCGCCGAAATCATTACGTCATGCATGGAGACAGAAAAATTTTAAAATCACGTTGATTTCCCGGATTGCAGAGGCGTGACCCTTGACGCGCGGTCCGCTCCCTGGGGCGATTTAGGGGCTTCGTCCCTCGAACGGGTGATGACGCAAGCAACTGCAGAGGCCCATCGTTGCTCTTCATCAGCGTGAGGAGGAACGGCGATGAAGTTGCCTTTGCTGATTTGCTCGCTTTGCGGAGCCTCAGCGAAATGATTTTGAGTGAGGAAGACCTGGATGGGTAAGCGCAGCGAAAGCGTAAATGCAGGCGATCGAACGCTTGATGATTTGGCGATGGAGACGCTCATTCCGCCTCCGCCAATGGAAATACCGGGAATGCCTAATAAGGCCACGCCAGACGTAAGGAGGACTTTGGGCGGCCGCGTCGATCGCCGGCGCACCTTCGGGCTGCGCGAACCGGCGCCCTCGATCGCCCTTGCCGCCGCTCGGTTTGAGGAGTCGTGTATCGGTGGCGGCCGCTTCGACAATAATTGCGCGCATTTTTTGGCCAACGCCTTTGTGCGTGCCGGATATGATGACCTACTCAGACGCCATGCCTTCATCAATGCCAGGTGCTATCGCACGGAGGCCGGGTCGACCTCACCGGGATGCGACCCGGCGGCGAAGCGGCCGGTCCGGGCGCGTGAAATGGAAGAGTGGTTCGATTATAAAAAGGTGCGCTCGAAAGACCTCTCGCGGACTTCTGGAGAAACGGTCGAGGAGCGTTTTGCTCCATTGCGCAATACGGGCTTCTGGGCCGTCTTTCAGCGCGACCCGTCACCCGGCGGCTATTGGGGCGGCCACGTCTGCATCATCGACACCGATAGCTGGTCCTACTATGGGACGGGATCCAACGGCTATTGGCACTGGGAATTACAGCACTGTTATCAGTGGTAGCACCTTGCGGCTTGGCGTTTAGCGCGGTTATGACCTAGCCGCTTTCTTAGCTGCGGTTTTTGCTTTGCGCGCATCGTGCGGCAACGCGTAAGCAAAAATGGTGGAGGAGGCTGGATTCGAACCAGCGTAGGCTTAGCCAACGGATTTACAGTCCGTCCCCTTTAGCCGCTCGGGCACTCCTCCAGGGAGATTGCCGTCATCCGCGCTCGCTAGCGATTGCGGTTACGGGCTGGAATAGCGCCCGCATTACGGCTTGCGGTTAGTATCATCACATGGCAAGGGATGCAACGAGCTGTTGCCCCTCGTCCGGCTGGTTTTATAGGCCGGATGGCGGTGAAGCGCAATGCAGCGCGGCCTGGCTGGGCAACGGGCAAATCCACGCATGACGACCCCGCGTCAGGATCGTTCCGCCATGAAGGGCCATCGAGCATCGCCGAATTTCAAGCAGGGCCGACGGCGGCCAGCGCCGAGCCGCGACGGCGTTGTGCGCATCTACGGCGTCCATGCCGCCGAGGCGGCGCTGGCCAATCCGCGCCGCACGATCCGCGCGGTTTACGCAACGCCTAACGCCGCTCAGCGCATCGCCGCCATTCAAGGCGCCGATCTGCGCGAAATGCGATCTGTAACGCCGAAAGAGCTCGACCGGATGCTTGGCGCGGAGACAGTGCATCAAGGGATCCTGCTGGAGGCCGAGCCGCTCCCCGATTTGAGCCTCGACGATCTGCCGGACGCCCGACTGCTGGTCTTCCTCGACCAAATCACCGATCCGCATAATGTCGGCGCGATCCTTAGATCGGCCGCGGTATTCGGCGCCGACGGATTGATTATGACCGCGCGCCATAGCCCGCCGCTCGACGGCGCACTGGCGAAGGCCGCCTCGGGCGGTCTCGACCTCGTGCCGGTGGTGCTGGCGCCTAATCTGGCGCGTGCGCTCGCGGATGCTGGCGACAGGGGCTTCACCCGGCTGGGGCTGGATTCAGGCGGACAGTCGGCCTTGGAGGATTACCCCGCGCAGGATCGGCTGGTTTTGGTTCTCGGGGCGGAGGATCGCGGATTGCGCAGGCTTACCGCGGACCATTGCGACGCCATTTGCGCACTTACGACCTACGGCCCCATCTCCAGCCTGAACGTATCGAATGCAGCCGCAATCGCATTGCACATGGTCGCGCGTAAGATGCGAGAACGCCCGGGCGGCTAGAAAATGCTCTAGGACGCCCGGGACGCATGCCAATCCTCGCCACGAGAAACTAGTAGTGGCGATGATGGCAGCTGCGCCGGTAATGCCGGTGGTAACAATGCCGGTGGTGGTGGCGGCGGTAGTGCCGGTGATAGGTGCGCCGGCAACCGCAGCCTCGATCGCCATGAAATCCGTCGACGATCCTGCCGAAAATGTTGAACGGCCAGTGACCGCCGCCGCATCCGTGGCCCACGACGGCATCGGCCACCAGATAAACTCCGACGCCCGCCGCGACGCCCCGGCCATCGGCCCTGGCTTCGGTCGCCGGACCGAGCGTCGTCATTGCCAACAGCGCGAGCGCTGCCATCGCTGTAGAAAATACTTTCATAAAGCCTCCATCTTGAAGACGGTATCAATTGAGCTAACAACAAGACTTCCGAATGCTAAACTGATAAGCAATTCGGCTTAGACGAGTGTGTGCTTGACCGATTACCGTTCCATGAAGGTAAAGCTGGTCCTCTTCTTTGTTGTTTTATGAATATGAAAGCAGAATGTGCAAATCTATCGCAAAGAAACTCAAAAGTTTTCGCGCATATGCAAGATAATGTTAAGCGAATTAGTGGCGATGCATCATTCGCAGATCAGCGGCCGGTAGCACTCGCGGTAAGCTCGTTCGCAGTGACGCTCGCCCCAGCCGTCGCGATAACATCCGCCTCGGACCCAATGGCACCGCGGCGCGCCGCGATAGCATTGGCCATCCTCATGATCGGCTTCGTCCGCCTGCGCGCTAAGAGCCCCGAGCGCGAGAGCCCCGATTGCGAGCCCACCGAAAAACGCAGCGTTACGTCCGCGCCGGGCTTCGGCGCTGTCAAAACTCGTCACGACCCGTGAGGCGGCTATGGCCAAAACGGCGAAAATCGCCGCGAGTTTTTTCAACATGACATGTCTCCTAAGGATGTCAGATGACCGGGGGGAACAATGATGCTCCGACGGTCCGCGCAGGTTCAAGCGCAATTTATTTTAGCGGCCATTTTTTGAACGTTTGCTGAATCCCGCAACTAGCGTCGCAAACGCCATCGCCCTTCGCTACATTCCGGCGACGCTAGATTCATCATCGTCGGACGACTAGGATACCCCTTGGGGTAATTGTTAGGGGACATCCGATGCGGGCGCCGGGAACCTTTTTATGGAATGAATTGCTGACAAACAATGCGGAGCGCGCGGTTGAATTCTATTCGCAGCTTTTCGGATGGCAATGCTTTACGACCAGCGGCCTCAATGAACGCCCTGCTGCGGAAGTTGAAAAAATCGGCCCGCCCGAAACGCTTTGGATGATGGGTTTTACGCAGATCGGCAGCCTTAGAGAGTTACCGCAAGCCTATAAGAACGATCCCCCGGTTTGGTTGCCGTTCATTACCGTGCAGGATGTCGATGAATCCGCCCGGAAGGCGGAAGAACTTGGCGGCTGCGTGCTCGAACGGCCTTTCAACGTAGCGGACACCGGCCGCTTTGCCATTCTACGCGATCCGCAAGGCGCCGTGTTTGGTATCGGCCAACCCTTCGCGACGCAAGCGATATAAAAAAGCCAGCGGCGCTGCCGCTGGCTTGAGGAGGAAGGCTGATTGGGAGGGAGGAACTAGCCTTCGAGCACACAAAAGGTGCAATGCACACGAGATGTTCCCGAACACCGCGCCGCGCAATAGTGTTTTTGCATGGCGGCCATGTCGATTTGCATGGCCGGCAGATTTCGGTTTGATCGCGCGCAGATTTTTGCCGTCATGCCGCGTCATGAAAAATGATGCCAAGCGTATAGCGGCTGCCGGATCGGACGCGGCTCACGCCGTGGCGCATACTGGTCCGGTAAATGCCGCGCGCGCCCGCGACCGGCCGATGATGGACCGGAAAAATCACCCCTTCGCCTTGCCGAAGCGAAACCACCTCGGCGCGGCTTTGCATCCGGGGGCGTTGCTCGGTCAGTACAAATTCGCCGCCCGTGAAGTCCCGGTTGGGCGCAGCGAGCAGCAATGCCACCTGTAGCGGGAAGACGTGCTGACCGTAGAGATCCTGATGCAGGCAATTATAGTCGCCCGGCTCATATTTCAGGATGAGCGGCGTCGGCTTCACCTGACCCGCCGCATGGCAGCGGGCGAGGAACGCCGCATGCGCTGCGGGAAAGGGCAAATCCGCGCCGAGCTTTTCATTCCAACGGTTGGCGATCATCGCGAGGGGCGGATAGAGCGCCGTCCGCAGCCCGCCGACAAGCTCCGGCAGCGGCGCGGCGAAATACTGATATTCCCCGCGCCCGAATCCATGCCGCGCCATGACGATGCGGCTGCGGTAAAGGCTCTGATCGGCATAATTGGCGATGAGGGTCGCGCATTCGCCGGGTGTTAGCACAGGCCCGGTTGTCGCAGCGCCATACGCGTCGAGGTCACGCTCGATGCAAGTCCAGTCGAGATTGGCGGCCCGGTCGGTGACACTGCCCGGCGCACCGGGACCGCCGAGCTTGGTCGCAAGCGTGCTCATGCCGCCTCCCGGGCGATCAGCGCCGCCTTGCGCTCGATGCCCCAGCGATAGCCGCCCAGCGCGCCGCCCATGCGCACCACGCGGTGGCAAGGAATGGCGACGGCGAGCCGGTTCTTGGCGCACGCGCTCGCGACGGCCCGCACTGCTCCGGCCACGCCGATCCGCGCGGCGATTTCGCTGTAGCTCGCCGTGCTGCCGGCCGGGATTTGCCTGAGCGCATCCCACACCTTCTGCTGGAACGCCGTGCCGCGCACGTCCAGCGGCAAGTTCAAGCCGCGCGACGGCTCCTCGACAAAACCGACGATTTCGGCCACCCACTGTTCGAACGCTGCGTCGGCTCCGATGAGGCTCGCTTTAGGGAAGGTCGCCTGCAAGTCGTCGACCAGCGCCTGCGGATCGTCGCCGAACTGGATCGCGCAGACGCCTCGCTCCGTGGCCGCGACCAGAATGCTGCCGAGCGAACATGCGCCGACAGCGAAGCGGATCGTCTCGCCCGCGCCACGTTTGGCGAAGTTCTTCGGCTTGATGCCGAGCTGCGGCGCGAGGTCTTCATAGAAGCGGCTGGGTGAGGTGTAGCCGGCCGCATAAATTGCTTCCGTCACGCTGGCGCCATCGGCCATCTCGTTCAGCATCCGCTTGGCGTGATGCGCCTTGGCATAGGCGCCCGGCGTCATGCCCGTAATGTCCTTGAAGACGCGGTGAAAATGGTGACGGCTGAGTCCAACTTGCTTGGCGATAGCCTCAAAGTCGATGACGCTGTCGGCATCCGCAATCAGTCCGCAAGCTTTCGCAACGGCGTCAGCTTGGCGTTCTGCGAGGGGTGCCTGTGTCGGCTTACAGCGCTTGCAGGCGCGAAACCCCGCCTTCTCGGCGTCGGCGTTGGTCCCGAAAAACCGAACATTTTCGACGCGCGGCAGCCTTGCGGCGCAGCTCGGCCGGCAATAGACGCCGGTCGTCAGCACCGCGTAAACGAAGCGGCCATCAAAGGCCGGATCGCGCTGCTGAACAGCGGTCCAGCGGGCGTCGGCGGCAATGTCTAACGACGTCATCATGGCAAGAATCCTCTTGGGTCATTTGGATTACAGCCAAAATGGAGCATGGCACGCCATGACGCACTCCGTCCGTTGCTTTCGAATTCGGAATGTAGCGAGGCACCGGCGTAAAGAAAGAGGCCGAAAGTTTTCCGGCCCCTTTGACTGATGGGATCGCCGCCGGCGTCCTTGCTCAGCTCGTCGCCAAAGCTGCCGATGTTTCGGCCGCCTTACCCCGCCGCAGCCGGTGTTCGCCGAGATTGAGGAGGATGGGCGCGGCGATGAAGATCGACGAACTCGTCGCCAGGATCAGACCGAAGATCAACGTCACCGCGAATTCGGTCAGCGCCGGTCCGCCGAACAGCGCCAGCGGCGCAATCGCCAGGAACAGCGCCAGCGAGGTTCCGATCGTGCGCGACAGCGTTTCGTTAATGCTGCGGTCGATCACCTCCCTGAGCGGCATCCGCCGGTACTTGCCCAGATTTTCCCGCACCCGGTCATAGACCACGACCTTGTCGTTGATGGAGAAGCCCATGATAGTCAGGATCGCTGCGATCGAGGCCAAGTTGAACTCGAAGCCAGTGAGCGCCAGGAAGCCGAGCGTCTTGGTCAGATCGAGGAACATCGTCGTCACCGCGCCGACGGCGAACGGCCATTCGAAGCGGAAGGTGATGTAGGCGAACATCGCGATCGCGGCAAAGCCGAGCGCGAGCAGGCCGCCATGCAGCAATTCCTGCCCGACGGTCGGCCCGACAACTTCGACGCGGCGGATCTCGCCGCTCGGCATGGCCGCCTGAATCGCCGTCTTGGCGCGGCTGATCGCCTCCTGCTGATCGGCGTTGGCGCCGGAGGGATGCTCGAAGCGGAACAGCACGTCCTGCGAGCCGCCAAATTGCTGCACCTGCACCGGGCCGAGGCCGATCGATCCGACCTGCTGCCTCAGCGCCCCATAGTCGGCCGGGGCGGTGCCGCGCGCCTCGATGACCACGCCGCCAGCGAAATCGACGCCCATTTTCAGACCCGGATGCCAGAGCAGCCCGAGCGAAACCAGGCTGATGGCGGCGGAAGCGATCAGGCCGGAATAGCGCGCCTTCATGAACGGAATGGCCGTGTCGTCCGGCAGCATCCGCAGGCGCGTGCCGATGGTCAGCGATTTTGGCCGCGTGCGCTTTAGCCAGTAGGAGATGAACAGCCGGACCAGGACCAGCGCGGTGAACATCGAAATCAGGATGCCGAGGCTGATCGTGATCGCAAAGCCCCGGATCGCGCCCGCGCCCGCGATGAACAGGATCAGCATCTTGATCAGAGTCGTGGCGTTGGCGTCCCAGATGGTTGTAAAGGCGCGCCGGAAACCGCCTTCGATCGCGGTTATGACGCCTTTTTTGTGCCTGACCTCCTCGCGGATGCGTTCATTGACCAGAATATTCGCGTCGACCGCCATGCCCAGCGCCAGCAATATGCCCGCAATGCCGGGCAGGGTGAGCGTCGCGCCGAGGAACGACAATCCGGTGAGCGTGAGGCCGAGATTGGCGACGAGCGCAATGCCGGCATAGATGCCGAAGCGCCCGTAAACCGCCACCATCATGACGACGACGAGGGTAAAACCGGCAAGGATCGAATATAGGCCCGCCTTGATCGCATCCGCGCCAAGGCTCGGGCCGATCGTGCGTTCCTCGATCACGTTCAGCGGCGCTGGCAACGCCCCCGCCTTCAGCAGCACCGCAAGGTCGTAAGCCTCATGCGCGGAGAAACTGCCGCTGATCTGGCCTTGGCCGCCGACGATCGGCTCGCGGATCACCGGCGCGCTGATAACCTTGCCGTCGAGCACGATGGCGAAAGGCTCGTTGACATGCTTGGTGGTGACGTCGGCAAAGCGCTTGGCGCCGGTATAGTCGAGCTGGAAATGCACGACCCAGCCGCCCTGGTTCTTGTCCATGAGGGCGGAGGCGTTGGTGAGATTGGCGCCGTCCACCTCGACATGCTTAAGCACCGTGACGCTGCGATTGCCACGCGCTTCATCCGCCATCGGCAGCCGCTCGGCATCCGGTCCCTGGGCCGCGGCTTCTGGAACAACAAGGCGGAAGGTCATCTTCGCCGTCGAACCGAGGAGGCGCTTGATGCGGTCAGGCTCGGAAATGCCGGGCAGCTCGACCAGAATGCGGCCCTGGCCTTGACGCGCCACGACCGGCTCGTTGACGCCGGTTTCATCCATGCGCCGACGCACGATGGGGATGGACTGCGAGGCCGCGCTGTTGGCCAATTCCGCCACGACCTTATCGTCGATCGTTAGCGTCAGCCGGTTGCCTTCGCTGGCGGGCGTCCAGACGAGCGAGCGGGCCGGCGGCTCGGTGCGTTGGTCGAGAATGTCCTTCAGGGCGGTGCGCGCCGCCCCAGGCTGCTCGGGGTTCTGGAACGTGATCGCAATGCTTTTTCCCTGCACCGCGATTTGCTCGCCGCGAATGCCCGCGCCGTTCAAGGTCCGAACGATCTGGGTCCGGGTATTGGCGAGCTTTTCCTTGATCAGCGCGTCCATATCGACTTCCAGCAGCAGATAGGAGCCGCCTTGCAGGTCGAGGCCGAGATTGACGCGCGGCTGGGGAATCCAGGATGGCAGCGTGCCGGGTTTAAGCAAGTTGGGGATGCTCAAGGCGAAGCCGAGCAGGCAAATGCCAAGGATGAGCGCCGCTTTATAGCGGGAAAAGACGAGCATTTTTAATCCTTCGATCAGGAGCGCGCCGCGCGCTTGACGGCGTCAAGGCGCGGCAAAATATGGACTGATTGGGAGACGCTCAGATCGTCGGCGGGGCGCGGCTATGTCCGGCGCGAATGGCGCGTTGTGCCGGGCGGATGAAAACTTCGCCAGGCTTGAAGGCCTGCCGCGCTGGGCTGGCAGCGGGATATAAGGCCAGGCCGATAGGAGTTGCGAGCTTGCCCGCCCCATCATCGCCTGCGCCGTCCAGGCTTGCCGATCGCGGCTCGGGAAGGTCGCGTTGGATTTTGACCGCGGCAAAGAGCTTGCCGGTCTGCTCTTTCGCAACGCGCGTCCCCTCGGATTCGGGAGGACCAGCGATGTTGAGCGATGCCGTCAGCACAAACGCCACCGCCGCCATCAGGCGGTGCCAGAAAAGCTGGAATTTCAAATGGCGAGCCGGCATGGGCGTCTTTCGGCCAATGAAGACGGCACGATAGGCCTATTCTGCTGCCGCGTATATCGCGATTTGCGTCACGTGGCGCAACCCTGCGCCCTTATCCGGGACCCGACAAAACCGCGCGGTCCGGTCTCGGAAGCGAAAGCCACTGAAGCCCGATGATGGCGATAGCGATGGCTCCCCCGAGCACGGGCTTATAGGGAAGCGTCGCGCCCAAGAATGTTCCGGTTAGACCGTCGATGAGCCGGGGGAAGATCAGCATCAAACCAGCCAGAGTGAGCAGCACGGTTTCGAGCAAATTATTGCGCCGCAAAGTGCGTCCCTGCGCGGCGAAGGCGAGAACCCCAACACCCGCCGCCGCGAGCGCCGTAATGGCGGCGATATCGAGCCAACTGCCTCCCGGCGGAATCTTCATTAGCAGCCCCGTGCCGATCGGATCGAGCACAAAGACGAACGGCAAAAGGAAGGCGGGCATGGTGTATTTCCACGATTGCAGCGTCGTGATGTAAGGGTTGCCGCCGGTGATGGCCGCCGCCGCGAAGGGGGAAAGCGCCGTCGGAGGGGAGACTTCGGAGAGCACGGCATAATAGAAGATGAACATATGCGCGGCGTAATCCGGCACGCCTAATTTGGTCAGCGCAGGCGCCGCGATCACGGCGCAGATGATATAGGAGGCGGTGACGGGCACCGCGAGACCGACGATCCAGACGATCAGCGCGGTGTAGATCGCGGTCAGCAGAAGGCTGCCACCGGCATAGTCAATGGCGATAGATGAGAATTTCAGGCCAAGCCCTGTGAGCGTGACGACGCCGACGATAATGCCTGCCGAGGCGCAAGTTGTGGCGGCGGTGAGCACACCGATCGTGCCGTCGGTGAGCGCCTGAAGCAGTTTGCGTGGCACCAGCGCGGTGTCGCGGCGCAGGAAACTCGTCGCCAGCGACAGGCCCGTGGCCCAGAACACCGCCCGCTCGGCGGAAAAACCCATCAGCATGAAGACGATGATCGAAATCAGCGATAGGAAATGGAACCAGTAGGTGCGGGCCAGCCGCAATGCGGTGCCCTTCGGCGCCGTGGCCACATCGCTGCCGCCGCTTTTCGCCGCTTCCAGTTCGACCATGACCAGAATGCCGAAATAATACAGCACGGTGGGAATCGTCGCCATCAGGATGACGTCGAAATAGGAAATCTTCAGGAACTCCGCGATCAGGAAAGCCGCCGCGCCCAGCACCGGCGGCGAGAGGATCGCGCCCAGCCCGCCGGCGGCGAGCAGCCCGCCCGCTGCATTCGGCGTGAAGCCTGCCTTTTTAAGCATCGGATAGGCGACCGAGCCAATGGCCACGGTCGTCGCCACGCCCGAGCCGGACGGTCCGCCCATCAGAAACGACGACAGCACCACCGAGCGCCCGGCGGCGCTTCGCCTCCCGCCCAACGCGGCGAAAGAGAAGTCGATAAAAAACTTGCCCGCGCCGGACTGCTGTAGGAATGCGCCGAAAATCGTGAACAGGATGATGAGGGTCGACGAGACATCGACCGCGACGCCGAAAATCCCTTCCAGCGTCATGTAAAGATGACCCGTGAGCCGCTCCATATCGTAGCCGCGATGCGTCCAGGGCTGCGGCAGATAAGGCCCCCAATAGGCATAGGCCAAAAAGCCGAGCGCGATGATCGGCATGATCAGGCCGGTCGAACGGCGCGTTGCCTCCAGCAGCAGCACAATGAGGGCGATGCCGACGATCATGTCCATCTGCTCCGGCAGAATGGCGCGGTCGCCGAAATTCGGGCCTTGCCAGACCACATAGCCGATCACGGCAAGGCTGGCCAAGGCGAGGAGATAATCCCAGCTGCGGATCTGGTTGCGGAAGCGCTCGGCCGCCGGGAACAGCAGATAGACCAGGAACAGCACCAGGCCCACATGCACCGGCCGCATCACATAGGCCGGCACGATGGCGTAGGCCGCGTAAAGATGGAACAGCGACACCGCCGCCGCGAACAGCGCGATGAAGAGGCCCATCCGCCCGGTCACCCGGTTGGTGCGGCCCTCTTCTTCCTCGACATATTTCTGCGCTTCCTCCAGCGCGGCGCTGTCGAGCGCGGCGGAGTCGACAACAAACTCACCGGCCGCGTTTGGCGCGGCCTTGGTCGTCTCCGCCGCCATCGCGGTTAGCCCTTATTCTACCTTTACGCCCTTTTCGGCGAAGAATTTCAACGCGCCGGGGTGAAAGGGAATGCCCGCATTGGCGATCGACTGGTTCTCCAGCTTGATGTTTAAGGCTTCCTTATGGACCGCGACAAGATCGGCCTGCTTTTCGAAAATCGTCTTGGTGATGTCATAGGCCAGCTGATCCGTCATCGACTGGTTCACCACCAGCACATTCCAGACGCTTGTCGCCTGATTGTCGGCGGTCATGCCTGGATAGACCGCTTTGCCAATGGGGGTTGCGGCGTAGAGCTTGCCGTGTTTGGCATTCATCTTCTCCACAAGGTCGGCGTGGTCGATAAGCTTCATCTTGGTGTTGGGCGTGGCGGCCAGGTCAGTCACCGCCGCGGTCGGCAACCCGCCCACCCAGAAAAAGCCGTCGATCTTGCCGTCCTTACTGGCGTTAACCGATTCGGACGCGCCGAGCCGCTCCCGGGTGACGTCCTTTTCCGGATCGAGACCCGCCGCCTCAAGCACCCGAAGCGCCATGACTTCCGTCGCGCTGCCCGGAGAGCCGGTCGAAACGCGCTTGCCCTTCATATCGGCGACCTTATTGATGCCGCGTCCCTCGGTCGTCACCACATGCATGACATTGGGGTAGACGACCGCGAGCGTCCGCACCGGAACTTTTGCAGTGAATTTGCCCTCGCCACGAAACGCGTCCATGCCGGCATCGACCATCGAGAAGCCGACATCGGCCTTGCCCGCGCCGATCGCCTTCAAATTATCGACCGAGCCGCCGGTCACCTCGGCGGTCGCCTGCATGTTCGGGAGCGACTTGGTGAGCACATTGGCAAGGCCGCCGCCAAGCGGGTAATAGACGCCGCCGGTGCCGCCGGTTACGATTGAGATCTGGGTCGATTGGGCTCGCGCCTCGGATGTGCCGCCGATGGCCACGGCGCTAAGCGCAAGGCTGGCAATGCACGCGACGGCGCGATGAGTGAAAATAGGCATGACTTTCTCCTTGGTGACGATGCCGTGTGTTTTTTTGGTTTCGGCATTGCGGCGGGTGAACCCCTGTCCAAACTACCGATTTCTACACACTTTCCATAAAGGAAATTATACGCTGGTTCTTAAGACGCAAAGCGATTTTCGCCGCTGCCCTCCAGGGTCGCCTCAGTTTAGAGGCGGGCCGGCGCGCCCAGGGCGGAACATATGCCGCCGCGCGGCATTGCACTCATATTCGCGCCTCTGCTATCGATGTTACAGAAAAGTTTTAACTGGTCTCCCAATTGCGTCTTTTTGGCGCGTCAGCCGGGAATACGGACATTGAATGGACGTTTGAATAATGAAGCTTTGGGGCGGGCGCTTCACAGCCGGCACACCGTGCAATCTTCGATACATCCCGATCCGCAGCCCTAATTCGAGTTGATGGCGAGTTGGCGACCTTCGCGCGATACGCGCACCATTGCCGGAAAAGGCGTAACAAAGCACCATGTCGAAGGGTCCCTTATTCGATAAGCATATCTTAGCAGTAGAGGACGAGCCGCTCGTTGCCATGCTTCTGGAAGATATGCTGGAACAGGAGGGCGCTGTCGTCGTCGGGCCTGCTTTGCGCCTCGAACAGGCCATCGAAATTGCGCAAACCCGGGACCTCGATGCGGCCATTCTGGACGTCAATCTGGGCGGGAAAACCAGCTTTCCGCTGGCCCTGGTCCTTGAGGAGCGCGGCATCCCTTATCTGTTCGTTACGGGCTATGGCGAGGCCGCTCGGCGTGAAATCAAAACCGATGCTCCGATCCTTTCGAAACCGTTCCGGCTCGAAGACGTTCGGAATATTTTGATTAAGCTGATCCGAGGAATGCCGAAAGACAGTCCCGACGCTGCGGGCTCTTGAACCTTCACGATCCGCGGGGGGCGCGCCACCTCGAACGCAGCGTCATAAGTTTCGACGCTCGTCGGCGAATGCGGAGCGCTTTGCAAATTGCAGGAATGAAATGCGCGTGGAGGCGAGGATCAGCAGCACGGCCAGCATCGCCAGCGCTTCCCAGCCAGCCCCCGCGCCGACAAATCGCTCGGAAAAGCTGATAATGTCCGGGTAATTGAGCACGGTGAGTACACTGACGATGACGCCGACAGCTTTCCCCGCGCCCTCGATGTCCTTTTCGCTTTTGCGATAGAAATAGAACAGGATCATCAGCGCCCAAAGCCCAAACACAGCGGTGAAGAATGGCGCCAGCGTCACATAGGTCGAGCGGGCGCTGGTGCCGTAGAGCACGGCGGAGGTTTCCACGAAGGCGTGGTTGCTAAGCGGCCATACGACCATGGCGATCGCGCCGAGCACAACGCCTCTTTCCAGCCGCTCCAACCATATTCCATAATGCAGGTCGACCATTTTGCGCCGAATGACCAGCAGTCCGCCGATCACTACGAGAATCAGCAAATAAAAGGTCAGCACCGGCAGCGTAAACCCGTGAATCCGATGCAGCATCGAGCGGTTGGCTGGCTCCGCATAGAGCGCCCACATTTGCGTATTGAACGCCTGAAGCGAGGCGCAGCAGCTATCGGCGTCCGCTAGCCTGCCGCTGACGAAGCAATAGCGCTGACCGCTCTCCGATGCGGCCGCATCGAGCAAGGGCGAGGCCTGGCAACTGCGCACGAACGCGCCAAGACCGAAGGATTGCGTGCTGACGGTGCGGACCTCGCGCACGGACTTCAGCACCGGCTGACGGCTCCGGCAGACATTGCGGGCTTCGGGCTGGGCGGCGCCGCAGCTTGCGCAAAGGATCGCCGGCTGCGGTCTGTAGGGTGAGCAGATTTCCGGCGCCCCCCGATCCTGAAGCAAAACGTCCGGGGCGATCTGCCAAATTGCCGGAGTGCCCTGCTGCAGGACGACGCTGATCTGATAGGACAAGGCGACAAGCGCCAGCGCGCCGGCGATGAAGCGCAGCCGGCCAAAGCTCACATGACGCCAATAGAGATCGACGAAGACGCTGGCCGGCACGAAGAACGCATAGAGGGTGAAGAGCCCCAGTGTAGGGAAGAACAGGAAGAGATGGCTGTAGAGCGTTGCGATGGCGAGCCAATCGGCGCTCAGATCGAGCGGATTTTCGCCGCCAAACTCATATATGAGGCCACCGAGCAGGGAGACGAACGCCAAGCCGATCGCGGTAAATACAAGAAACACGAAAATCCGCGTGCCCATCAGCATCGGCTAGTCCCTCCCCTGCGCCGCCCCTTGCGAATATTCCCTAGCACAGGTGCCTGCATGAGGGGAGTTTCAAACGGCCCTGTTTGCGCCGGCTGCGATGGCCGACCGCCGCTGACCGCGATCGGGACGTTTATCGAAAAGGTCTCAAAGAGATTAGGCACCTCGATCAGATGCGCCGTTGGGGTGCGCAGGCGAATGAGAGGTCACCGGTCCGCCGCTTCGCCGAACCAGCTTTGCAAGCCCAAATCATAACGAATTAACGATATTCACGTGAGCCCGGCAAAACCAGCCGACGCCTTAGTCGATTGACCCAACACTATGATAGTGTAATTTCGGCCGTCAAACCCCATTTGTAAAGGCGGAATCGGCTATGCTCGGCGTCGTGCCTAAGCGAAGCCGTAGTCATGGCTCGCACTTGCGGGCCGGATTTCGGTAAAGACAACGTACAGGAGTGGCCCAATGTCGTCACGAGGCATATCCACCGATGAAATTCGGCGGCGAGCACAACAGCGCTTGGAAAAAACGCAAAAGCGCCAGGCGGAAGCGGTCAAGGCAATGAACGCGCAGGATGGTGCACGCGCCGCCGCGCAAGCCAAAACGGTGCGATTGCGCGCGCTCCGCCTCGCCAAAGAGGCTGCCGCCGCGGCGGATGCGGAAAAGAATCCGCCGGTTAAAGCGGTGCGCAAGTCTCGTCGCGTGGCGGCTGGGAGTGAGTCCTAACGGGATTGCAGCCAGCGTGGCGACCTAAGGCGAATGGAGACAAGTGCTCCGCTTCGATCGCCTACAATCTTGCTGCATGGTAATTTGAAGGTCTAAAACGCTTCATTTGAAATGCCGCGTCTCGATGCAAAAGGCCTTGCTCATTGTTGCTCACGCCCCCTCCGGCAATACGGGTCGGATGCGTGACGCAATCTTGGAAGGCGCGCGGCATAGCGATATTTGCGGCATAGACCTCCGTTGCCTGTCTCCCTTCGCCGCCGGTCCGGATGATATCATGGCAGCCCAAGCAATCATCCTGAGCACGACCGAAAATCTCGGTTATATGAGCGGCGCTTTGAAGGATTGCTTCGACCGAATTTATTATCCATGCCTGGAAAAGACCCAAGGTCTTCCATACGCTTTATGCATTCGCGCTGGTCATGACGGTACGGGGACCCGGCGCGCCGTCGAAACCATCGTCACGGGGTTGCGTTGGCGGGCGGTGCGTGAGCCATTGATCTGCAAGGGCGAGTGGAGCGAGGCATTCATCGGCCAATGTTCCGAACTTGGCACGCACATGGCCGCCGGGCTTGAAGCTGGGATTTTCTGAGATAGCCCCACGGCTTTCTCACTGAGCTAGGCAAACCCTCGCCCCCAAAATTGCATGGGTTTTGCCGTTTCCGCCGCCTCGCCGATATCGTTCCAACTTAAATGGGCGACGATATCCTTAAGCGGGCGGTAATCGCGTTGGATCCAAAAGCCGTCAAGCGCTCGATAGGCCGGCGGGCGCAGCGGATGGTCAAGCGGCCTGATGACGGCGCAGAATGCGGTCTTGCCATATCCAAGGGCCTTTGCATGTGCCTCGCGCCCGTCGAAAAAGGCATGTCCGAGACCGCGTCCGCGATACGCTCGCCGCAATACGGACTCGCCGAAGTAAAACACGTCTGACCAGTCCTCTCCCGCGTGCCGAAACGGCTCGATAAGGTCATCTTGCGTGGTGAGCGGAACGGCGGTCGAGGCACCGACCAGATCGTCGCCGTCGAAACAGCAGATCGCCACGTGGCCCAGAGAGTTTATAAATTTGCCGAGATAACGTTCTTCATAGGCAAGGGTGCCTTCGTATAAATAGGGCCAGTCCCTGAAGATCTCGATGCGAAGCTGCGCAATTTGTGGCAGCAAAGCCCGCAATTGTTCTCCGCTTCGTGGTTCGACCCGCAACATCTCCACCCTTCCTCGATGCAGCCGCCTGTCACCGTGCGGCGGAGAAACTAGCGCGTCAAATCCTTCATGTTTCAGAAAAATCCCGTGCGGCGCAGATTGACCGGCGCACCAGAGGTAAGAGTGCAGCGCGTCAGCGTTAATTCGCAACTGCGGCAAGAGTCGGCTTGCAACTTACCTCTGTCTTTTGCAGGATGCGCTCCGGCGTACGGGGTGGGGATAGAGTCATATGGGTCCGGCCGGGTCTGGTCTCGAGTTAATCTCGTGGCAGGGATGGGGCGTGACAGGGTCGATCGCTGCCCTGCTCATTCTGCTGACGACGATTCTACTGTGGCTGTTGCCCTTTCCCTCCAGCGCCGTCGCCGAACAACTTGCCGACCCTTCGGAGCGGCGCGATCTTCGGGCAAGGCTCGGCGCCGAGCCGCCCTTTGCGCGCGTCCTGGACGCATTGCGGCGCTTCGGCATTTGGCTGGCTCGGTGGTTCGGCCCCCGCTGGAGCGCGCAGTCCTTCGAGCGGTGCATCGCCATCGCCTTCGTATTTCCGGTCGCGCTCTTCCTTCTGGCCACCGTGCTGTACGGCTACAAGAACGGCGACATTTCATTCGGCGCGCTGCTCTTGTTTTTATTCGGCGTGGTGATGGTCTCGATTGCCATCCGCTGGCTGTTCCGGCTCGGCTATTGGTTCGCGCGCCGGATGTGGCGCTCGATCGGCGGCGACTCCGAGCTTGCCGAGATCGTTGCGCGCATTTTGCTCGGAGCATTTGCGGTTGTCTTCTCCTTCGCGATCGCCTTCGCCGTGGCGTCGAGTCTTGCCGGAAGGGTGTCGGACGCCGGCACGGTTGCCTTTGCGATCCTGGGCGGCTTTGCCTTCGCGCTTGCCTTCGCCATAGCATTCGCCTTCGCGGGGGTTTGGGCGTTTCTCATCGCGCTTGTGCTCGTCACGGTGGTCGCTCTGACGATGGCCAAGCAATTCGCATTTTTTCTGCTGCTGTTTTTCATCATCCTTCCACTTCTGAATGCAATGATGGATTGGGTGTCCTGGGCGGTGACGCGCTTCCATTTGGCGATCATCGAGAAGAGCTCGCCCGGACCGATGGGCGCGGCGATTCTCGCCTTATCGCTCCTGTCGGACATTCTCACATCGCTCATTTTCGTGGTCATGCTGGCGGCGCTGCTGCCGATCGGACTTGAGCTGGCAGATCTGTTTTTGTCCGTCTTCGGCCGGGAAAGTTTCGACTGGCGGCCCGTGGCGGCGCAGGCCGTGAAGTCCCCTTGGGACGAGGGTTTGTTCGTGACGGGCATGCTGTTGACGCCGCTCGTCCCTACGCTGGCGATGATGACAATCGGCTTGGCCAGCCTCGCGGCGCCCTTCACCCCGGGTGCCGAGCGCGCCGTACTGGCGATTTCAGACCATCCCGATGCGCGGCCAAGCGTCGACGACGTCAGACAGGTTTCGCGCGTGGTCTATCTATCGCGCCTATGGTATTTGCCTGCGTTCCTGATTTCAGTCGGAGCTTTTCTCGGCATCTGGCGGCTGATCCATCTAGCCGGGCTGCCGGTGGCAGGCTTTCTAGAGAATTTGGCACTTTGCGCCACGGCCTGGGGGCATGGACAATGCGCCTGGCTTTAGGCCTACGAACGGATCGCCGGCTTGCGGCAGCGCTCGCCAGAGCCGATCAGAGCTTGTAGTCGTTGCTGGCGACGAGCGGGTTCACAAATGGAGCCTTATAGAAGATGTGCACTCCGATTTTCGTGAGCTTTTTAACCATCTTGCGCCAATCTGGAGATACATAGCTGGCGTGATAATGGGTCGCGTCGGCGACGTCTTCCAAATAAACTTTGCCGGAGATGACGTTCTTGACGACCTGCAACGCGGCTTCCCACTGTTCACGATTTTTCGGCGTGTCGGGTAGCCCGTCGCATGCGAAGGAAAATTGGCAGGAATTTTTGTTCCACTGGCCCTGATACACCACCCCGCAGATGGTGTTTGGGTAGTAGTCGCTGCGGACGCGAGTCATGATGACCTGAGCCACAGCGGTCTGGCCTTTGACCGTCTCGCCGCGCGCCTCGAAATAAACCGCCGTGGCCATGCAGCGGATTTCGCGGGCACGAAATTCTTTCTCGGTCAGGCCACCGAAGATGCCCGGCTCCTTCTCCTCGCCGTCCCCGCCTTTCAGCCTGGCAAGCTTGACGAGATCGGCCCAACTCGCCTGGGCCGAAGCCTCAGGCGTACGCGGCGCGGCCGCAACGACGCTCGTGTCTTCAGCGTTGGCGGGCCCAGTCGCGGGAAGGGTTGGCGGTGCGGACACCGCTTGCGCTTCAGGCACGATTGGAGATGGTGCGACGAAAAACAGCGCGGCGCTGACGCCCGCCCCGCCCACCGATGGCTCAGCCATCGGCGCGATCAGTTTGGCGACAGTCTTCTGCTGCAGGGACAAACGATCCATCTTGACGTGACGGTTAACGTCCTGGCCGATCACCGTGTCGGGCTCAGCTCCAAGCGTTCCGCCGATGTCGACCGATGTCATCGATGCCGCCACAAGTTGCGGCGTCCCTGCTCCCGCCGCAGATGAGGTGTATCCGTCGTCATAGTCGGCGCGGTTCTGTTTTCCCGTCTTCGTAAAGAGCCGGTTGGCCTGCGGGCTAAGCCCAGCATGCTTGATCCCTGCGGCGGCGGGCACGCGCACAATGGCAATGCTGCGAGAGCTTTGCGTGAGCGCCAAGCCGTTATTGGATCGGTTGTGATCGATTAAAGCGGACATTGCGCCGCAAAGCGAAATACCGCTGATGGCGACGGCAATCTGTCGGCCCCTGCCGGCAGCGCGGAAACTCATCACAGCTCTACTCGCCATTCTCCAGCGCCCCATACGCTGAATGTTTAAGGATGCATCTCCGGCTCAGAGTTTCGACCGGTTTCAAACCTGAACAATGATCAAAACTCAGAAAGGTAAACGCATCGTTACGGCCGCATCGCAAAGACCTTTGAGCCAGAAAACTATGGAAAAATTAAGTTCTATTGCGGGATCACAATCTCTCACACCCTGCTATGTACGCTACAGGATCAATGGATTAGAAGTTTGCTTGAGTTGCGAGCACGATGTTGAGTACGGAAAATTACTACAAAAATCCGGGTATAAAATTTTCTGAAACTTACATTGAAATAATTGAAGTTTGGTAAGGGAAATAATTTTCTATACGCCTTACTACGCATATTTCAATGAAATCCAAGCGTTGCAATGAATAACTGTCCTTAAATGATCTTATCCTAATGTCTGCTCGGTAAGGGTCTCACTCCTCCTTGTGCAAGAGTCTGGATGTCGTCTCTTTTGACCAAAAGCTATCTTCGCACCCGATTTTGGCTAGGGGGCATTACAATCGGGCTCAGCATTCTGTTCGCTGTCGCCGCCGGGTGGCAGACGTTGTCGTCATTTAAGGCAAACGGCCAATATTCCATTCTATTCACCGATTTGATCGAGGCCACCAGTCGGTTCGAATCCGAAATGGCGCGACCCTCCGCGAATGACGATGCCTCGGCCGATAGCGAAACACTGTCGGCGGCCCTGCTAAATGTTTCGCGCCTGTCAACTCTGCTGCGATTTCTGAACAATGCCGAGAGCCAGCGATCTATCCCATTGGAGCCAGTCCTCGATCCGGCCCATTTAGACAGGCACAGCGTCAAGACGCATTATGGCCTCGAGCGAGGCACGATGCCGGCAGCGCTCAAAGAGGTATGGGAAGGGACCGGACCCTTAGAGGACGGTCTGCAAGCCGCGATTGCTGAACTTATCGTCTTCGGCCGCCGGCTGACCGAAATCAACGACCGGACCAGTCCAAAATATCACGCCATCGCCAATTATGTTCGAAATCAAATCCATACTAAGATCTGGCCATTCTTTCATCGGGCGCTGGATTCAATCGGCAAGGGCACGGCCCATACCGCGCAGACCGGGATGCATATTCTCGGCGTTTCCGCGCTGGCTGTACTGTTGGTAGCGGTTCTAAACTCGGTTTTCATCCTTGGCCCGGTTGCGCGGTCGGTGATGGCCAATCAAGAAGAACTTGTTCGCGAGCGCGACAACGCCCTCGCCTCCGAAAAGGCCAAGCGCGACTTCCTCGCCATGATGAGTCACGAACTGCGCACGCCCTTGAACGCCGTGCTTGGATTCAGCAACATCCTGCTGAGCTCGAACATTTCCCCCAAACAGCGGGACTATGCGCAGACAATCCATGGCTCAGGACTGACGCTGCTCGATCTGCTCAATGACATCCTCGACATTTCCAACATCGAAACCGGCACGTTTGAGCTTGAGACGTCCAATATGTCGATGGAGGATACCGTCGCCGAAGTGATCTCGCTGCTTGCGCCTCAGGCGTTCGCCAAGCGGATTGAGATCAGCGCCTATATTGATCCGTCCCTGCCGGAAAAACTATCAGGCGATGTCGGGCGCGTCAGGCAAATCCTGCTCAAGCTTGCTGGAAACGCGATCAAATTCACCGAGAGCGGCAGCATTGCGATCGAGGTCCGGCATGAATTGGTGCGGCCCGACGGCAATCACGACATCCGTTTCTCGGTGATAGATACCGGCATTGGCATTGCGCCCAACCAGATGTCGCGAATTTTCGAGCACTTCGTCCAAGTGGACAGCTCCGTGCGACGAAAATATAATGGCGCAGGGCTTGGGCTGCCGATCTGCAAGGAGCTGGTGCAGCTCATGGATGGCGAGATCGGGGTCGAACACGGTCCCGGCGCAGGCAGCACATTCTGGTTCCGAATCAGCCTTGCCGATGCGGTGCCGCCGGCGAACACCATTCACCAAAATTCCGGTTCCGACCTCACCGGCCGGCGTTGTCTCATCGTGGACGACAATGCTCTCAACCGGCGCATTTTCCAGCTGCAGCTCGAAGCTTTTGGGGCCGACGTCGAGTGCGCCCCTGACGCGCAGGGTGCGATGACGTTGCTCGCCGACGCCTACCGCGAAGCCCGGCCGCATCACGTGGCGATTATCGACCACATGATGCCCGGGACCGACGGCCTGCAATTGCGTAGTATGATACGTGAGCATCCCCAATATGTGCCGTTGCGGCTCATCATTTCATCGTCCAGCGGCATCGGGTTCGATCAGCAGGCGCGGGCGCTCGGATTCGACGCGGCCTGCCCGAAGCCGGTGGTGCAAGAAACGCTGATATTGAAGGTTCACGAGCTCTTCAAACCGGCTCATGCCGCCGTGCCGACGCCAAATTCGGAGCTGGCTTTAGACACTCCAGTCGCCATCATCGACGACCATAAGCCGCGCAAACCGCGCTTGCTGGTCGCGGAGGACAACCCAATCAATCAGAGGCTGGTTATGACGGCGTTGCAACATGCCGGCTACGTGGTCGATCTGGTCAGCGACGGCGTCGAAGCCGTTCACGCCGTCCAGCGCCTTCCCTACGACGTGGTGCTGATGGATATCAGGATGCCGGTGATGAGCGGCGTCGAAGCGACCCAGCGGATCCGGTCGCTGAGCGGTCCGGCGGCCCAGCGCCCGATTATCGCGATGACGGCGAACACGATGGCCGGGGATCGCGAGGCCTATCTCAAGGCGGGCATGAACGACTACATTGCCAAGCCGATCGACTTCCAATTGCTGCTGCGCAAGATCGAGAGCTTTTTGAGTGGTGGCGAAGCTGGCAATGTCGTCCCGGCCGAGGACACGGTCCGCCAAGCGCCCAGCGGGGCCAATCGCGTTTGAGTGCGGTGTAAACCCAATTGCGCTAACGGTGCGCGCGACCGAAATGCCGGGCAATAATGGGCGATGGTCCCGTGACGGCTTCCTCGGCAGCTGATTGCCTATGGATGCGCGCCACGGCAGTCATGACCGCTATTCGATTTTGAGTTCGAACTCTTCGCCAGCGCTCAGCTCGATATCCACCTTACGCTGCGCGTCGGTGAGCGTCTTGATCCACTTTTCGGTGTCGAGTTCGAGCACATATTTGCCGGGCGGCATCGTTATGCGGTGTCCGGGGCTCGCGCCCTTGGCGACCTAGTGGCCTTCCGGATCTTTAACGAGGAAATAAAGAGCACCCGCATTGCTTTCGACTCGAATCGTTCCCGGTTTGATGGTCGTAGTCTCGCCGGGTTTCACCTCGACGTCCCCAGGCCACATGACGTTGCCAAATTTGAGATTGAACCGGCCGGGGATGAGCGTCGTTGCCGATTTGCTGTAATAAAGCTCATCGACCTTCTCGCTTGTTTCCGGCTCCAGCACCTCTACGGCGGTTGCGCTCAATGGCTCGATTTTGAGATAGCCGGGTTTGATTTCGGTCGTTTCGCCGGCTTTAACCTCGATGCTGGTCCAGACGCCGTTCCCGAACTTCACGCTGTAGATGCCCGGAGCGAGCTCAGCGTCGGTATGAACCGCGCTCAACTCATCGACCTTTTTCCCCGTCGCGTCCATGACTTCGTGGTCGTGGTGACCGCCGAGTACTTTCATTCTCAGCTTGCCGGGCTTCGGTGTCGTCAGGACCACCTGCTTCTTCTTTACGGGAGATTCGGCATCCTTCACGGCAGCCTTGCTGAGCACGCCGGTCAGCTCGGAGACGCTGTTGGCGTCATAGTAATTGCCGCGCGCCATCCTCGCGATGCATTGAAGCTGGCTGCGCGTCACCGTATCGACGCCGACGCCGACCGTGTGCACGACCAGCTTGGCATCGGCTTCGGCGAGCGCCTTGGCGGCGGCGCAAGGATCGGCCTGGCAGGTTTCCTTACCGTCGCTGACCAGCAGCACGACATGGGCGGCGGCATCCTCCGGCAGCAAATCCTGGGCGGCAAGCGTCAACGAATGGGTGATCGGCGTGTAGCCTTGCGCCTGCAGGCCGCGCGCTTTCTCGACTATCGCCGCCTTGTTGTTCGCGATCGCATCGAATGGGGCAAGCTGCGCCGTATCTTTGCAATCCTTCTTGTTCGTTGGAGACTGATGCCCGTAGGCTCGAAAGCCGAGGCGGGTGTCGGCGGGAAGCGTGGTGACGAATTGCGCGACGGCGTCTTTGGCGGCATCCATGCGGCGTGCGCCGTCTGGAAGCAGCGTCTTCATGCTGCCGGAAGCATCCAGCACCAGCGAAATCGAGCGCGCACTCTCGGCTTGCGCTGGCAATGCCGGAAGACTTGCGCACATGAATAGGAAAATTGGAAGTTTATGGGGATGCATGGCGAGAACCTCCCTTGGATGAGAATGCGGGCGGTTCGAGCTAACGGCGTGTTGCCGCGCCAGCTCGACTCGCGGGTCATTTGGCCTTGCGCGTGGCGCCTTTTGTATCTGGACCACCGAGGGACTTTGTGCCTCGCCCGCCTAGAAACCTCGTGCCCGGGGGGTCTGGTTGCGGAGTGAAGCTATTGGAACCTTGCGCGCGGTATTTGCTAAGCATCAGCCCGCTACCCTGAACCGATTGGGTTTCGCTTTCTCCTATCGCGTCGGCAAGGTTCGGCAACATTGCGAACATGATCGCCGCGGCGAAGATCGAGGCTGGCATCCGTTGCATTGATTTCTCCTGTCGTAGCCGTGTGCGTTGGCGTGGCTCACTGCCGCGTCCCGAGAGGGAAAAGGCAGTTTCTATTGCTTCGACGCGGTAGGGGGCGGACAGGTTCAATCGTGCGTTTCGTCAAAAGCCTGTGTAAGCTCAGCCGTCGTAGCTTAGGCGCAACCGGGCGGAAATGGTTTTGCGGATGCCGAAAGGAGCCGCGCCGTGCGGAAGTGCGAGCGCGGCGGAGGCCATTGCCAGCCCCTCTTCGCCAAACCGTTGCAGCAGCGACGATCTCAGCCAGCTTTCCGCCTGTGCGTGACGCCGCGCCGCCCGCGACGCCTCGCTCTCGGACGCAAAGCGCGCATCAAGCGCCTCGATCAGTTCGCCAAGCCCTTCGCCCTTCGGCACCGAAAGCATCAGACAGGCGACTTCGACGCCGCTCGCCAGACCCAGCGCGCCTTTCAGGTCGGCGAGCGCCCGGCGGGCGGGTGGCCCCATATCCGATTTCGTCACAATGGCGATGTCAGGGATTTCCATGATCCCCGCCTTCATGAATTGGAGCGAATCGCCCGAGCCGGGCTGCACGCAGAGCACCACGCTGTCGGCCACGGTTGAAATGTCCGCCTCCGACTGGCCGACGCCGACCGTCTCGACAATCACGCGGTCGTAGATGGCGCGCATTAGCACCACGGCGGGGAACGCCAGTTCGCTCAGGCCGCCGAGACGCCCGCGCGAGGCGAGTGAACGCACGAAGACGCCCTGATCTTCGGGATCGGTGCGCATTCGGATGCGGTCGCCGAGCAGCGCTCCGCGTGTAATATGGGATGAGGGATCGACTGCAATCACACCGACTGTGACGCCTGCGGCACGCCATTTCCGCACCAGCGCGTCGATCAGCGTGGATTTGCCGACGCCGGGCGGTCCGGTAAAGCCGATGACCTGGGCGCGCGGCGACAGATAGGCTTCATCTATGAGCGCCGCGACGCCTGTCTCACTGTGCGACCGCTCGACCAGCGCAAGCGCCTCCGCCAGGGCGCGCTTGCCGCCCGCCCGCAAATCCGCCAACCCGCCGCTTTTTGACTGTCGGCCCTGTGCATCGCTCATGCCAAGCATGATTGCGATTTGACGCAAGCGGGCAAGCGAAAACGGCCGGAGCGGGAGCGGGCAAGGCTTTAGGCGTCGGCGATCTCAGGCCGATTTCTTGCAGACCGTGGCGCGGGCGATGCAGGTCCAGCTGCCGTCGCCGCCCTTGCAGCTATAGACGGGCTTGGAAATCTCATCCGTCTGGAACGGCCAATTGCCTGTCACCTGCTGGATGATCTCATAGGATTGAAATTGGGCCATGGACTTGGTCACGCCCCATCCTTCGCCGGCCTTCTTGACGCAGGCCGATTTTGCATCGGCGGGCCCAGCCGAAACGAAGGCAAGACAAACGGCGCAAAGCGCGGCAGTGAAGCGAATTGCGTGCATCGAGGTTCCCCGTGGAAAGAATACAATGCCGCAAAACTAGTCGAACCTCAGACGCGTCACAACGACAGCCAAAGGTTGCAAACAGGATTTCTCCCAACGTTCACGCGATCAGCTTTTGGTGCACACTTTAGCCTCGCCGGTGCAGCGCCATTCATCCGCGCCAAGCACATTGGGAAACGGTTTGCAGTTCAGCGCCCCCTGGGTCACGCGCGCTACCTGGGCGCCGGACGATTCCACGGTTCGCTTTTCATCGTCGATGCCTTTGGCGAGGCTGCGCTCGGCATAAAACCGCGCCGCCTTCTCGCCGAGGCTGACGACTTCGCTCTTTACCGGAAAGCAGCCTGCATTCGCAACGCCTGACGGCGCCGCGAGACCACCGGCAACAATGGCGAAAACAACGATGCGTTTCATCGGCTTACTCCGTGGGCTTACAGCTCGCCAAACTTTCGCGGTTTGCTTAGGCCATCCAATGCCGCCGGGCAATGAACTTTTCTCCAGTTGCGCGCTTCCGCTTGCTGTTGTAGCTGCCTCGCGGGGTTTCGTCCCAGATTCAACGCGAGCAAGGATCGTTCATGGCTGAAACCCTCCAGGAGCGCTATCGTGGCATGGTCCGCTCCGGGGAAATCCATCCCGACCCGGCGCAAAAGCTGGCGGTCGAGAAATTGGAGATGCTCGCCAATCGGCTAGCCCGCTATGTGCCGCCCGTAACCACCGACATCTTCTCCTTCTTCACCCGAAAAAGCGGCGAGGTGCCGCGCGGGCTTTATGTTTTCGGACGGGTCGGGCGCGGCAAGACCATGCTGATGGACGAGTTCTACGCGACGGTGCCGTTCGAAAAGAAGCGGCGGGTGCATTTCCATGAATTCATGATCGAAGTGCACGACCGGATCGCCGAGGCGCGCAAAAGCCAGTCCGGCGATCCGGTGCCGCATGTCGGCGAGGTGATCGCCCGCGCCGCGCCGCTCTTGTGCCTTGACGAGTTGCAAGTGACGGACATCGCCGACGCAACCATCCTTGGCCGGCTGTTCACGGTGCTGTTCGAGCGCGGCACGGTGATCGTCGCCACGTCGAACGCCCCGCCTTGGGAGCTTTACAAGAATGGGCTCAACCGCGGACTTTTCCTGCCCTTCATCGAGCTGATCGAGGAGAAGATGGAGGTCATGGAGCTGGAATCCGCGCGCGACTACCGGCTGGGACGGCTGACCGGCATGCCGCTTTATTTCTCCCCGCTCGGGCCGCAGGCCGACGCCGAAATCCGCAAATCGTGGAAAATGCTGACCGGCCGCGATGCCGGCGAGCCGGCGGTGATTGCCGTCAAGGGCCGCAATGTTCCGGTGCCGGAAGCCGCGATGGGCGTGGCGCGCTTCAGCTTTGAGGATTTATGCGGCCAGCCGCTGGGCGCGAATGATTATGTCGCCATCGCCCACAATTACCATACGTTGGTGATTGAAAATGTGCCGCTGCTGACGCCCGCCCGGCGCAATGAAGCCCGCCGATTCAACACGCTGATCGATACGCTTTACGACCAGCGGATTGGCCTTGTCATGTCCGCCGCGGCGGAGCCTGACGCGCTTTATCCCGCTGGCGATGGCGCCGATCTCTTCCACCGCACGGCCTCGCGGTTGATGGAAATGCGATCCGACGCCTATCTCGGCGCGCGGCACCAGCAGCGCCGCGCCGATTAGGTCTGCGCCGCGAGTGCGACGTGCGCTGGACGAGCCTCATATTGACGGACTAGGCGCTTGCCGATCGCCTGGGAAGGCCGCTCGACCAGCCTATGCAAAAGCCAGGCGAGAACCAGAAAGAGCGAGGTCACCAGCGCTAAAGCCGACCACGGCCTGAACCCCTGCTCCAGCAGCAGCCGGAGCGCGACATAGCCGGCGACGCCATGAACGACGTAGAGCGGGTAGCTGATATCGGCCAAAAAATCGAACACGGGATTGGCACTGAAAAAACGCGGATAGGCAAAAGCAAAGGCGAATGTCATGAGAGCAAATGCGTAGCTTAAGACCAACCCGAACGACGCCGAATCGGGGCCCGTCCGCCACTGCAGGGAAAACAAGGCGAATAATCCGATAGCCGCAAGGCGGGCGTTGCGCGCCCCGATCTTGTTTTTATACAAATAATGGAAGAGAACGCCCAAAAACATGAATATTATGAATTGTGAGCAAAATATCGTGGTTACCGCAAGCGGGTAGCTATTTGGAAAGCCTTTAAGCCAGCCAATTCCGATATGGCTTAGCAACGCGGCCAATGTAAACAGCGCAAGGGGGATAATGAAAACCTTAAGCGAGAAACGCCGGAACCAAGCAATAAAAATGGCACATAACATATAGAACTTAATTTCAATCTCCAAAGTCCATATAATCCCATCGATACTGCGCGACGACAACAAGTCACGCAATCCAGGCACATAATGGATCAAGATTTGTTGCCGTTCATATGGAAAGGAAACCGAAAAATACGCCGCGCAAATCCATAATGCCAGCAAGCTTATGCTAAAGCCGACGATGTAGGTCGGAACAATACGAAGACAGCGGCTGACGCAGAAGCCGCCGCCTGAGATTCCGCTGAGGGAAAACGGGATGACAAAACCGCTGATGAGAAAAAACAATGCGACGCCATAACAGCCCCAATTGAAATTCGGGACAATTGTAAGCCATTGCACGTAAAGCGGAATGTCCTCCTGCTTTATCAGGAGCACGGGCGAATTGATAAGATTCGCCACCGCCTCCGGGTTCGTCCAGAAAATGCCGAAATAATGCGAAATCACAACGGCGACGGCAGCCAGACCGCGCAAGGAATTTGCAAATTCGACTTTGGACTTGCCTTGCATCGGCACCTTTTCGGTGAGGTTTTACTGATTGCTCAACTCTGTGCGGAAGGATGGCGCGGGCTTCCGAACAGCCGTCATGGAATTGAGGGCTTTATCGCAAGGCAATGCTCGGAGCCGCGTTGCCGTGTAGCTTAATTCTACCTAAAGTTGCAAATAATCTTAAGCACGATTCGGAGCAACCGTCGCGTCCGTTGATGCAGACGTGGCTGCATTTGCCCAGCTTATCGGTAAGCTGCGCTAGGATGGCCTAGCTTTTGCGCGCGGGGTGCCGTGGTCAGACAACGCGGAAGGTTGATCGCCTCATCGAGGACACTGTCGTCGATTGCGCGCCTCGCATGCCGAGCATCAGGCCCGGATATCCAGCCGCTTCAAGCTTGGCGGAAGCCAGCTGTCTTTGATGCGTCCGTCCGGTAAAGCTGGGTCGCCAATGCAATCTTGATCCATATGGATCGGCTCGTAAGTAGCAGTCTGGCGATAGGCCGCGCCGTATTGCGAGAAGGTCTTTCTCAAAATGCTCTTCGTCCATTGATGCTTGTGGTAAATCCTGGAGAAATGCCAGCTCGCGAAAAGCGAGATCATCGCCGTCAGCATCAATGCCGCATTTAGCGGCGTCATAGACGATTGCGTGTTATCTTTTAAGACTACTTGTTGTAATTCTCCACCACTATAGCTCTGTGTTTTGGTTTCATTCAATACAGCGTACTGAGTACCCGGCGAATTCAGGACTTCCAACTTACTATTGATAGAGGTAACCATTGCGGAAATGTAGGCCAATAGCCCAATCAATGCCCAAGTTGCAAGTTTTTCCACGCGCCACCCCCGCCTTTGCTTGGCAAAACGCAAAAATTGAATGAGAATATTTAAAGACTAGCAAAACAATATGAGCGTAGCAATTTGTTAAGGAGGCATTCTGGAGATTTTCGCAGTTTTTTTGGGCATCCAGTCACGCGAGCGATGATGCGGGATCGATGCCTATCAATGCGGCTTGGCGCGCTCGGCCTGCCGCCCCTTGACATCCCGGCGGGAACCATCCCAATGGACCGCAAGCTCGAACAATTCATTTCTAAGCGGCACCTCATGAAGATCAACGGCAATGAAATCCGGCCCGGCAATGTGATCGAGCATCAGGGCTCGATCTGGGTGGCGGTGAAGACCCAGGCGGTCAAGCCCGGCAAGGGTCCCGCTTACGCGCAAGTCGAGCTGAAAAACCTCGTCAACGGCACCAAGCTGAATGAGCGCTTCCGGTCTTCCGAGACGGTCGAGCGCGTGCGGCTGGAGCAGAACGACTATCAGTTCTTGTACACGCAGGACGACATGCTCGTCTTCATGGACAATGAAAGCTACGAGCAGCTCGAAATCCCGACCGATTTCGTCGGCGACCGTGCCGCCTTCCTGCAACCGGGTATGATGGTGACGGTGGAAAGTCACGAGGGCAAGCCGCTTGGTGTGTCGCTGCCCGATCAAGTGACGCTGGCGGTCTCCGAGGCAGACCCGGTGGTCAAGGGGCAGACAGCGTCGGCGTCCTTCAAGCCGGCCATTCTCGAAAACGGCGTGCGGGTGATGGTGCCGCCTTTTGTCACGGCGGGCGAGAAGGTTGTGATCGACACCACTGAGATGACCTACATCCGCCGGGCGGAATAGGAACTCCACGTGATGCCGAGCCCTTACACAATACCCTAGCCGCAAGGCGCTGGACTTTGTGCGCGGCAAAGGGCAATTTCCGAACCGCATGAAACGCATGGCGAGCCATTTGCGCTCGCAACTTTCTGCGTCAGCTCAGGCATACAAAGGACGATCCGATGGCGGCCTCCGCGCTGATGACCACGATGTTTGCCGCCGCGCGCAAGGCGGGGCGCAGTCTTGCTCGCGATTTCGGCGAGGTTGAGCAGTTGCAAGTCTCGCTCAAGGGGCCAGGCAATTTCGTCACCGCCGCTGACCACCGCGCAGAGCAAATTCTCTTTGACGAGCTGTCGAAGGCGCGGCACGGCTACTCGTTTCTAATGGAGGAGCGCGGCCTTATTGAGGGGCCGGATAAGAGCCATGTGTGGATCATTGACCCTCTCGACGGCACCACCAACTTCCTGCACGGAATTCCACATTTCGCCATTTCCATCGCATTACAGCGCGAGGGCGAGCTGGTCGCCGGCATCATCTACAATCCGGCGAACGGCGATATCTTTACGGCCGAGCGCGGCAAGGGCGCATTCCTCAACGACCGGCGCATCCGCGTCGCCGCCCGGTCGCGCCTCGAAGACTGCGTGATCGCAACCGGCATCCCCCACCGGGGCCGGGAGGGCCATGAGGCTTATTTGCGCCAACTCGCCGCGATCATGGCATCGGTTTCGGGCATCAGGCGCGGTGGAGCGGCGGCGCTCGATCTTGCTTGGGTCGCCGCCGGACGCTATGACGGCTATTGGGAACAGGGCATTCAAGCCTGGGATATGGCTGCCGGGCTGGTCATGCTGCGCGAGGCAGGCGGATTCGCGTCAGATTTAAGCGGCGGCAAGGCGATGCTGGAGACTGGCAATATTCTTGCAGGCAATGAAGCCGTGCAACGGGCTTTGATGAAATTGCTTTAACTGCGCTAGAGCGAATATTGGCTTTCTGCCCAAATTTGAGGCAGTTGATCGGCGCAATGACACTAAGGACAGCAGGATTTCCTTACATCCAATCGATCGTTAACCAATGTCACCATTGGACCGCGCGTGCGACTCGGTGATATAGCCATTCACGGCGAACTTGCAGTTTTTACCTGTGAGTAATTTTGCTATGAGTTGGGTGCGGAGAGAGGCAGCGGCGTGGCGTTTCCGCTGTAGAGGCGTGCGATGAGTATGACGAAGGCCCCTTATTACAAGACTTTATCGAAGCCTCAGATGTTTGTCTGGCGAATGTTTCTGTTCGTCGCGTTGGCGTCCTGCGTCGGCGTCATCATCTACGGCCCGATCGTCGAAGCGTTCCAATCGAATCCCGCCCTCAATGGCGTCATTCTCGGCACGCTTGGCTTTGGCGTCATCTACACCTTCCAACAGGTTTTGCGGCTTTATCCCGAAATCCGCTGGGTCAACGAATTCCGGATCGCCGACCCAGGCCTCGCGGCGGAACGCTCCCCCGTGATGCTGGCGCCGATGGCGACGCTATTGCGCCGCCGTCAGGGTCAAGCCGCAATCACAACGGCGGCCATGCGCTCACTGCTCGATTCGATCGCGGCGCGCTTGGATGAGTCGCGGGAAACCACGCGCTACATGGTCGGGCTTTTAGTCTTTCTCGGGCTGCTCGGCACGTTTTGGGGTCTGATGCAAACGGTGCAGTCGGTGAGCACCACGATCAATTCGCTGAACCCGGCGTCAGGCGAAAGCTCCGCTTTGTTCGAGGAGTTGAAAACCGGCCTCGCCGCGCCATTGACCGGCATGGGCATCGCGTTTTCGTCATCGCTGTTTGGCCTCGCCGGATCGCTGATCGTCGGATTTCTCGACCTGCAGGCGTCGCAGGCGCAAACCCGTTTCTATAATGAGCTAGAGGAATGGCTTTCCGGCATTACCGAGCTTTCGCCGGAAAGCAGCGCGGCGGTTGTGGCCGGCCAGCCGGCGCAGATGCGCTTCGCCATGCTCGATATGCAACGCACGATGACGGATCTTGCCGAGAAGATCGAGCAGGGGATGGCGCGCAATAACAACAGCGAAGCGATGCTCGAATTGTCGCGCGGCATCGACCGGCTGGTCAAGCAGATGCGGGCGGAGCAGAAGGTCGTCCGCGAATGGGTTGACGAGCAGGCACATCAGCAAAATGCGCTCGCCAATGTGCTGCGCGAGCAGAACAAGCTGGCGACCATTCTGCGGGACGTCGCCGCGCGTCCGCCAAGAAGCGGCGGCGATCGCTAATGCGCCGCGAAACGATCTTAGCCCACCGCGCGGGAGACTGACAGCATGGCGATTGCGAGAGGGCGCCGCCGCGGGCAGATGGATTACTGGCCTGGCTTTGTCGATGTGTTATCGACCTTGCTGCTCGTCGTCACCTTCCTGATGTCGATGTTCATGATCGCGCAATATTTCGCCAGTCAGGAATCGAGCGGCAAGGATAGCGCCCTTGCCAAGCTCACCAAGCAGCTCGCCTCCCTCACCGATCTGCTGGCCTTGGAGCGCACCCGTAAGAAATCCGCCGAGGACCAGCTTATCGGCGTGCAAAGCTCGCTTACCGCGGCCGAGGCAGAGCAAGCGCGGCTGCGGGCGCTACTTGGCGCTGAGGGCGAGAAAGGGAAATCCGCTGGCGGCCGGATCGCGGCACTGACCGGCGACGTCGATGAGCAGAAGAAGATTTCATCGCAAGCCCTGGCGCAGGTTGAGCTGCTGAACCAGCAGATCGCCGCACTGCGCCGTCAGATCGCCGCATTGGAGGACGCGCTCAACGCCTCCGAGTCGCGAGACCGGGAATCCCAGACCCGGATCGCCGATCTGGGCCAGCGGCTGAATGTGGCCCTGGCCAAACGCGTGCAGGAGCTGTCGCGTTACCGCTCGGATTTCTTCGGCGAGCTGCGCAAGGTGTTGGGCGAGCGCGACGACATTCAGATCGTCGGCGACCGTTTCGTGTTCCAAGCCGAAGTTTTCTTCGACAGCGGTTCGGCTGAAATCAGTCCGGAAGGCAAAGCTCAAATCGACAAGCTGGCGGTCGCGCTTCTACAGTTGGAAAAACAAATTCCAAGCGAGATCAACTGGGTGCTGCGTGTCGACGGCCATACGGACAACCGGCCGATCGTGACAGCGACGTTCGCTTCGAATTGGGAGCTGTCCTCTGGGCGCGCAATTTCGGTCGTCAAGCATCTGATCGGCCAAGGCGTCTTGGCAAAACGCCTCGTTGCCGCCGGCTTCGGTGAATATCAGCCCTTCGCCGACGGGGCCGCTGACACCGATCTGCGCCGGAACCGTCGCATCGAGCTGAAATTGACCGAGAGATAAGTCGATCTGCGAGACTCGTTGCGTCAATGCCTGGTCGTCGGCGAACCCGATGTCCGCAGCAGCGCGCCGTCCGCTGCTAGACCCGCTGCCGCAATTGCCGGAGCCAAAGGCGTGCGCTGGGCGGCGAGCCGATGTCCGCCCGCCAGAATCCGCGCGGGAACAGGTTTGGCGATCGACCAGATCGCGTTGAAGGCGAATTGCGCGAGCCGGACGGAGCCCGGCGCGTTCTCCTCAACGAGGTCAAGGCCGTTGCGGTTCTCCTCACAGCGGCGCAGCATGTCCCCGGTCCAGCATGAGGACGACCCCAGCACGAGCTGCTCATGGGCGTGGAGGAGAGCGGGGGTGCGGATCAGGCGCACGCTCTCCCGCCGGCCGCCCTGCGGCGCGATCAGGTTGAGCGCGGACGCCAGTTCGGTCAACAGTTCGGCGGGCGCGAGCCGGGCGAAGATGATCTGCACGGAAGTGTGCTGCCGCTCCAGCCCCTTGGCTTCAAGCGCCAGCGCCCGCGCCACGGCGGAGGAGGGCGAGCGCGCGATCAATGTCAGCGAACGCTCTTCCAGGCTGCCGCCCGTCCTCTCAAGCCGATTGAGATAGCCCGAAATCAGCGCGGAAAATTTCTCAAGGGACTGCGGCCGGTCGCCCAGGGGCCTCTTATTGAAGGCGGAGAGAAAACCCATGCTCGTCATTCCTGATTGGCGGAAAAGCGCGGCAACCTTTCCGGCAGCCCCTTCGAGCAGTTAAGGCGGTCTCGGTTAAGGAACGATTGATGACGGCTAGATGGCGCGGTATTTCTCGTGCGCACGCTCGATCCCTAAGTGACCTCTGCGGAGGCCAATTTAATCAAACGAACTCAGCGCTACTGGCCAATAAGGCGGTGAGACCTCATCCGGCGGCGAACCGCAAAAGGTCTCTGCGGCCCAGCTTTGTAGGCTCACTTCCGATGTAGAAAACTTTTGAACCGCGTGAACAGGCCAAGCTGCGCCACCGGCTCCGTCTTGCCCCCGCCGGAAGGGGCATTGCCGCCGTCCGGATTGCCATCGCGCTTCTTTGAGCCGCCATTGAACCTTGGCGTGGAATAATCATCCGGATCGGGATCATCGTCGCCACTTTCGCGACGGTCTTCAAGTGCCGGACGGCTGCTGACCTCCTCACCGACCGACCTTTGCGGCTCGTCTTGCGCAAAAGCCTGACCACGATAAACCCCCTCCTGGGGAGGGAGCTGAATAGTCGGCGTTTCCCATGTGCCTTCCTTCGATCTGCGCCGCGCCATCTTCTCGCTCATCGCGGCGCTGCTGCCGACCGACTGCATCAAGATTTGCGCCCACGCCTTGTCATGGAAGCGATAGACGCGGAAGGCGTCGGCCTGCGCGTAGACGCTGCCCTGCTGGTCCAGCTTCTGTTTGATGAGAGCGGCATCCAGACCATCATCCGCAGCTTCGATCAACTGCACGAACCCGCTGCCTTCGAGCGTAGCGAAAACGCTGGTGATATAGCGCGAGACTTCCAGCGGGCGCTCCGACGTCGCCTGAAAGATTGCCTGGGCGGCCGTTGGGCCGGTGCGCTTTTCGAGCCAGATCTTATAATCCTCCTCGCGGAAATCGAGGGGCACGGCGGCGTAATAGCGACCCCGGTGATCGAACACCACGTCTTGGATCGGCGCGATCACCTCGGCCGCCGTTGGCCGCTTGCCGGGATCGAACTGATCCTGGAAGACCTTATAGAAGGTTTCCAAATATTCGTTCATGCCGCCCTGCCGCGCCGCTTGCATACTCCGCGACAGCTCGAAAAACGGTCCGAACGGCCGGTTGATCGAGACCAGCAAAATGCACAAGTCCACGAAGATGGCGATGATCAGGGCGATATAATCGCGCTCGACCAGCCCGCCGACGGTCTCGGGAACGGGCTCGGCCTCGGACGCCAATCCAATCGCGGCAAAGCCGTTCTGCACCCCGGCGGTCGTCTCCCGCAATGTGGTGATGCCGCTATTCGTCAGCCGCCGGAACGCCTCGATCACCGCTTCCGACCCTTCAAAGGACCGCAGCACGGGCGGGTCGAGGGGCGGCAGCTCGTTGATCGCGCGCACGACGCCGTTCAGCGCTGTCTGCAATTGCGCATCGGGACAGACAAATGTGCCGCCACGCTCATCGGGAAAACTGGTCTGGCTGGCCCTGGTTGCAAACTCGTCGCGAAGCTGCAAAAGCTGCGGATCGGTGCGCAGCGCATTAAAGCGCGTTCCGACAAGCGCGAGCTGGCGATTGAGCCCGCTGATGAAAGCGTTGCGCGACCCCGTGGCGGGATCAATGGTCGAGGGGTCCTTCAGCAGAATTTTTTGCAATTCGGTGTTGACCGCGGTAATATCGGTTTTCACCTCAGCCCCACGCTGCGCGATATATTGATCCGCGAACTGGAACCGCTGCGCATCAGACTCGCGCAAACGCCGCCGCGGGCCATCGCCGGGCGGGCTGCCCGCGCAGGTGCGGCCGACCGTGCGCTCGGTCTCCGATTTCTGAGTCGAGATCTGGCTTAGCGAGCCGAAGGTGGTCTGCATTTGCTCAAGGCGCGTCGTGCCAAGCTGCAGGGTCTGCTGGACTTCGCGCAACGATGATTCCGCCGAAGAGGTCGTAACGCTGCCCGCTTCTAGATACTTCCAATAAAAACCGAAAGCGAAGCCCACCGAAATCAGGAACAGCAGGAAATAGCCGGCGATATAGAGCGGCCAGAGCCACCAGCGCATTTCGCCGGAAAACATCGAGTCCAGCACATAGAGGATCATGAGCTGCAGCATGAATACGGAAAAAGCTACCGCAATACGAGGGATCAAACCCACATCGCCGGACGATGCGGCGATCAGCTCCATGATGCCGGCATAGGTCGAAACCCAGGCCAGCATGCTCAGTCCGCCAAGCAGCAAAACCCACATCCAGGAGAATCCCGGCCTCTTACTCGCAATCGCCATCGGCGAACTCCTCAACCCGTCGCGCCGGGTGCTTCAAAATGCAATCAGCAAAACACGTTTACACGATATAAAGCTTTAACGGTAATCGGGATTGTAACACCTCCGTTCGCCGCTCGTTCCGCGCGCGCGCGTTCCACGCCGCCTCATTATGGTCACCTGACGTGAATGGTGTCTTTATGGTTTTTTCGCTATCACCTGAGGCAAACCGCTGGGAAATCCAAGCGCTCGCATTTGCCCAAGCAGGTTCGAAATCTAAATTTTCTCCGCGTCATTAGCCCTTAGGACGTCGCCCGCAGAGATTACGCGAAGTGAGCGAGAGGATGAGTTTTAAGGCGGGCATTCAAAATCATGCCCCGGCAGGACGCGCTCAAAGAAATGTGATCGGAGTTTGAAACCCGCCGGTGCAAAGAGCGTTCTTTCCCAGCGCGATTTGTCTGGCAGTTTCGTCATCGCCGCGCAAGCGATGCCGTCGGCAATCTCGCGGGGATGTAAGCATTTCGTAGGCTTCCGCTTGGACGGGGTATCAGAATCGTGAAAAAGGATTATGGTTAGTGGATAGCTCGCATCTGCGTGCTGACGCGAGTCAATCGCGAGTCGTGGGTGTCGCGGTCACATTTGATAACGTAACCAGCAACAGCTCAGCCAAAGTTTTTTAATATGCGAATTTACGTCGGGTGCGAGTTAGGCTTTGAGTTTCCTCAAATAACGCCGTTGATCGCGATCCTTAATGTGCATTCATCGCGCGTTGTCGATTTGGAACGGCCCGACACGCTGATTACAGCGCCCGCTGTTCCGGTCCAGGGCTATCGGGATTCCTTTGGGAATTGGTGCAATCGACTGGTGGCGCCGCAGGGGCGGTTCACCCTTTCGACGAATAGCGTCATTCGCGATCCGGGGACCCCCGATCCTGTCGATTTCGGCGCGGTTCAACATCAGGTGCAGGATTTGCCGGCCGAGACGCTGCAATTTCTGCTTGGCAGCCGCTATTGCGAAACCGACCGGCTGTCGGACGAAGCCTGGAGACTGTTCGCGCACGTCCCGGCAGGCTGGGCCAGAGTGCAGGCCGTCTGCGACTTCGTTCACACGCATATCCGGTTCGGCTATGAATATTCGCGCGCGACCAGAACAGCGGCTGAAGCCTATTCGGAGGCGCGAGGCGTTTGCCGTGACTTTGCGCATCTTGCGGTCACTTTTTGCCGCTGTCTGAATATCCCAACGCGCTACTGCACCGGCTATATCAGCGACATCGGCATTCCCCCACCGTATGCGCCAATGGATTTTGCCGCGTGGATGGAGGTGTATTTGGGAGGCCGGTGGCACACGTTCGACCCGCGCAATAATGACGCGCGCATTGGACGCACGCTGATCGCCTACGGTCGTGACGCGGCCGACGTGCCGCTGACGCATATTTTCGGATCGAGCATCCTTACCAACTTTCAGGTCTGGACCGAGGAAGCGACGGCCGCCTAAAAGCGTCGTCTATGCGGCATTTCGCGGTTCAGTTTTTATGGCGCAAGGGTCGCCGATCCGCGCTTTGGTAGTTGCACGCACGAGGATTGGCGGCGCGATGCCTTCGTGCTTTGGCGTTCCCTCAAGGCTGCTGGAAGCGTACATAGAGAGTGACCTTACGCGCGCAAACGCTCCGCGCGCGGCCGAATTCCTTCCCGAGGACCGAAATGACGCCGACCAACGAAAAAATCATCGCCGAGTTGAGCCGTGTGATAGGGCCGGACGGGACCGGCGATATTGTCAGTCTCAATATGGTTTCGGAAATCCTGATCCAGGCGGGCAAAGTCTATTTCTCCATCGCCGTGCCGCCCGAGCGCGCCAAGGAGCTTGAGCCGTTGCGCGAGCGTGCCGAACGCGCCGCTGCCATGGTGCCGGGGGTAAAAGCCGTCATGGCGACGTTGACCGCCGACCGGCCGTCCGCCAAGGCGGCGGCGGCGGGCAAGAGCATCCCCGCACAGCCTCAAGCGGCGCGTAACCCGCTGCACGGCATTCAGCATGTGAACCGGATCGTCGCCGTCGCCTCGGGCAAGGGCGGCGTCGGCAAGTCGACCACCGCCGCGAACCTGGCCCTCGCCCTGCACGCAAACGGGCTGCGGGTCGGGCTGCTCGACGCCGACATTTACGGCCCTTCGGTGCCTCGCCTCATGGGCCTTTCCGGAAAGCCTGAAATCGTCGACAACAAGACGCTGATCCCGATGCGCAATTACGGCATTAAAGTCATGTCCATCGGCTTCCTGGTCGAGGAGGAGACGCCGATGATCTGGCGCGGGCCGATGGTGATGTCGGCGCTCACGCAGATGATGCGCGACGTGGCCTGGGGCGAGCTTGACATCATGGTCGTCGACATGCCGCCGGGCACGGGCGATGCGCAGTTGACGATGGCGCAGCAAGTGCCGCTGGCCGGCGCGGTGATCGTTTCGACGCCTCAGGATCTCGCCCTCATCGACGCGCGCAAAGGCCTGAACATGTTTAAGCGCGTCAACGTGCCGGTCCTCGGCATTGTCGAGAATATGAGCTATTTCCTCTGCCCGAAATGCGGCGCGCGCTCCGAGATTTTCAGCCATGGCGGCGGCCGGGCCGAAGCGGAGCGGCTCGGCGTGCCGTTTCTAGGCGAAGTGCCGCTCGACATGGTGATCCGTGAAACCTCAGATAGCGGCTATCCGGTCGTCGTCAGCCACCCCGAATCACCCCACTCCGCCGTCTATCGCGAGATCGCGACCCGCGTCTGGGCTGCGGTGTCCGACGCTAAACAGCAACGCACCGCTCCGCGCATCGTGATCGAGTGATTTCTTCCTAGTCTGTTGTTAAGGTTGCATAAAGGGTTGTGGGTTATGGTTATCACACCTTGAGATTGTGACGCGTATTAGTGCTTCTGAGTTTTGGTTTTGCCCCCCGGCAAGCAGAGGTTCCGGCTCCCCATGAAGGTTCCGGGACCTGTGCCCCGCAGGAACGAGGCCAGCAACGCTCTTTGTGCCATACTTCAAAGCGTGCGGCGCCCTCCCGGCTCGCACGCCTTTTTTTTGTCATCGGCGTTTTCGCTTACAAAAGACCGTCGACATCTGGCGGGCAGCGGGATGCACGGCGTGTGCATGCATCTTGCACGGCGGAAACAAGCCGCGACATTATCGAGCCGCGTCGAATTTGCTCGTCACATAGCGGTATTCCTGCGTCGCGCCGCCAAACCCGTACGCATCGCCATTGACCTCGTTGACATAAACGTAGCTCTCTTCGTGCAGGGCACCGAGCAGATCGCCCATGCGCTCGAAAATCGCGGCCACGAAGGCTGCTTTCTCATCCTTGGTGTTGGTGCCGGCCGTCACCCTTATGTCAAACCAGAAGCTGGATTTGCGGTGCGCCGTCAGATTCGGGCCGGCGACGAACCAATGGGCCGGGTCGATTTGTTCGACCACTACCGCCGTAAGATTGCGAGGCTTGCGCAGAATCTCCGTCGAGGCGTTCGCGGCAAGCGCGGCGACCTTGGCCTCTAATTCGGGGACTGGCTTCGTAGGCGCAACCTTGACTGTGATGATGGGCATTTTCAACTCTCCGTCGATAAGGGTTAGGACGAGCTGGAGATAAGCCATTACCGATCATTTGAAAAACAAATGTTTGATATATCAAAGATTGATATTAAAAATGACGGATGCTGGATCTTGATATCGGTCTTCTCAGAACGTTCACGCTCATCGCCAAGCTGAATAGCTTTACGGCGGCGGGTGAAATGCTCGGCGCGAGCCAATCGGCGGTCAGCCTTCGCATCGCCAAGTTAGAAGAGCTGCTGCAAAAAAAGCTGCTGGCGCGCACGCCGCGCTCAGTCGCTTTGACTCCCGATGGCGTGCGCTTTTTAGGCTTTGCCGAGGCCACGCTTGCGGCGCATGACGCGGCAGTGACGAGCCTTAGAGACGATTCCGAGCCGGCCGTGATCCGCTTCGCCATTAGCGATCATGCCGTTGGATCTAGCCTCATGTCGGCGCTGAGCAGCTTAAAACTGTCCCTTCCTCGCATTGCTCCGGATGTGATGGTCGGACTGTCTAGCGAGATGCGCGATCGCTACGATGATGGCGAAGCCGATATCGCGATTGTCAGGCACGATGCCGGACGGCAGAAGGGGCAGCGCCTTTTTGATGACCGGCTCGTGTGGGCCATACGCGCTGGGCTCGACTGGTCGTCGGGCCGGCCCGTGCCGCTTGTCGCGCTGCGCGGTGCGTGCGGCGTGAAGGCTGCCGCGATCAAAGCGTTGGATGATGCGAGGTTGCCCTGGCGGCTCGCATTTCTCGGCGGGTCTGTCTCTTCCCTCGAAGCGGCCGTCGAAGCTGGGCTCGGCATTGCCGCCCTGAACCAGCGTCACATCGCGCCCGGCCTCAGGATCGCATCGGATGCCGGTTTGCCCGAATTGCCCGCCGGGTCGGTCGTGCTGCATAGCCGCCTGCCTCGGCCGGTGACGGCGCTTGTCGCGGCCGCGTTCAAGGCTGCAGGGCCGGCAAATGCCTGATCGGCTACGGGTGTTGACTGGCGGAGCCAATTTCAAGGCAGCTCCGCCAATCCAAACCCTGCTTAGGCGCGCAGCTGATCCTTAATTGGCAGCGAGCGGATGCGTTTTCCCGTGGCCGCAAAGATCGCGTTGCAGATCGCCGGCGCGACGGGGGGCACGCCCGGCTCGCCGACGCCGCCAAGCGGCTGGTTCCAATCCTGGCCGCCGACAAGATGCACGCGGATTTCGGCTGGCGCACCGTCAATGCGGGCAACCTCATAGCCATCGAAATTAGCTTGTTCTACCGCGCCGTTCTTGAAGCTGATCTCGCTCAGCACCGCGAGGCTCTGCCCCATGATGACGGAGCCCTCCATCTGCGCCTTGATGCGATCCGGATTTACTTGCGGCCCGCAATCGACGGCAATGTCGACACGCGGGATGGCAAGATTGCCGTTGCCGCTGACTTCGACCTCCACCGCTACAGCGACATAGGTGACGAAACTATAGTGCCCGGCGATGCCGAGCCCACGGCCTTTCGGCAGGCTGCGGCCCCAGCCGATCTCGGACGCCGCTTTCTCGATGACGGCGCGCAGGCGGCCCGTATCGAACGGGTAAAGCGCCGGATCTTCCCCGTGATTCCACTTGTCACCGATTGTGTAGGGGTCGATCTTGCGGGCCGGCCCGATCAGTTCAAGCAAATAATCCTTCGGATCGCGTCCAGCCGCCGCCGCCAGTTCAGCGACGAAGGATTGAATCGCGAAGGCGCGCGGAATATTCGACACCGAACGGAACCAGCCAATGCGCGTATGCGCTTCCGCCTCCGGGTTCTCGAAGCGGGCATCGGCAATCTCGAACGGGTTGTTGACCAACCCCATGCCGAGTTCCAAGGGCAGCGCGGTCTTCATCCCCGCCACGAAGGTCGAGCCGAGAGTTGGCGCGGCGCTGCGGTGCAGCCAAGCGACCGCCTTTCCCGATGCATCGAGTCCCGCCTCAAGCCTTTCCGCCGAGACTGTATGGTAATAGCTTTGCTGGATGTCGTCTTCGCGCGTCCATGTCAGCTTGATGGGCACGCCGTTCATAGCCTGGCTGACAAGCCCCGCCTCGACGACGAAATCGGGCTTGGATTTACGGCCGAACCCGCCGCCGAGCAACGTCACATTCACCTTGACGTTTTCCGGCGCGATGGCCAAACGCTTCGCCAGACGGTCTCGCGCCGCCTGCGGAGACTGCACGCAGCTCCAAGCTTCGCATTTGCCATCCTTGATGCGCACAACGGCGGCGGGCGGCTCCATCGGCGCTTGCGCCAGATGCGGCGTGTAATACTCCGCCTCGATGCGCTTGGCGGCTTTCTTGAGCGCGGCATCCACATCGCCCTGGCTGCGTACTACCTGGCCGGGCTTTCTGGCGGCTGCCTCCAGCGTCTTGCGGTAGCTGTCGGAGGAATAGCTGGCATTCGGTCCGCTCTCCCACTCGATCTTGAGCGCCTCGCGTCCCTTGATCGCGGCCCAAGTGTTCTTGGCGACGACCGCGACGCCGGCGACGGGCATGAATTCGGACGGCGCCGGCGTGCCTTCGATAGCCACGACCTTGACGACGCCGGGGATCTTCAAAGTCTCGGCGGCGTCGAAGGATTTGACCGAGCCGCCAAAAACCGGCGTTCGCGCGACGACGGCGTAAAGCATATCGGCAAGCCTGGTGTCGATGCCGTATTGCGCCCGCCCCGTGGTGATGTCGAAGCCGTCGACGAGGCCAGTCTTGCCCTTGCCGATATAGCGGAAATCGGCTGGGGCTTTCAGTTTTACGCTTTCCGTTGGCGGTGCCGGCAGGTTAGAGGCTGCTTTCGCGAGCGCGCCATACCCAATTTTGCGCCCGGATTTTTCGTGTAAGACCTCATGATTGACCGCCTTCACCTCGGCGACCGGCACGCCCCATTGCGCCGCCGCCGCCGTCTCCAGCATCGTCCGCGCCGACGCCCCGATCCGGCGCATGGTGGCGAAATGATGCCGCGTGCTGCGCGAACCGTCCGTATCCTGATTGCCGAAGCGGACTTCATCGCCTTCGGCCTGCGCCACCCGGATGCGGTCCCAGTCCGCCTCAAGCTCGTCGGCGACGATGATCGCCAATCCGGTGCGGATGCCCTGACCCATGTCGGCGCGATGACAGGTGAAGGTCACGCTGCCGTCTTCGTCGATGGCGAGGAAAATCTTCGGATCGTCGCGCAGTCCGTTTGGCATCCCTTCGCCTGCGAATTCAGGCGGTTTCTCGGCATGGGCGACCTTCACGGAAAATCCGGCGGCAAGGACCAGCGAGCCGGCGGCCGCGCCTTTCACAAAACTGCGGCGGCTGATATTGACGATTTGCGGGAAAACGGTGCGATCCTGTTTCATAGCGATGCTCCTTTCCCCGGACCCTTCATGTTTTTCGCCGCGTCCTTGATGGCGGCGCGAATGCGCGGATAGGTGCCGCAACGGCAGATGTTGCCGCTCATGACCTGGTTGATCTGGTCGTCGGTCGGGTTTGGCGTCTCCTTCAGCAGCGCCGCCGCCTGCATGATCTGACCGGATTGGCAATAGCCGCATTGCGGCACGTTGAGCGCCCGCCAGGCAACCTGAAGCGGATGCATCCCGTCTTCCGCCAAGCCTTCTATGGTGGTGATGGTCGCGCCGTCCGCATCGCCGACGGTGGTTTGGCAGGATCGAACGGCGACGCCGTTCAGGTGGATCGTGCAAGCGCCGCAAAGCGCCTGGCCGCAGCCGAATTTCGTGCCGGTGAGCCCGAGTTCATCCCGTAACAGCCAGAGCAGCGGCATATCGCGCTCCGCCCCGACGTCGATTTTTTTCCCGTTAATAACAAGCTGGACCATAAGCGCCCCCCAAATTGTTATGAAAAATTTTTAAGATTTCAGCCTGCATGCACATCATTGAGAGCACATTATACTGTCAATATTTCGTTCCCTGCATGAATTTAATTGTTTGCATCGAAAGACCCTTCGAGGCGGCCGGTAATCGATCTCGCAAAGGCTGGACGGCGCGACCAGAGCAGTTCAGGCTGAAACTCCGTCGCATCCGGGAGCGCGTGGTGCGGTCGGAAAATGACAGAACACATGTCAGGCCAGGGAGGCAAAGAATGAAGTCAATTGTTTCGGTCATACTCGTGCTGTTTGCATTCACGATGGGAAGCGCGCGGGCGCAGGATTTGATGACTGAGAAAAAGATTTTTGAACTCGCGGAGTTCAATACCCAATCGGGGCGCACGCTGAAAGCCGTGAAAGTCGGCTGGGAGAGCTACGGAACGCTGAACGCCGATAAGTCGAATGCCATTTTAATCTGCCACTTCTTCTCCGGCAACAGCCACGCCGCCGGGAAATATGCGGCGGCCGACAAGGCTGCCGGCTATTGGGACGCGATCATCGGGCCCGGCAAGGCGATCGACACCTCCAAATATTTCGTTCTTTCCTCCGACACATTGATCAATCTGAACGCCAACGATCCGGCCGTGACGACGACCGGGCCGGCTTCGGTTAACCCCGATGGAAAGCCGTATGGCATGGACTTTCCCGTCGTGACCTTCCGCGACTTCATCGAAGTGCAAAAGCGCCTCGTCGAGAGCCTCGGGATAAAGAAGCTCGTCATGGTTGCAGGGCCATCCATGGGCGCTTTGCAGACCTATGAATGGGCGGCCGCCTATCCCGAAATGGTTGGCAAGATCATGCCCGTGATCGGCGCGCTGGACACCGACGCCAATCTCATCGGCTGGCTGGACATCTGGGCGGCGCCGATCCGGCTCGACCCGAAATGGAATGGCGGCGATTACTACGGCAAGGAGCCGCCGCTTGCCGGCCTTGCCGAAGCGCTCAAGATCGTGACGCTGCAAGCCAATCATCCGCGCTGGGCGAACAAAACCTTCAACGGGCCGGAGGGCGCGAAATGGGCGAAGGAGGGTGAAGACCCGGCCAAAAGCTTCAGCGCGAAATATCTGGTCGAAGCAACGCTCAGCGGCGCCGGCGAGACACGCGCAAAGACATCGGACGCCAACCACTTTCTTTATCTCATTAAAGCCAATCAGCTTTTTGCGGGCGGCGAAGCCAAGGCGAAACTCGCCAAGATCAAGGCTCCGGCCCTGATCATCTATCAGCCCGACGACCAGGTCTTTCCCGCCGCTTCGGTCGAGGCGATGGCGAAGACGCTCAGCGCCAATGGCGTCAAGGTCGAAACCGTGCAACTCAAAGGCGACCGCGGCCATCTTGACGGCGTTCTGTCGCTGAAGCAGGCGGAGGCCGCGATCGCGGGCTTTCTGGCGCAATAAGGCCGACGCACGGGTGGCGGTTCCTGCAGGCGGGGCGCTTATGCTCCGCTTGGATCTCTGAGCGTGGAGGGAGCTGGCGTTTAACCAAAGCACTACGGTGGCGCATCCATTGAACCTATGTTTGGTGTAGGTATTATACCAATGCATACAACCGGCGGGATATTTGGGGCACCTTATGAAGCCAAGTTCGTTTTTCTGCGCGGCTTGCGTCATCTATTCCTTGGCGCAAACGCAGGCCATTGCTCAAACACCTGCCGTCGCGTCGCAGCAGCCGCCCGCGCCGAATCCTCCCTTTATCACCAATGTGCAAGATAGTGCCATAAAGCCGGACGCCTGGCGCTCTCCCAAAGGTTCGCTCTCCGAATTTCCGATGCTTGATACGAATGACTGCAAGCAATATGGGGCGCAATATGGCTATTCGGAATGCGCTGGAACACCGCCCATTAAAGCCGACCCTGCCGTGACCCCTGCCGCCCCGGTGGCAAACGCCAATGCCTCGCCTACGCCGAACCCAGCCGAAGTCGATGGCGGTGCGGCGCCAATTGCCAATGCCGCAGCCAAGCCGCAGCGCCAGGCTCCGATCCCGACGCGCCGGTCCGCCGCGGTCAGCGATCGGGGCGCGGCTTCGGAGCAGATCGCAAGCGCCGAGGACAATTTGGCCAGCGCCTCTGATCCAACTTTGCAAGCGATGGCGGGACAGCTCGTGATCGTTGCCTTCGAGGGTCAATCGCCATCCGATGCCGGGCCGATGGCTGCCGCGTCGGCGCTCAAATCGGGGGCGATATCCGGTGTGTTGATAAGGGATGGCAATGTTAAGGACGCGGCGCAATTGCGCGAACTCGCCCGCTTCTTCCAAGCCCAAACCGCCACGCCGCCCATCGTCGCGCTCGAACGTCCCGGCGGTGTCGCCTTGGCGCTCACGCCGGCGCGCGGCTTCAAAAGCTTTCCCTCGGCGGCCGAAATCGGCGCGGCGGCTGATGCGCTCGACGCCTTCAACCGCTACAAGGACATGGCGGCGGAGCTGTCCGCGCTTGGCGTCACATTTAACTTGGGCCCGAGCGCGAATATTTGCGCTGCAAATGCGCCCGATAAGCCCCATTGTTTTGGAGCCGCGCCGCCTCACGTCGCGTCCTTCGCGACCGCATTCAATTTCGGTCATCATGAGGCCGGTGTCTTGGCTGGGACGCGCTATGCCATGTCGGCCGGTGACCCGTCAAATATCGAAGCGCTGCGCGATGTCATGAGGCGATTGGCGCCCGACGCGTTGGTGGTCGGCTTCGATGGTGGAGGCCCTGCGTCCCGAGATGCTGCTGCCAAGGCTCTGGCTTCAGTGCGGGAGACGGGTTTCGATGGCGTATTCGCCGTGGAAATTGCTGGAGCGAAAAGCGCGGCCGATCTCGGCGATGCAGTTGTTCAAGCGGTCGAGACCGGCGCGGATGTCGTGCTGTTGATCGAGCCGCGTCGCGACCAGGTGGAAACGTGGGGTCCGGCTGTCGAAGCCCTGAAATCTGCTGTTCAATCGGGGCGCATTGCGATGCCGCGCCTTGAGGAGTCGAACCGCCGCGTGGCCCAGCTGCGGGCGCGCTTGCGCGACTGGAAAAATGGCCCGGTCGGCGACATCACGTCTTCGACGGGAACGGGCACGATGGCCCGCTAGCGCCGCGAGGACTGCCTCGTCAAGCGGCAACACTCTCCGCCAGCGACAGCCGGCTGACGAGCGATTCAATCAGCGAATTGAGGACGAGACGACCTTGCGGTGTTGCGACAAGCCGGTCGTCCGAAACATCGTCGCGCAAAAGCCCGTCCTGCGTCAGTATCCGCTTCGCATCCGTGGAAATCGCATAGCCAGTCCGCGCGTGCAGCCGTCGCGTGGACAGCCCGTCGCTAAGGCGCAAGCCCATCAGCAGCATCTCCTCGGCTTGCTCCAGCCTGGCGAGCGGGTCACGTTGAACGAGGCCGTGTCCTTCCCGCCCGACCTGCGCCGCCCATTTCGCGGGGTCGCGTTCGGTGGATAGCGCGAGACGGCCGGTTGGACCTTCGATGCGGCCATGCGCGCCCGGGCCAATCCCGGCGTATTCGCCGTAACGCCAGTAAAGCAGATTGTGGCGCGCTTCCTCGCCCGGCCGCGCATGGTTCGACACCTCATAGGCCGGAAGCCCCGCCGCCTCGCAGATTTCCTGCGTCAGTTCGTAAAGCTGCGCGGCTTGATCGCCGTCTGGGACATGAAGCTTGCCGCTCTCGTGCAGCCGGTAAAATGCCGTGCCTGGTTCGATCGTAAGCTGGTAGAGCGAGAGATGCCCCGCCGCCAGCGCCAGCGCTTGGGTCAGCTCGGCGCGCCATTCAGCGGGCGTCTGCTCCGGACGGGCGTAGATCAAATCGAAGGAGACCCTGTCAAAATGGGCGTTGGCGATGCCGATCGCCTGCCGCGCCTCGGCGGCGTTATGGAGTCGACCTAGAAAGCGAAGCTGATCGTCGCGTAAAGACTGCACCCCGAGCGAGACGCGATTGATGCCCGCGCCGCGAAACTCGGCAAATCGGCCCGCTTCGACGCTGGACGGATTGGCTTCGAGCGTGATTTCGGCATCTGGCTCCACGGTCCAATGCGAGGCGATGGCGTCCAAAACACGCCCGGCGGTCGACGGCAGCATCAGCGACGGCGTGCCGCCACCAAAAAAGACGCTGGTCACCCTCCGCCCCGGCGCAAGCTCCGCGTAAAAACTCAGCTCCCGCAGCACGGCGGCAAGGTAGCCCGCTTCGCTCACCTCGCGCTTCACATGCGAATTGAAATCGCAATAGGGGCATTTGGCGGCGCAATAGGGCCAGTGAATGTAGATGCCGAAAGCGTCCATGAGCCTTATATGCGCGCCAGCATGGCTTTCGCAAAGGCTTCGAAGGCGCGCGCGCGATGCGAAATGCGGTGTTTCTCTTCGGGGCGCATTTCGCCGAAGGTCAGGGAATGGCCATCCGCCACGAAAATCGGGTCATAGCCGAAGCCATTGTCGCCTCTCGGCGGAAAGCTCAGATGACCGAAAACCTTCCCCTCGAAGATCTCAACCTCGCCCTCGGGAGTGGCCAGACACAGGGCACAAACGAAATTTGCGCGCGGCGGTGAATGAAGCGCACTTTTCGCGGCGAGCTCCGCCTCGACCCGCCGCATCGCAGCGCCGAAATCGCGGCGCTCGCCCGCCCACCTGGCGGAATAGACTCCGGGTGCGCCGCCGAGCGCGTCGATCTCGATGCCCGAATCATCGGCGAGCGCGGGCAAACCTGCCGCCTTCGCGGTCGCCTCGGCTTTGATCCGGGCATTGGCGATGAAGGTGTCACCGGTCTCCTCCGGCTCGGGCAGGCCGAGTTCGCCCGATGAGACGAGCGCGATCTGCATCGGCGCAAGCAGGGCGCGGAACTCCACGACCTTGCCCTTGTTGTGGCTGGCGATGACCAGCCTGTCGCCCGGCGCAAGCGGCTTCATCATTAGCTGACGGTAAGCTTTTGCAGGCTGACCAGTTCGCGGATGCCTTTTTTCGCCAGCGCCATGAGTTCGGCGAACATCTCTTCGGAAAATGCCTCGCGCTCGGCCGTGCCCTGGATTTCGACAATGCCGCCCTTGCCGGTCATGACGAAATTGGAATCGGCATCGGCGTCCGAATCCTCCGCATAATCGAGGTCGAGCACCGCTTGGCCCTTATAAATGCCGCAGGAAATCGCGGCGACATGATCCTTCAGCACATTGGCGCGAATCATGTCGCGCGCCTGCATCCATTGCAGGCAATCGTGCAGCGCCACCCAGCCGCCCGTGATCGCCGCCGTGCGGGTGCCGCCATCGGCCTGAATCACATCGCAATCGAGCGTGATCTGATGCTCGCCGAGCGCCTGCAAATCCACCACCGCCCGCAGCGACCGGCCGATGAGCCGCTGAATTTCCTGCGACCGGCCGGATTGATGGCCCGTCGTCGATTCCCGCCGCGTGCGTTCGGTCGTGGCGCGCGGCAGCATCCCATATTCCGCCGTCACCCAGCCGCGCCCCTGCCCCTTCAGCCATGGCGGCAGGCGGTCCTCGACGGAAGCGGTGCACAGGACGTGGGTGTTGCCGAATTTGATCAGGCAGGAGCCTTCAGCGTGCAGCGACACGGCGCGCTCGAGCGCGACCGGCCGCAATATGTCATTTTCGCGTTTCGACGGTCGCATGTTGCTCATCCGAGGACGGAGTGGGAAAGCGGCCACCCTACGCAAGAGCCGGGTTGCGGGCAACTGTTGTTCAGCCCGATCCACGGGAGATTTCCGCATTTAAAGCCTGCAAAATGTTGGGATCGTAACCTGCGGCTCGGAAGCAAAATGATGTACGTAACCACCCTCTGCGTCCGAAAACCGCCAGCAAATCCTGCAATGCAATGCCAAAAAAGACCCAACTGAAACGGAGGCAAGCGTGCCCCAACCCGAATTTCATTTCACCGTGTCGCCAATGCCCAGCCCGATTGGCGAGATGCGGCTCGTCACCGATGAACGCGGGGTTCTGCGCGCCCTGGATTGGACCGATCATAGGGAGCGCATGCAGCGTCTTCTCGCTCGCCATTACGGCCACGATAGGGTTCGGCTCACGGACGGACCCACGCCAGCCGCGCTTAGCGATCGGCTCGATGCGTATTTCGCCGGCGAGCTCGATGCGATCGAAGACGTGCCGGTCGAAACGCGGGGCACACTGTTTCAGCGGCAAGTCTGGACGGCGTTGCGGCTCATTCCCTCGGGACAGACCGTCAGCTACAGCGCGCAGGCGGCAAAGATCGGACGCCCGTCGGCGGTGCGCGCGGTTGGGCTGGCCAACGGCGCCAATCCCGTTGGGCTGGTTGTGCCCTGCCACCGCGTCATCGGCGCGGATGGGTCTCTTACTGGCTACGGTGGTGGGATGCAGCGCAAAACCTGGCTGCTTCGCCATGAGGGGGCCAGGTTCAAGCAGACCGCCGAACAAGCAACGCTTTCCTTGCCGCTTTGACCGCCACACTCTTAATCCGGCGGCGATGGCACCAGGTCTTTGGCAAAGCCTAGCCGCACTTTGCCATCCGGCTGCAGGCCGGCGATTTCAAGAATCAACTTGCGTCGCACGGCCAGCTCGAAGCTCTCGCGATCCTTGGCCGTGACCACGAACGCGCCGGGTCCGCCGATGATTTGCTGCTCGAACGCTTTCTCCAGATCGTAGGAGACAGGCCGCCCGCCGCAATCCGCCTCGCGGCACAGGATCGGCAGTCCATTAATGACGATCCCTGCGGCAACCGCCGCGTCTCTCGCCGCGCTGATCGAGACGCCGTCCCAGCTATTGGCGCTGTCGCCGGAGAGGTCCATGACCATCCGCTCGCCGCGATAGGCGTTCGTCTGGATCAGCTCGCGGCCTTTCTCCAGCGCGCTGCCAATGGCGTTATAGCCGTAGGCCCGCTTCGGCGCGGCAACCAGCGCGGCCGCGAAGCCCTTCGCGCTTTCGAGGCCGTCGATGATCGTCCAGGGCACGACGACATCCTGATGCCGGGCGTCACCCCATTCGACATAGGTCACGGCAATGCGTTGGAGCGGGCCTTGTTTGATGGCGCTGAGCACGTCCGGATGCGTCAAAGCCTCCGCGTGGCCATTCCGCTGAAAGGCCGTTTCGGCACTGTCAATGGAGCCAGAACTGTCGGCGAGGAAGACGAGCTCGATGTCGACATCCTCGGCATTCGCGGGCGAGGCGGCGAGGAAAAGTCCGAACAAGCAAGCCGAAATCAGACAATGTGAAATCATCGACCACCATAAAAAGCGAGCACCCTCAGCGCTCATGCTAGCACGCGGCGGCCAAAAGCCGGCAACTGCAATGCCAGGGTCATTTTAGGTGTATTGGAAGGACGAGATTTGATCTAACCACGCCCACCAAACGCCGCCCACGCCTCAAAGCAACTCTGGTGCAAAATCAGAGCTCAACTGCTAGTTTGACACCACCATTTATTTCCTGGGGGGGCAATATGGATATTCATAAATCGGACGTTGTCGAGGAAAGAGCGTCGGCCTGGCGCGTGTTCCTGAGGACGGTGAGGGCAAGCTGGATCAGTCTTCTCAGCATCGTGGTCGGCTATTTGGCGTTTGTCGTTGTAACCGAAAGTCAGGATTTGCTTCTCGATGTCCGCAAGCTGCCCTCTGAAGGTATCTTGTTTTGGACCGGATTTTTCCTCGCCACCTACTTCTTCTGGGTCAGCATGGTGACAAGCGGCGCCCGTTTGCTGATCCTCCAGAGATTAAAAGACATTGGAATTGATAATCAAAAACGTTTTAGTTTCTACACGTCGATACTGCCAAAAATATATGTTTTTTTCGTTTATGCTGTTGTATTAACGGGATTATATATTGCGTTCGGTAACATGCCTGGCACGGAAGGCGGAGCGTTTGAATATTCATGGCTAATCTATATTGCCGTTGCGGTTGTATTTACATTTGTTTATTTTCGCTTTTTGTTTGGATTTATATATAATATTTTAAAATCATCTATCGGCAGGCCGCTAGCTGCATTGGCACCAGCCGCGTTTTACACCTTACTGACGGTCCTGGGATTCGCGCTAATAGACACATTGGCAACCAAAAGCCAAACAATCGAGGCTTACACAAAAAATCACCTCGTTACCCTGCTGATCTTCACGATCATCTCTTTCGGCCTGGCTATATACGATAATTTTTTCCGGCAACGTCGCTTTTGGTTTGTCCGCCAATGGGAGCGGCACTATCCGCGCCAATTGCAGGCCTTTAACCGTTTTTGCGAGCGCCTTTTCGGCGTGTTTCCGCTGCCGATGGACGAAAGCCGAGCCCTGGTTCCTGAGCGCGCGCCGAATTACCTCGGCGCCGAGCGTCTCGCCGATTTGCGGCGTGAGCAAATCCACCTCACCTGCGCCGTGCTCGCCGTCGCTTTCGTGACTTCCATGCTCATCGTATTTCACTTCATCTCTTATTGGATTCAGCAATATTTTCCCGCAATGCCAGCGCTGCTGAGCGATAATCTTTGGCTCAAGCGCGCCGCTTTTCTGCCGCTGGTGCTCGGCGGCACCGTCTCGATCCTTACGGTCCTGGCGCTGATCTCGTACCGCATCAAATTTCCAATCATCGTCATTCTGATCGCTGCCGGCTTTACGCTGACGTTTTTTCTTGGCGACGGTCACGATGTCCGCCGGATTACGGCTGACAATTCGAAACTTCCGATCGAAACGCGCTATGTCGGCTTGAATGCGTCGGTTGCCGCCTGGAAAGCTGCCAATGGCTGGGATGAAGCGCGGTGTCCGACCGCCGCGCCCGACGATCCCTCGTGCCCGCGGCCGATCATCGTGGCGACGGAGGGTGGCGCCAGCCGGTCGGCGTTCTTTACCGCCAGTATTCTGGGCAAGCTTGAGGATCTGACCGCCGAAAATCCGGCCTCGATGCGCCCGTTCAGCCAACAGCTTTTCGGCATATCGAGCGTATCGGGCGGATCACTTGGCGCCGGAATCTACGCGGCAATGCTGTTCGCCAAACAGAAGGATTCCGGTGCCGCGGCGTGCCTCGGGCCTGGCAGTACGACGGAATGCAAAGACGGCCTTTATTCCCAGCGGCTTTGGTTCCGCAATATTGTCGGGAGCAAGGACGATTTTGTGCAGGACCGCTTCATGCACCAAATGACGGCTCAGGCGATTTCCAGCAACGACTTCCTCACCTCCACCATCATCGCCCTTCTGGCGAGGGACGCATTGCAGCTTTCATCGCTGCCGTTCGTCTGGGATCGCGCGGCGACCTTAGAAGCCAATTGGGAAGAGGCGTTTCAAGCGGTCCTGAAGCCGATGCTCGGCGGGGATGATCCGTCCACACGCAACATTTTCGGCAATCCGCTTTCGTCCTTCGCCTGGGATGCGCAACACTGGCGGCCGCTGCTGGTGATGAACAGCACTTCAGTCAATTCCGGCCGTCGCGTCATCGCGACAAGCCTCAATCCTGTCGGGTTGGACGACAATGGCGCCGGCTTCAGAGTGTTCGAGGACACGCATAATTTTTATGAGCTGGCCTGCGACAAAACCATATCCGAAAGGTCCATCAGCAGCTTCTTTCCGCAGCTGTTGCGCGCGCGCTGGCGTGACCTTTGCGCGCAAGCGGCGGAGGGCGATCTGATTTCCAGCGAATTCGACATTCCGCTGAGCACGGCGATTTCGCTTTCGGCGCGTTTTCCGTTCGTGTCTCCGCACGGCAATGTGCGCAATCAGAATGTTCGCGTCACCGACCACCTGGTCGATGGCGGCTATTTCGACAATTCCGGTGCGGTGACGGCGCTGGAGCTGGCGCGCTCGATTAAGCGCGTCGACCGCAATCTGCGGCCTTACATCGTCCAAATATCAAACGAGCCGGAATTTTTCGGAACATGCGGTCCAACGGGAGACGCGGCACTGCCTCCCAAAATTATCGACCCCGGAGAGGTGTCGCTATTGGAAACCCCGGGCGACCTTTTGGCGCTCAATTCGACCCGCAATGCGCGCAGCTTCCACACCGGCTTTGAACTTTCGGGTCGCATCAAGACTGCGAACGACGAGATTCCTTCACACTCGCTCTTCTTTCCCTGCTCGCAGACACGGCAGTCCTCGGCAACGGCGCTGCTGAATTTTCTGCGGCCTCTTGTAGGCATGAGCCGCGTCGCGCGGGCCATGCCGGAGCCGGCCAGCGAGAAAAAATCCATTTCGATGAACTGGTGGCTGTCGCCGCCGGTCCAAGCCTATCTCGACTCTCAGCTTTGCGGCACCGGCAAATCGGAGGCGGTTTGGCGCAGCGTGCTGGAGCTATTGCGCAAGGATCTTGGCGCCAATATACCGGCGGCCTGCCTCAACACGCGCAGATATGTCCGCTAAACGGCGTCGCCCCGCGGCTTCGCCTCCGCGACGTGGACTTCCCGGCGGAAGCGGGCTGCCGGATTTCAGCATATTCGCTCCATCGCGTTGGCGCGATGGAGCGGCATTTTTCAGGGCCGTGCTTCGAGCACCATGTTGAACGGCGTCTCAGCCGCACGCCTGAATCGCGAGAAACCCGCCTCGCGGGCGACGTCGCCCAAGCGCTTCTCACCGGCTTGCGCGCCCAGCGCCGCTCCAACCTCCTGATTGAGCGAGGCGGGAACGCAGATGCTGGTCGAAAAGGCATAGTAAACCCGCCCGACCGGGTTGAGGTTGTCCGCAAGGCTGTCGCCAGCGTTTGGCTCGACCAGCATCAAGGTGCCGTCCGGCTTCATCGTCTCGCGGATATGCCGAGCCGCGCCGACCGGATCGCCCATGTCGTGCAGAGCGTCAAACATGGTGACGAGATCGAAATCCGACCCGGAATAATCCTGCGCGCGCGCCGTCTCGAACCGGATGTTGTCAATGCCGGCCGCGTGCCGCCTGGCGTGGTCGATCGAGCCCTGATGGAAATCGATCCCCACGAACTCGGAGTTTGGAAACGCGGCGGCCATGATGAACGTCGATGCGCCATGTCCGCAGCCAACATCCGCAACCTTGGCGCCGCGCGCCAGCTTCTCGACGACGCCGTCGAGAGCCGGCAGCCACGCGGCGACGAGATTGGCCTTATAACCTGGCCGGAAAAACCGCTCGACGCCGCAAAACAAGCAATTGCAGTGATCGCCCCAGCCGACGCCCTTGCCGCTCTTAAAGGCCTGGGTGAGTTTGCTCTCGTCGGCAAAGACGGCGGCAATCGAATAGAAACCGCCCGTCATGTAAACCGGACTTTCGTCATCGGCGAGCACGGCCGCCTGCTCCGGCGAGAGGGAGAACGCGCCCGTCTCCGCATCGAAGCTGACGAAACCGGACGCGGCCTGCGCCGAGAGCCATTCGCGCACATAGCGCTCATGCGTATCCGTTCTTTCGGCAAGCCCAATCGCAGTCAGCGGACCGCTTGCGGCCAAGGCCCGATAGAGGCCGAGCTTGTCGCCAGTTACCACCAGCGCCGCATTCGCCGCCGCGCCCATTTCGTTCACCATCATCCCGAGCAAAGGCTCGAGTTTCGTCATATCCAGGTCCATTGCTCAGATCCTCTCGACTTGCTTGATGCAGCGTTCGGCGCTGTCATGGCGAGCAGATAGCCTTTGCGCGGCGAAGGCGTCAGAGGCAGAATGGCCGGGATGGAGCCAGATGAGCCATGCCGAGCCGATCAACGCGCCCAAACCGCATTCATGTCAGCCTGGCCGTCTTCCCAGAGTGCGATCCGTCGATCATTTATGGCGTTTTCGATACGCTGTGGGCCGCCGGCCGGTTCTGGAACGAGCTGAAGGGTCTGCCCCCGGGCGAGCCAATGTTCGAGCCGCGTTTGGTTGCCGCCGATGCAGGCCCCATGGAGTTGATTACCGGCGTCAGCATCATTCCGCAGGACACAATCGACGATGTTGCGCGCACCGACGTTGTGTTCGTGCCGAACGTCATGATCTCGACGGCCGAAAGTCTGCGCCGACTCGACCGGCGCATGCTGGACTGGATCAGGCGGATGCATCGCGGCGGCGCGCAGCTCTTTGCGACCTGCGGCGGCTCGCTCGCGCTTGCGGAGGCCGGACTGCTCGACGGCCAGCAGGCGACGACGCACTGGATGTTCGCGCCACTCTTCCGCAGCGAATATCCGGGCGTCGCGCTGCACGAAGACCGCATTCTGGTGCAAACCGGACCGGGACACAGCATCGCTTGCGCCGGCGGCGCTTCGTCCTGGCAAGATTTGGTGCTGCTGCTGATCGCCAAGCACGCCGGCACGGAAGAAGCCATTCGCATCTCCAAAATATTCCTCTACCAATGGCACCGCGACGGACAGCTTCCTTACGCGTCGATGATCGCCAACATCAAGCACGGCGATGCCGTGATTCTGCGCTGCCAGAGCTGGCTCGCCAACAATTACGAGCGCCACGATATCGTGACGGAATTGGTGCGCGAATCGGGTCTTCCCAAACGCACCTTCGACCGGCGTTTTAAGGCCGCGACCGGCTACGCGCCGCTCGGCTATATCCAGGCTCTGCGGATCGAGGAGGCCAAGCAAATACTGGAAACCGGCCCGGCGCCTGTCGAGGCGGTCGCGCGCGAGGTGGGATATGAGGATACGGCCTCATTCCGGCGGTTGTTCAATCGCCTCGCAGGGATGACACCGGGCGAATACCGGCGCAAGTTCCAGGTTCCTAGCTTTGTCGAACAAGCAAGATCCGGCGGCCGCGAGGCGTTCGAGACCGCGATCCCAGCCGTTTCAAACTGAGACACCGGATGTGAAGTGAGATGCAGCCCGCATTCGCCGGTTGCCGTGGGGGGAGAAACAAACATGGCAAGCGACCGGAGACGGCAGCAGGCGGCGTTATCGCCCGGCCGGCTTAGGCAGACCGAAATCTACGTAACCGGCGTCGGCGGCGCGCGGCCCCGCGTTCCGGTCGCGCCCGAGGCGCTGGAGGCTGAGGCCGTGCGGCGCATGAGCGCCACCGCAGCCGCCTATATCGTAGGCAGCGCGGGGACCGAGTCCACCGCGCGCGGCAATCGCGCCGCATTCGAGCGGCACCGGATCGTGCCCCGCGTCCTGCGCGACGTGTCGCGGCGCGATCTCTCGGTGACGCTGTTCGGGCGAACCCATCGCGCGCCGGTGTTGCTCGCACCCGTTGGCGTGCTCGAAATGGTGCATGAGGACGCCGATCTGGCGGTCGCGCGTGCCGCCGCGGCTGAGGATATCGGCTATGTCTTTTCCAACCAGGCGTCGGTGCCGATAGAGACATGCTCGGCCGCAATGGGCGGCGCGGCGCGCTGGTTCCAGCTCTATTGGAGCAGCGATGATGAATTCGTGCGCTCGCTGGTTCAGCGCGCGGAGCGCTGCGGCTGCGAGGCCATCGTGGTGACGCTGGATACCACGATCCTCGGCTGGCGCCCCCGCGATCTCGACCTCGCCTATCTGCCGTTCCTGCACGGGCTGGGTCTGGCGCAATATCTCAGCGACCCGGTGTTCCGCGCCAAAATCCCCGCATCTCCGCCGGACACCGGCTTCAAGCCGCGCGGGGCAGGCATCGTCAAGGCGGCGATGAGCCTGCGCCGCAAGGGCAAGCAATTCGGCCTGTCGATGGGACAGATGCGCTCGGCTGTGGCGCATTTCACGCTCACCTATTCGCGCCCCGACCTGACCTGGGCCGACATCGAACGGCTGCGCGGCATGACGAAGCTGCCCATTTTGCTGAAAGGCGTTCGGCATCCGGACGATGCCAGACTTGCCCGCGAACACGGCGTCGACGGGCTGGTGGTCTCCAATCACGGTGGGCGGCAGGTCGACGGCGAGACCTCCACGATCGACGCATTGCCCGGTGTCGTGGCGGCGGCGGGAGACATGCCCGTGCTGCTCGATTCCGGTATTCGCTCTGGCCGTGACGTTGCTGTGGCGCTGGCGCTCGGCGCGAAGGCGGTGCTGCTTGGTCGGCCGTATGTGTATGGCCTGACGATCGCAGGCGAGCAGGGCGTGCGCGAGGTGATCCGCAATATCATCGGGGAGTTCGATCTGACGCTCGCGCTTTCGGGGCTTACGCGCGCGGCGGATCTGAGCGTCGATTGTCTGGCGGGTTTGCGATCAGACCAAATTAGACCCCTGTAGATTTTAGGTTTGGAGAGCTTTGCGAAGTCTGATCGCGGCCAGGATAAATCCAGCAACGGCGCCCGCCGCGACAATGAGCCAATACGAAGGCAGAACGCCCTGCGCGATGGCCGTTGGCGAAATATCGGTAAACAGCGCCGCGACCGCCATCGACGCAATCAATGCAACGAGAATGATGAGTGTCGGCAATAGCGGCGCCCGAAACGCTTGGCCGAATGTGACCCTGGAGCCTCCGCGCAGCGAGGCGGCCGCGGCCTGCCAGCCAAGCAGGAGCCCGGCGATGGACCCAATGGCGAGGCTTTGCCAAGCGACCAGCCCGAGCTTCACACCCAACATGATTCCGCCCACCAGCCCTGAACCCGTCAGCATAAGGCAGAAAAAAGTCGCCCGCAGCACTACGCCCAATCCAGCCCGGGTCACCGGCAGCGGCGCCGGTTCGAAATTGTCCTCCTCAAAGTCGACTCTGAGCGCCAGCAAGTCTTCGCGTAGCGCCGCTGCGGGCGATTGCGCGCTCGGCATGACCGGTCGCCGCACACGACTTGCTGCCTCGGCTTCTTCCTGTTGCCGGACCATATCGGGATCCATGATTGCTCCATCCCTGGCGATGATAGGAACCCGCTTGTCGCGGTGCAAAATGGACTTTCAGCTAAGCAGGCAGCGCCCCGCGAATCAAGCACCGAAGCGGAGCGTAGGAGACGGATGTTCCTCAAAGAGTTGCTGACCTGAGGCGCTCAACTGCCCGTCTTCAGCAATTCCCCCACACTCAGCCCAATGCCACGCGCCTTCAGGGCCTCCCCGATCTCCTCAAGCACAGCCGGATCGTCGATCGTCGCGGGCATTTTATAGCCCTCGCCATCGGCGATTGCGCGCATCGTGCCGCGCAGGATTTTGCCGGAGCGCGTCTTCGGCAGGCGCTGGATGGTGAGCGCGAGTTTGAACGCCGCGACCGGCCCGATCTCGTCGCGCACCTTCTGGATGATTTCTTTCTCGATCTCCTCCATTGGCCTGCTCACGCCCGATTTCAGCACCACGAAGCCCGCCGGAACCTGCCCCTTGAGCGCATCGGCGATGCCTATCACCGCGCATTCGGCGACATCCGGGTGGCCGGCGACCACCTCCTCCAGCGCGCCGGTCGAAAGCCGGTGTCCGGCGACGTTGATGATGTCGTCCGTGCGCGCCATGACATACACATAGCCGTCCTCATCGATATAGCCCGCGTCGGAGGTCATGTAGTAGCCGGGATGATCGCGCAGATAGCTGTCGCGGAAGCGCTGGTCTTTTTCCCACAGCGTCGGCAGGCAGCCCGGCGGCATGGGCAGGCGGATCGCCAGCGACCCGCTCGTGCCGCGCGGCGCAGGCTTGTTGTGCTCGTCGAGGACGCGCAGATCGTAGCCCGGCATCGGCGCGGTCGGCGAGCCGTGCTTGACCGGCAGGGTTCCCAGCCCGACCGGATTTCCCGCGATCGGCCAGCCGGTTTCGGTCTGCCACCAATGATCGAGGACCGGCTTGCCGAGCAAGGTCTCCGCCCATTTCACCGTATCCGGATCCGCGCGCTCGCCCGCCAGAAACAGCGTGCGGAAATTCGACAGGTCATAATTCTTGATCAAGTCGCCCTTGGGGTCTTCCTTCTTGATGGCGCGGAAGGCGGTGGGGGCGGTGAACAGCGCGGCGGCCTTGTGCTCTGATATCACACGCCAGAACGCGCCGGCATTCGGCGTGCCGACCGGTTTCCCCTCATACAGAATGGTCGTCGCGCCATGCAGGAGCGGGGCATAGACGATGTAGGAGTGGCCGACCACCCAGCCTACATCTGACGCGGTCCAGAACACCTCGCCCGGCTGGATGCCGTAATGGTTGAACATCGTCCATTTGAGCGCCACCATGTGCCCGCCATTGTCGCGAACGACGCCTTTCGGCTCGCCGGTCGTGCCGGAGGTGTAGAGAATGTACAGCGGATCGGTGGCGGCGAGGATCGCGGCGTCGGCGCGATTGCCGCGCGCCTTGGCCTCATTGAACAACGTCGTCCAATCATAGTCGCGGCCGGGCGTCAGGAAGGCGCGCTCCTCGGCCCGCTGGTAGATGATGCAGGCTTGCGGCTTGTGCGACGCCAAAGCGATCGCCGCCTCGATGAGCGGCTTGTAGCGGACGACGCGCCCCGGCTCCAGCCCGCAGGAGGCCGCCAGGATCAGCTTGGGCTTGGCGTCGTCGATGCGCGTGGCCAGCTCGTTCGCGGCGAACCCGCCGAACACCACCGAATGGATCGCGCCGAGACGCGCGCAGGCCAGCATCGCGATCACGGCCTGCGGGATCATCGGCATATAGAGAATGACCCGGTCGCCCTTGCGCACGCCCTTGTCGCGCAGCACGGCGGCGAAGGCGGACACGTCTTCCAGCAGCTCGGCATAGGTGAAGCTGCGCTTCTGGCCGGTCATCGGGCTGTCGTAGATGAGCGCCGTCTGATGCGCCCGCCCGCCCATCACATGGCGGTCGAGGCAGTTGAAGGAGGTGTTGCAGAGTCCGCCGGTGAACCAGCGGCCATATTGTCCCTGGGTGGTGTCGAAAATCTTCTCTGGCGGCTTGACCCAGTCGATTTCGGAGGCGGCCTCGGCCCAGAAGCCGATGGGATCGCGCTTCCAGCTTTCATAGACCTCGCGATAGCGGCTCATTCCGTCCTCCCTCAAGCCGGGTCCAATCCCCTCTCCCGGGGGGGAGAGGGTTAGGGTAAGTGGTTGCGATTCACGGTGAGGCACAACCTCCTCGCCCTGAACCCTGGCGCGTTCCGCCTCCCTCGACGCAGACTTCTGCGAAACCAGGCTAGCCCCTTTGTCGTCCCGGAAGCCCGCAGGGCTATCCAGGACCCAACGGCCCCTCAACAAGCGCCTTGCGCTGCGTCAAGGCCAATGGGTCCCGGCTCTTCGGCCGGGACGACGCAGAGTATGCTGTTTCGCGAAGGTCCCATGCGAGAGGTTTTACCCCTGGCACCCTATCGGTCCTGCACTCTATTTATTTGCGGCATAGTGCTGGGCTGGCGAAATGCTGACAAGCTATTCTTTATGACAGATCGGTGCAGCTTTCGCCGTGACGCTTATGGCATAGTATCGGCAAAAGCTTTGGGAGAACGATTGATGCCAGATCATCCATATTCAACCGGCCTGGAGAAAAATCCCGCCAATTTCCAGCCGCTCACGCCGCTCAATTTTCTGAGCCGCGCCGCGCAGGTTTTCCCCGACCATTTGGCCGTGGTTCACGGCGCCCAGCGCTTCACTTACACGCAGTATTACGCGCGCGCCCGGCAGCTCGCCTCGGCGCTGTCCCGCCACGGGATCGGCGAGGGCGACACGGTGTCGGTCATGCTGCACAACACCCCGCCGATGCTCGATGCCCATTACGGCGTGCCAATGACCGGGGCGGTGCTGCATTCAATCAACACCCGGCTCGACGCCGCGATCATCGCCTTCATGCTTGACCATGCCGAGAGCAAGCTCGTCATCACCGACACCGAATTCGCGCCCATTATGCGCGATGCGCTCGCAATGACGACCGTGAAGCCCATCGTCATCGACTATGCGGACCCGACCTTTGCGGGCGGAGAGCGGCTCGGCGGGACCGAATACGAAGCCTTCATCGCAGAGGGCAATCCCGAATTCGCCTGGAAGATGCCCGGCGACGAATGGGACGCGATCTCACTGAACTACACATCCGGCACGACGGGCAACCCGAAGGGCGTCGTCTATCATCATCGCGGCGCGCATTTGCTGGCACTCGGCAATATTCTGGCGGGCAGCATCGGCAAGCACCCTGCCTATCTCTGGACCCTGCCGATGTTCCATTGCAATGGCTGGTGCTTCCCGTGGACCGTGCCGGCGGTGGGCGGGACCAATGTGTGCCTGCGTTATGTCCGGGCCGATGCGATCTGGAACGCGCTGGCGGACCAAAAGGTGACGCATCTGTGCGGCGCGCCGATCGTGATGTCGGCCATCCTCAACGCCCCGCCCGAACACAAACGCCAGCTTGCGACCAAGGTGCAATTCCTGACCGCCGCCGCCCCGCCGCCCGAAGCCGTGCTCGCGGCCATGAGCGAGGCCGGGTTCGATGTCGTGCATGTTTATGGCCTGACCGAAACCTACGGTCCCGCTGTCGTCAATGAGTGGAAAGCTGAGTGGGACGCGCTGGATAGTGATGCGCGGGCGGCAAAAAAGGCGCGCCAGGGGGTGAAATATGTCCCGCTTCAGGATTTGAGCGTGCTCCACCCGGAGACGATGGAACCCGTGCCGGCGGATGGGGAGACGCTGGGCGAGGTGATGTTTCGCGGTAATGTGGTAATGAAGGGCTATCTGAAAAATCGGGCCGCCACGGACGAAGCCTTCGCGGGCGGCTGGTTCCATTCCGGCGATCTGGGCGTTCTGCACCCGGACGGCTATGTCCAGCTCAAGGACCGCTCGAAAGACATCATTATCTCAGGCGGCGAAAACATCTCGTCAATCGAGGTCGAGGACGTGCTTTATAAGCATCCGGCAGTTCAGGCGGCGGCGGTGGTCGCCAAAGCCGACGACCGTTGGGGCGAAACCCCGTGCGCCTTCATCGAGCTGAGGCCGGGCGCGTCCGCCACCGCCGAGGACATCATCGCCTATTGCCGTGAGCATATGGCGCGCTACAAAGTCCCCCGGCATGTGGTTTTTGCCGAAATTCCGAAAACATCGACGGGGAAAATCCAGAAATTCAAGCTTCGGGAGATGGCGGGACGCTTATGAAAAACTTATACTTAGCGCTCCGTGGGTCCGGCTAGAGGTGTCCGGTGATCGAACAACGCGAGCAGCGGCTGAGAGCCGCCTTGGCACAGCTTAAGCAGGAACATCGCGATCTGGACGCCGCCATCGCCGGTCTCGAGCAGACGGTCCGGGTGGACCAGCTTCAGATCAAACGGCTGAAAAAGAAGAAATTGCAGCTTAAGGACGAAATCGCGCGGGTCGAGGACGAGCTTCTTCCCGACATTATCGCCTGAGCATTGAAGAGTTCGGTTGCCGATGCCGGGCGCTTCCGTTAATGCGAGCGCAATCGCGTTGTTATTTCAGGACACGGATATGAATTCGCAGCCGCCCATCGGTATCATCATGGGAAGCCAGAGCGACTGGGCCACCATGCGGCGCGCGGCCGAAGCGCTGGGCGAATTGGGCGTCGCCTATGAGACGCGGATCGTCTCCGCGCATCGCACGCCTGAGCGGCTCTACAGTTACGCGAAGTCGGCGGAGGGCCGTGGGCTGAAGGTCATCATCGCGGGCGCGGGCGGCGCGGCGCATCTCCCGGGCATGACGGCCTCGCTGACCGCGCTGCCGGTGCTCGCCGTGCCGGTGCCGACGCAGACGCTTTCGGGGCTGGATAGTCTCCTTTCCATCGTTCAAATGCCGTCGGGCGTTCCGGTCGCGACGCTCGCCATCGGTGAAAGCGGTGCGTTCAACGCCGGGCTTCTGGCCGCCCAAATTCTGGCCCTTGCCGATCCCGCGCTCGCCTCCCGCATCGCGGAATGGCGCAAGGCCCGCACGGCCGCCGTGGCGGAAAGCCCGAGCGATGACGGCTGAGCCCCTGCCGCCGGGTTCGGTCATCGGCATCGTCGGCGGCGGACAGCTCGGGCGGATGCTGGCGCAGGCGGCGGCCAAGCTCGGGCTGCGGGCCAGCATTTTCGCGCCCGAGGACGACAGCCCGGCCTTCGATGTCGCCGCCTTCCGCCACTGCGCGGCCTATGAAGACACCGGCGCGCTGGAGCGATTCGCCGACCAGGCCGACGCGGTGACGTTCGAGTTCGAGAACATCCCGGCGGAGGCGCTCGCCATCATCGAGCGGCGCAGCCGCCTGGCCCCGCCTCGCCGCTCGCTCGAAGTAGCCCAGGACCGGCTCGAAGAGCGTCGTTTCCTTTCCAGCCTTGACCTGCCATTTGCCCCTTACACGGAGGTTAGCGGCGCCGCATCCTTGTCAGATGCCTATGCCCGGCTATCCGCCGGCGCACCCGGCGTCCGGCTCTTTCTGAAGCGAGCGCGGGAAGGCTATGACGGCAGAGGCCAGATGCGCCTTGCCGATGCCTCCGCGCTGCCTGCCGCGCGCGCGTGGCTCGGCGAGAGCGCCGCCCTGCTCGAATGCGAGGTCGCCTTCCGCCTGGAGCTGTCCGCGCTTTGCGTGCGCGATCGGCAGGGCGCAATGCTGGTCTACGATCCGCCGCAAAACATCCACCGCGACGGCATTTTGCGCGAAAGCCTTGTGCCCGCTCCGATTTCCCCCGAGATCGCCGAACGCGCGCGGAGCTATGCCGTGCGGATCGCGGAGGCGCTCGACTATATCGGCGTGATCGCCGTGGAGATGTTTCTGACCGGCGGCGGCGACGAGCCGCGTCTCCTCATTAACGAGATCGCGCCGCGCGTCCACAATAGCGGCCATTGGACATTGGAGGCCTGCGCGGTCAGCCAATTTGAAAACCATATCCGGGCGGTGGCGGGATGGCCGCTCGGCTCGACCGAACGGCATTCTGACGCGAGGCTGGTCAACCTGCTCGGAGCCGAGGCCGATGATTGGCGCAATCTGATCGAGAGCCAATCCGCCCGCTCCCTCACTCTGTACGGCAAGAAAAACGGACGGCCCCGACGCAAAATGGGTCATTACGTGGATATACTGAGCAAAAATTGAGGGTGGCGAGGATACAGACACCCGCAAAACGCCATCGGTCCGCCATTGCAACCATGGACAGCGTTGGCGCGTTCTGCTAATCATACAGAGTGGCAAGAAGGTGCCGGGTGCGGATGCGTCCGGCATTTTGTGTCATTGACGAGGCCAATTCAACAATTCGAACCGATGGAGACAGCGTGCAAGTTCATGTTCGCGACAACAACGTCGACCAGGCGTTGAAAGCCCTGAAAAAGAAGATGCAGCGGGAAGGCATCTTCCGGGAAATGAAACTGCGGAATTATTACGAAAAGCCGTCCGAGAAGCGCGCACGCGAGAAGGCCGAAGCCGTTCGCCGCGCCCGGAAGCTCGCGCGCAAGCGGATGCAGCGCGAAGGTGTTGTTGTCGGCCGCGGCCGGCCCAAGCGCTGAAGGCGCTTTCCGGCAAAACCCATATATGCTGCATGAACGCCGGCAACTAACCCAATTAGGCCGCATTTTTGTAGCACCACACTCTAAATGGTTGGCAACGAAGAGGCTTCTTTCGTCTTCGTTGCCTCAATTTATGAACATGCAAAGAGCGGGATTGGCTGTTCTGATGGGTTTGATGATCAACCCCGACCGAGGCGGCAAACTTGCGGTTCTCATGCTTCTGGTCTCTCTCGGCGGCTGCCAGAGCGGGGAAATGGCAAGCCAGCTCGCGCAAAAGCAGCAGCTTGCCACGGCAGAGCAAAAGAACAACATCGCCTCTCTCAGCGAGGTCATTAAGACGAACCCCACTGACGCCAACGCCCTCAACCTGAGAGGCTCCGCTTACGGCGTTTCAGGCGAATATCAAAGCGCGCTTGCCGATTTCAACGCCGCGCTCGCCATCAATCCGCAATTTTCTCAGGCCTACGCCAATCGGGCGCTGATTCTGGTGCGCATGAAGCGGCTGCCGGATGCGCTGGCCGATTACGATCGAGCTATCAACATTGATCCGAACTATGCCGGTGCCTATGTCGGCCGGGGCAATGTGAACCGGATGATGAGCAATCATCCGATGGCGACCGCCGATTTCTCCCGCGCCATTGAAATCCAGCCGGACCCGGTGGCGCATTTCAATCGCGGGCTCAGCCGTCAGGCCATGGGCCAGCATCTGCAGGCGATCGACGATTTCGACAATGCGCTGGGTTTCCGGCCCGATGCGCCCGAGGTCTTTCACGCCAAGGGCTTGAGCGAATTGGAGCTGCAGAAATACGAAAGCGCGTTCGACGATTTCTATAAGGCCGCCCAAGGCAGCAAGGATAATTACGAGGCCTGGGCGCTGCGCGGCCGGGCGGCGGAGGGCATGGGCGCGAAGAAGGAAGCGGCGCGCGCCTACCAGCGGGCCTTGCAGATCAATCCGTCCTTCCGCCCCGCGCGCGAAGGTCTCGACCGCGTCGGCCGCAACGAGGCCTGAGCGCAATAGTTGCCCAAACCCTTGTTTGCGCTCGGCCTATCGCGTTTGCGGGCAGCCTGACCGGCAGGCCACGGGGATGGTGCCCGGCGGCAAACTCTGCCGCGTCTTAAACCCATCGACGAAGCTGCGCACTTTTTCGAACCCCCCATGCTCATACAGCGTGTAATGCGTCGCCTCGCCAATGAAATAGGCCTTTTTCGGCCCCGGCGCCGCCGCGAACAGCTTTCGGGCCAGATTGACCGGGACGATGCTGTCCAACTCGCCGTGCAGCACGAGCAGCGGCGCCTTCACATCCTGAATGTAGCTGATCGACTCGAAGCGGTCCTTCAACAGCCAGTACACCGGCAAATAAGGGTACAGATAGGCTGCGACATCGGCGGCCGACGAGAAGGGCGATTCGAGCACCACCCCGCTGGGCTGGCGTTTCGCCGCAATCTGGACGGCCACGCCTGTGCCGAGCGACTCCCCATACACCACGATCCGGCTATCCGGCGGCGTGAAGCTGACAAGCTTGTCATAGGCCATCAGCGCGTCCTCGATGATCCTGGTTTCGGTCGGCGCGCCGGTGCTGCCGGAGAAGCCGCGATAGGCCAGCAGAAACACGCCATAGCCGTAGGATCGGTAAAGCTGGACGCGGGCCGCGCGGTGGACAAGCGCTCCCGCATTGCCGTGAAGGTAGAACAAGGTCGGGTGGCCATGCTGCGGCGGCCCATACCATGCGATCAACGTTTGCCCGTCAGCGGTGCGCAGCTCCATTTCCGCCACGCCGTTCAGGCCGAGAGCTTCCGGCAAAACCCGAATGCTAGAGGCGTGAAAAATATAGGCGCGCTGCAAGACGTAGTATCCGGCAATAACGGATAAATACGCAGCCGAAAGAATCGCCAAAAAGCGCGCGGGACGCATCGCAAGGGGCCTGAACAACTTCGCATTTCAGAATATCGATATTTTATACATGGCAGCGATGGACGTTGGCTTAATCCAGCTCGCTAAATTGAGAGCATGATTGCTCTATTAGAATGCCCCTTTGTCATCCCCGCGAAAGCGGCACTCCAGTATCGAACTGATTTTATCGTGAATACTGGATCCCCGCTTTCGCGGGGATGACAAGAGGTTGTCAGGTCAGGCTGCGCCGTCACCGATCGTTTCGCGGCATCTTCGGCCCATCGGCATTGGGGCGGTGCTTCTGGATGAACGCTTTGATGCGAGGGAAAGCGCCAAACAGATAGAGGTCCGAATGGCCCGCGCCCTCCAGGATCGCCAGTTCCTTCGGTTCGGGAGCGGCCTCGAAGAGCGCCTTGCCAAGCTCGATCGGGATCGTTGTATCCTTCGTGCCATGCAGAATGAGGATCGGCGCCTTGACCCCGGAGATATGCCGCTTGGATTCGAAACGGTCGATCATGAAGGTTCGCACCGGCATCACCGGGTAAAGCCGCTTGCCGACATCGGGGAGCGAGGTAAAGGGCGCGTCCAAAATCAGCCCGCCGACGGGCCGCGCCGCCGCAAGCTGCACCGCAACGCCGCTGCCGAGCGACTCTCCATAGGGAATGACGTCCCCCGGAGCGACGCCCTGGTTGTGCAGATAATCATAGGCAAGAAGCGCGTCGGCGACGAGCGCCCGTTCGGAGGGGGTGCCGGTGCTGCCGGAATAGCCGCGATAGGACGGCATGAACACGCCAAGTCCCGCGCCCGCATAGAGCTTAAGGCGTTGGGAAGCGTCGACGAGACTACCTGCATTGCCGTGGAAATAGAGCAGGGTCGGCTGCCCCTGCCCCGCTGGCGACCACCATGCGATCAGGCGTTCGCCATCGGGCGTATCGAGTTTAATCTCGCGGACATTGGTCAAGCCCTCATCGGCAGGCGTGTAATAGGCGGGGTTGGGGAAGTAGATCAGCCGGCGCTGGAGCAGGTAGAGCGATAGCGAGGCGGTCACATAGAGCCCGCCCAGCACGACCGCAATGGAAAGCAGGGTTTGCATCAGCGTCGAGCCGCTTTTCCGTGATGGCCCCGGTCCGATAGCAACGGCCTAAGGTCTGAGTACGCGCGTCGCCGTCGCGATCGGCGATAGCGCGAACAGCGAAATCAAAAAACCGCGCATGGTTACGGCCTCCCTGATTGCCGCCGGACGCTGCTTGATCAAAATGACTTGACGATTTCCTCGGTCATCTTCTTGGCATCGCCGAACAGCATCATCGTGTTGTCGCGGTAAAACAGCGAATTGTCGATACCGGCATAGCCCGAGGATAGCGACCGCTTGATGAACATCACGGTGCCAGCCTTCCAGACCTCCAGCACCGGCATTCCATAGATCGGCGAGGCCGAGTCTTCCTTGGCCGCCGGGTTGGTCACGTCATTGGCGCCGATGACGAAGGCGACATCGGCCTGACTGAAGGCGTTGTTGATGTCCTCAAGCTCGTAAACCTCGTCATAGGGGACATTGGCCTCGGCGAGCAGCACGTTCATATGCCCCGGCATCCGTCCCGCGACTGGGTGGATCGCATAGGACACTTCGACGCCCGCTTTCTTCAAAGTGTCCGCCATGTCGCGCAATGCGTGCTGGGCTTGGGCGACGGCCATGCCATAGCCGGGTACGATGATGACTTTGGAGGAATTCTTCAGGATGAAGCCGGCGTCGTCCGCCGAGCCCTGCTTAACGGGGCGCTGCTCACCCTTACCGCCCGCCGCGGCCGTTTCGCCGCCGAAGCCGCCAAGGATCACCGAAATGAAGGAGCGGTTCATGCCCTTGCACATGATGTAGGACAGGATCGCGCCGGACGAGCCGACCAATGCGCCGGTGATGATGAGGGCGCTGTTGCCGAGCGTGAAGCCGATGCCCGCCGCCGCCCAGCCCGAATAGGAGTTGAGCATCGACACCACCACCGGCATGTCGGCGCCGCCGATAGGCACGATGATGAGCACGCCGAGAACCAGCGCCACCGCGGTGATGGCCCAGAAGAGCAGCGTCGAGCCGCTGGTGCAGAACAGCGCGATCAGCACGATCAGCGCAACCGCGAGCGCGATGTTGATGAGGTGCCGTGCTGGCAGAATGATCGGCGCGCCGGACATCCGCCCGTCCAGCTTCAAGAAGGCGATGATCGAGCCGGAGAAGGTAATCGCGCCGATGGCGACGCCGAGGGACATTTCAACCAGCGTTGCAATGGGAATGTTGCCGGGCGAGCCGATGCCGAACGCCTCGGGGGCGTAAAGCGCGGCCGCCGCGACGAACACCGCCGCAAGGCCCACGAGGCTATGAAAGGCCGCGACGAGCTGCGGCATCGCCGTCATGGCGATCTGGCGCGCGGTATAGGCCCCGACGCCGCCGCCGAGCGCAAGCCCGCCGACGATCATCAGCCAGGTTGTTGCGTCCTCCGGCGCGACCACCGCGAGCGTCGTCACGATGGCGAGCGCCATGCCGGCCATGCCGTAATTATTGCCCTGACGCGCGGTTTCAGGGTTCGACAGTCCGCGCAGGGCGAAGATGAACAGCACCCCTGACACGAGATAGAGCAGTGCGACCAAGTCTGCTGACATAAATATCCCCCGCTATTCGATCGATAAGATCTGTAGCGTCTTTGTTTCGTCTGACCAAATCGTTGGAAATTGCGCCAAGCCGATCAACGCATTCAGATCCTTGACGTAACAGTCAAAGACGAAGCTTTGGCCTTCTTCGCGCGACTCGATATTCAGCGTCTGCAAAATGCCCGGCCCGATGCCCCGGCACACAGGACGAACGATGGCTTTGTCTCCGTCTCGCCTGACGAAGATGTAGGTCGCCTCGCCGCTCTCGCTGGCTTCCTGCATAATGTATGAATTTTCGGCGATCTCGTAGAGCAGCAGCGGCGTGGGGACATGAGGGACCGCGAGCGGAGACCGTTCCTCGATGAGATGGTAGACATCGCCCTGCCGCTTCAGAACGGCGACTTGCCCCTCCTCATCCTTGAAGGACATTGTTTTGAACGGATATTTGGCATGGGCGACATCGATCAGCGGCGCGGCGGATTTAAAACATCCCGCCAATGCCAGCACCAATGCGAGGCAGGCAAAATGTCTGAAAGTGCCGCCAGGCCGGGCCATCACTTCTTTTCTTTCTTCCTATACATGGCCAGCATCCTTTGCGTGACCAGGAAGCCGCCGAAGATATTGACCGACGCCATGATGAGAGCCAGGAGGCCGAACACTTTCGAGGCGCCTGCGCCCTCCATCGCAACCGGCAGGTCGCCCGCCGCGTGCTCCACGCCTACCGCGAGCAGCGCGCCGACCACGATCACCGAGGAAATCGCGTTGGTGACGGACATCAGCGGGGTGTGCAGCGCGGGCGTGACGCTCCAGACGACGTAATAGCCGACGAACACCGCCAGCACGAAAATCGACAGCTGGAACACGAACGGATCGACATCGGCCCCGCCGGCCGCCCAGGCAGCGCTCGGGCAGAGACCGGCCAGCGCCGCAATCGCCGCAGCGAAAATCCCCTTGCGTGTCATGCCTTGGCTCCCGTCAGGCTTGGATGGATGATCTGCCCGTCGCGTGTCAGCGCCGTGCCTTTCACAATCTCATCGTCCCAGTCGATCTTTAGCGCGCCGTCCTTCTTGTCGATTAGCAACTCGATAAAGGCGTAAAGATTGCGCGCGTAAAGGCTCGACGCATTGCCCGAAACGCGGCCGGGCAAATTCAGCTCGCCCATAATGGTGACGCCGTGATGCTCGACGATCTCGCCCGGCATGGTCAGCTCGGAATTGCCGCCGCGTTCGGCCGCCAGATCGACGATGATCGAGCCGGGCTTCATGCTCTCGATCATCGCCTTGCTGACGAGTTTAGGCGCGGGCCGACCGGGGATCAGCGCGGTGGTGATGATGATATCCTGGCCGGTGACGTGGCTGGCGACCAGTTCGGCCTGCTTGGCCTTATACTCGGCCGACATTTCCTTGGCGTAGCCGCCCGAGGTTTCGGCCTGCTTGAACTCATCGTCCTCGACCGCGACGAATTTGCCGCCGAGCGACTCGACCTGCTCTTTCGTCGCCGGGCGAACGTCGGTTGCGGTCACCACCGCGCCAAGCCGCCGCGCCGTGGCGATGGCCTGCAGCCCGGCGACGCCGACGCCCATGATGAAAACGCGCGCGGCGGGCACTGTGCCGGCGGCGGTCATCATCATCGGCATGGCGCGGGAGAAATGCGCCGCCGCATCCACCACGGCTTTATAGCCCGCAAGGTTGGCCTGACTGGAGAGCACGTCCATGCTCTGGGCGCGGGAAATGCGCGGCATGAATTCCATGGAAAAGGCGCTCACCCCGGCATCGGCGAGCGCCTGGATCGCCTCGCCGCCGCCATATGGCTCCAGCATTGCGGCCAGTACCGACCCGCGCTTCATCGCGGCAAGCTCCTCGGCGGCCGGGCGGCGCACTTTCAGCACGATATCGGCATCCTTCAGCGCTTCCGCCGCTGTCGGTACGATGGTCGCGCCCGCATCGGCGAAGGCTTTGTCGGAGAAGTGCGACAACAGCCCGGCCCCCGCCTGAAGCCGGACCTCGACCCCCAGCGCCTTGAACTTTTTCGCCGTCTCCGGCGACAGCGCAACGCGCGTTTCGCCGCCGCTTTCAGCGGTTACCGCTACCACGATCATGTTCGACTCCGCGCCGCCGCAGATAGGTTGGCTTGTTTGGGGATGTCTTTAAACCAGGAAAACCCACATCAGGAAGAGGACCGCCACGACGGCCAAAGTACCGTATTTTACCAGCAAGGTGAACATCTTATAGGTTTGCTGGTGCTGGTTGTAGTCCATGTTCTCGTTGCCGCCCGACATATCGACCGTCATGAGAGCCTCCGTTCGCCAAGCCGCGTTGCGTTTCGCGCCGGACTATATCAAAGGTTCGTTTAACGGCAATCTCTGGTTCTGCGCCCTTGTGGCGCGTTCGGCTCGACCGGTGTATTTTCAGCGGGGCAAGGTCACGATGCGCAAGGATGAAAACCGATCTTGCGGGGCAAAGTGCGGGCGCTATGCCGGATAACGCTTGAGGCGGAAAGGCGAGAGGGATGCGGGACGGAATAAGAATTGCTGTGAGCGTGTGGGCGACGGGCTTAATACTTTGGGCTGGAGCGTCCGCCTTATCGGCCCAGCAAACAAATCCGCCGGCGACGGAGGACGAAAGGCTGCGCCAATGCGACCGGGATTTATGCGGCATCGTGAACGCGCCTGCCGCTCGGGGCGGCGACCTGAAATGCGACATCTCGCAAACCTGGTATAAGGAGGACATCGTCAAGGCCGTCGAGAAGGGGCGCATGGGTTGGCCGTTCGGCGATGCGCGCTGTTCGATGCAGGTCAGCGTCAGCCGCGCCTTGCTGAACCCTGCCATGACCGAAGCGAGCTATAAGCTTAAGGCCCCGCCGCAGCCCGTGCGATGCGAGGTCGATACCGAAGGCGGGCGTCACGAGATCATGGCAAAAATGGCCCCCGAAATTGCTTTCAAGAGCGGTAAGGCCACGTCGGTTTCGCTCGGCGTGCAGAATATCGAGGGCAACGCCATCGTGCGGAATGTCGTCTGGGCGGCATGGAAGTTGGAGGCCACTTTCGGCTTTTTCGAGGATGATTTGCTCAAGGAAGTGAACGACTACATTCGCGATCACTGCCCGACGGCGAAGTAATAGGTCATCAAAATTCGTCATCCCCGCGAAAGCGGGGATCCATTGAACATCACGTTTTCAGAGAATACTGGCTCCCCGCTTTCGCGGGGATGACAAGTTAGCAAGTTTTAGTTAAGCCTTTTTCCTAAAAGTCTGTTCCAACATCAGGCGGCGTGAGCCCGCGGCGCAGGCATGCAGCGCGCAGCGTGTTGGCGAGCAGGCAGGCGATCGTCATCGGCCCGACCGCACCCGGAACCGGCGTGATCGCACCGGCGACGCGCTCGGCCTCCGCGAACGCCACATCGCCGACAATCTTGGTTTTTCCCTCGCCCTTTTCCGGCGCGGCGACGCGGTTAATGCCGACGTCGATTACGATCGCGCCCGGTTTGATCCAGTCGCCTTTCACCATCTCCGGACGTCCAACGGCCGCCACTAGAATGGCGGCGCGTCTGGCAATGGCCGGCAGATCGCGCGACCGCGAATGTGCGATGGTGACAGTTGCGTTTTCGGCGAGCAGAAGCTGGGCGAGCGGCTTTCCCACGATGTTCGACCGCCCGATGATGACGGTCTCCGCACCGGACAGGTCCGCCATGACGGTTTTGGCAAGGATCACGCAGCCGAGCGGGGTGCAGGGCACGAGGCCGGGACGCCCGCTCGCCAGCCGCCCCGCGTTCAGCGGATGAAAGCCGTCCACATCCTTATCCGGCGAGACGCGCTCGAGCACGGCGTTCGTGTCGATCTGGGCGGGAAGCGGAAGCTGTACCAGAATGCCGTCGACAGCGGGGTCGGCATTCAGCCGGTCGATCAGCGCTAGAAGTTCGGGCTGGCTCGCATTGCCGCCGAGCCGATGCTCGAAGGAGCGCATTCCAGCGTCCTCCATCGCGCGCCGCTTGTTGCGCACATAGACCTCGCTCGCCGGATTATCGCCGACCAGCACCGCCGCAAGCCCAGGCGTAAAGCCGTGCTGCGCTTCCAGCGCGCGAACCGCTTCGCCGATGCGGCCGCGCAGCTTTTCGGCAATCGCCTTGCCGTCGATGATCGTCGCAACCGGCATGGTCAATCTCCGGATTTAAGGCCTGCCAGACGCGACGCAAGCCATGCTAACAGCGTGTTCGCATCGCCCCGGACGAGAATCTGCTTCAGCCGCGACTTTCCGCCGGAGACAAGCTCGGCCTTTGTCTTAGGCTCACCCAACCACTCGGCAATCAATTCAGCCAGGGCCGCGTTGGCCTCTCCGTTCTTCGGCGCAGCCCGCACGCGCGCTTTCAAGATGGGCAAATCTGCCGCGCCGTCCTTAACGCCTATGACGCCATCCCCGCCTGATTTAGGCGTGAGACATACCACTATGACGATCCCCTCTGGCGTCCGCCGGGCCGGCAAGGGGCCGCCAGCCGTCCAATTCGTCACGAAAAGGCTCGGAACAGCCAATCACCAATCACCACATCGCGCATAAAAATCAACGCCAGGATCAGCACCACCGGCGAAATGTCCAGCCCGCCGAAATCGGGCATTACATTGCGGATCGGCCGCAGCGCCGGTTCCGAGAGCCGTTGCAGCGAATCCGCCACCATATAGACCACCTGGTTATGCCGGTTGATCACGTTGAAGGCGATCAGCCAGGAAAGAATAGCGCTGATGATGATCACCCACATATAGAGAGTGATGACCATCGCGATAAAGTTCAGTAGCGAAATCATTGCGTTTGCCCTCAGCCGTCATTAGAGCGTGGTTTAACCCGCCGGTGTCGACGCCGCAAGGTCGCAGGCACGGGCCGACAGCCCTGTTCACAGCAGCTTGGCAATTGCCGGGCGCTTTGATGCGCCGCCGACTAAGTGAGTTGGCGGCATCGGCTTGACGCCGCGATGAGCGGGTTGTAAATGACAGTTTCATATTTCAGGGGCCATAGCTCAGTTGGGAGAGCGCAGCAATCGCACTGCTGAGGTCGTCGGTTCGATCCCGTCTGGCTCCACCATTTTATTTGCGCGCGGTCGCAACTCGAACCAACTTCCCACGAAATGCCGCAACCACGTCGGCGCTCATGGCCGGCTCACTGTTCGGCGGATCGCCGTAAAGAGTGGGCGGGATGCTTCATCACCAGACAAATCTCGGCGATAAGTTCGTTCTTGTCGATCGGCTTTGAAAGATAGCCGTTCATGCCGAGCGCCAACAGTTTTTCGCGGTCGCCCGCCATGGCGTCCGCCGTCACCGCGATGATGGGAATTCTCGACCAGCTGATTGCGCGTCCACGAATATGCTGAAGCGTTTCAATGCCGTCCATCACCGGCATATGAACATCGAGCAGCACGAGATCGACCGGCTCGGACTCCAAAAGGTCAAGGGCCTGCCTGCCATTCTCAGCCTCGACTATGCTCGACGCCGACGCTTCCAGCATCAGCCGGGCGACCCGCCGGTTGATCCGATTGTCGTCGACCAATAGGATTCGCAGGCCTGCCGGGATTGTTTCGCGGGCCCCGACATCCGCCGCAAGGCATTCGGATGCCGTGGAGTTGGCAGCGTTCGCTGCTTCAAAGCATACCGTAAACGTCGATCCCACGCCCGGCTCGCTGACGACCGAAACGTCGCCGCCCATCAGCCGCGCCAATCTGCGGGAAATGGCAAGACCCAGCCCGGTGCCGCCGAACCGGCGTGTGGTAGACCCGTCCGCCTGCGTGAATTCGGAGAACAACATGCCGAGCACGCTCTCCTCGATACCGATCCCAGTGTCGGCCACGGCGATTGAAACCAAGTGCTTGCGGGCGCCCGCGTCGCGCGCCGAAACGCGCACGTCGATGGCACCAGATTCGGTGAATTTAACGGCGTTGGAAACCAAGTTTGAAACGCACTGACGCACACGAATCGGATCCAAGCGATACCGCCGGGGGGTTCCGGGCGCGAAATGGCAATCGAGTGTGATCGAGCGGGCGTTCGCTTCCAGCTGAAATAGGCTGATAACACCGGAAATGATTTGGTGAAGATCGCAATCGACGGGAGAAAATGCGATCTTCCCGGCCTCGATCTTGGACATGTCGAGCACGTCGTTGATGATCGACATCAAGCTCTTGCCCGAGTCTAGGATCGTCGCGATTTTTTCGTGCTGCTCCGGCGTGAGAGCGTCCTCCTGCAGCGCCTGGGCCATCCCAAAAATGCCGTTGAGTGGCGTGCGGATTTCGTGGCTCACCATCGCCAGGAATTGCGATTTCGCAGCGCTGGCGGCGGCGATTTGCGCGGCTATCCGTTCGGCGTTTTTGTAGGAGGTGATGTCAAAGATGATCCCGACGAGACCGGTTGAACCATCGGGTAGAGTGATCGGGAATTTCTTCGTCAATGCATAGATATCTTTGGCGACGAGTTCTTCGTTCAAACTGTGCCGGCCCTGAAAAACCTTCACATCCTCGGCCCAGAATATTTTGACTTGATCCGGCGGATAGACCGCGCGGTCGTCTTTCCCCACAATATCGTCGAGGCCAATCATCCGCTTGTAAGGCTTATTTCCGTAAATCCATTGATGTTGGTTGTTTTTCACAAAGATTGGGTCGGGAAGCGCCTCAAAGATCGCTTCCAGCAGGTCGAGATTGTCGGCCTTCTTGGACGGTAAATAAGCCACTCTGCTTCTCCGCGGCTCTGGCAATCTAGCCGCCAGACCTTACAAATCGGTCAATGTCCGCGTGTAGGGCGCCGATGCGGAGCTGTGCCTAGCACGCAAGCTTGCCGGCAGGGATCGGTCATCATGGCTTGGGGTTGGAAAGCATTGGTGCCCAGAAGAGGACTCGAACCTCCACTCCTTGCGGAACACGGACCTGAACCGTGCGCGTCTACCAATTCCGCCATCTGGGCATAAGGTGATGAACTAAGCCGCCCGTGGGGGCTTTGTCAATCGGCGTTGCGGCCATACATAGGCTCGGCACGCGCTTTGCTATAGAGTAATCCGTCTAACCCAAAACCACCGCCGCGCTTTCATGGACCAACGCCTTTCACCTTCCTCTTTCGATCCGCTCGCCGCCCGCGACGCGCTCGCGGCGATCTGGCGCAGGCACGGGGAGAGCAATTCTGCGCTTCGCGGGGAGGTGCTCGGCTTTCTCAAAACGCTGGTCAATGAGGCGCGCGATGCCGCCAGCGCCGGACTTGAGGCTGACGGGAACGGCCGCCGCTGCGCGCGCGCGCTTTCGATGTTTCAGGACGCATTGGTTCGGCTAATCTACGATTTCGCCACGTCCTATGTGCACAGCGCCAACAACCCGTCCGCGGCGGAGCGCATGGCAATCGTGGCGACGGGAGGATATGGCCGCGGGCTCATGGCGCCCTATTCGGATGTCGACCTCTTGTTCCTGCTGCCCTATAAGCAGACGCCTTGGGGCGAGAGCATTATCGAATATATCCTGTATTTGCTTTGGGATTTAGGGTTCAAGGTCGGCCATGCGACGCGGTCGGTCGAGCAAACCGTCCGATTTGCCAAATCCGATGTGACGACGCTGACGGCGCTGCTCGATGCGCGTTTCATCCTCGGCGATCAGGCGATCTGGGACAAGTTCCAGACGCAGTTCCGCGACCAAATCCTCTCCGGCGGCCATCGTGAGTTCATCGCCGCCAAGCTCGATGAACGCGACAAGCGGCACGGGCGCTCGGGCGTCTCGCGCTACCGGGTCGAGCCGAACATCAAGGATGGCAAGGGCGGCCTGCGCGATCTGCATACCCTCTACTGGATCGCCAAACATCTCCACCCTGATCTGACGGGCGAGAATTTCGTCGAGGCAGGCATCTTCACGAAGTCGGAATATACCGTGTACCGGCGCTGCGAGGATTTCTTATGGACCGTGCGCTGCAACCTGCATTTTCTGGCCGGCAAGGCCGAGGAGCGTCTGACATTCGACGTGCAGCAGGAAATGGCGGAGCGGCTGAACTATCACAGCCGGCGCGGCATGATGGCCGTCGAGCGCTTCATGAAGCACTACTTCCTGATCGCCAAGGAAGTTGGCGATCTTACGCGAATTCTCTGTTCAAGCCTGGAAGTGCAGCAGCTCAAGGGTATCCGGCAGCTCAATAATCTAATTCACCCGCTGTCCTGGAGAGCGCGCGCGCGGCTTAGCGCCACCACCGATTTCCGCATTGAAAATGGCCGCATCTCGGTTAAAAGCCGGGATGCGTTCAAGCACGATCCGGGCAATCTCATTCGCATTTTCGCGATGGCCGAACGGCACGATGTGCAGTTTCACCCGGAAGCGCTGCGGCTGGTGCGTCATTCGCTGCGCCTTATCGATGACAAGCTGCGCGCCGATCCCGAAGCCAACCGGCTGTTCCTGGAGATTCTAACCTCGCGCACGCGTCCGGAGCTGACCTTGCGGCGGATGAACGAAGCTGGGGTCCTCGGCCGCTTCATCCCGGATTTCGGCCGGGTGGTCGCCATGATGCAATTCAACATGTACCACCACTATACGGTCGATGAGCATTTGATCCGGTCGATGGGCGTGCTTTCGTCGATCGAGCGTGGGACGCTGGAAAACGAGCTGCCGCTTTCGACGGAAATCATCCGTAACATCCAGAACCGTCGGGCGCTTTACGTGGCGATGTTCCTGCATGACATCGCCAAGGGCCGCGACGAGGATCACTCCATCGCCGGAGCGCGCGTGGCGCGCGCCTTGGGGCCGCGTCTTGGTCTGCGGCCAGACGAGACCGCGACGGTCGCCTGGCTGATCGAGCATCATCTGGTGATGAGCCAGTTCGCCCAGAGCCGCGATCTGTACGATTCCAAGACCATCCGCGACTTCGCCAATATTGTGCAAAGCCGCGAGCTGCTGATGCTGCTCGTCATCCTCACCGCCGCCGACATCCGCGCCGTCGGACCTGGCGTGTGGACCGGCTGGAAGGGCCAGCTGCTGCGCCAGCTGTATTACGAGACCGAACCGCTGCTGACGGGCGGCCATACCGGGACGCCCCGCGAGACACGCATCAAATCGGCGATCGGCGACTTCCGCAAGGCGATGGCGGACAGGCCCGCCGCCGAAGTCGAAGCGTTTATCGCGCGCCAAATCCCTGCCTATTGGGTGCGCGCCAGCCTCGCCCATCAAATTTTGCACGCCAATCTTATTCAGCGGGCGGGGGAGCAAGACCTTGCCTTTGCTCATGACATTACAACGGACAGCTTCACCGCGCTAACCGAGCTGAACATTTGGACTGCCGACCGGCCGGGCCTGATCGCCACGATCGCGGGCGCCTGCGCGGCGGCCAAGACCAACATCGTCGGCGCTTCGCTCAGCACGACGCGCGACGGCATGGCGCTGAACAGCTTTCAGCTGCAACGGCACTTCGTCGATGATCGCGAGGAATTGGAAGCGACCGGCCGGATCGCGGCGAGCATCGAAATGGCGCTGAAAGGCCAGCGGGACCTGCGCAAGCTGATCGCGCAGAAAATGCGCCCGCGCCCCAGGCTGGAGGCCTTCAGCGTCGAACCGCGCGTTAGCATCGACAACTCGCTTTCGGACGAATTGACGGTGATCGAGGTGAATGGGCGCGACCGCACCGGCCTGCTCTTCGACCTCGCCAGCATTCTCACCAGCCTGGATATCGACATCTCCTCGGCGCATATCGCGACATTCGGCGAAAAGGCGGTCGATGTGTTTTATGTCACCGACCAATCCCGCAAGAAAATCTCGCGCGAGGCGACTCACAAGAAGCTGCGCGAGAAATTGCTGGAGGCTTTCGAGACCGACGGTGAGCTGATTTCAGCGGATATCGAGGGCTGACGCGCTGCCGCCTTGCTCCGGCGCCAAAGGCCAGCTATTGCCGAGCGCATGAAACTTTATCGTTCGATCGCCACGGTCAGCGGCTTCACGGCCATCAGCCGCGTCCTCGGCTTTGTCAGGGACATGCTGATCGCCGCCGTGCTCGGCGCGGGACCGGTCGCCGATGCCTTCTTCGTGGCGTTCCGGCTGCCGAACCTGTTCCGCTCGCTGTTTGCCGAAGGCGCGTTCAACTCCGCCTTCGTGCCGCTATTTTCGAAAAACCTGCAAAGCGCGGGCCAGAACGGAGCGCGCAATTTCGCCGAGGAAGCGCTGGCGGTGCTGCTGACCGCGCTGCTCATCATGACCATCCTCGCCGAGATCGCCATGCCGTGGCTGGTGGCGTTCATCGCGCCCGGCTTTGGCGACAACCCGGAGAAGTTCGATCTCGCGGTTCTGCTGACGCGGATCACCTTCCCCTATTTGCTCTGCATGTCGTTGGCGGCGCTCGCGGCGGGTATCTTGAACGCGCTTGGGCGCTTTGCGGCGGCTGCGGCCGCGCCGATCATTCTTAATTTTGTTCTCTCGGCCGCTTTGATCGTAGCGGCTTCGTTGGGGCTTCACGACCGGCCGGAAGCCGCGATGATGCTGGCGTGGGCGGTGTCCATCGCGGGTTTTGCCCAGCTTGCCTTCCTCGCCATCGCCGCCCGCAATCAGGACATGAATCTGCGCTTCCGCTTGCCGCGCCTGACGCCGCAGGTCAACCGCCTGTTCGCCCTCGCCTTGCCGGGCATCGCCACCGCCGGCATCACTCAGATCAACCTTTTCGTCGGCACGATGATTGCCTCGCTGGCGGAGGGCGCCGTGTCCTATCTCTATTATGCCGACCGCATCAATCAGCTCCCGCTCGGCATTGTCGGCATCGCCATCGGCGTGGTGCTGCTGCCGGAATTGTCGCAAAAGCTGAATGGGGGCGACGCCAAGGCGGCGATGAACAGCCACAATCGCTCGCTGGAATTTGCTTTGCTGCTGACCCTGCCCGCTGCCGCCGCCCTCTGCGTCGTGCCGGGGCCGATCATCCAGGTGCTGTTCGAACGCGGCGCATTCTCCTCCGCCGACACCGGCGCGGTCGCCGCGGCGCTCACCGCATTCGCCATCGGCCTGCCCGCCTCCGTGCTGATCCGCGTGTTCCTGCCCGGCTTTTTCGCCCGCGAGGACACCCGCACGCCGATGATCTATGCCGGGATCAGCGCCGCGGTGAACATCGCCGGATCGCTCAGCCTGTTTTTCGTGCTCGGCCATGTGGGGATCGCGATTGCGACGAGTCTGGCGGCGTGGACCTATGCCGTGCTGCTGGGGGTGACGCTGGTGCGACGTGGGCATTTCGAGCCGGACGCGGGGGTGAAGCGGCGGGGAGTATTGATTGCGGTGGCGAGCGCGGTGATGGCGCTGGCGCTCTGGGGTGCGTCGGCGCCGCTGGAGCGGTTCTTTGCGCCGGGCAATGGCATCATGGTGCAACTTCTGGCACTCGGCGCGTTGATCGCGGGCGGGGGGATGGTGTATCTGGCCATGGCGCAGCTGACGGGCGCCGCGAACTACCGGGCGCTTTGGCGTTCGATGGCGCGGGGTTAGGCGGCTTCGATGGCTGGGCCATGCCGCACCGGCCCGCATTGCCCCTGGTTCGGCGTGGTGAACCTCTTCGCCTCGCGGCGCGACAAAAGCGTATCACCAACTCGGAAATGAGCCCCACGGAGATCGCAATGTTGAAAAATGCCCTCACGAGCACGATCGGCGCTCTCGCCCTCGCTATCGCCGCCATCGTCGCGACCGCCCCTACGGCCCCACGGGCGCTGGCCGCGTGTACGAACTGCGACTGCAAATGCGGGAAATGCCATACGATCTCGGCAGGTGTGTATTGCTGCCCCTGCCTCAAGTCTAATACGTCGCCTAATAGCAGCAGCCGACCACCAAGGGCAAAATCATTTCAGCCCACCCCATCGCAACGGAAGCTGAGACGCCAAAGGTAGCGCGCCGTAGCAGTCTCGATGACAGACGCACGCCGATGATCTTTGCCCGGTATCAGCGCCTCGGCGAAGATCATCGGGCATGTCGGCATTGCCACCGCGACGAGTTTGGCGGCGTGGGAATATGCTGCGCTGGTGCGGGGGGCGGGGCGCTGATGCGAGGCGGGTATAGAGCCGGTTTTTTTCCAAAATCGGCCAACAGCACTGACAAACAATCGTTGCGCCACCGCTACAGTGCTGATCTTTTCCGCGTAAAATCAATGCCGCACTTGATTTCGGCGCATTCTGCCAATTATCTCACCTTGAGCTTGGCTGACTGGCGGATGAGGGAATCACTCATGCGCTATGTTTTTATGCCGGCAGCCGCACTTGCGGTCGCTGGATGTCTATCGGCAGGGCAGGCCTTTGCCGCCGATATCTATAAAGGGGACGGCGGCGGATCATATAAGGACTCTCCGACTCCTTTCGCCCCTGGCATCTATTTCGCCGTGCGCGGTGGCGCGGCATTCGCACAAGATACCGACTTCGATTTCGACGCGCTTAGCGTAAACGTCGAAAATCAATACGACACTGGGTACTTCGTCTCCGGCGCAATCGGTAAATCGCTTACCGGCATAACCGGGATTGGCGGACTGCGCGGCGAGTTGGAGATCGGCTATTTTGAGAGCGACATCGACGCTCACAATGTGGGCGGAACGCTTTTTCAGGGCGATGACGCCTTCGGCACCACGTCCGGATTATTCGGTCTCGTCAACGTCTTTTACGACTTTAATGAGTTCGGCCGCTTCAAACCCTTTATCGGTGGCGGCATCGGCTTAGCACGGGTCGAATTCGACAGTCACGGCGTCAATCTCGGCGGCGCCGACACCGTCGTCATGGATGACGAGGACACGGGCTTTGCCTATCAGCTCTCCGCCGGCGCAAACATCGCACTCACGGAAACGGTCGACCTTGAACTGGGATACCGATTCCTGGGCGTCACCGGAGTTGAACTGGAAGCGGTCGACGGCACGGCTTCCGATGTCGATGTTGAGAATCACATCGTTTATGGCGGCTTACGCTTTAAATTGTAGCGCAACCATCGAAACCAGCCGAGAAAATTAAAGGAGGGATAAACCCCTCCTTTTTTGCTGATTGCGCTCGCGAATACCCATCGACGGAAGAGCCCGGTTGAGCTTGGCTCAACTGGCAAGTTGAACACGCCGAACCCTTCCGCCCCCATTTGGGAATACCAATTACGACGCCGCTGCTGCTTGGCTGCACCGGTCACGCATACGTTACCGATTTTCACGTTACCGTGACCTTTCAACCGCGCCGCTCACCTGCTGCATCTATTGCGCTCGGCCTTCGTAACTCTGCGGCGTTGTGTTCAACTTCTAGGAGGATGCCGAATGAAACTTGTTTCGCGATTAGGCGTGGCAGCGCTAGCTCTGATGTTCGCGATCGCCGGGGGCCTGCCCGCGCGGGCAGACAATGTCGTCGAGGTCGCGGCAGACGCCGGCACGTTCAACACTCTGATCGCCGCGGCGAAAGCTGCCGGCCTTGCCGACGCGCTGGCGACGACTTCGCCGATCACCGTATTCGCGCCGACGGACGCCGCCTTCAGGAAATTGCCGAAGGGCACCGTGGAGAAGTTATTGGAGCCGGAAAACCGCGATAAGCTTCGCGCGATCCTGTCCTACCACGTGCTTCCGGCGCAAGTGCTGGCGAAGGACGTTCCGCATAAGCCGACCCGCGTGGCGACCCTCAACGCCGATGCCAAAGTGCGCGTCTCGCGCGCAGGCAAGCGAGTGCATGTTGACAATGCGCGCGTCATCAAGGCCGACATTCGCGCGGACAATGGCGTGATCCACGTTATTGACCAGGTTTTGATCCCCGGCAAACGGCACTAAACTTGGAAGCGGCCGCGAGATACTCGCGGCCGCTTACTCAATCGAGCCCAGCCAAAAAAAAGGCCATATCCGTGGATTCGACCTTAATTTTTGCATGAATTTCGAAGTAGCTTGCGTCGATCCGGTCACCTATGACGTAGAGTACACGGTGTTTCGTCTGCGAGGCGGAGTGGAACGGCAACAGACGCTCTTGAACGCCGGCCAATGGTCTGGCGCAGATGAACGGTCCCGCCACGAGGCGCGCGAACGCCTGGCCGAGGACATCGTTCGCGCCGGCAACGGCGACAAAGCGGCGATGGAGAGGGTATATAAGCAAACCTCAGCGAAAATCTACGCTCTCCTTCTCGAAATGCTCACCGAGCGCGCCACCGCCGACGAGGTTTTGCAAGAGACTTATCTTGCGGTCTGGCGTGGCGCACATCGCTTTACGTCCGGCCGGGCGAGCCCGATGAGCTGGCTGATCACTATTGCACGCAACAAGGCCATCGACAGGCTGCGCAGCGAAAGACTTTCCCGCCGCAGCCGGGCGCTCGACGATCTCGCCGTCGAACCGTCCGATCCTCATCCTTCAGTGTTGATGCGGCTGGAAGCCGCTGAAGACCGCGATCGCCTGCATTGGTGCATTGACCAGCTCGAGGCGCGCCAGCGCGATGCAATAAGAACTGCGTTTTTCAGCGGCATGACCTATGACGATCTCGCCCAGCGTGCGGAAGTGCCGCTCGGCACCATGAAAAGCTGGATCAGGCGTGGGCTGTTACGCCTGAAAGCGTGTCTCGAACCATGACGCAGCAAGGCGATTACGATAATGAGGATGAAGCGAATGCTCTGCGCCCGGCGGAGTACGCGCTTGGCGTTCTGAGTCCCGCGGAGGAGCAACGCCTTCGGGAAGCCGCGGCCCGAGACCCCGTGCTTCGCGCGCAGATTGCGGCTTGGGAGCAAAACCTTGCGCGGATCGCTGACAACCTGCCGGGCGTGCCGCCGCCTGAAAGAATATGGCGCGGGATCGATCAGGCGATGTCGTCTGAGAGCCAGGCCAGAGCGTCCGCGTCACGGGCGCCAGCTCGCTCGCTCTGGGACAATGCCGCCTTCTGGCGCGGAGTGTCGTTTGCCAGTCTCGCCACGGCGGCGGCTGCCTGCCTGGTTGCAGTGCTGCCGCTCCTGCGGCCGGAGCTGCCTCCTCCAGCGCAGAACCGGCTCGTCGCCGCGCTCTCGGCCGCTGAGGGCCCGGCAAGTTTCGTTGCGACTTACGATCCGCTGCACAATCAGATATTGATCGTGCCCGCCTCAATGCTGAAGGAGCCGGAACGGGTTCCAGAACTATGGCTGGTCACGCGAGACAAGCGTGTCATCTCGCTCGGTGTCGTCAGTCCGGAACAGCCGCGCGCCGTCGCCATCCCGCCACATCTGGTGGCCGAAACGGGCGTCGGGGCCGCGCTGGTCATTACGCTGGAACCGCCCGGCGGGGCGCCAGGAGGCGTCGCAACCGGCCCGGCGATCGCTAAGGGCGATCTCTCGCCGATTTGACGGCTCCACTTAGGAAACCCTTGCGCACATCCGCGACCCGTCCACCGATGATCGATGCTGGCATCAGTTCGTCGGATCGCTCAGCTTGTTTTTCATCCTAGGCCATGTCGGGATAGCGATTGCCACGAGCCTGGCGGCGTGGACCTACGCGGTGCTGCTCGGCGTCACGCTGGTGCGCCTGGGGCATTTCGAGCCGGATACGGCGCTGAAGCGGCGCGGGGTGCTGATTACGGTGGCGAGTGGGGCGATGGCGTTGGCCTTATGGGACGCGTCGGTGCCGCTGGAGCAGTACTTTGCGCCCGGCAACGGGATCGTGGTGCAACTGCTGGCGCTCGGCGCGCTGATCGCGGGTGGAGGGATGGTGTATCTGGCGATGGCGCAGGAGACCGGCGCAGCGAATTACCGGGCGCTTTGGCGTTCGATGGCGCAGGGTTAGGTAAGGAGTGCGTAACTATGCGAGACACATTGCAACGTGCCTTAAATTGCAACGATGCCAAGACACCCGATTTGAGTCTGACAGGACCCAACCCCTGGATGACACATCGTGGTCGGCAAGTCCTAGCGCCGGTTACAGGATTGTTATGTCAACGCACTCAATTGTGACTTCGCTATGATTCAAACGACCAATAAAGTGAATCGTAAAGGCTATTTATAAGTTCGTAATGAATTTTTAGCGATGGCAGCGTTGATGTCAAACACCGCTACGCACAAGGCAGAGGCAGTGTTGCTAAGCCTTCCCAAGGCGTTCCTCGCCGGGGCACTTGCCGTGCTCGTATTCCAACTCGGACTCGCCGCGATGCTGACTCTAGCCGGTCTCGCGCCGTTTCCGATATATCCGATGACTCCAGTGCCACCGTTTGGCGTGCCGCAAAGTCTGAACTGGGCCTTCTGGGGCGGTCTCTGGGGTCTCGTTTTGTTTTTTGTGCTGCGAGGCCGCGATGGCGTCGGCTACTGGCTGACGGCCATACTGTTCGGCGCCATCGTTGTATCGGCGGTCTTGTTCTTTGTTGTGCTTCCGCTCAAAGGCCAGCCGGTCGCTTTTGGCTACGACATGAAGCTCTGGTCCCTCGTCGGCTCGCTCCACGCCGCATTCGGCCTTGGCTTTGCGGTTTTCATGCGCTTGTTGGCGGGCAAGTTTTAGATCGGCTCGAACGGCAAACCCTGACGCGGATAGACTCGGATGTGGACATCACGGGCCGAGCAAATCAAAGCACGCCTCGTTGGGCTCGTTCATTCTGGCGTGCTGAAGATGCTTGCGACGCTGTTCACGCGAGTTCCTCCTGCCAGTGTGGAAATGTTACATAGGCGGTGACGGCCCCCTGTTGATCCGAGCGGATGGTGACCGACTCGCCCTTAGGCATATAGACGATCTCGCCCGGTCCAGCGGTGACAGCACTGGCGCCGGTGGAGACCGACAGCCGCCCCTCAATGATCACCATAACGTCGTCAACGGCGAGCGTCACTTCGATGCTCTCGTTGGGACCGTAACGCCCGAAGCCGATGGTGATCGGACCACCGTGGCGCTGGTCGATCACATTTCCAACGAACACCTCCCCATCCTGCCCGGGCGAGCGCTCGAACGATGCGTCGGCGATTGCGAACTTGCTAACTATCATGGAAATCCTTCCATCTTGCGCCAAGAGACTGGTGAGCGTGGCGACGATCAACGCCTTAAGCATGTGCTTGGTTCAACGGTCGCTCGGCGCTGCTATTTTTGAAAGCTTATCGAATTCGGAGGCAGCCTCTGGCATCCAATCCGTTAGATGGCCATAAAGTCTGCGCAGTTCTCCCGCCCTGCGCTACGAAACCCTTGCGCCCTTCCACAACCCGCGCGATAAGCCGCCCCGGAGGCTCCTCATGAAACTCGAAAAGCGCGTATTCTCCGGCGTCCAGCCGACCGGCAATCTGCATCTGGGCAATTATCTCGGCGCCATCGTCAATTTCGTCGAGTTGCAGAAGGAAGCGCCCTGCCTGTTCTGCGTCGTGGACATGCACGCCATCACGCAGTGGCAGGACCCGGATGAGTTGCGCCGCAGCACCCGCGAGGTGACGGCCGCTTTCATCGCCGCCGGGATCGACGCGGAAAAGCATGTGATTTTCAACCAGAGCCAGGTCTCGGGCCATGCCGAGCTGGCCTGGGTGCTCAACTGCGTCGCCCGCATGGGCTGGCTCAGCCGGATGACGCAGTTCAAGGAGAAGGCCGGCAAGGACCGCGAGAACGCCTCGGTGGGCCTGTTCGCCTATCCGTGCCTGATGGCCGCCGACATTCTGCTCTATCGCGCCACCCATGTCCCCGTCGGCGACGATCAGAAGCAGCATCTGGAGCTGGCCCGCGACATCGCGCAGAAATTCAACAATGATTTCGCCGATTACTGCGCCCGCGCGGGCTTTCCGGACGGATTTTTCCCGCTGCCCGAGCCGCTGATTTCCGGTCCGGCGACGCGCATCATGTCGCTGCGGGACGGCACGAAGAAGATGAGCAAATCCGACCCTTCGGATCAATCGCGGATCAATCTGACCGATAGCCCCGACGACATCGCCAAGAAGATCAAAAAGGCCAAGACTGACCCGGAGCCATTGCCCTCCGAAACGGAGGGGCTGAAGGATCGCCCCGAGGCCGACAATCTCATCGGCATTTACGCGGCGCTGATGCGATCAGACAAGGAAACGGTTTTGCGGGAGTTCGGCGGCGCGCAGTTCTCCAAATTCAAAGCCGCGCTGGTCGACCTCGCCGTTGAAAAGCTCGGACCGATTGGCGCCAATATGAATCGCATCTCGCAGGATCGGACCTATATTGATGGGGTGCTGCAAAGCGGAGCCGAGCGCGCGCGTGATATCGCATCCGTCAATTTGCGCCACGTGAAAGACATTGTAGGCTTTCTGCGGAGCTGACGTGATTCGCCGCCAAATGTGAGAGCCAGTTGATGCCGGACCGCCAAATTCGGACAATCTTTCAGGAAGGGCACCGCCGCAAATTCCTGGTGGTCGTCGACGAGGCGCCGGAGGTGGAGGCGGCGCTGGCCTACGCCGTGCGCAGAGCCAGGCGCACGCATGGCGGGTTGGCGCTTCTATTTGTGATCGAGCCGCCGGACTTTCAGCATTGGATCGGGGTGGAAGAGGCTTACCGTGAAGAGGCGTACGCCAAGGCCAAGGCGGTGTTCCGGCTTTATGCCCGCAAGATCAAGCTTTGGGGCTATGACGATATCGAGCCCGAGGAGATCGTGCGGGAAGGCACGACGGCCGAGCAGATCAAGGAATTGATCGAGGCGGACCCCGACATGGGCGTTCTCGTGCTGGGCGCGTCGGTGAATGTGGAAGGTCCGGGGCCGCTGGTTGCCTCGCTTGCAAGCGGCAAGAACGCGGGCAGCTTTCCCATTCCGATCACGGTGGTGCCCGGAGGTCTCACGCTGGAGGAGATAGAGGCGCTGGCTTAAACGCGACCAATCTTACGGCGCAACGGCTCTTGAAGTTTTCGGCGGTCCGCCCTTACTATGACAGTAGAATTATTCTAAACTGCCGACTGAAAAGCGATCTGCGCTGCGACCGGCATATGAGGCAACCATGTTCATTCAGACCGAAGCCACACCCAACCCGGCAACGCTCAAATTCATTCCGGGGAGCGAAGTCCTCCCGAACGGGACGCGCGAGTTCCGCGACCGCGACACCGCGGAGAAGGCCTCGCCGCTGGCGACGCGCCTTTTCGACGTTGAAGGCGTCACGGGCGTGTTCCTCGGCAGCGACTTCATATCCGTGACTAAGAGCGGCGGCGAATGGCAGCATTTGAAGCCGGCCCTGCTTGGCGCTATCATGGAGCATTATCTGTCGGGCGCCCCAGTTGTCACCGACACGCCTGAAGGCGACGGTCACAATGCGGGCGAACATGCCGGCGAGGCGGGTGAGATCGTCCAGACGATCAAGGAATTGCTGGACACGCGCGTCCGCCCGGCCGTGGCGCAGGATGGCGGCGACATCGTCTTTCACCGCTATGAGGATGGCGTCGTCTATTTGCATATGCGCGGCGCTTGCTCAGGCTGCCCGTCCTCGACGGCGACCTTGCGGCACGGCATCGAAAATCTCCTGCGCCATTTCATCCCGGAAGTGCAGGAAGTCCGCGCCGTAGCGGCGGACTGAAACCAGACAAGGTGGTCATGGCCGAACCGATTGCGAGCGATGCGCTCGACCAGATCTTTATGTTGGCGCGCACGCATAACGCTTGGCTGGACAAGCCGATCGAGGAAGCACAGCTCCAGCGCATTATCGAGATCATGGAGATCGGTCCGACAAGCGCCAATATATTGCCCGCGCGCATCGTTTTCGTTCGCTCGGCGGAGGCGAAGAAGCGCCTTGAGCCGCTGCTCGACGAGGGCAACCGCGCCAAGACCATGCAAGCGCCTGTGTGCGCGATCATCGGCTACGATTTGAAATTCTACGAAAAACTGGCGAAGACTTTTCCGCATAATCCTGCCGCGAGAAGCTGGTTCGAGGGCAAGGAAGCCAAAATCCTGGACGCCGCTTTCCGCAATAGTTCGTTGCAAGGCGCCTATTTCATCATTGCCGCGCGCGCCATTGGCCTCGATACCGGGCCGATGTCAGGCTTTGACAATGCGGGCGTGGACCGAGAATTCTTTCCGGGCGGGCAGGTAAAGTCGAATTTCCTCTGCGCGCTCGGCCATGGCGATCCCTCGGCGCTTTTTCCCCGCTCCCCGCGCCTGGACTTCGACGAAGTGGCCGAAATCATCTAGGGTGCGGCGCATTGACCGTTCACAATCATTCGGCCTGTTGCGCATGACGATATTGGCGATTGATACGAGCATGGCTGCATGTTCCGTGGCGGTCATGCTGCCCGGTTCGTCGCGTCTCATTCAACGTTTCGCGCCGATGGATCGCGGTCATGCGGAGGCGTTATTCCCGATGATCAGTGCGGTCATGAACGAGGCGGGATGCGATTTCGACGCGCTCGAGCGGATCGGCGTGACGATCGGCCCTGGCAGTTTCACTGGCGTCCGCGTCGGCGTGGCCGCGGCGCGAGCGCTGGCGCTTGCGGCCGGTGTACCGGCTGTCGGCGTGACCAGCCTTGAAGTGATGGCCCGCGGGTGTGTGCTGCGGCTCGGCGAAGTCGAAAGGTCGGATGGCTTGGCTATTGCTAATGACGCCAGACGCGGCGAGCTTTACATTCAGCATTTCAACAGCGAAGGCAAGCCGCTCTCCAAACCGCAGATCGTGGCGCTCTCGGACTTGGCGATGAACCTGCCGCCAAACATTAGTCTTGTCGCGGGCAGCGGCGCAGTTGCGGTCGCATTAGAGGCGAGACGCCTTGGCCGGGACCTGCGCACGGCCTTACCCGATCTTCTGCCCGAAGCGGGGGACCTTGCCCTGATTGTGTCGGAGCGGACACCGGACAGCCGTCCCCCCGCGCCGCTGTATTTGCGCCCGCCCGATGCCAAGCAGCAAACGGATAAGAGCCTTGCCCGAGCCGGATAATGGCGAAGCGCTCGCGCTCTTGCAGTTCACCCCCGAACACGCCGACGCCGTGGCGCAGCTCCACGCTCGCTGTTTCCCGCAATCCTGGAGCGCCGCCGATTTCCGCCGGTTTGCGTCGCTGGCAGCCTATCCGGGCGTCACCGCGTGGCTGGGCGAGCGGCTTGCCGGTTTCGCCGTCCTGAGCGTTGTGGAGCCCGAGGCGGAAATTCTCACCCTTGGCGTCGACCAAGGGCTACGGCGGCGAAAGATCGCGTCCGCAATGCTAGCGCGGTTAATCGACGATGCGGCCGGGCAAGGTGCCGAGACGCTGTTCCTTGACGTCGGCGTCCGCAATACCGCCGCCCGGCGCCTCTATGCCAATCTTGGCTTTGCTGAAACCGGACGCCGCGCGGGCTATTATCAGACAGCCGACGGACTGGAGGACGCCATCATCATGACGGTCTCGCTCCGCGCCCTGCACCCGCCGGCTCGATAGACCGCATACGCTGCGACGCGCCGCGCCTGACGGTCCCGCGAATTGCGAGGAAAAATTCGTCAGCCGCCCCGCCCGCTGGACATGGCTTGAGAAGCAACATATCGTCGCCGGAAGTCGAACACCGATGCGCCCATTCGCCATGGCGAAACTTAAAGATCAGCTGTCAAAAATCGAGGCGCTTTGTGCCGAAAAGGGCATGCGCATGACCGTGCAGCGCGCGGTGATCGCGCGCGTGCTGTCCGTCGCGACCGACCATCCCGACGTTGAGGAAGTGTACCGCCGCGCAAATCAGGTCGACAGCCGGATTTCCCTGTCAACCGTCTACCGTACCGTGCGGCTATTGGAGAATGCGGGCATCATCGACCGCCACGATTTCGGCGATGGCGGCCGGGCGCGCTACGAGCGGGTCAAGAGCGAGCACCACGACCATCTGATCGACACGGAAAGCGGCACGGTGATCGAATTCAAGAATGAGGAAATCGAAAAGCTCCAGGAGCGCGTGGCGCGCGAATTGGGGTATGAGCTGGTCGGGCATAGGCTGGAGCTTTACGGGCGGCCTTTGCGGAAGAATTGATCAACTTTGGACGCGCCGCTTTAATCCTGTGCACTCGCAAGATGGGCCTCGGCGTCGTTGCCGCCGGGCTCGAACCAGGCCAGCCGCTCGCGCAGCGTCACCACCGTGCCGATAATGATAATCGCGGGGCCATTCAATCCGGCCGCGGCCGTGTTCTCGGCGATGTCGGCAAGCGTGCCAGTGACGACGCGCTGAGCCCGCCGCGTGCCGTTATCCACTACCGCCACAGGCATGTCCGGCGCTGCGCCATGCGCGACGAAGGCCGCCATGACCGCGCCGATCGTCGCCAGTCCCATATAGATCGCCACTGTCTGGCGCGGCTGGATGAGCGCCTGCCAATTGAGATCGACCTCGCCATTCTTGCCGTGACCGGTGACGAAGATACAGGTTTGTGCATGGTCGCGATGGGTGAGCGGAATCCCCGCATAGGCGGCGCAGCCCGCCGCCGCCGTGACGCCGGGGCACGACCTGGAACGGGATGCCGTGCCGGGCAATCGCCTCGATCTCCTCGCCGCCGCGCCCGAAAATGAATGGATCGCCGCCCTTCAAACGGAGCACCCGTCGACCTTCCAGCGCCAGCCGGACGAGGGTGTGGCTGATCTCGTCCTGGCTCATCGTGTGATCGCTAGCCTGCTTGCCGACATAGATGCGCGTCGCGTCGCGCCGGACGAGGTCCATGATGCGCGCCCCGATCAGCCGGTCGTACAGCACGACATCGGCCCGCTGCATGAGCCGCAGGGCGCGGAAGGTAAGGAGGTCCGGATCGCCGGGACCGGTGCCGACGAGATAGACTTCGCCGATGGCCTTGCCGCCAGCCGCGTCGTCAAGCGCGGCAAGCTTGGCGCGAAGCCCCGCTTCCGCTCCGGCGAAATCGCCGGCCATGACGCGCTCGGCGACCGCGCTTTCGATCACATCCTCCCAGAAGCGGCGGCGGCGGACACCATCGGTGATGCGCAGCGCCACCTCGTCGCGGAAACGCCGAAGAAACGCCGATAGTTCGCCGAACGTCGCGGGGATGGCGCTTTCCAGTTCCGCCTTAATGATGCGGGCAAGGATTGGCGAGGCCCCGGACGATGAGATGGCGGCAACCAGCGGCGTGCGGTCGAGAATGGCGGGGCTGATAAAGTCGCACAGCTCCATCGTGTCGGCGACATTGGCGAGGACGCCCGCCTCGGTCGCCAGATCGCGTAAGCGTTTGTCGCGCGCGAAATCCTCCTCGGCGCCATAGGCGAGGATCGCGCCTTTGAGGTCGTCCAGCTCAGGCGGGCGATGGAAATAGGTGACGGCCGCGTTGCCCTGAAACGGCCGGAACTCCTCGGACAGTTCGCTGGCGAAAACCTTAACCCGCGCGCCGGCGCCGAGCGCCCGTTCGACGCGCCGCGCGGCCAGCGTCCCGCCGCCGGTCACGACAACGGTTTTGCCGCGAATATCGAGGAAAATCGGTAGGTGGTCCACGAGGCTTGAACCCCCGGAATAGGCGCAACGTAACGTTTTTCAGTTATCACAGACCGAAGAGTTGCGCCGCGACTAACGAGCTGGTGATTGTCGATTGGGATCGTATCCAGGCAGCTTTTTGATCGCATCGCCCAACGCCAAAACCTCGACCGGACATGCCGGGTAGTTATGCTCCCAACATACGATTACGTCACAACCTTTTGGATCATGACCGTGATCACGGAAAGACCGGCTTGTGAACTCGAACTCGATACGAATCCGTTCCCACCGATTGGGACTAATTTTCCGTTTCGCTTCGCAGTCCGGATAACCTGTTTGAACGCTCTCAACTGTATACCCTAGTTCGTGCGCGACCATCCCAAAGAGGAATACAACGCCCTGCTCGTTTACAGGGGCATGTTGCAGCCCACGAAAGTTAAGAAACTCACCGTAAACGCGTCCATTTACTCGTGCCCACGTCGATACTTTACTTGAGGTGTCGACATTGAAGTCGGGCGGCAATGATGCCAACGCGCGAGTTTCTGCCGCTACAGGTAATTCTGCTAGCAGGTAGAAATTTGGATCATTCTTCTCGCACCATTGTCGAAATGCCAAAAGCGCATCGTTCCATCGCATTCCACGTCGCTTAAAGATATCGACACTAAATCGAAAAACGCGATTGAATTTATGCATGGGACCAATTCGTCCCATCTGTACAAAGGCATCTCTCATAGCAACGAATATTTCGTCATCGTCCAGCCGAACATTCTGGGTGTTCGTCTCTAAACCTGCTAGTTCGCAAAGTTCTAGCCAGCCATCGAAATGCTGACGTATTCGACTTTCGGGCACCCCAGCTTCTCGAATGAAATCAGATCTAGCAAGCCGCCGACACCCAAGGTTTGCCGCGACCTCTTTTGCTTTGTCAATTAGCTGCTGCCGCTCATTCATACGACGAAAGTAGCTTGATGCGAGCTTACTAGCAACTGCTGCACAATGCTGATCCACAAGACCCCCAGTCAATCGAGCGGCTTGCGATACACCCAAATTCCCGCCGGCGGCAAATTGATCCAAACCCGGCAATAACGCTCCGCCGTCAAGCCAAGCGCATTGTAAATCCGCTCCGGCACGGGGCTGCTTTGACGATAGGTAAACTGCACGAAAACCCCGCCCGGCTCCAGCACCGCAAGGCTGCTCCGCATGATCGACATGATGGTCTTCTTGCCGAACAAACGCATCGGCATGGTCGAAACTACCGCGCCCACGGCCGGGCCGTTACGCTCCCGCCAAAGTTTGGCGAGGTCCTGCGCGGGCGCGATGATCACATCCATATCGGCAAAGCTGCGGCGCAGATGGCCGCCGAGGTGTGAGTCGATCTCCACCAGCGTCAACTGCCCGGGCGCGACGCCGTAGCTGATGAGCTGGCGTGTCACCGCGCCGGTGCCTGCACCCAACTCAACGACATGTTCCGCCGGACGCTCGGCGATCGCCCAGCTCATGGCGCGGCCGACGAACGGGCTGGAAGGAAACAGGCTGCAAATCTGCCGGAAATTCTGAAGAGAGCGGCCCCATAACAGCAATGGACCTTCAGCCCGCGCAGCCAGTTCAGCGAGCTGATCATGCTTTGTCATAATGGTCTCGAATGGGGAGATTTTCATGAAGGCAGGCGCACTTCAAGTTTGTGTAGCAGCTTCATAAGACAGAATTGTAACAACGTCGATCGAGACCTAGGGAGTGTTTGTGACACGCAAATCATCGTTTCCGCTCGCATCATTGTACAGCCACCCAACGGCGCCTGCAAAGCAACGAGGGTTCGAATAGCGGGTTCTTCTCGGCGGGAGACTCGATTGCCAACGAAAAGGCGCGGAAACAGGCAATTGTACGGGTACCCTGCATTTCTTATGGTCAACGCTTCCCAAACAGGACATGTGTTCGCTAGTATAGATACTGACGCGACCGGATTTATGGACGTTTCCTTAGCACTCGCACTAGCCGTGCGCCGCCCACCTTTGGCATACGACCTGTAACAGATTGGAAAGCAGCCATGGCGACGATCATTTCCAACGGAACTTACAAAGGCATCGACGACATCGACGTTTCCGGCCGGCGCGTCATTGTGCGGGCCGACCTCAACGTGCCGCTTGCCGGAAATCAGGTGAGCGATGCGACGCGGATCGAACGCCTTGTGCCGACTTTGGAAAATTTGTCGGATCGAGGCGCCAGGATCATCGTGTTTTCGCATCTCGGCAGGCCGGACGGGGAGCGAAAGGCGCAATATTCGCTGCGTCCGGTCGCGGACAAACTTAGGGAAATGATCGGCGGTCGCAGTATCCAATTTGTTGAGGACAGCATCGGACCGGTCGCCAAGAATGCGGTCGCGGCCATGCAGCCAGGCGACATCGTGCTTCTGGAAAATTTGCGATTTTATCCCGGTGAGGAAAGCAACGAAGCCAATTTCGTCGCCGAGCTATCCAGTCTCGGCGATATTTTTGTGAACGACGCGTTTTCCGTGTCGCACCGCGCCCATGCCTCGGTCTACGGCATCGCGCACGCGCTTCCCGCTTTTGCAGGGCCGCAAATGCTGGCGGAGCTGCAAGCGTTCAAGCTCGTGCTGGAGCTACCCAAACGGCCGGTTGCCGCGATTGTCGGGGGCGCCAAGGTGTCCACCAAAATCCCGCTGTTGAGCAATCTTGCGCCAAAGGTGGATATGCTCATTATCGGCGGCGGCATGGCGAACACCTTCCTGCACGCCCAAGGCTACGCGGTCGGCAAATCGCTCTGCGAGCCCGATTTTGCCGATACGGTCGAGGAAATCATGTCGCGCGCGGCGGAATCCGGCTGCCGCATCGTGCTGCCGTCCGATGCCGTTGTCGCCAAGACCTTCGAGGCGAACGCGCCGCACGCCGTTCATGCCATAACCGACATTCCCGCCGATGGTATGATTCTGGACATCGGTCCAAAATCCCTCAAGGATTTCGGCGATCGGATCAGGGCAGCGAAAACTCTTCTGTGGAATGGCCCGGTCGGCGCTTTCGAAACGCCGCCATTTGGGGCAGGAACGTTCGAGCTGGCCAAGATCGCGGCGGAACGCACCAAGGCGGGCGAGCTTGTCTCCGTGGCCGGCGGCGGCGATACGGTGGCCGCGCTTAACAAGGCTGGCGTCACGGACGATTTCACCTATGTGTCCACGGCGGGCGGCGCGTTCCTGGAATGGCTTGAGGGCCGCGAACTGCCGGGCGTCGTCGCGCTGGCGCAATCCCGGGCCGCCGCTTAATAAGGAGAGACGTGACCGTGGCAAGAATTACGCTCAGACAGCTTTTGGACCACGCCGCCGAGCATGGCTATGGCGTGCCCGCCTTTAACATCAACAATATGGAGCAGGGCCTCGCCATTCTTGAGGCCGCCAAGAAGAGCGATGCGCCGGTCATCATTCAGGCCAGCCGGGGAGCGCGCGCCTATGCGGGCGATTTGATGCTGGCCAAGCTGGTGGAAGGGCTTGAGGTGCAATATCCGGCGATCCCGATCTGCCTGCATCAGGACCATGGGAACAAAGAAGCAACCTGCGCCTCCGCGATCCGGCTGGGCTTTGACTCGGTGATGATGGACGGCTCGCTGGAAGAGGACGGCGCGACCCCCGGCTCCTATGATTACAATGTCCGCATCACCCGTGACGTGACGCGGATGGCGCATTGGGCGGGCGTCTCGGTCGAAGGGGAGCTGGGTTGCCTCGGCTCGCTTGAAACGGGCGAGGGCGAGAAGGAGGACGGCCACGGCTTCGAGGGTAAGCTCTCCAAGGAGATGCTGCTGACGGACCCCGTGCAGGCCGCCGAGTTCGTCGCCGAGACCAAGGTGGACGCGCTGGCGGTGGCCATCGGCACGTCGCACGGCGCCTACAAATTCACCCGCAAGCCGACTGGCGACGTGCTCGCCATGAGCGTCATCGAGGCCATCCATGAGCGGCTGCCAAACACGCATCTGGTCATGCATGGGTCCTCGTCGGTGCCGCAGGATTTGCTCGACATGATCAATGAAAATGGCGGCGAAATCCGCGAGACCTATGGCGTGCCCGCCGAGGAAATCGTGCGCGGCATCCGTCACGGCGTGCGCAAGGTGAACATCGATACCGATCTGCGTCTTGCCGCGACGGCTGAAATTCGCAAGGTGCTGTTCAAGAATAAGGGCGAGTTCGACCCGCGCAAATATCTCAAGCCCGCCATCTCCGGGATGCAGAAGATTTGCGAGGAACGCTTCCAGCAATTCGGCACGGCCGGGAAGGCCTCCAAGATCAAGCTGATCCCGCTGGCAGACATGGCCAAGCGCTATGCATCGGGCGAACTCGACCCGCGCATCAGCGCGGCGAAGGCGGCTTGAGCATGGCCACGCAGCAGCGCCCCATCGTCATCGCCCCGTCAATCCTGTCCGCCGATTTCGCGCGCCTTGGCGAGGAGGTCCGCGCCATCGACGCCGCAGGCTGCGACTGGGTGCATGTCGATGTGATGGACGGTCATTTCGTGCCCAACATCACTATTGGCCCCGACATCGTCAAGGCGCTGCGGCCGCACAGTCAAAAGCTGTTCGACGTGCATCTGATGATCGCGCCCTGCGACGCCTTTCTGGAGGCGTTCGCCAAAGCGGGGTCGGACATCATCACCGTCCACGCCGAAGCCGGTCCGCATCTGGACCGCTCGCTTCAGGCAATCCGCGCGCTTGGAAAAAAGGCAGGCGTTTCGCTGACGCCCTCGACGCCGGAGTCGGCCATCGAATATGTGCTCGACAAGCTCGACCTGATTCTGGTGATGACGGTCAACCCCGGTTTCGGCGGCCAGGCTTTCATCCCGGCGCAATGCGAAAAGATCCGGCGTCTGAAAGCGATGATCGGCGACCGGCCCATCGACCTTGAAGTCGATGGCGGCGTCAACGCGGAAACCGTCGATCAGGTGGCGCGCGCGGGAGCAAATGCGATTGTCGCCGGGTCGGGCGTCTTCAAGGGCGGCGACTATGCGGGCAATATCGCCGCGATCCGTCGAAACGCCGAAGATGCGTTCGGGATCATGGTCTAACGCCTCACATCAATTCGACGACGCTATATACCTGTCCCACGCCTGCGGCCTGCGCGGTAATGTGACACTCATGTGAGATTTGGCGTGGTAGATTTGCACCAAGCTGCGGCTCCGCGGGCAGGCGTTTCGCGTGCCGTCGAAATCCGCGTAACCTCCGTGCCCCGTGGGAAGGAAAGCCGTGACCCTGATCGGCCAATTCACGATGGAGGGAATTCAGTTCCTTTCCACTTTGTTCGTTTTTGCCGTCGGACTGATCGTGCTTCTCATTGCGATCGTGTTCATTGCGGACGTCTCGCAGACGGCGAACGCCATCCGGCGCAACTATCCTGTCGTCGGCCATTTCCGCTCGATCTTTACCGCATTGGGCGAATTCTTCCGCCAATATTTCTTCGCTCTCGACCGGGAGGAGCTGCCCTTCAACCGCGCCGAGCGCGACTGGGTCAATCGCTCCTCGGCCGGCGGCGACAACACCAGCGCGTTCGGCTCGACCCGCAATCTGACGCCGGTCGGCACCGTCATTTTCGTCAACTGCCCCTTTCCGACGCTGGATGAGGACGCTTCACCGCCGCCAGCCTTGACGGTCGGCCCCTATGCCAGAAATCCCTACAAATTCACCTCGATCATCAATGTTTCAGGCATGAGCTACGGCGCGATTTCCAAGCCCGCCGTGCTGGCGCTCTCCAAAGGCGCGGCAATGGCCCGATGCTGGTTAAATACCGGTGAAGGCGGCTTGTCGCCCTACCATCTGCAAGGCGGCGCCGACATCGTATTCCAGATCGGCACGGCGAAATATGGCGTCAGGAATGACGATGGCTCGCTCAATCCGGACCGGCTGCGCGCGATCGCGGCGCATGAACAGGTCAGGATGATCGAGCTGAAGCTCAGTCAGGGCGCCAAGCCCGGCAAGGGCGGCATCCTGCCCGCCGCCAAAGTCACGCCCGACATCGCCGCCATCCGCGGCATCCCCGCTTACACGGACTCGATTTCGCCCAACCGCCACCCCGAGGTCAACTCGGTGCCGCAGCTTCTCGATGCAATCGAGACCATCCGCGCGATTGCGGGCAAACCCGTGGGCTTCAAATGCGTGATCGGCGCCTATGGCTGGCTGGAGCGGCTCTGCGAGGAGGTCCACGTGCGGGGAATCGAAAGCGCGCCGGACTTCATCGCCGTCGATTCCGGCGACGGCGGCACGGGAGCAGCGCCCATGCCGCTGATGGACAATGTCGGCCTCACCATCAAGGAAGCGCTGCCGATGGTGGTGGACATCCTCAGCACATACGGACTGCGCGACCGGATCAAGATCTTTGCCTCCGGCAAGCTCATTACCCCGGCGGAGGTTGCTTGGGCTTATTGCGCCGGGGCCGACACCGTGATTTCCGCGCGCGGCTTCATGTTCGCGCTTGGCTGCATTCAGTCGCTCAAATGCAACAAGAACACCTGCCCAACGGGCATCACCACCCACAATCCAAGGCTACAGCGCGGCCTCGACCCCGCCGACAAGGCCGTCCGCGTTGCCAATTTCGTGCACAATATGCGCAAGGATGTCGGCGTTATCGCGCACTCCTGCGGGGTACCGCATCCGCGCGCGCTGCGGCGCTACCATTGCCGCATCGTGCAGGCGAATGGGCGGTCGATGCCGCTCGATGAGCTTTACCCGCCGGCCGCACCTGCGCCCGCGCCGCTTTCGAGCGTCGCCTGACCTGTTCGAGAAATTGCTCCGAACCGCTTTGCCAGCATTCACCCGCGCTTGCGGAGGCGAGCCGCGCGGGATACATAGAGCCTCTCCGGAGAGGTGCTAGAGTGGTTGAATAGGCCGGTCTCGAAAACCGGTGAGCGCGCAAGCGCTCCGAGGGTTCGAATCCCTCCCTCTCCGCCAGCCCTTAGCAATAACTCGCTGTTTTTTATGTATTTTTACGAAAAGATCGCTTGGCGTTCCCACATTTGCTCCCACACCTGCGCTTCGGCTGAGGTCTCTAGCCGAGCGGATCCTCACTTATCAGTCTCACCGATTCCTGCGTCGACCGCGACGTTTGCCAGCCGAGATTTTACTTCATGAAAGCCTATGTCCAACTGTCCTGGCCCGTTGGCCAACGCGTCTGAGCGCAAAACCACCGCAGCCCGGCCAATTGCTCGTCGGACAGTTTTGACTCGTTTCTCTCCGTCGAACGTCATTGCCAATCAGGGTGAGAGTGCGGTGAATTGCGGACATAGCGGGTGCGAGACTGAAAGGCGGCTCTGCTCGCAAGAAGGGTGGGAGCAACGGCGTTACCCCGCTCCAAATTTCTTAGGTTGTGCTTGCATAACATCTTCCCGTTTGGCGCGAATCAGGTGCGTGTCGACATGGTCAATCCGCGAGGACCCCCATGCCCGCCATACGCCGGCACATCCTTTTTGCTCTCATAATTTTAGCCATCGGTGGCTTATCTTCGGTCTCCGCGCAGCAGACGACGATCAACAACGCGACCCTGACCGTTCCGCCTGGCGCGATCCCCGGCGGCGACGATCTGTTCGTCGGCACGACGGGGACCGGCGTGCTGAACATCGTCACCGGCGGGGTCGTCACGACCTTTGAGGCAACGCTTGGGCAATTCGCCACCGGAGTCGGCACAGTCAACGTGACGGGCCCCGCAGCGACTTTGACCACGCTTTCCAATTTCTACATCGGCGCTCTCGGCACGGGAGCGCTTAACATTACCGGCGGCGGCGTTGTGACGAGTTCGCAGGGTGCCGACCTTGGCGATCAGGTCGGCGGCACTGGCACGGTCAGCATCTCGGGCACCGGATCGGTCTGGAACGGCGGCGACGTCACCGTTGGCGGCTTCGGCGCCGGGACGCTGACCATCTCGAACGGCGGCGTCTTCAATGGCGACACCGTCATACTCGGCTCCGCCACGGGCTCCGTGGGTACCGTCAACGTCTCCGGCCCGGCGTCGCAATTCAATATGACCGGTACTCTAAGCATCGGCGACGATGGCGACGGCACGTTCAACGTAACAAATGGGGCCACGCTCAACGTCAACGACATCTACATCAGCGACGAAGATGGTCAGGGTGTATTGAACGTCTCGGGCGGCAGCACCGTCATCAGTGACGATGTGGTCTTCGGCTATTTCAGCGATCTCGGCACAGGCACGGCCAATGTCTCCGGCGCCGGAACGATATGGACCATCGGCGGGGGTTTGATCGTCGGCGATGAAGGCGGCGCGGGCGAGTTCAACATCACGGGCGGGGCGATGGTAACGGTCGCCGGCACCTTGTCGATGGGCAATTACGACGAGGAGATTACGCGCGGCGACATTCTGATTTCCGGCAGCGGATCGAGCCTTACCGTTGTGGGCGATGCCATCATCGGCGACGAACGGCCGGCGATCATTGTCGTCAGCGACGCGGCGCTGTTCCAGGTCGGCGGCACCTCCACCATCTCGGGCCAGCAGTCGGCTCCGTCCGCGGTGACCGTAACCGGCACCGGATCGCAATTTGTGACGGACGCTCTGGAGGTGGGCGAAGATGGCGAGGGCACGTTGAGCGTGCTCAGCGGCGGGTCTGTGACGAGCACTGGCGCAATTCTTGGCGGGGGCGCTGACGGCATCGGCGCCGCAGTGGTCAACGCCGGAACCTGGAACTTGAGTTCGAACAATCTGGTTATCGGCAATGACGGCGCGGGCGCGGTCACCGTGCAAGGCGGCGGCCAGATCCTTGGCGCATTGCAGACCATCGTCGCCGGGAATGTCGGCAGCACGGGTGTCCTCAACTTCGGCGCCGCGGCGAACGGCGCAGCCGCAGCGCCCGGTACGCTCGCGACCCCTCAGGTGCTGTTCGCCGGCGGCGATGGCAGCATCAACTTCAACCTGCTCGGCACATTCGCGTTCACGCCGGAGCTTGCCGGCAACGGCGCCGTGAACGTGCTCGCGGGCACGGCGACCTTCGCCACGGACTCGCCGAGCTATTCAGGCGACGTGACGATTACCGGCGGACGGGCCATCTTCAGCGGGCTGCTCCCTGGTGACGTCTCGGTTTCGGGGACCGGTATCGCCAGCGGCAGCGGCACGATCAACAGTTTGAGCGTGCTCAGCGGCGGCACCGTCGCGCCCGGCACCTCCCCCGGAACCCTGAACGTGGTCGGCGACGTGTCGTTTGCTCCCGGCTCGATTTATGCGGTCGAGGTGAGCGGGGCGCAGGCCGATCTTATTCTCGCCGGCGGTGAAGCGACGCTGACGGGCGGCACGGTCAGCGTCAGCGGCACGCCCTCATTGGCCCGCTACGCGATCCTGACCGCGGCGGGCGGGGTGACGGGGACGTTCGACACCCTGGCCGGCAGCTCGGCATTCCTCGCCTACAGCCTGGAATACGACCCGAACAACGTCTATCTCGTCGTGGAGATCAGTTCGCTCACCTCCGCCGCCCAGACGCCGAACCAATTCGCGGTGGCGCGCGCGCTCAATCAATTCCCGAGCACCAACCCGCTTTTCGCGGCGGTCGCTGCACTGGATTTCGCCGGGGCGCGGGACGCCTTCGATGCCCTGTCGGGCGAGATTCATCCAAGCTTGGGCACGGCACTTATCGACGACAACCGGTATGTGCGTGAAGCCATCACCGGACGCCTGATCCAGGCCTATCAAGGCAATGGCGGCCTGGGAGGCCGGGCGACCGACCCCATCACGACGGCATCGAAGGGTGACGGCGCCGGATATGACCTCGTGGGCTGGAGCCGCGCCTTCGGTGCGTGGGGCCAATATGACTCGGCGAATACCCACCGCGATCTCGGCGGCTTCATCACCGGTGTCGATGCAGGGCTTCCGGACGGCTGGCGCGCGGGTCTCGCCACCGGCTACCTGCGGACCAACCTCGGCAACGACGAGCGCAGTTCGGCCGAGGTCGACAGCTACGTGCTCGGCGCCTATGCGGGCGGCGGCCTTGGCGATGGGTTTGCGCTGCGCTCGGGCGGCACATGGGTCTGGAACGACATCGACACGTCGCGCACGGTTGCGTTCCCCGGTTTCCTGGAGCAGGAGAACGCCAATTATCATGGTGATGCCGGTCAGATCTTCGCCGAGCTTGCCTATCCTATTGTTACGCCTCTTGCCGTCCTGGAGCCTTTCGCGGGCCTCGCTTACGTGCATCTCGACACGAACGGGTTCACGGAGAGCGGTCCCGTCGCCGGTCTGACCAGTGGGGGACTCGATCTGAATGTCGGCTATGGGACACTCGGCGTGCGCGCCGGAACCACTGTGGAATGGGACGGCACGACACTGATCCCGCACGCTTCGCTGGCCTGGCAGTATGCCTTCGGCGAGACCAGCCCAGAGCAGGCGCTGGCTTTCGCTGCGACGGGGATCGGCATGGTCATCCAAGGTACGCGGATCGCGCGAAACAGCGCATTGGTTGAGATCGGCGTCGATGTGGTTGCCGTTCCCGGTGCCACGCTCGGGCTTTCCTATATCGGACAATATTCCGACGATTTTTCCGACACCGGTTTGCGTGGCCGCCTCACTTGGAAATTCTGAGCACCAAGATCAAGGTCGCTCGCTTGCGTTCGGCCAAAACCTACGAGCTGGATAATCGGTATCGTGCCCAGGGGGCAGCGGCACATAACCAACCAGCCGCCCGGCTCGGATGCCTCTGACGTCTCAGCACCAATTCTGCTTTGAGGCGAAACTCCCCGGTGCCCAGACGGATCGGCGACGGAGAAAATGCGGGAAAGATTTGCCGTCGTCTCCCCAGCCGAGGATCTGGGTGCTCATAGGAGCGGCCGCCGCGGCTTCGCGCACTTTCACGACTTCAGAGCCCAGGCGTGGGCCGCGCTTCGAATTTGTAAATACCCTTCGCTGCGCTCGCCATGACCCGAGCAATCAGACAGCCGCAAATCCTATGACAGATCCACACCGCGCCATAGCTCGCTTTGCCGAATGCACCGCTACGTGGTAGCTTCAGCGGAGATGAAGTTGTTCGCGCGTTCCCTATCGGGCCGCGCTTTTTTGTTATGCAGAGCTCAGAAGGAAAAGACATCGGGCAGACGACCATGCTCGCCGCAGGGTTCCTCGCGGCGTGGCTTTTTGTGCTCGTATCTAGGTCCAGACATGGCGGAGATTGGGTGCCTTCATGCACTTACTCCGCGTATCATGCCGTCACAGTGGGCTAAGTTATCACCCGATCCTTATCGCAACCTTCGCGCCGCGCCCACGAAGTGCATCCCGGCCAAACCCCCACCCAAGATGGCGGCAGGCAGATTTACCTCCGACAACGGCCCGCACGGCGAGCACGATTTCGGGGCTTTCGATTTTCGCGGCGCTGGTAAGGTGTTTTGGAAGATCGATTATTACGATCTGACTTTGACCGGCCGCTCGGAAAATCCGGCCGATCAGGCTCAGACAACCCGTGTCCGGACGATCATCCTGGCCCGCGAATATTAACGGTCAGCATTCCCGGGCACAGAGCAGAGTGACTTTGTTTGTCTAACATATGGACTACGCCATCAGCGTAGGCAATGCGGAGCGACCGGACTCTGGACCCTTCCAAGAACGGCCATGACGGAACCAACTTCTGCCGATAGTTGAGCAAGGACGGCTAATCCACCATTTCTCTCCGTCGCCGGCCACGCCCGGCGTCGGAGAGAAACGCCTCAAACCGGAAATCACG
>JANNOQ010000072.1:0-3790 GCA_031399085.1 Rhodomicrobium sp.
GTCAAATGGGCAGACGGAGGGACAGATCACCAAACTCAAGCTGGTGAAGCGTCAGATGTACGGCCGCGGCAAACTCGACCTCCTGCAGGCCAGGTTGATCAAAGCAGCATGAGCAAAATCATCGAGATTGCGTCAGAGCCAGTTTTGGACGCCGATTGGGGGGCAACATTGCGATCCGTTTGACATACAGCGGTTAGACCACCATTCGATTTCCGCTCCTGACCGCGATGGAGGCTCAACGCGCTTGTCGCTCGAATGGCCGGGAAGTGGTGAGAACCGAAAATTGGCGCACCCCGGGACTCGGCATCGCGATTGGCAAATCAATCCACCAACACTTCCCACGTCGGCGGCGTCGCTGGGGGGCCGGAAGTCAGATAGCACGCAACGATTTTTGCAAGTGAAAGAGGCGTGAGTCGCTCCCTTGAGTGCCGCAGCTCAGAGGCACGCCACCATCGAAACTGATCCAAGACCTTCGCCTCTGTCGGGTCAGACATACGAGGATCGAAACGATCAACATCGACGATATGGTAATGCTCACGTTGGCAAATGCGCCGACCATCCCAGTTGAAAGTGTGCTGCCTTCGCCAGACCAGGGGACCCATTTCGAAAGCCCGCAAGCCGAGCTCTTCGTAAAGCTCCCGTTTTAACGCCTGCTCCCTTTGTTCGCCTTCCTCAAGACCGCCACCTGGCGCGATCCAAAAAACCTCATGGTTATCCGGCCGACGAATTCTCATCAGAAGCAGATCATGCGCGCTTGTCAGCAGAAGCGCGCGAACGCTCTCCCTTTTAATGATCAATGCCTCGCTCCCGTTTATCGTGCGCGACTTTGGATGGGGGCACTTTGGCATTGAAGCAGTGGTCCTACCAGAGCCGTCGCGCTGGAATGAGAGGCGCATTTGAGGCGAAACTCCCCGGTGCCCAGACGGATCGGCGACGGAGAAAATGCGGGAAAGATTTGCCGCCGCCGCTTCGCGCGCTTTCACTACTTTAGGGGCCAGGCGTGGGCCGCGCTTCGCATTTGTAAATACTCTTCGCTGCGCTCGCCATGACCCGAGCAATCAGAAAGCCAAATCCTGTGACAGATCCACACCGCGCCATAGCCCGCTTTGCCGAATGCACCGCAACGTGGTAGCTTCGACGGAGATGAAGTTGTTCGCGCGTTCCCTATCGGGCCGCGCTTTTTTGTTATGCAGAGCTCAGAAGGAAAAGACATCGGGCAGACGATCATGCTCGCCGCAGGGTTCCTCGCGGCGTGTCTTTTTGTGCTCGTATCGATGGCCGCAAATTTGAAATTCGGCCTATCGCTTGCCACTACACCATTCGACCGGATCCTCTATGGCGCATTGTCGCTTGCGGCGGATCTGATGAAAGTTGCGCTACCGCTTGTAGCGATTTTGCTATGGCAGAAACAGCATCAGATCTTGGCTGTGATCGCCGCGCTATTTTGCGCCGGGGTGATCTGCTACTCACTTGCCGCCGCCATTGGGTTTGCCGCATCAACCCGCGGCGAGGCGACGACGACGAACAAGTTGGCGATCGACAATCGCAAAGCATGGGAAGCCAGGATCGAGCGAACCGCGCGGCAACTCGATCAGCTCGGCGCGCCGCGCCCCGCGGGAGTAATAGAGGCCGAGATCGATACCCTGCTTCGGACCCCCGGAGCCGATGGCTGTAGAGTCATCAATGGTCCGGTGTCGAATGAGGTTTGCCCCAAAGTCGATATGCTGCGTAAGGAACTCGCCGGATCCCAAAGTGCCGCCGAACTGGACGCCAGCTTGGTTGCGGATCGGAGGACGCTGGAGGCCGTGCCTGTAGCGGCTTCAATAGCCGATCCACAATCCGCTACACTCAGCAGGTTAACCGCGCTTGGCGAAACCAAGATCCGCGACGTCCTCGCCATTCTGATCGCCCTGCTCGTCGAGATCGGCAGCACTCTCGGCCTTACCTTTGTCGTGTTGGCGGGCCGGCCCGTTCCGGCCGCGCCCGCGCAGCAAACTGCCGACACTGCCGACACTGCCGAAGACGCCAGGCCCGCGCCCGAGCACCCGCCGCTGGTCCGACACCAAGTCGTTAAGCTGCCCGAGACGCCAGCGGACATTATCACCCGCTGGGCGTTCTGTAGGCTCGATGTGTTGAGCACGGGTCGTATCCAAGCGGAAGTCGCCTATCTGGACTTCGTCGCTTGGTGCGAGGCAGATGGCATTAAGACCTGTTCGCGGCAGATGTTCGGCCGTCGCTTTGCCGAGGTTATCTCACGCATGGGCGGCCGCAAGTTCAAGATCAATGGCAGGGCGTACTATGAAGGTGTCGCGCTGCAGGGTCGTTCGGCACAGAAGCAGATCCTGGCAGTGGCGGCTTGAGCCGTGGATCTCATGTTCGCGATGCCGATTATGTTGCATCTTGGATGGTCGATGAGCGCGGGCGAGGAACATGCTTGTAGAGCGTCGACGGCGCCACATGCAGGCGCTCTGCAATCTCCGCCACGGTCAGCTCTCCGTCCTTGAGCAGGGTCTGCGCAACGCGAAAATCACTTGCGCTCAATGCCGGCGGGCGCCCACCGACGCGACCACGCGCCCTGGCGGCCGTGAGCCCCGCAGTTGTACGTTCCCGGATGATCGAGCGCTCGAATTCTGCCAGGGCGCCAAAGATGTGAAAGATCAGCCGCCCGCCCGAAGTGGTCGTGTCGATTTTCTCTGTCAACGAACAAAACCCGATCTTGCGCTCGGACAGCATTTCGACCGTTTCGATCAGCTGCTTTAGCGATCGCGCAAGCCGGTCAAGTTTCCAGACCACGAGTGCGTCGCCTGGCCGAACGTAGTCGAGCGCTGCCTTCAGCTCCGGACGATCACGCTGTGCACCGGATAGTTTCTCCTCAAAGATCCTGGCGCAGCCGGCCGCGTCAAGAGCATCGAGCTGCAGTTCGTAGTTCTGGTCTCGTGTCGAGACCCTCGCATAGCCGATCAGCATCGCATTTCTCCGAAAACTCAACAGCAGCCTAGATTATCGGATATAATATTTCAAGAGACTGTTTTCGGAGCTTAATTTGCTCAGATCAACGGCAAACTTGGCAATCTTGGACCCGCTCCGAAAAACGGTGATTTTTTGTAGAGAGCAGTGCCGCACCCAGCGATCGTGAACCGTCGTTGCAAGCTCTGGCATCGGGTTACGCCGATCGACATGCGGCGTTATGTAGGCTCGCTGGCCAAGCTTGATCAACGGAATACGGCGGTCCAGACATGGCGGAGATTGGGTGCCTCCATGCACTTACTCCGCGTATCATGCCGTCACAGTGGGCTAAGTTACCAGCCGATCCTTATCGCAACCTCGCGCCGCGCCCACGAAGTGCATCCCGGCCAACCCCCACCCAAGATGGCGGTAGGCAGCTTTACCTCCGACAACGGCCCGCACGGCGAGCACGATTTCGGGGCTTTCGATTTTCGCGGCGCTGGTAAGGTGTTTTGGATCGATTATTACGATCTGACTTTGACCGGCCGCTCGGAAAATCCGGCCGATCAGGCTCAGACAACCCGTGTCCTGACGCTCATGCTGGCCCGCGAATATTAACGGTCAGCATTCCCGGGCACAGAGCAGAGTGACTTTGTTTGTCTAACATATGGACTACGCCATCAGCGTAGGCAATGCGGAGCGTCCGGACTCTGGACCCTTCCAAGAACGGCCATGACGGAACCAACTTCTGCCGATAGTTGAGCAAGGACGGCTAATCCACCATTTCTCTCCGTCGCCGGCCACGCCCGGCGTCGGAGAGAAACGCCTCAAACCGGAAATCACG
>JANNOQ010000090.1:0-163314 GCA_031399085.1 Rhodomicrobium sp.
TTTCACCCGCGCCAGCATTTCGGCGGCGTCGAACAATTCATCGAGATCGAGCACGCGCAAGATGCCCGCGCGGCGTAGCGCCGCGTCATAGACGTCGTCCGAGCCCGCCAATGCGCCGGTGTGCGAGGCGGCGGCCTTTGCGCCCTCCGGGTGGCGTCCAGACTTGATGGCGATGACCGGCTTGACGCGCGAGCAGCGCCGCGCCGCCGACATGAATTTGCCCGCTTGCGTCACCGCCTCGATGTAGAGGAACACGGCGGTGCATTTCGGGTCGCCCGCGAGATAGTCTAGCATGTCGCCCAGATCGACATCGGCCGCATTGCCGATGGAGACCACATGGCTGAAGCCGACGCCCTCGCCCGCCGCCCAATCCAGCATCGCCGCCGTGATGGCGCCCGATTGCGAGACGAGCGCGATGTCGCCGGGGCTGCTAAGCATTTGCGCAAAGCTGGCGTCGAGCTTCAGGCGCGGGATTTGAATGCCAAGGCAGTTCGGACCAATGATGCGCAGCAAATGCGGGCGCGCGGCCTCCAGCATTTGGCGAGCGAGTTCGCCGTCCACCCCCGCCGTGATGACGACCGCCGCCTTGCAGCCCTTCGCGCCGAGTTCGGCGATGACGCCCGGCACATGTTGCGGCGGCGTGGCGATGACGGCAAGCTGAGGCATGAATGGTAACGCCTTCGCCGACGGATAACAGGGCTGGCCGAGAATTTGGGAATGGCCCGGATTGACGAAGGCGATTGGCCCGCCAAAGCCCGCTTGTAGGAGATTTTGCGCTACCTTGAGGCCAAGCGAGCCGGGCGTCTCGCTCGCGCCCACCAGCACGACGCTCTCTGGCTCGAAAAGAAAATTCAGGTTGCGAATGGTCATGGGCCGGCTCCGTCCAAGCTGCCCGTTTGCCCGCAAACCGAACGGCCGCGACGGCCCAGCGCCTCCATTAATGGCGGGGAGCATAGCGCGGGCGGGGCAGCGCGCGTTTGACAAGGATCAAAGCGCAGGACGAGTGGATGCCGATAACGTCGAAGTTTGCGCGAGCTTATTTTCGGCTTACACGCGACGAAGAGATATCCGTGGCTCGGATGAACACGCTGCGCCAATTTGGCTTGGACTGACTGTGAGGGACGGGTTTCATGGGGAGGTTCTCCGGCGTTGAGATTTACGGGACCGTAAGTGCGCGGTTCCAGCCTGTGCGCGATGTTTTCGCCGAGAACTTCTCCAGCCGCGACGAGCTTGGCGCTGCATGTTGCGTCTATCACCAGGGGGAAAAAGTTGCCGATCTTTGGGGCGGCGTTCGCAATGCCGCAACCGGGGAGCCCTGGGAAGAGGACACCATGGTTCTGGTGTTCTCGGCGACGAAGGGCTTAGCCGCGATGGTGATGGCACTCGCTCATTCGCGCGGCGGGATCGACTACGAAGAAAGGGTCTGTACGTACTGGCCAGAGTTTGCCCAGAACGGGAAAGAGACGATGACTGTCCGCCAGCTTCTCTCGCACCAGGCCGGGCTGTTTGCCATCCCTGAAGTGGCCGATCGCAGACTGGTTCGGAATCTCGACGAACTGGCCGACGTCTTAGCGCGGCAAAAGCCCGCTTGGCCGCCAGGAGAACGGCAAGCCTATCACGCGATCACGCTTGGCTATTACGAGGGCGAGCTCATTCGCCGTATCGATCCAGAGCATCGCACCTTGGGGCAAATATTCCAGGAGGACATCGCTTCACCGCTCGGATTGGATGTCTACATCGGGCTGCCGGAGGCAATCCCCGATAACAGGCTTGCAGTCCTGGAAAATCCATCCCTTTGGTCGAGGCTGACCGATATGCCCCTTCCGTTGGTCTTGGCTGCGTTCAACCCGCATTCCATTCTCCGGCGGGCGATGACTGGAACGGATATCGCTCCTGACCGTGAGCGCATCTATGCGCGCGACCTCGAAGTGCCTTCCGGGGGAGGTGTTGGAACGGCGCGTGGCATCGCACGGGCCTACAGCGTTTTTGCAAATGATGGCCACGAGCTTGGTCTGCGCGCCCAAACTCTGGATGCGCTTAAAGCACGCGCTGTGCCGCCAACTTGCGGCTTTTACGACGCGTGCCTGAAGGGCGAGGTTCAGTTTTCCCTGGGCTTCATGAAGCCCAGCGCCGCATTCCCGTTCGGCAGCCCAGCCGCGTTCGGAGCGCCCGGAGCTGGAGGTTCGCTTGGCTTCGCCGATCCAGAAACAGGCGTCGGCTATGCGTATGTGACCAATCGGATGAGAATGAAGATTACGGGCGATCCGAGAGAGGTGGCGCTCAGAAATGCCGTTTTTTCCTCTTTGAAGGGAAAGGCGTAATGCCAATTGCTGCCGCATCGGGATTGTATTTTCTATTGGTGTTCGGCGCCGGCTTTCTCTTGGGTCCGATCCGCGTGCTTCTCGTTGAGCCGCGATTGGGTGCTTTTGCTGCGGTGCTGTGTGAAGCGCCCTTTCTCCTCGCTGTCATTGTCGTCGCGTCGCGATGGGCTCCGCGCGCCGTTGGACTTCAGCCTACAGTGAGAGCAATGGTCCCCGTTGGCCTTGGTGCGCTGGCCATGCAACAGATCGCCGATCTTATCGTTGGCTCAACGCTGCGGGGCCTAAGCCCGCAAGAGCAGTTCGCCAGATTTGCAACTCCCGAAGGCGGGGTCTATGCAGCAATGCTGCTCTTATTCGCAGCGATGCCCGCACTTGCCAACAAGCCCTCCACCCCCAGCTAGTCCTTGATCCCGAAAAAGTGATACTGAGGTCTGGATCGGGTCAAATTCAGACTTCGCCAAAACTGATACTTGGTGTCTGTTTGAAAGTCTGATCCAGTTATTTTCAGAGCGCCATCAATCCGCGCACGGCCTACCCAAACCGCCCTTTAATAAAATCCTTCGTGCGCTTGTCGGTCGCTTTCGTGAAAATCGTCTCGGTTTCGCCGAACTCCACGAGCTCGCCAGATACATGAAGCCGTTGCGCTGAGACACGCGCCGCGCCTGCTGCATGCTGTGCGTCACGATGGGGATGGTGAACTCAGCCCGCAGCTCGTGGATCAGCTCCTCGATCTTGGCGCTGGAATTCGGGTCGAGGGCGGAGGCCGGTTCGTCGAGCAAAATCACCTGCGGGCGCAGGGGACCGTGCGTGCGATGCAGAGCCGCTGCTGCCGACCTCCGGAAAGGCTCGTCTAAGCAAGCAGCCTTTGTTTGCGCTCAATGGTCTTTGAGCAAGTCTCGACGTTCGCCACCGCGCCGAGCATGTCGATATTCGGGATTATGACAACGCGGCTTGAGGGGAGCGCGATGATCCGCTCGCCCTTCAGGCGGCTGAACTGACGGCTCACGGTTTCAAGCGTGAGGCCCAGATAATCGGCCATTTCGGCGCGCGTAAACGGCAACTGGAAATGCGCGCAATTTGGCCCCGCGTCCCCGGCGCCATTTGGGCCGCCGTCCGGAATGCGTTTCGCAATCATCAGCAGGAAACCAGCGACGCGCTCGTAAGAACTTTTCCGGCCGAGGAGCAAACTCCAATCGCGGCAGGAATCGAGTTCGCGAAGCGTCATATTGAGAATTTTGCGCTCAAGCTCGGGGTGGGTTGTCAGGAAAAGATCAAAAGGCCCTCGTGGATAGGAGCACAGCTCGGTGTCGATCGCGGTTTCGGCGGAATAGGTGTGGTGGGAGTTGACGCATTGGCCCATGAAATCGGGCGGATAGAGAAGCCCCACGATGTGTTGTCGGCCATCGCCGAGCGTTTTTATCAGCTTGATGGCGCCAGTTTTGACGTTGAAGTATTGGTTGGATACATCGCCATCGTGAAAGATGACCTCGTGGGCTTTGACCGTTCTTTTCCGGCTCATCTTTTCCATAGAAATCAGCGTAAGATCGTCCAGCGCTGAGCAAATATTAGTGGTCCTAACCGGACAAGTCTGGCAACGCAAATGTGCGGCATGCATCATGCCCTCCAATACTGTTCATGGAAGGCGTTTGCTCGTAACACCCAACAGTTTCAAATTTTTGCATCTGAGTCGCGTCCAAGTTTTTCATCCCATTTTTGATTGAGTGGCTGCCAGTTCCGAAAAGTTAAAGGCGGTCGTTTCGACCTTTAAAACATTGGGAAACTGATTGGCTCATACTTTCTAAGCTATTCGGCGCCTCGTTGGTTCCAGAGGCCGTAAAATAATGCACCGATGCAGCCAAGCTTTTTTCAGCATGAAAATAACAGAGCAGCGGCGTTCCAAGTTTTGACAATTCTCAAACCCTCCGAAAAACTCCGTCTGAAGCGGCGAGTGGCCAATATAAAGTCAATTTTTATTTTGGTCTCAGAGTCGAGCTTCCAAAAGAGAGGGTATGTCTCCAAATATTTGTTTATTATCAAAGCTAGACTGACAGCATCAGCCTAAAAAATATCGATGAGGCGGCGCACATCCCCGCCCACGGATAAGGCTCATGCAATCTCTCCATCTCAAGAAAGCAGATTGGAAAAATGTTCTCGATCACATTTCCCGCGCTCCCAAAACGCAGAGAGCAAGCCTGCAAATCACGATAGGCGATGTGGACTCGCAACCGACAAATGAGAGCCTAGTGTTTGAGGGGATGACTTTCGATCCCACCATAGAGGTGCTTGTCGTTCGGGTGGGAGGCGTGGCGCATATCATTCACGGCCCGCTCGACGTCGAGATCACCTATTCAGCGAACGACATTCGACGCCTGAACATCCACGCCACGCCCAACGTGAGGTACATGGCGACGTTCCTGCCGCCCTTGCACCTGCCCGAGCTGCTTTTCTCGTATTTCCCGGTCAGATCATGATTGCAATCCGCCAATATCTCAACCACGCGCTATTTGTTGGCTGCGTTCTTGCACTGAGCGTTGGACTCGCATTGCGCGCCTTTGGCTTCACGACCATTGCCGATGTTTTCTGGATCGGGGCCACATCAACCGTCCTGATTTCTCTGTCGGTCGCCATCGTCAAAAGCCTTTTGAAGGGTGAGGTAGGCCTCGACATCGTCGCGGCGCTCTCCATGACCGGCGCGCTTATCCTCGGCGAGACGCTGGCGGCCGTCGTCGTCGCCATGATGTACGCGGGTGGTCGTTTCCTCGAAAACTATGCCGAGCAACGGGCGCAGCGCGAGATGACGGCGCTTCTTGCCCGCGCGCCACGCACCGCACTTCGCTACGGCGCAAGCGGGCTGAAGACGGCGCCCGTCGAGCAGCTCGCGCCCGGTGACCGATTGCTCATTCGTAAAGGCGATGTGATCCCTGCGGATGGCGAGGTCTTGTCGGATCTCGCCGTGGTCGATCTCTCGTCGATCACCGGCGAGGCGCTCCCCGTTCGGCTGGCGGCGGGCAAGGCATTGCAAAGCGGCGCCATCAACGTGCGCGAGGTGTTCGATATGCGGGTTTCGAAGCCAGCGGCGGAGAGCACGTTCGCCAGCATCGTCCGGTTGGTGGAGGCGGCGAGGGCGTCAAAAGCCCCCATGTCGCGGCTCGCGGACCGTTTCGGTCTCGTCTTTCTCGCAATCACTGTCGTGATGGCGAGCGCGGCGTACGCACTAACGGGCGACCCTATTCGTGGGCTGGCGGTGCTGGTGGTGGCGACGCCATGCCCGCTCATCCTGGCTGTGCCCGTCGCGTTCGTATCGGGCCTATCGCGGGCGGCATCCCTAAAAATTCTCATTAAAGGCGGCCCGGCTCTCGAAGCGTTGACGCGCATCTGCGTCCTCGTCATCGACAAGACAGGCACGCTGACGCTCGGTGGGGCGTCGCTCGCGAAGGTGGAGGCGGCGCCTGGCTTTTCTTCCGATGAGCTTTTGCGCATCGCGGCGTCCCTGGATCAAGCGTCGAAAAACGTGGTGGCGCAGGCGTTGGTGGCGGAGGCGATAAGGCGGCGGATGTCGCTGGCATCGCCGCGCTCCGTTGTGGAAACGGCCGGCGCTGGGGTCGAGGGCGTTGTCGGTGCCCAGACGGTCGTTTTGGGCAGCCTGCCATTTGTATCGTCGCGCTTGGGCCTGCATTTGGCTCAAGATGCGGACGCCAGAAGTAAGCTCACGGTGGCGATAGGGATTGATGGCAAGTATGCAGGCACTTTCATTCTGGCCGACAAACTGCGCGCTGACGCCAAGGCGTTCATCGCAAACGTCAAGTCCGCCGGGATCGCCCGCGTCGTTCTCGCGTCCGGCGATCATGCCGATAGCGTCGCGGAGATCGCGCGCAACGTCGGCATTACAGCGGTGGAAAGCGATTTAAAGCCAGAGGATAAGGTTCGCATCGTGCTGCGCGAGCGCCAACGCGGGCCGGTGATGATGGTTGGCGACGGCGTCAATGATGCGCCAGCGCTCGCGGCGGCTGATGTCGGCGTCGCAATGGGAGCTGGGGGTGCTGCCGCGTCGGCTGAAGCGGCCGACGTGGTGCTCCTCACCGACGAACTCGGCCGCTTAGCGATCGCCATTCAGATAGCCAAGCGAACCAAGTCCATCGCGCTGCAAAGTGTGTACGCTGGCATGGGTTTATCGTTCTTGGGCATGATCGCAGCGGCGTTCGGCTATTTGACGCCCGTGCAAGGCGCGCTGTTTCAGGAGGCCATCGACGTGGCTGTTATCCTGAATGCGCTGCGCGCTCTCACCGCGCCGGTTGACGAGCAACCGGGGCAAGCTGTCATCCTTGCGCCTGTTAAGGCGTGATGGCGACCTTCAGCACGCCGTCGCGCTGATGCGAGAACAATTCGTAAGCCGCCTCGATCTGGTCGAGCTTGAAGCGGTGGGTGACCAGCGGGCGCAAATCGATGCGGCCGGACGCGACGACCGAGATCAGGCGACGCATGCGCTCCTTGCCGCCGGGACAAAGCGTGGTCACGATTTTATGGTCGCCAAGCCCGGCCGAGAAGGCGTCGAGCGGGATGCGCAGGTCGGTCGAGTAAACGCCGAGACTGGAGAGCGTGCCGCCGGGCCGCAATGAGCGAAGCGCGGCCTCAAACGTGCCCTGCGTGCCCAGCGCCTCGATGGCCACATCGACGCCGCGCCCGTCCGTCAGCCGCATGATTTCTTGCACAGGATCGGCGGTTTTGAAGTCAATCACATGATCGGCGCCCATTTGTTTGGCGACAGCCAACCGCACGGGCACCGTATCGACCACCAGGATCATCGAGGCGCCTGACAGCTTCGCGCCCGCCGTGGCGCATAAGCCGATCGGCCCTTGTGCGAACACCGCGACGATGTCGCCAATGCGCACGCGGCCCGTCTCGGCGCCGCTGAAGCCCGTCGACATGATATCGGGGCACATAAGCACCTGCTCGTCGGTGAGATGATCCGGCACGGCGCACAAATTCGCTTCCGCGTCGGGTACGCGCACAAACTCGGCCTGGCAACCGTCGATGGTGTTGCCGAATTTCCAGCCGCCAATCGCCTTCCAGCCATGCTTTGTGCCGGGGCCATCCTGCGAGCCGCAGCCGCAGAGACTGGCGTTGCTGATCCCACTTGGCGTGATCGCGCCCGCGATAACGCGCTGACCTTCCTGGAAGCCGGTGACGCCTGAGCCAAGTTTCTCAATGATCCCGACCGGCTCATGACCAATCGTAAGACCCTTGGCGACCGGGTATTCACCCTTCAAAATGTGAATGTCGGTGCCGCAGATCGTCGTCGTGGTAATGCGGATAAGCGCGTCGAGCGGCCCGATCTCGGGCATGGGCTTGTCGTCGAGCACGATGCGCCCCGGCTCGACAAATATCGCAGCTCTCATTTTCGGCATCGGACACACTCCGCAAAGGTCAATGGGATGTTCAAAGTATCCGAGCGCGCGGCGGTCGCCTTTGACGTGTGTCAAATCGAAGTTCTCAAAAATGGCCATTATCGGTCGTAACTTTGCGGCACGCGGAATAGCGCAACGCGGCTACTGTGATCTTCTATAGCCAATAGAGAGGGAGCGTCCATGCCTACCCGGATCGACGTTCACCACCATTACCTGCCCGACTTCTACGTGTGCGCTTTGGAGATCGCTGGCCGATCACCGCCCGACGGCATCCCGGCCACGCCGGCGTGCATTCGCTCGCAGCCGCGCTTGTTGGTAGCCAACCATTCGAGAGCAGAGAAGCTGCGCTGGCAGCGATCCGAGCCGTGATGGAAAAGAGATCGCAACTTTTCGCAGAGCTACTGAACCCGCAGCTCGGCGTCTGTAAGCAGCCATAAGAGGTTGCGCAGATTACGCGAGCGATTCCAACCGACGGATGAGGAAGGACAGCGAGGCACTCCCGTATCATTTCTCCGGCCATCGCCCCATCTGATGGGCTCGCTTATGCGGTTCGCGCACTCACGCTGTTCGATGAATCGCCAACAATGATCGGATACCCCTCTCCAGCAATGAATGAGCAAAGTACGACGACCAAAGCCCTCCGGAGTAAGAAGACATGAATGATCGATCTGAGCAACTGATCAAGATTTCGCGGCCATGGTACCTGACACGTAAGCAAATCGTGCAAATCACTGGATTATAGCGAGACACGATCGACCGGCTTGAGAAGAAGGGGCTTTTCCCGCGTCGCATCCCGCTCTCAGCGCGGCGAATATGCTGGGACTTGAAGGAATTCGAAGCTTGGGATCAGGAGAGGAAGAACTCACGAGGTTAGGTCACGAGCATCTCTCTTTAGCCAGTTTTCCACAGCTAACGGAGGTGGTCCGAATAGCCGGACGGCATCCCTGCGGAACCAACCGGCAAACGCCACCGACGGCCATCTTGGTTCCGCCACGGTTCCGCAAACTGGTTCCGCAATTCCGAGTCATCGCTAAGTCATTGAATTTATTGGCGATCCCGGCAGGGCTCGAACCTGCAACCCCCAGCTTAGAAGGCTGGTGCTCTATCCTGTTGAGCTACGGGACCGTTGCCGTCGGCAAGCGGGCGGGATCATCTTTTCAAGATTGGCACAAGAACCATCCGCCCCGCCGCCCGCCGCCGCGCACAATAATCCGGAAAGCGCCGTCGTTAAAGCGGCTCAATGCGTCCAGCTGCCGATGCGGCCGAATTTGAAATTGTCGGCATAGGCCTTTTTGGTGCGCGCGCGCGGATGCGGCTCGAACACCCGGTAGGCGATGCCGTTGCGGCGGGCGTAGTCGACCGCCTCGTCCCTGCTGGGGAAGGCGAGGATGATTTGCTGCTTCATGTCGCCCGAGGAGGTCCAGCCCATGAGGGGCTCGGTCTGGCGCGGGGTGTCGGGCTCGAATTCCAGCACCCAATGCTGGGTTTTGGCGTTGCCCGATTGCATGGCTGTCTTTGCTGGCCGGTAGATGCGCGCAACCATGTTTTTCGCTCCGAAATGCTCTTTTGTTATGTAGCAGCAAACCAGCACGGATAAAAGCCAGGCAGACCTCGCGAATCGTGAGTCAAACCGGCCTGCGCGACTTGATGGCGGCCGCTAGGGTGCCTTCGTCGAGATAATCGAGTTCGCCGCCGACCGGAACGCCGTGCGCCAGACGGGAGATGGTCAGCCCAGCGCTTGCAAGCTCCGCCGAAATGTAATGCGCGGTGGTTTGCCCTTCGACGGTGGCGTTCAGCGCGAGCAGCACCTCGACGACGCCAGGCCCACGGGCGCGCTCAATCAACCTGCCGATCGAGAGATCGTCCGGCCCGATGCCGTCGAGCGGGGACAGCGTGCCGCCGAGCACATGATATCGGGCATTGATGACGCCCGCTCGCTCCAAAGCCCAAAGATCGCCCACCTCCTCCACGACGCAGATCATACTCGGGTCGCGGCGCGGGTCCTGGCAAATGGTGCAGGGAGAGACGGTGTCGAGATTGCCGCAGTCCTGGCAGACGAGGATATTGTCCGCCGCCTCGGCCAGCGCGCGGGCGAGGGGTTGCATGAGGTGTTCGCGCTTTTTTATCAAGTGCAGCGCCGCACGCCGGGCCGAGCGCGGACCCAGACCCGGCAGACGGCCGAGCAGCGCGATCAGATTTTCAATTTCGGGGCCTGCCGCTTTGCGGGACATGAGCGAGGTGGGAGTGCCTTCGAGAGAGTCAGCGTAGGGGGGACGCGGCGCGGTCAATCACCGCGATGCTCGCAACCAGTGACAAAAGGCGCGGTGCTAGAACAGCTTCAAGCCGGGTGGAAGCTCCAAGCCGCCTGTCAACTCCTGCATCTTGCTTTGCAGTGTCACTTCGATCTTCGACTTAGCGTCCGCGTGGGCGGCAACGATCAGATCCTCGAGGATTTCACGCTCGCTTTCCTTCAGCAGGCTGGGATCGATCTTGATCTCGCCAAGCGCGCCCTTGCCGTTCAGCGTCAGGCTGACGAGGCCCGCGCCGGCCGTGCCAGTTTGCGAGACCGCCTCGACGGCGCTTTGCATCTCCGCCATTTTCTCTTGGAGCTGCTTGGCTTGCTTCATCATGTCCATGAGGTTTTTCATGACGGTCCTTTCGGTGCGGCGGCGTTTGCGCGCCCGCGGGAGATCGGAGGGAAGGCTCTCTCAAAGTTGGGTGCGCGGCAGCTTTCGTCAATCCTTTTTCGCGCCGTCACCCCCAGCGCCAAGTTCGCGGACGGCGGTGATTTCGGCCTCGGGGAAATGCCGCAGCACCGACTGGACGGCGGGATGTCGCCGCGCTTCTTCGAAAAGCCGCGCCTCGCGCTCGCGGCGCACCACACCGAGAGGCGTGGCGCCCCGCTCCTCGGTGACGGAAATCATCCAGCGCTCGCCGGTCCAGTGCTTAAGCTTGCGGCCGAGATCGTTGGCAAAATCTTTCGGCGCATCCGGCAGCAAATGCAGCTCGATATGGCCGGACTTGAAACGGACGAGCTCAGCGGCGTCTTCAAGCGCCATTTTGAGGATCACATCCCGCTTTTCGGCCGCAAGCGCTACCACTTCGGCAAAGGTTTGCAAGCGCGGAGCGGCATTTGCCGCCGCCTGCTCAGGTAATCTTGCTTCCGGAACAATGCTATTTTCGCCACTAACAGCGCGGCGGGCGGGAGGCGTATCCGCAACGATCGCAGACGAATCAGGAACGTAGGGATGAGGGCGTGATTCGTTTCCGCTTGGTTCGCGCTTCGTTTGATTTGCCGATTGGTCCGTCAAGCGCCGAATGATCTCGTCCGGCGGGGGCAGGCTGGAGGCGTAGCACATGCGGATGAGCAGCATTTCGGCGGCGGTCATGCCGCGCGGCGCCCGGCCGACCTCGTCCAACCCCGTGAGCAGCATTTGCCAAGCTCGCGCCAACGCGCCCATCGAGAGGCGGTCCGCGACGGCCTTCGCCCGCGCCCGCTCGCCCGCGCTGAGAGCCGACGCGGCATCCTCGCCCGCCACCTTGATCCGCGTTGCGGCGTGCACGGCTTCGGCAAGGTCGCCGACGATCTGCACCGGGTCCGCACCATCCATATGCAGCGCTTCGATGAGCGCGATTGCCACTTTCGGCTCGCCGCCGAGCACCGCCTCAAGTAAATCGTAAACGCGTCCGCGATCGGCAAGCCCCAGCATGGCCAGCACATCGGCGGCCTTGACATTGCCGCGCCCATGCGCCAGCGCCTGATCGAGGATGGAAAGCCCGTCGCGAACGGAGCCTTCGGCCGCCCGCGCGATGAGGGATAATGCCTCCGGCTCCGCTTTCTGCCCTTCGGTTTTGACGAGGCGCGCGAAATGCGCGGTGAGCAGCGCTGTGTCAACGCGGCGCAGATCGAAGCGCTGACAGCGCGACAGCACCGTGACCGGCACTTTGCGGATTTCGGTCGTGGCGAAGATGAACTTCACATGCGGCGGCGGCTCTTCCAGCGTTTTCAGCAGGCCGTTGAAGGCGGCCTTCGACAGCATATGCACCTCGTCGATGATGAACACCTTGTAGCGCGCATAAGCCGGCTTGTAGCGCACCGCCTCGATGATCTCGCGAATGTCGTCGATGCCGGTGTGAGAGGCGGCGTCCATTTCCACCACATCCACATGGCGGCTTTCGATGATCGCCTGGCAATGCTCGCCGAAATCCGGCATGTCGATGGTGGGGCCAATGTCCTCGCCCGGCTTTGAATAGTTGAGCGCGCGCGCGATGATCCGCGCCGTGGTCGTCTTACCGACGCCGCGCACGCCGGTCAGCATGTAGCCTTGCGCGATGCGGCCGCTTTGAAACGCATTCTTAAGGGTGCGCACCATCGCGTCCTGCCCGATCAGATCCTCGAAGGTCTGCGGGCGGTATTTGCGGGCAAGAACGAGATAGGGTTTGGTTTCGGCTGTCATCAGCGATGCCGTTATGCCGCCGTCTGTGCCCGGCGGGTGCGTTGCTAGCGTATTCAGAAGCCCGAAGCTATCAGCCGCCTCGTCGGCGCGCAATCATCGCCGGATTGGCTATGCGTTCACCGCTCACCGCGATCGAGAGAATTTACGGCAAAAGCTTGCCAAACGCGTTTTCGTAGCCTACAACCTGTGCGGGTATAGGTACCTATTGAGGGTGCTGGTTCTATTTTTGTTCGTGGTGATTACACCCATGCCGAATACCACGCCTTATGAAGCCACGCGTTCAATCGGCTTGGAGCCGATGACGCTTATCTTTCATGCTGGAAAATATGAGGCGCTCCCCTTCGAGATCAGGCTGATGGCGCCCTGGTATGGCAGCTTTGACGTTGAGTTGGACTATCTAAGGCCGTGGCACAGGGAACAGATCTCACGCCTCGGCTATGCGATCATCCGCGAGGCGGACTGGATACAAAACGCAGCCTGACGCGGGATCGACGGGAACATCGGGCATTAGCCAAGGGTTCTGCCTGGAACGACGCCGCAGCCGCATTCCGCATCGAATCGCCAGATATTTGAGACCTCACAATGCCTTCCCTCGAAACGATCATCGGCTTTGCTGCCGGCGCTTTCACCACTGCATCGCATATTCCCCAGCTACATAAGAGTTGGCAGACCGGCGACACGGGCGATTTGTCGCTGAAGATGATCCTCGTGCTTTGGATCGGGCTTTCCCTCTGGCTGATTTACGGGCTGCAGCGCGGCGACACCGCAATTATCCTCGCCAACGGCATCAGCCTACTTTTATTGACGGGCATCCTTTATTTCAAGATCTGGCCCAAGTCGCGCTAATCGCGCGATAAGGCGTTGCCCTTCCGGCGGCCACGTGTTCACGGCGATGCGCGGCTATGCAACAAACTTACGCACGCGCTTTGCCCCCCATTCATTGACTGTGAGGAATATTGCCGAATATACCTATATCGATAATTGCCGGAACCTTACATCCCAAAACGGATCGCTGGACGCCCCTCGTGCAAGACGTAACTCGCTCGCTCGGAAATATATCGCGATCCGTTGGATGGCTCACGGCGCTTTGCCTTTTGGTCCCAGCATTCATTTTCGCGCTCGCGGCGTCTAACGCCTTTGACCGGCAATTTGCCGAAACGCGGCAGCGGCTGCAAGGAGCGGCTGCGTTGTTGCGCGAACATGGGATCAAGGTTTTCGACTCGCAGCGCCTGGCGGCGCTCTATGTCGACGAACTGCTCAGGCAGCAAGACGATAGCGCCATGCGCGCGTCGGAATCCGATCTGCACCTATCGCTTAAGAAACTCGCCGAGGCTTTGCCGCAAATTGAGGACATATGGGTGCTGGCGGCTGACAGTAAGCCGCTGGTTTCGGCCTATACATTTCCCGTTCCGCGCGATGCCGATCTCAATCACCGCGAATATTTTCGTGTTCACCGCGATGGACGGTTGGCTCCTGGTCAACCCTATGTGAGCGAGATCTTGACTGGCCAGGTGCGCGGCGGCGTGTTTTTCGCGTTTAGCATCGCGCACCGGACAGCAAATGGCGAATTGCGCGCCGTTAGCACGATTTCCGTGGATCCGAAAGAATTCGAAAGATTTTACCAGGCGTTTACGGACACGGAATTCAGCACGGTTGCCCTCGTCCGTGATGACGGTTCTGTTCTTGCGCGGATTCCGGGCGAAATCGACAATTTGCCGAATTTGCCTAAAGCGAGCGCCTTAATTGAGCAAACGCAAAAATCCTCGGCGGCGGGAGTTTATGAAGGTTGGTCAAGAATAGATGGCGTGGAGCGGGTCGTTGCGTATCAAAGACTGCCGAAGGATCCTGTCTACGTCGCGATCGGCAAAGACCGGAGCGCCGTTGTGGCGGCCTGGAGGGCCGAGGTTTTAGGGTGGCTCTGGTTTGCCGTGCCCGGAACGCTGGCGCTGTTCGGGCTGAGCCTGCTTGCGCTTCATTTCATCCGCAAGGAAGAACTGGCGCTTGCCAATCTAAAGGAAGCGATCGCACGCCGCGAGGAGTCGGAACAGCGGGTGCGCCAGATGCAAAAGATGGAGGCCGTGGGCCAGTTGACCGGCGGCATCGCGCACGACTTCAATAATCTGCTCACAATCATTCTGGGCTCCCTCCAGATGATGCGGCGCAAAAAGGAGCGCGGCGAGCCGGGCGTCGAGCGTTATCTCGATGCGGCAACCGAGGGCGCGGAACGTGCGGCGGCGCTGACGGCGCGATTGCTGGCTTTCGCCAGGTTGCAGCCGCTGGAGCCAAAACCCGTCGATGCCAACAAGCTGCTGTCAGGCATGTCCGAATTGCTGCGCCGAGCGATTGGCGATCATATTATGGTGGAGGCGGTGCTGGCTGGCGGCCTCTGGGAGACAAATGTCGACGCCAACCAGCTTGAAAACGCGCTGCTCAATCTCGCGGTGAATGCGCGCGATGCAATGCCCAAGGGCGGCAAGCTGACGCTCGAAACGGCGAACGCGCATCTCGACGATCAGTACGCTTCAGGCCATAGCGAGGTCTTGCCGGGTCAATATATTGCGATTTGCGTGACCGACACCGGACATGGAATGTCGCCCGAAATCGTGGCAACGGCATTCGATCCATTCTTTACGACGAAAAAGAACGGGAAAGGCACCGGCCTCGGTCTGAGCCAAGTCTATGGCTTTGTGAAGCAGTCCGGCGGGCACGTAAAGATTTACAGCGAAATTGGGCACGGCACGACAGTCAAGATTTACCTGCCGCGCCACATCGGCAATGGTAAGCGCGAAACGGCGAGTGATGCGCCGCAAGGGCCGATCCTGGGATCGGAAACGATTCTGGTCGTTGAGGACGAGGACCAGGTCCGCCAATTCACGCGCGAGGCGCTCGAGGATTTAGGTTATACAGTATTGGATGCCCCGTCCGGCAGCGAAGCGCTGAATATTCTCGATCAGCAGCCGCAGATCGACCTGCTTTTCACCGACATCGTCATGCCGGGCATGAACGGCAAGGAATTGGCGGACAAGGCGCTGCGGCGCCTGCCGCACCTTAAGGTGCTGTACACCACGGGGTACAGCCGCAATGCAATCGTACACAATGGCGTCCTCGACCCGGGGGTCGCGTTGATCAATAAACCATTCACGATTAGTCAGGTGGGGGCGAAAGTCCGTCAGGTTCTCGACAATGGCTCCCGCCTCGATGGCCCAAGCGCGCAACGCTAAGCCCAAGCCGTCCTTCGGCGACGCTGAAGCGCCGCGATGCCGCCAAGCAGCGCCAGCGCGGGAATGGCAAAGAGGAACGGATTGGGCCGGTCGCGCGGCACGACGACGCTGTCCACCTTGTCGCCGGGCCTAAGTTTCAAGCGCGCCGCCTCCGAGCCTGGCCGCACCGAGGCGATCACCGGCTCGCCGCTCCACGACGACAAGGTGACGCCAGCCGTGGAAAGCCGCTGCCTGGCATCGCCGCTTTCGCCCAGGGTCAGCCTTATGGCCTTAGCGACGTCGTCGCCCTGAATGTCGGTCGTCCGTATCCGCAGTCTAAGCGTCTCGGCGCCCGGCGTTTCGTCGATCACCCTGGCGAGTTCGCCCACGGGCAGAAAGGCGCGCGGCGGCGAAATGAAGTCCATCCAATAGTTGGGCCGGAACAGCGTGAAGCAAACGAGCAGCAGCGCCGCCGTCTCCCACAAACGGTTCTGGGTGAAAAAGAAACCCTGGAATGCGGCGCAAAAGGCCATCATGGCGAGGGCCGCGCAGCCGACGACGACGATGAAATGCACCGGCCCGCCAATGTCGATCATCAGGATTTCGGGATTGAAGATGAAGATGAAGGGGAGAAGCACGGTGCGGAATTCGTACCATGTGCCCTGCCAGCCGACCTTGATCGGATCGGCCCCGGCGATCGCGCCTGCGGCATAGGCAGCAAGCCCGACCGGCGGCGTGACGTCCGCCATCAGCCCAAAGTAGAACACGAACATATGCACGGCGATGAGCGGCACGGCAAGGTCGTTCTGAGCGGCCAGTTCGACGACGACAGGGGCCATCAGCGTCGCCACCACGACATAGCTTGCTGTCGTCGGCAGACCCGTGCCGAGAATGATGCAAATCAGCCCGACCAGGGCGAGCATGATGACGACGGAGCCGCCCGAGAGGAACTCGACGATTTCCGTCATGACGAGGCCGATGCCGGTGAGCGTCACCGCGCCGACCAGGATGCCGGCCGTCGCGGTGGCGATGCCGACGCCGATCATGTTGCGGGCGCCCGTTTCCAGGCCGGCCACCAGGTCCATTGCGCCTTGCCGAAAATAGGCCGCGAGCCGCCAATCGCCGCGAAAGAAGGCGATGAGCGGCTGTTGGGTGAGGACCACGCCCGCCATCGCGATCACACCCCAAAACGCCGATAGCCCGGGCGACATCTCCTCGACCATCAGGCACCAGATCAGCACGCCGACAGGAAGGAGAAAATGCAATCCGGTGCGGGCCGCTTCGTAGAAGTCGGGCACCTCGACGAGGGCGGTTCGTGGGTCATCGAAAGGCGTATCGGGATGGCTGGCCCGGAGCTTAAGTAAAAAGACATAGCCCACGACGACCAGCGTCACAGCGATGGCGCTAGCATTGTCGCCGAAAACATCCTTGGTCCAGCCTAAGCCCCAATAGACGGCGTTGGCAAAGATCACGAGCCCCGCAAGGGTTATCAGGGCTTTGATCAGCGCCGCTTGCAATGGTTTGCGCCGGGCGGCTGGAAGTCCGGTCATGCCGGCCTTCACGGCTTCCAGATCGACCACGTAAAACAAAGCGCCATAGGTGAGAAGCGCTGGGATCAAGGCGTGTATGCACACTTGCGCATAGGAGATGCCGACATATTCGGCCATCAGGAACGCCGCCGCGCCCATGACCGGTGGCATGAGCTGACCGTTGACGCCCGCCGCGCATTCGATGGCGCCCGCCTGCACCGGCGTGTAGCCGACGCGCTTCATCAGCGGGATCGTGAATGTCCCGGTCGTCACCACATTGGCGACCGACGAGCCCGAGATCATCCCGGTCAAACCCGACGACACCACCGCCGCCTTGGCCGGGCCGCCGCGAAACCGGCCCAGAAGCGCGAATGTCACCTGAATGAACCAATTGCCCGCGCCGGCCTTTTCCAGCAGCGAGCCGAACAGCACGAACAGAAAGATGAAGTTCGTCGAAACGCCGAGCGCGACGCCGAACACGCCCTCGGATGTCAGCCAGAAATGCGAGGCCGCGCGCGCAATCGAGGCGCCTTTATGCGCCAGCATCCCGGGCATCCAGGAGCCAGCGAAGACATAGGTCAGCGCGACGATCGAGATGACTGGCATCCACGGCCCTTCGGCGCGGCGCGAGGCTTCCAGCAGCATCAGCACGCCGATGACCGAAATCACGATGTCGGTCGTGGTCGGCAAGCCGGGCCGCGCCGCCAGTTCGCGGTAGAAGATCACCAGGTAAAGCACGACCGCGACGGCGATCGAGGCGAGCAGCCAATCCGTGGCGGGGATGCGGTCGCGCGGCGAACTTGCGAGCGCCGGGTAAGCGAGGAAGGCAAGCGCGAATGCGAAGCACAAATGAAAGGCGCGCGCCTCGGATTCGCCGAAGATGCCGACGCCGAACATATAGGGCAGGGGGGAGGCGTACCAGAGCTGGAACAGCGACCATGAAACGGCGATGACCGTAATCACGCGCGCCGCTATGCCTGCCGGCCGGCGTCCTCCCAGGTCGGACTCGGCGACGATCTTTTCGAGTTCGTCGCGGCTAACCGGCGGGGCACGGGACAGATCATGAACCATTCGCGCGCTCCGCCCGTCGGCTAATACGAGTAAGGCAGCATAGCCGCCCTACTCACGCTCGTAATTACATCCAGCCTTTTTCTTTGTAGTATTTCACCGCGCCGGGATGCAGCTCGGCGCTGAGCCCGTTTTTAATCATCGCCTTGGGATCGAGATTGGCGAAAGCCGGGTGGAGTTTCTTGAACTCCTCGAAATTCTCGAACACGGCTTTGGTGAGCGTGTAAACCACTTCGTCCGAGACTTTCGACGACGTGATGAGCGTCGATGCCACGCCGTAGGTGTTCGTCGCGTTGGCATTGTTGGCATACATGCCGGCTGGGATCGTAGCTTTGGAGAAGTAGGCCTTCTCGGTGACAAGCTTGTCGACCGCCGGTCCCTCAAGCGCGATCAACTGGGCGCCGCAAGCGGTGGTCGGATCCTGGATGGCGGCGGAGGGATGCCCGACCGCATAGAAGAAGCCGTCGATCTTGTTGTCGCAAAGCGCGGTGCCCTGCTCGTCGGCCTTCAGCTCGGAGGCGAGCGAAAAATCAGTCATCTTCCAGCCGAGCGCGCCAAGAAGCTCTTCCATTGACGCCCGCGTACCGGAGCCCGGATTGCCGACATTGAAGCGCTTGCCTTTGAAGTCCGCGAATTTGGCGACGCCGGCGTCCTTGCGGGCCAGCACCGTGAACGGCTCGGGATGCACCGAGAACACGGCGCGCAGTTCGGAGACCGCGCCCGCGTCCTTGAATTGGGCAAGGCCCTTGACCGCGTTGAACTGCACGTCCGATTGCGACATGCCGAATTCCTGGTCGCCGGTCTTGATGGCGTTGACATTGAACACGGAACCGCCCGTGGACTCCGTCGAACAGCGGATGCCGGTGGTGGCGCGGTCCTTGTTCATCAGCCGGCAGATCGCGCCGCCGACGGCGTAATAGACGCCGGTGACGCCGCCGGTGCCGATGGTGATGAATTTCTGCTGGGCGATCGCGGGGCCGGCAAAGCTGCCGGCGACGGCCAGGGTTAAGGCAATGGCAACTGGTTTCATCAGCATGGTCCTTTCATTGACGGCATGAATGCGGGACTGATCATATCGGAACCGCCTCGACGCTGGCGACATTTGGATGGCGCGCGGAAATGGCATTCGATTTAGGGCGGGGGATCGCCGAAACGATCGAATTAATCCTATGCAGACCACACGGCTGGGCGAAATGCAATGTGGAAAACACCGCCGATCCGAAAGGTTTAGCCGATGTTTCCGCCGGCGCAAGCAGAGCTCCCGAGGCCGCTTTGCCCATCCGATCGCTAACTCGCGGCGTTGGCACTCGCCATACCTCGTGATCGGCCCAAAAATGCGCTACCATCGCATCAAGCGGCCGCCAGGATTGTTTCGCGCCCTGCAAAGTGGCGCGTTTCTTGCAAAACTTCTGCACGAGCCGGGCATGTTTGGCAGGCCGCGTATTGGACGATGGATCAATTGAGAAGGGATTCCCGTATGGCGTTTTTGAGCGCAGGCCGCGTCCCCTTGAGTGGCGCGATCAAGGCATTTATGACCATTTCGGCCTTCATCGCGATGGCCGAAAGCGGCGCGGCCGCGAAGGATCGCACGATCACCGCCGTCATGCATTCCGGCGTCCGCGTGCTCGATCCGGTGATCACGACCGCGCATATCACCCGCAACCACGCCTATATGATCTACGACACGCTGCTGTCGATCGACGAGAAGTTCCAGCCGCAGCCGCAAATGGCGGCATGGAAGGTCTCCGACGACGGCTTGACCTACACATTCACCCTTCGCGACGGCCTCAAATGGCATGATGGCGCAGCCGTGACCGCCGAAGATTGCGTCGCCTCGCTCAAGCGTTGGGCAACGCGCGATGGCGGCGGCCAGATGCTCATGGATTATACGGCGAGTTTGGAAGCCACCGACGCAAAGACGATCACGCTGAAGTTGAAGGAGAAGTTTTCCTTCGTGGTGGAAACTCTGGCCAAGCCGTCGGCGCTGCCGACCTTCATGATGCCGAAACGGGTGGCGGAGAGCCCTTCCGATAAAGCCATTACGGAGCATATCGGGTCGGGTCCGTTCAAATTCGTTGCGGCGGAATATCAGCCCGGCGTCAAAATCGTTTACGAGAAAAATAAGGATTACATCCCGCGTTCGGAGCCGCCGAGCGGCACGTCCGGCGGTAAGGTCGCCAAGGTCGACCGCGTCCAGTGGATTACGATGCCGGATGCCCAAACGGCGGTCAATGCGGTGAATTCCGGCGAGATCGACTATCTTGAGCAGCCGCCGATCGACTTGTTGCCGCTGTTGACGGTGAATAAGGAGCTGACTGTCGATGCGTTGAATAAGCTGGGCATGCAGACCATGGGCCGGATGAATTGGCTGCATCCGCCCTTCGACAATCCCAAGATTCGCCGCGCGGCCATGATGGCGATGAATCAGAAGGACTTTCTCGCCGCGCTGATCGGCAATCCGCAATATTTCAAAGTGTGCGGTTCGATGTATGGCTGCGATACGCCGATGGCGACCGATGTCGGCGCCCAGTCGCTGCTGGCTGGCGGCGATGCGGCCGCGGCTCAGGCGCTGCTCAAAGAGGCCGGCTATGACGGCAAGCCCATCGTGCTGATGCAGGCGACGGACGTCACCACGCTGATTTCACAGCCGATCGTTGCATCGCAATTGCTTCGCAAGGCCGGCTTCAATGTCGACCTTCAGCCGATGGACTGGCAGACGCTGGTCGGCCGCCGCGCCAGTCAGAAACCGCCCGCGGAGGGCGGCTGGAACATGTTCTTCACGAACTGGGTCATCCCGGAGGTGTGGAACCCGATTGTCAATCCGATGCTCAACGGGCGCGGCAAGACGGGCGCCTGGTTCGGCTGGCCGGACGATCCCAAGCTTGAAGCGCTGCGCGCCGAGTTCGTCAAAGCCGGCGCGGAAGACCAGCGCAAGGCGATTGCCGGGAAGATTCAGGAGCATTCCCTGGAGGTGGTGAACTACATTCCGCTTGGCCAATATCTGCTGCCCTCGGCTTGGAGCAAGAAGCTGTCGGGCGTGCTGTATTCGCCAGTGCCGATTTTTTGGAATATCGAGATGAAGGATTGATCGCACGGTCGGTTCTCACTCAAGGCGTGAAGCGGGCCTCGCCTAACACGCGGGGCCCGCGCTGCAAACCTGACCTTCGAGGCCGTGGATGCTGAGCTACATCATGCGCCGTATCCTGGCCGCCATCCCCGTCATGTGCGTGGTGGCGATCTTCGTGTTTCTGCTTTTGCGCATCACTCCCGGCGACCCCGCCGCGATCATCGCCGGGGACATGGCGACGCCTGAGCAGCTCGAACGCATCCGCGCTTCGCTTGGCCTGAACCAGCCGATCCATGTGCAGTTTATCAATTGGGTCGGCCAACTGCTTAGCGGCAATCTGGGCACCTCGCTGATTTCGCAAACGCCGGTCACGACGCTGATCTACCAGCGCTTGGAGCCGACGCTCAGCCTTGCGCTCGTCGCCATAACTCTCTCCATCCTTATTGCTGTGCCGATGGGCGTTATGGCGGCGTGGCGGCATGGCGGATGGATCGACAATCTCGTCATGACGGCGTCCGTGCTCGGTTTCTCCGTGCCGGTTTTCGTGATCGGCTATATCCTCATTCAGATCTTTGCCATCAATCTCGGTATCCTGCCGGTTCAAGGCTTCCGCAGCATCTTCGCAGGCGTCGGCCCCTTCGCGGAACGCATCATTCTGCCCGCCTTGACCCTATCCACCATCTACATCGCGCTGATCGCGCGCATGACGCGGGCCAGTATGCTCGACGTGCTCGGCGAGGATTACGTCCGCACCGCCCGCGCCAAGGGGCTCGCCGAGCGGCTGGTTTTGTTCCGCCATGCGCTGCGCAACGCCGCCATTCCGATCCTGACCGTCATCGGCACCGGCTTTGCGCTGATGATCTCCGGCGTCGTCGTCACCGAGAGCGTCTTTAACCTCCCTGGCCTCGGCAGGCTCACGGTCGATGCGATCCTTGCGCGCGACTATCCGGTGATCCAGGGCCTCATTTTGCTAACCAGCTTCATCTATGTCGCGGTCAATCTGCTGATCGACCTCTCCTACGCCTTTCTCGATCCCCGGATCCGATATTGATGGCAATCCACCTGAAAGACGAAACGGAGCAGATCGCGCGGTGGCGCATCCCGCAATTGCGGCTCCGCCGCTCGCTGATCGTGCCGCTTGCCGCCGGTCTCTGTCTCGTCAGCATGGTGATCATGGCGATCTTTGCGCCGTTCCTTGCCCCGCACGATCCACTCGCGATGCTGCCGGCCGAACGGCTGAAGCCCGCCAGCGACATCTTCCCGCTCGGCACCGATGCCTATGGCCGCGATCTCCTCTCGCGCATCATTTACGGCGCGCGCGTCTCGCTGATCGTCGGAATCGGGGCGACGCTCATCAGCGTCGCGATCGGCCTGCCGCTCGGACTGCTCGCGGGCTTCTTCCGCATCCTCGACGCCATTCTCATGCGCATCATGGATGGCATCATGGCGATCCCGAGCGTGCTGCTCGCCATCGCCATCGTGACGCTGTCCGGCGTCAGCATCTGGACCGTGATGATCGCGATCACCATCCCGGAAGTGCCGCGCCTCGTCCGGCTCGTGCGATCCGTCGTGCTCTCGGCGCGCGAGGAACCCTATGTCGAGGCGGCGATTTCGGTCGGCAGCTCCATGCCGAAGATCATGTGGCGGCATCTCATGCCCAACACCCTTGCCCCGCTTATCGTGCAGGGCACCTATATCTGCGCCAACGCGATCCTGACCGAGGCCATTCTGTCCTTTCTCGGCGCGGGACTCGGCACCGAGACGCCGAGCTGGGGCAATGTCATCGCCGAAGGCCGCGTCTATTTTCAGATCAATCCCGGGCTGATCTTCTGGCCTGGCCTATTCTTATCGCTGTGCATCCTGTCCGTGAACCTCATTGGCGATAAGGCGCGCGACATGCTCGACCCGCGCCTGGCCAAGCGGAGCCGGCTATGAGCAAGGCCGATGTCCTGGCGGTCGAAAGCCTCGCCGTCGAGACCGGCGGCGGCGATCCCGTGCCGATCCTGAGCGGCATCTCCTTCACCATCGGCGCTGGTGAAACGGTCTGCCTTGTCGGCGAAAGCGGATCGGGCAAATCCGTCACCTCGCTTGCCATCATGGGACTTTTGCCGAAGCGTGAGCTTTTAGCCCGGTCGGGGCGGATTCTGCTGGCTGGCGAAGACCTGCTCGCCGCTTCGCCCGGCCGGATGCGCGACTTGCGGGCCAGCAAAATCGCGATGATCTTCCAGGAACCGATGACGGCGCTCAATCCGGTCCTTACCGTCGGCCGGCAAATTCAGGAGGTGCTGGAAGCTCACACCGCCATCCCGCCGCGCGACCATCGCCAGCGCGTCCTCGCCATGCTGGAGCAGGTGCATCTGCCCGACCCCGCGCGCATGTTCGAGTCCTATCCGCACCAGATTTCGGGCGGCCAGCGCCAGCGCATCATGATCGCCATGGCGCTCATTCTTGAGCCGAAACTTCTGATCGCCGACGAGCCGACCACCGCGCTCGACGTCACCACGCAGAAGCAAATCCTCAAGCTCATCCGCGAATTGCAGGAAAAGCAAGGCGCCTCCGTCCTGTTCGTCACGCACGATATGGGCGTCGTGGCGGATATTGCAGATCGCGTTTGCGTCATGCATCGCGGTCACATTGTGGAGACCGGCAGGACAGCTGAGATTTTGCGCAATCCGCAGCGCGACTATACGCGGCAATTGCTCACCGCCGTGCCGAGCCTCATTCCCCGGCCGGTGCGCGCCGAAACCGGCCAGCCGATCGTGCTGGAGACGACGGACCTCACCAAGATTTACGCCAAACGGTCGCTGTTTGGCAGCGAGCCGCCGACGGTCGCGGCCGTCAATGTGAGTCTTTCGCTGAAACGCGGCCGCACGCTCGGCATCGTCGGGGAAAGCGGCTCGGGCAAATCGACCGTGGCGCGCTGCGTCACGCGGCTGATCGAGCCGTCCTCGGGCGGCATCCGGGTTGGCGGTCAGGACATCTCCAATCTGTCGCGGCAGGCGCTCCGGCCACACCGCAAGCGCATCCAGATCGTCTTTCAGGACCCCTACCGCTCGCTAAACCCACGCGTTGCGATCGGTGAAAGCATCGCCGAAGGCCCGGTCAATTTCGGCACGCCGCGCAAACAGGCACTCGATCAGGCGCGTAAGCTTTTGGAACTGGTCGGCCTGCCAGCCGATTCCATCGGCCGTTTCCCGCATCAATTTTCCGGCGGTCAGCGGCAGCGCATCGCCATTGCGCGGGCGATTGCGATGGAGCCGGACGTGCTGGTCGCTGACGAGGCGGTGTCGGCGCTCGATGTGTCCGTTCAAGCGCAAGTGCTGGCGTTGCTGCATGAGTTACAGGGGCGGCTCGGCGTTGCCATCCTGTTCATCACGCATGATTTGCGCGTCGCGGCGCAGATCTGCGATGATGTCGTGGTGATGCAAAAAGGGCGGATCGTCGAATATGGTCCAGCGGAGACGGTCTTGCGGGCGCCCAGTCAGCCTTATACACGCGAGCTGCTTGACGCCGCGCCCGGCCGAGACTGGGATTTTGCCAATTTCCGCCCCTTTACGCCTGCGCCAGCCGCGTCCGCACAAGCTTAGAGGCCCTCGCCATGCCCCTCATTCCCTCGATCGAAGCCTTCGCTCCGGAACTCACAGCGATCCGCCATGATTTTCACGCCCACCCCGAAATCGGTTTCGAGGAGGTGCGGACCTCCGGCATCGTCGCCTCGATGCTCGAACGCTTGGGGATCGAGACGCACCGGCATGTCGGGCGAACGGGGGTCGTCGGCATTTTGCGGGGCGCGCGGGGCGGCGGCCGGTCCATCGGCCTGCGCGCCGATATGGACGCCTTGCCGATGGAGGAGATGACGAACCTACCCTACCGCTCGACGATCCCGGGGCGGTTTCACGGCTGCGGCCACGACGGTCATACGACCATGCTGCTTGGCGCGGCGCGCTATCTGGCCGCGCATCGCGATTTTGCCGGCACGGTGGTGTTCGTTTTCCAGCCCGCTGAGGAAGGGCTCGGCGGCGCGCGCGCCATGATCGGCGACCGGCTGTTCCAGCGCTTTCCCTGCGACGAGATTTACGGCCTGCATAACTCGCCCTATCTGGAAGCCGGCAAGGTCGCGGTGTTCCCCGGCAAGGCGATGGCCGCGGCGGATTTCTTCGACATCCGCATCAAGGGTCGCGGCAGTCATGCCGCCATGCCGCAAGTCTCGCGCGATCCGATCCTCGTCGCCTCGGCGCTTGTGCAAGCCCTGCAAAGCATTGTTAGCCGCAACACCGATCCGATGAAATCGGCGGTCGTCTCGGTCACGCAAATCCACGCCGGCTCGGCCTATAATGTCGTCCCCGAGGAGGCGGCGCTGGCGGGCACGATCCGCATGTTCTCCGACGAAATCGCCGAGATGGCACGCCACCGCATGCGCGCGATTGCGGCAGGCATTGCAACCGCCTTCGAGGTCGAGATAGACGTCGAATTGCGGAACATCTTCTCCGTGCTCGAAAACCATGAGGCCGAAACCGCCGCCTATGCGGACGCCGTGCGCGATATTGTCGGCGACGACAATGTGCTGACCGAACCGAGGCCGATGATGGGCAGCGAGGATTTCGCCGATATGCTCCACGCCGTGCCGGGCTGCTATTGCTGGGTCGGCCATGCGGGAGATGTGCCGCTGCACAATCCGGGCTTCATCCTCGACGACGCCATTCTGCCGCTGGGGGCCAGCATTCTCGCGCGCATCGCCGAGCGCCGTCTCGCCGCCGCTTGATCGCAACCGGCCCGGACCCTTTGGCAGAAGATGTGTCAATGGTCCCTGGCATCGAGGGTTTCTCGCACAGATGATCTACCACTGGCTTCATAAACGCCATCAAGCCGCGCTTTACGGCTGGTGGGCGGTATCATTCGACAGTGTCGGCGGTTGGATGCGCGGTGTCACCCGTCCGCATGTCAAGGTGCACTGATCCTCGCCCGCGATTTGCCAAGCCCGAAACTGGCTCGCTCCAGCGCGGGGTAGAAAGCCGCAAGCGTCAAGGCACGGACGATGAAAAATACCATCATCGACGCCCAAAGCCCGTGATTGCCGTAAGCGGGGGTGAGAACCGCCCAGGCCGCTAGAAAAAGAGTGAGGCTCACCAGCATCATATTGCGCATATCGCGGGTTCGCGTTGCGCCGATGAAAATCCCGTCGAGCTGGAAACAGGTAACGCCCGCGACCGGCGCGGCGGCCGCCCAAGGCAGATAGAGGCGCGCCGCGTCGCGCACTTCGGGGTTTGTGGTCATGAAGTCAATGAGCGCGCCGCCGCCTAAGAGAAAAGCGAGACCAACCAACACACTTACGCCTACGGCCCAAACCGATGAAAGCCGTATCGCATGTCGAAATGCGGTCCGCCTTTCCGCGCCGATCGCCCGGCCGGTAAGGACTTCAGTTGCAAACGCAAAGCCATCGAGCAGATAGGATGAAAGGTTAAGAAAATTGAGCAGCACCGCGTTGACGGCGAGAATCAAATCGCCGGCCTTTGCCGCCTCTGCTGTAAAGAAGGTGAAGACGAAAAGCAGGCAGAGCGTGCGGATCATCAGGTCGGAATTGACCGCGAGCATACGCAGAACGCCCGAGCGGTCGAGCGCGCCCCGCCAGTCAATCGGGGCGAGGCGGCGGCGCAGCTCCCGGCCCGCGATCACCGCGCCGAGCCCCGCCGCGATCATTTCCGCCATCACCGTGCCGATAGCGACGCCCGGCACGCCCCAGCCCAGCCCGGTTACGAAGGCGATGTTCAGGATCACATTCGCTCCGTTCAGCACGACCTGCAGGCCAAGCGCGGTCCGCGTCTTGCCAAGCCCGATGAACCAGCCGAGAAAGGCGTAATTGGCCAGCGCGAATGGGGCGCTCCAGATGCGGATGGCAAAATAAGCGCGCGCCTCGTCCTCAACGGACTGGGTGGCATCGAGAAAGTAAAAACACAGCCATTTGAGCGGCGCTTGCAAGGTGACCAGTATGAGGCCCGCGCAACTCGCCAGCAGCAGTGCGCGCGCGAGATTGGCGCTGACCTCGGCGACATTGCCCGACCCGTCCGCCTGCGCGGTAAGGCCGGTGGTGCCCATCCGCAGGAAGCCGAAAGCCCAGAAAACCAGCGTAAAAATCGTCGCGCCGAGTGCGACCGCGCCGATGAGATGCGCTTGCCCGAGCTGGCCAATCACGGCGGTGTTGGTGACGCCGAGCAATGGTGTGGTGAGGTTTGAGAGGATGATCGGCAGGCTGATCGCCAACACCTTGCCATAGGTGAGCCGGTTGGCCGCGCTGTCTCCCGGCACCTTCCTATCCGCTAGCGGGCCGTCCATCGACCTTCACGGCCCGGGTTTGACGTCGCCCTTCCCAGTGTCGCCCGTGATAAACTTCAGCAAGCGCAGGAGCAGCCAGACCGGCACGACGATCACCGCGCCCAAAAGAAAATATTGGAAGGCCGATTCGACCCAGCCAAAGCCAAGATCGTAAATGGCCTGGACGAGGCGTGGGATGCTCGCCAGCAGATCGCGCGGGTCGAAACCTGCCGCCTTCAGCGCAATGCCGGTCACTACCGAGATGATGACGAGCCGCAAAAACACGGCAAGCGGATTGCCGCCTAAAAATCTATCCATGATGATCCCAGGCCCACGCTGCTTCAGCCGAACTCAGCTTAGTCTTTTCGACTTAAAACGCCGCGCGGTCAACCGCTGGGCCGCGAGCGCGAATTGCGAGCGCAAACCATAATCTCCGGAGACGTTAATTCCCCAGGGATCCAGGGTCGGCAGCTAAGCAACAGCGGGAGTAGAAACGGTTGCCGCACGAACAAATTGGGCATAAAGATGGCGAAATCGCCGAGTAGCCCGAAATTATTTGCTTTTGCTGGGGCTTTTTCGTAACACGACGCCCCGCGAATCAGGCATAAATTTACTCACACTGTGAAAAGGCCCGCCTTTAGTCCCTTTGTAGTTGCGGGCCGCGCTGCCAGATTATTTGCAGCAGTTCAAGGGGCTTCGATATCCATGCATAGCGCAGTCTATCTGCGAACCGCGTCTGAGACCTCTCTCGATAGCGGCTCTTGCCGGGTTCTTCTTTGCGGCAAATCTTTCATCGCCGACCGCAGCGGGGCGCTCTACTGGCCCGCCGAAAAAACCCTCATCGTTTCCGATCTTCACCTCGAAAAAGGCTCGTATTTGACCGAGGACGGCGTGGTGCTGCCGCCCTACGACACCGGATCGGCCTTCGAGAAGCTCGAAGAGGCGCTCGATCGCTACGATCCGCACCGCGTCATCGCGCTTGGCGACAGCTTTTGCGGCGACCGCGATGTCCGCCTGACCGCGCATGACGCCGACTGGCTGTACGATCTGATCGAAGATCGCGAATGGTTCTGGGTGAGCGGCCCCGATCAGGCGAGGGTTCCGGAAGGGTTTGGCGGCACGGTGCTCCCGCATTTGACCCTTGGCGGTATCAAATTCCGCTACGAGCCGGTGCGTGCGCCCGTCAGCCACGAAATCGCCGGGCGTATGCATCCCGTTGCGCAGATCTCGGAATATGGGCATGTGACGCGCGGCCGCTGCTTTGTGTCCAACGGAATGCGGCTGATCCTGCCATCCATTGGCGCCTATTCGGCAGGTTCCAATGTGCTGGGTTCGGCGTTCGACCGGCTCCTCGGTCACGAGGGCCTGTTCGTCTGGTCGATCCATGCCGGGCGCGTAAGCCAGGTGGCCTCTGGGCAGCTTCTGGAGGAATTGGCGGCTGCTTAAAATGGTTCGCTGTCAATTGCCACGGCTGAACAGCGTCCAGCCCAGAAAACCACAGGCGACGGCAAGCAAGACCGACAAGATGCCGTAGAGCCAAGGCCGGTCGAAGGCCATTGTATCCAGAAGGCGTTCGATGCCTTCCTTCGTGACCGTCAAGGTAGTGTCGTCCCGGCTTAGGAGCTGGCCTTGGCGAAGCAAATAGATCTTGGCCGTATATCTGCCTTCTACTACCTTCGCGGGCAATTTCACCGTGCCCCTGAACAAGCTTCGACCGAGAAATTCCACCGCGAACGGCTTTTCGACATAGAGCTCCTGCTTTTGCTTTATGCGTTTGACGGCATCTTCGAATTCTTGCGCTGTAACGGTTCCGTTTCTTGCCACCAGATTGGGATCGAATTCGATGCCAAAGCGGCGCAGCGTTTCCTTGCTTGCGATCGCATTGAGCGGCCGCGTCGAGAGCACGGCGTAAAAACTCGATACATCGGCGAAAGCTTCGGACTCGCCGTTAATCCAGACCCCGGCGATGCGTTCTTTTTTGCGCGCAATGACAGTTTGGGCGGGGCCGCGAATGACCATGATGATATCGTAATATCCCGAGGTGCTGGCGGCTTGCTTGCTGCCGTCCACCGATCCGAAGATGACAATCTCGGCCCCAGTGAAATCAGACTCGATCACGATGTCGCGCGCGGAAAGATCGGCTTCGACCGTTTCGGTTTGGGACCGCGCGTCGGCGAACGGCGCGGCGAGCGTGAGAGCGACGATCAGCACATGGCACCAGCTGCGCAGGCGCGTCATAGCCAGTTGCCTGGCTGCACGGTTTGGATGGAAAACAACTCCTCCGGCGTCGTCAGCAGATCGACCATCAGCCTAAGGCAAACGCCCAGCACCAAAAGCGCCAGCAGCGCCCGCAAATGCTCCCCGCGCAGCTTCTGTCCGGCGCTGGCGCCGAACTGTGCCCCCATCACGCCGCCGACCATCAGGATCAGCGCTAGCAGGAGATCGACGGCCTGGTTGGTCGCCGCGTGCAGGATCGTGGTGATCCCGGCGATGAAAATGATCTGGAACAGGCTTGTGCCGATCACGACCTTGGTCGGCATTCGCAGCAGGTAGATCATCGCGGGCACCATGATGAAGCCGCCGCCAATGCCCAAAATGCCCGAGAGAAAGCCCACCGCTGCACCGATGATGACGGGCGGAATGGCACTGATATAGAGCTTTGACCGCTGAAACCGCATTTTGATGGGCAGCCCGTGGATCCAATGATGCTGCCCTGGACGGCGCGCGGAGGGCGGCTTTCCGTTGCGGGAACGGTGCATGGCTCTCAGGCTTTCGCCGAGCATCAAAATGCCTATGCTGCCAAGAAAGAAGGCGTAGAGAAGGGAGATGGTGATCTCGACCTGACCGGCCGCGCGCAGAATTTTAACCGCATACACGCCCAAGACAGCGCCGCCGACGCCGCCAGCCAGCAAAACCGAGCCCATTTTGACGTCGACATTGCCTCGCCGCCACTGCGAGATCGTGCCGGAGACGGAGCTGGCGACCACCTGATTGGCGCCCGTGGCGACCGCGACCGCGGCCGGTATTCCCGATAGCATCAGCAGCGGAGTGATGAGGAATCCGCCGCCGACGCCGAACATGCCGGAGAGAAAGCCGACCGCCGTGCCCATGCCGAAGATGGTGAAAATGTTTACCGTGGTTTCGGCAATCGGCAGATAAATCTGCATGGGACGGGCATCCTAGCCGCTTAACGGCGTCGCGAATTCATGCCGACACTCGTGATTATCGGTCAAGCCAGCTTTGTTAGCTTTCCGCTGATAAAGCAAAGCGGGCCCGCTTCGTCAATGCGGGCCGCCGTGTTCGATCCTATTCATACGCCGACGCGGCGCCGCGTTCACAGGAATTTTATTGCTGCGCGAAGGCCAGTTTCGCCACCAGCATCTGAGAGACGCGTCCGGTGCTCGGCAGGCCGGTTTTTCTTTCGAATTGGCGGATTGCAGCAATTGTTTTGGGGCCAAGGATGCCGTCTGCCCTGCCGGGCCTATATCCGAGCTTTCCCAGAAGCTGTTGAGCCTCCGCCACGATCGCATCCTGCGCCGCGATTTCGGTTTTCCAGGATGCCTGAATGAGCTGAGCGCTCGGCGTCCGGGGTTGAATGACCGGCTGCGCCCGGCTGGCTTGTTCGACTGGCGGCTCAGGAGCGGTGCCATTGACGATTTCATCGGTCTTGGTCGCGGTCCAGCCGGCGACGGAGACTTCGGCCATCCGGGCGTCAGGCGCGGGGAGATTGGCCGCGAGTTCGTCCCGCTTCGTGGCGGCGTTGGCATCCCCCTGGCGCGACGCGATCGCGAACCACTGGTAAGCCTTCAGGGCATCCTTGGGTACGCCGAGGCCGCGTTCATATAGGATGCCGAGATTGTACTGGCTATCGCGCAGGCCGCGCTCGGCGGCCATTGCGAACCACTTGGCGGCGGTAAGATAATTCGCCGATTTGCCGCCGGTAACCGAAAGCACCGCGAGATTGTGCATAGCCTTTACATGGCCTTTCTCGGCGGCGCGGCTGTACCATATTGAAGCTTGCTCGAGATTTTTCGGCGCCCCTTGTCCCAATTCATAGAGCGTCGCCAGACGATATTGCGAGGGCGCATGGCCATTTTCGGCGGCGCGGCGGAACCAGCGTGCGGCCTTGGACAGGCGCTCATTGACTGGAAGCTGCTGGCCTGCGTCATTGCCTTCGAGATAGGTCTGCCCAACGGAAAACTGGGCGTCCGCGTTGCCGTCGACGGCCGCTTGGCGAAGGCTGTCAGTCTTGCCTAAACCGGTAACGGCGGCGCGCTGGAGTGCCGCGAAAGGAGCGGTTCGCGCAGTTGCAGGCTGGTCAGCCTGAGCGGGAGAGGCAAGGTCATCAGCGGTGACGCTGGTCACCCACAAATCGTTCGTGAGCGCTACCCCAGCCGGCCCCGCCGTTGCTGTGCGTATACTGGTGCCAGCGCCCGTCGATGCGGTTGTAAGGGGTGAGGCTGGCGACGCCGGGTTCTGCCGGTCCGGCAGAGCATCAGAGACACCAGCGCTCGACAGCGCCCCCGGATTTGCCTTCTCGCGCAAATTCAGATAAAGCATCGCCGCGCTCGCCAGGAGGAGGATAATTGCTGCGACCACGAGGCCCATGCGGGAGCTGCCGCGTTCGTCTTCGGGCAGGAACTCGCCATAAGGAATTTGATAGCGCAGTGGCTCCCCATGCTGAGGAATATTGCGTGCCGGGCCGTCCGCAAGCCGGGCCGCGCGCTGCGCCGCCGCGATAAGCTTGCCGTCATAGTCGTCATCATCGTGATAGGCATCGCCGCCTTGGGCTTTCCAGCCTTCGCCAGCGCTCTGCTCACCCTGCCGGCGCGCCTGATCGTCGAGACGATCGAGGCTTTCGTCCAGGCAGCTCTGGAGCTGCTTTAGACGCTCATCCGTGCTGCGGCCGAAATTGGTCGATTGCAGCGACAAATGCGAAACCTCCCGGCTCAGATCCTCGATCGCGCCTTGCGGGTTAAGGCCATGGAACTTCGGCTCCAACTTTTGCAACACCAGATCGGCCGTGGCGCGGGCGAGATTGGGCCCGGTTCCGCGCGCCACGATTTCGAGACCCTTGGCCGTCGCCGAGATCGCCGCGTGCGACTGGGCGACGAGACCGCTCAACTGATCGAGCCGCTCCTCCACGCCGCGCACGCGCGCGTCCTGCGCCACCGTCCAATGCTTGTTGTCTTCGAGATAGGCCGCCAGCTTCTTCAGACCCGCCTCGACCGGCGCCATCGAGCGGTGGGCCTCACGCGCCCCGAGTTGTTCCATGAGCTGGTGAAACTGCGCCTCCAGCGCGTCGAGGCGCTGCGTCGGGATGTTTTCGGCAAGCTGATCGATGGAGGAGCGCATGGTGGCAAAGCGCTCCTCAAACCAAACTCGGTCGAGGATGGGAGTGTTTGGCGTCGATTTCGGCGCCCCTGCTGCGCGAGCGCGCAACAAGGACTCTAGCGGCGCCTGACGAGATTGAGGCGTGTCCAAGACAGCGTCGTCTACCGGCGGGGCGGCCGGGGTCTGCTTGCTCAGATCTGCATGCAGATATTCTGAAAGCTCGCGCAGCCGGTCGCCTAAAGCCGGGCTGCGCTGCGGACCTGCCGCGTCCAGCTGCAACGAGGGCCGCATCAAGGGCGAGGCGGCCGAGCGTGGGAGCGGCGGAACGTCACTTGCCGGACTGACGCTTGAAATGGCGGCGAGCCGATTCTCTAACTCGCGCAAGGCGACGTTGCCGAGCTGTCGGTAGGAGTGGATTTCGGACAGATAGCGGCGAAGCAGATCTTCCGCCTCCGGACTATGCTGGCCCGCAGTGCTTTCATGTTGGCCGTTGCTGTTTGGGAGGCTCGCTCGATGCCCGGCGACGGGCACGCCGGCCGGTGAAGATGGCAAAGGGCGCTCGGTCCCCACATTGGCGTTTGAAGTCATGGCACGTCCCGAAAGCGCTCTCATTGAGCGAATGATGCTCCCCCCAGCGGCGCAGGTGCTTCGGACGGTGCCAAGAGACGACTTGCCGGCCTGCCTTTGGAGAGCGTGAAATTGTGACTCGCGACACGACGCAAACAATTCTTTTGAATGTTGCCCGCGCGAGTAAATATTCAGTAAAGCATTGTTACTTTTTTGAAAAATCTGTCTCGATGCGATGCGATCGAAGGCAAACCGCGTTGCCGCTAAGCGTCGATTTTGTCGAGAATGGAGTTCTGAACGCTGGGCTTGAGCTAAAGGCACAACTCTGTGACACTCGGCTGTCAGAAATTGCAACATGGGCTCAATGCAAACTGATCGCATGACCGACAAAATGCATCCGGTCCCGGCGGATTCTGCGGGGGGAGGCGAAAGTCCCTTCGCCCAGGCGAATCGTTCGCTATTGATCCGCACTGCCGGTCCGGGCTTCACCGAAATCACCAAACAGGTTTCCGGCTGGATCGAAGAGATCGAGGCCCGAGATGGATTGCTGACTTTGTTCATTGCGCACACTTCGGCATCGCTGACGATCCAGGAAAACGCCGATCCCGATGTGCGCCACGATCTGCGGAAGGCGCTAGATGGACTTGCTCCAGAAGGCGCTGGCTATCGGCATGAGAGCGAGGGGGCGGACGATATGCCCGCCCATATCAAATCCATGCTGACCTCCGTCAGCTTGTCGATCCCGGTGATCGAGGGACGCACCGCGCTTGGAAGCTGGCAAGGAATTTACGTGATTGAACATCGTGCCCGCCCGCATGGACGCAAGGTAGAGTTGCATTTTATCGGAACACGCCAAACTTCTGCCGCTTAGGCGGCGTATTCAATCGAATGCGTCATAGCTCATTAACCGAAGCGAGTAAGGTTAATCCAATGATAGCTCTCGATTTTGCCGGCGGATCGAGTAGTTTGCGCAAGACGGCATTTATCTAAAAATTGTCAACGCCGGGTTGTGGCGTAAATTCCAGTGGGAAGCCTGCTCTTATGACCATGCCCTGTATTCTCCTCGCCGAAGACGATGAATCGATGCGCCGCTTCCTGGTCAAGGCGCTGGAACGGGCGGGCTATGACGTGGTGTCATTTTCAAATGGCGCGGAAGCGTTCGAATGCTTGCGCAGCCGCCGGTTTACGTTGCTGCTGACGGACATCGTCATGCCTGAGATGGACGGCATCGAGCTGGCCAAGCGGGCCTCTGAACTTCAGCCGGAAATGAAGATCATGTTCATCACTGGCTTTGCCGCCGTTGCCCTGCATCCGGACTCCAAGGCGCCTCGTGAGGCGCGCATCCTCTCTAAGCCCGTACATCTGCGCGAACTGGTCACCGAAGTCGACCGGCTGATCGCGGCGTAGTGCTGAGCGTTGCAGTTTTCAAATCAGCTTAAGGCTCGCCAGGGTAGTTTTCCACTGCCCCTTGACGGCATTTTGTTTGAACGGCAGCAAAATGCGGCTTTGGCCGGCAATGATCGATTCTTGAAGGCCCCTATCACTTCCGACGAGTCGATCGGATTTTTTGCGCATATCGTCCAGTGAGCTGCATTCGCCAGGAAGCATGGTTCCCGCGATCGTCGCCAACATGCTCCCCTGCATGTAGAGCACAGGCATTCCGGTAATCATTGCCTCAATGGGCGAATAATGCAGATGCCGTTCTTCTGCGCTGATATAGACAAACGCGGCGGCAGACGCATATAAGCCGAAGAACTCGTCATCGCGCATGAACCCAACGACGCTTTGATCATCGACAGGGCCGGTTTGAGCTCCCAGGATTGTGTGGACCGTCGTGCCAAAGAATTTTTTGATCTTTTGATATTCTTCCAGATAGTAGGGAGATGATGCGATGCGCGGGCATATAAAAAGTAAATTATCCCGAGTACGCTTCCATGTGTTTTGTTTATCCCAAATATATTGAGGAACGCCACAGCCGATTGTTTGCGCACGTTGCTTGATGAAATCTTCTTCAATAGCTGCTATATTTGGATAGGCTTGGCCGAGTACAAATCGTGTGGCAGCGATTTTAATCAGGTCTGAGCATCCGTAATGTTGAAATAATTTTGCATAGGTGAGTTCCGCTTCCCGGCCGAACACTCGCGCGACAATCGGACCGTTAAAATGTTTCAGAGATTCCAAGAGTGGAACCTCGATTGCCGCGGTTACAATAAGATCAAACTTACTGTTTATGATCTTTATCAACTCCAATGGCCATGGATCGGTATAGAAGCGGTGTCTTCTAAGCTTCGCATGGTGTTTTGCCGATATCGTCGAAGGTTTGGAGTGCCGGCCGGTTGCGCTGGAAAATTCCTCGCCCGAAGGTGTCGACGCGGGAGCGAACACTTCGAAGCCAAGCGATTCGAGGATTGGAACCTCGGCGGGTAGAAGTGTTTTGTGATTTAGGATCCATAAAATACGGCGGTGCCGGAATAGCGAGCGAAACTTGGTCCAGGAATACATTGGTCGGAAACTTGCTCTGCAAAATCGTTCGTTATATGCAGCTTAAAGATGCAAAAATAGCGTGATGCAACTAGCAGAATCGTATCCAGGGTGTCAACCAATATGGACCGCTCAGAAAGGCCGAGACGCTGTGCAGGCGGCAAGGGCAGGCAACAGACAAACGTCAGCGTAGCCCGGCATGCGCTTATGGATGCCCTAATTGGGCGATGTTGGCTGAATAGACGTGGCGCGCCAATCGAGCGGCGCAATGGTTGGCGCGTCGGCCACGATCTCTCCAAGATCGGTCAGGAGGAAAAGTTCCTCCATCTCCTCCACTTCATCCTCCAGCAACATCGGCTCCTCGCGGCTTTCCGCGACCATCGACAGTGACGGCGCCGAGTCGAAGCCATATCGCGCCGACAGGCCGAAATGCAGCGCCGCGCATGCGTCAAGCAGAAGCCGCACGTCGACCTGCCCGGCGACCCTGTAGCCGAGAAGCGGATCGCCCGCCGCCGCGCCGTCGGACTCCGGATAGCCGCGCGCTTCCAGGAAACGCTTTGGCTGAATCGCGCCGTTGAAGACATTTTGCGCAGCCGGCAGCAACATGTCCTGCAAATCGGCGCTAATGACCGTCGCCAGGCGGAACGTGTCGATCTCGGGCTTCAGCTCCGGCTCATAAAGGCGCAGTTCCTTCGCTAGGTCGCGCGCCCGCAGGATCTTGGCGAGCATCAGCACTTCGCAGCTCCATAGGCTCTGGGTAAAGTGCCGGAACGAAGCGAGTTGGTTCGCGATTTCTGAGCAATCCATCCCAGGTGCGATCTGCGGCTCGCTGCGGACGCTTTGCTGGAGCCGGTCGCCGGCCTCGATCGCGGCGCGAAGCGACTCGCTGAGGAAATAGACGATCGATTCCAGATGGCCTTCATCGTTGGTGGACAGAATTCTCATGGATTTGCGAGCCGCTAGGCCGCCCCCCGCTTGATTTCAGGAACGAGCCGAAACGCGCCACTCCGGATGACAAGCGGGCTGCCCGATACAGCGGCAGCCGCGCCAACGCCTCCGGCGGCATTCAGAACAACACTTCGATACTCAGGAACATCCGCTGGTCGAACCGCACGTGTCGCACTTCAGACAGGTGCCGTTTCGGACCAAGGTGAAATTTCCGCAATCGCCGCAGGATTCGCCCTCATAGCCCTTAATGCGAGCCTCGGCGCGAAGCGCGGTTTCGGATTTTTCAACTGACGCAACATAACTATGCATATGCGCCGACGGCGCTACCGCCATGGCATTGTTACCGTGCACATGGCTGACCGAGGCGGCAAGCGCTTGCCTGATTTTGGCAACGGGACCTTCGCCCTCGCCCGCATCCACAGATTGTCCCGAAACCATGACGAATTTGTGGTTAAGCGAACCGCGCGTCAGGCCGCGGCTCATATAGCGGTCCGCGACGACGGCTGCATGGCCCTTATCTTCCGCGACGCCGCCGCCAACCGTCATGTTGTCGATCTCTTGCGGATCGACATGGGCAAGGTCGTTGCGGCCGAGATAGGAGACGGCGAGTTCGCGGAAAATGTAATCAAGAATGGAGGTTGCGTTCTTGATCGTATCGTTTCCTTGAACCAGGCCCGCCGGCTCGAAACGCGTGAAGGTGAAGGCGTCGACATATTCTTCGAGCGGCACGCCATATTGGAGACCGAGGCTAATCGCGATAGCAAAATTGTTCATAAGTGAACGGAAAGCGGCGCCTTCCTTGTGCATATCCACGAACACCTCACCGAGGCGGCCGTCCTCATATTCCCCGGTGCGCAAATAAACCTTATGCCCGCCGACGACCGCTTTTTGCGTGTAGCCCTTGCGGCGATTGGGAAGTTTCGCGCGCGTCGCCATCTCGCGTTCGCGCTCGATGATGCGCTCGACAATGCGTTCCGCCACCAGCTCGACATGCTTCTGCGTCGGCTTTTCTGCGATGATCGGCTCGATGCCGTCATCCTCGCTCTCATCGTCGCTGAGAAGTTGGGCCTGCAATGGCTGCGACAGCTTGGAACCGTCGCGGTAGAGCGCGTTGGCCTTCAGGGCGAGCCGCCAGGACAGCATGTAGGCGTTTTTGCAATCATCCACGGTTGCATTGTTCGGCATGTTGATGGTTTTCGAGATCGCCCCCGAAATGAACGGCTGCGCCGCCGCCAACATCCGGATGTGGCTTTCCGCCGACAGGAAGCGCTTGCCCTTGCGCCCGCAAGGATTGGCGCAATCGAACACCGGCAGATGCTCGTCCTTGAGCCCTGGCGCGCCTTCGACCGTCATCGCGCCGCAGCAGAATTCGTTCGCTGCCTCGATCTGAGCCTTGGTGAAGCCGATGGCGGCGAGCAAGTCGAATTTCGGCGAGTCGAGAATTTCCGGGCTAATTCCGAGCGTGCCGGTGCAGAATGCTTCGCCGACCGTCCATTTGTTGAAAGCGAATTTGATGTCGAACGCGCTCGCCAAACCGCTTTCGACGGTGGCGATGATCTCGTTGGTGAAGCCCTTTTGCGCAAGGCTTTCATGGTTGATGGATGGAGCGTTTTTCAGTGTGCCGCGCCCGACCGCATAGTCGATGATTGCCGCAACCGCCGCCTTGTCGTAGCCAAGCGTTTCGAGAGCTTCGGGGACGGCGCGGTTGATAATCTTGAAATAGCCGCCGCCGGCGAGCTTTTTGAACTTCACAATGGCGAAATCGGGTTCGATGCCGGTCGTGTCGCAATCCATGACGAGGCCGATCGTCCCGGTCGGGGCGACGACGGTCGCCTGGGCGTTGCGGTAGCCATGCCGCTGACCGAGCGCAAGCGCGCGGTCCCAGGCCTGACGGGCCGCCAGGATCAGCCGCTGATTGGGGCAGGAATGTTTGTCGAGCGGCACCGGCAGCGTGTGCAGCCCCTCATAGCAGGAGGTCTCGCCATAGGCCGCGCGGCGGTGATTGCGGATGACGCGCAGCATATGCGAAGCGTTCGCCTCATATCCGGCGAAGGCGCCCAGGCGTTGCGCCATCTCGGCCGAAGTGGCGTAGGACACCCCGGTCATCAGCGCGGAAAGGCTGGCGGTCAGCGCCCGTCCTTGCGCTGAATCGTAAGGAATGCCCGAGACCATCAACAGCCCGCCAATATTGGCAAAGCCGAGGCCCAGCGTCCGGTAGCGGTAGGAGAGTTCCGCGATTTCCTTCGATGGAAACTGCGCCATCGTCACCGAGATTTCCAGCACGACGGTCCAAAGCCGCGTCGCATGGGCGTAGCCGTCCACATCGAAGCGCTTGCTGGCGTCGCGGAAGCTCATCAGGTTGAGCGAGGCCAGATTGCAGGCCGTGTCATCCAGGAACATATATTCCGAGCACGGGTTGGACGCCCGGATCGGCCCCGAGGCCGGGCAGGTGTGCCAGTCATTGATGGTCGTGTGGAATTGGACGCCGGGATCGGCGGACGCCCAGGCGGCGTAGGCGATGCGGTCCCACAATTCGGCGGCCTTGAGCGACTTGACGGTTTTGCCGTCCTTGCGCGCTTTCAGCTCCCAGGCGCCGTCAGTTTCGACCGCCGCGAGGAAATCGTCGTCGATGCGCACCGTATTGTTGGAATTCTGACCGGAAACGGTTTTGTAAGCCTCGCCTTCCCAATCGGTGTCGAACACCGGGAATTCGATCTTTTCAAAACCCTGGCGGGCGAATTGGATGACCCGCTGAATATAGCTGTCCGGAACAAAGGCTTTTCGGGCGGCGCGGATTTCGCGCTTTAGCGCCGGGTTTTTCGCCGGGTCGAAGCAATCGTCGCCATGACCGTCGCAGTGGGTGCAGGCGCGCATGATGGCATTCAGATTGCGGGCGCACATCTTGGACCCAGCCACCATCGCGGCGACCTTCTGCTCCTCATTCACCTTCCAGTCGATGAATTCCTCGATGTCCGGGTGGTCGGCATCGACGATGACCATCTTGGCCGCCCGCCGTGTCGTTCCGCCCGACTTGATCGCCCCGGCCGCCCGGTCGCCGATCTTGAGGAAGCTCATCAGGCCCGACGATTTGCCGCCGCCTGAGAGTTTTTCACCCGCCGAGCGGAGCTTGGAGAAATTCGTGCCCGTACCCGAGCCATATTTGAACAGCCGCGCCTCCCGCACCCACAAATCCATGATGCCGTTCTCATTGACGAGATCGTCCTCGATGGACTGGATGAAGCAGGCATGCGGCTGCGGATGCTCGTAAGCGGACGAGGCGCGGGTCAGCTCACCGGTTTCGTAATCGACATAATAGTGGCCCTGGCTCGGACCATCGATGCCATAGGCCCAATGCAGCCCGGTGTTGAACCATTGCGGGCTGTTCGGCGCGGCCATCTGCATCGCGAGCATGTAGCAAAGCTCGTCATGAAAGGCGCGGGCGTCCTCCTCGGAGGAGAAATAGCCGCCCTTCCAGCCCCAATAGGTCCAGGTGCCGGCCAGCCGGTCGAACACTTGGCGCGCGTCGATCTCGCAGGTAGAGCGCTCATTTTCGGGCAGTTCGGCGAGCGCGGCGCTATCGGCAACCGAGCGCCACAGCCATGAGGGGACGGAATTTTCCTCGACCTTTTTCAGCCGCGCCGGAACCCCCGCCTTGCGGAAATATTTCTGCGCAAGAATGTCGCTCGCGACCTGGCTCCATTGCGCCGGGATCTGCATGTTCTCCAGCCGGAAGACGATCGAGCCGTCCGGATTGCGGATTTCGCTCGTCGCCTCACGAAATTCGATCTCCGCGTAAGGTGACTGACCCGTCCTGGTGAAGCGCCGTTCAATCCGCATCTTGTGCCCCTCTGAAGCTTGCCGCGCATTTCAAATGCTGAACGCGAAACGCTACTCGGGCCGAAAGACGGAAAGCCGTCCGCCAGCATACGCAACGCTACTGAGGCGTGGATGCCGAACTGGCACCTGACGTCGGGATTTACGCTGATGGCCTGTGGAGGCCGGAGACGTGCCCGAAGGCTTAGTCCATGGCAGAATCTGACTGATTCACGCCGTATTGGCCAGCCCTAGCGAATAAAAAAAATCCATCTACAAGATGTTGTGGTTTCCCTGCACCATGCCCCCGCCCCGAGCCGCCTCCGTTTGGCGGCTCTCGACATGACGATAGGGCGATTCTGCGCGAAAGCCGCTCCTTCACCCTGGCGCGTCAAACACGCATCAACAGCTTCGCGTCAGCTAGGGAATTCTCGCTTCTTTGCTAGCGTGATGCAGAATCGCTTTGAATGGACATTCGCTATGGGCCGGTGCGATAGTCGCGCGAACCAAACGGCGGGCAGCTTGCATGAGCCTCTTTAGCGATCTTTTTACCTGGTGGAATGGCGCAACGCTCTCGACGCGGCGCTACACGGCAAAGCATGGCCGCGCCATCGGCGAGGACGGCTTCGGAAACCGATATTACGAAGACAAAGCCGGCATTGGCCCCGCCGGCAAGCCGCGCCGCTGGGTCATCTACAACGGCGATGCCGAGGCGTCCAAGGTACCGGCCGAGTGGCATGGATGGCTGCACTACAGTATCGACGAGCCGCCGGGCAACGACTACCAGGGCAAGAGCTGGCAAAAGCCGCATTTGGAGAATCTGACTGGCACATCCGGAGCCTATCATCCCCCCGGCAGCATTGCCAACCCGACCCGCCGCCGTCCCGCCGCGCTGGATTATGAACCCTGGCGGGCGGAATGAGGCACTCTTCCCAACGCAGACATTTGCGACCGCACAATCCGGGTCGTCCCGGCCGAAGAGCCGGGACCCATTAGCCCTGACACACGGCAACGCGCTTGCTGAGGAGCCATTGGGTCCCGGATAGCCCTGCGGGCTTCCGGGACGACGAAGGGAGAAGCCGCGTTTCGCGGAAGGCTTCTTTGGGAGAGTGCTCCCGTCAAATCATCTCCACCGCGACTGCGGTCGCCTCGCCGCCGCCGATGCAGATCGCCGCAATGCCGCGCCTGCCGCCGCCGCGCTTCAGCGCATTGACGAGCGTCACCAGGATGCGAGCACCCGATGCGCCAATCGGATGGCCGAGCGCGCAGGCGCCGCCATTGACGTTCACCACATCATGCGGCAAGCCAAGATCGCGCATCGCCGCCATGACGACGACCGCGAACGCTTCGTTGATCTCGTAAAGATCGGCGTCGTCAGCCCGCCAGCCGGTTGTCTCATAGAGCTTGCGGATAGCGTGAATAGGCGCGGTGGTGAACCATGCAGGCTCTTGAGCGTGGCTGGCGGTGGCGATGATCCGGGCCGTCGGCGTTACACCGCGCCGCGCCGCCGCGCTTTCGCGCATCAGCACCAGCGCCGCCGCGCCGTCCGAAATCGAACTGGAATTGGCCGCCGTCACGGTGCCGCCTTCGCGGAAGGCCGGCTTCAATTGCGGAATTTTTTCAGGCTTTGCCGAGAAAGGCTGCTCGTCTCTGTCGACATTGCTTTGCATCTTGCCCGTGGTGACACTCACGGCGACCATCTCGTCGGCAAAGCTGCCATCCTCATTCGCCCGTTTCGCCCTTTCGAGCGAGGCGATGGCGAAGGCGTCCTGATCGGCGCGGGTGAATTGGTAATGCTGCGCCGTGTCCTCGGCGAAGCTGCCCATCAGGCGGCCCTTGTCGTAAGCATCCTCAAGGCCGTCCAAGAACATGCTGTCCAGCACTTGGCCGTGGCCGAGACGCATCCCGCCGCGCGCCTTCGGCAGCAGGTAGGGTGCGTTCGACATGCTTTCCATGCCACCCGCGACGATGATGTCGTTCGGCCTGGCGTGCAGCGCCTCATAGGCGGACATCACCGTTTTCATGCCCGAGCCGCACATCTTATTGACGGTGGAACAGGGCACCGATTGCGGCAGTCCCGCGCCGAGGGCGGCTTGCCGTGCCGGAGCCTGGCCCTGACCAGCCGGAAGCACGCAGCCCATCAGCACTTCGGCCACATCGGCGGGCGCGAGGCCGCTCTTGGCGATTGCCGCCTTGATCACTTCGCTGCCGAGCTGTGGAGCCGTCAATGGAGACAGCGCGCCTTGAAATCCGCCCATTGGGGTGCGGGCCGCGCCGACGATAACGATAGGGTCGCTGCCATTCGCGCTCATGAAAATGCCCTCATGGTTCACATGGCTGACAGTTTAACGCCGCGCGATGAGCCGCGCCAGCCTACACGCCTGTCTCGCGCAGAAGCGCTTCGAGCTGGGCTTCGGGGATGGCCTTGTCGAGATGATTAAAATGCCCGAAAGCGAGCAATTCCTCGCCCTTCAGGCGCATATTACCCAAAAGCGAGCGGAGCAGGCTGCCACCGAAAGTGATGCAGGAAATGCCGATGCCGGCAAAGGCCTTGATCTCGGGCGCGGGGCTGTAGCCAACGCAGATCGCGAGCGGTCCGTCGACCACCCTGGCAAGCTTTTCCAGGATTTGTATGTGCTGGACACCCGGCACCATGACGCAATCCGCACCGGCGGCGAAATACGCTTCCGAGCGTTCGACGGTGGTTTCGAACGGCGAATGCACCTTCGCGCCCAAGAGGAAGGATTCCGTGCTGATCGTGATCACGGCAGGCATTTTGACCTCGGCGGTCGCCGCCTTGACGGCCCGCACGCATTCGGCCATCTCCTTGATCGGCAGCATGCCATGCGAGGCGTTACGGCCGCCGTCGCTCAGCGTAATGCCGACACAGCCGGCGGAAATTGCCGAACTCACCGCATATTTCAGCTCTTCCAGCGAGCGGCCGGCCGCCCCTTCGAGATCGATATTAACCGGCGTGTCAAACCCCTTGGTGATCCTGGCCGCGATGCTCAGCAGATCTTCGGTCGCAATGCGCTCATGGGCGGAATAGCCAAGACACCAGCCGATGGCCGTCGCCGAAGTACCGATGAATTCGAAGCCGGCATCCGCCATAATGCGTGAGCTCGCCACATCCCAAACTTCCGGCATGACGAAGGTCTCGGACTGCTGCAAACGCTTGCGCAGCCGTCTGATTTTGTCTTTTTGGCCGCTGGCCGAGACCTGATCCATGATTAAGCTTTGGTCCATCGCTCTAACGCTTCACAAAATTGGACAGGACCCCACATTTCAACAGACACAAGCGTCCATTTCCACGCGTTGACCGGTGAACTTCTGGCCCGGCCGGCACTCCGGCTGTCTCGCGACAGTTAGTGTAGGAAAGCTGCCTGACGCCGATGATTGGCTATGTATTTTGACGATTATTTGTCTTTGCGATTGGAAAAGTCCGCGCGGCCTGCCTTTCCGTCAATTTTTATAGCGGCACGCCCACGGCTTGGGAAGACGGCAGATTCAAGCTATGCGCGGTATGGCGCTCAATGGCGCGGCCAAAATGCTCGGAAAAGCCGCTGAACAGCGCCTCGTCCAAGTGGCTCATTGACGATTTGCGGCCGAGATCCGCCAAACTTGTCAAGCCTTGATCCGTGATCCCGCACGCCACGATCCCCGAATAATGGCTCAGGTCCGGGGCGACATTGATGCTGGCGCCGTGAAAGCTCACCCAGCGGCGCACGCGGATGCCGATCGCGGCGATCTTGTCCTCCGTCAACGGCCCTTTGTCCGGCCTTGGCACCCAAATTCCGGTGCGGCCCTCGCGGCAAATGGCGGCCACCCCGAGTTGCCCAAGCGCGTCGATGACCCAACTTTCAATCGTGCGTACAAAACGGCGCACATCCTTTCCTCTGCGCTCCAGGTCGAGCATCAGGTAGACGACGCGCTGACCTGGACCGTGATAAGTGTATTGTCCGCCGCGCCCGCTTTGGAAGACGGGAAAGCGGTCCGGATCGAGAAGGTCGTCGGGCATGGCGCTGGTGCCGGCTGTATAAAGCGGCGGGTGTTGCAGGAGCCAGACGAGTTCGGGCGCTTCGCCTCGATAAATCGCGTCGGCGTGCCGCTCCATCGCGGCGACGGCGTCTGAATAGGCGACGAGCCCCAGACTTTCGACCCATGCGATTTTTGTGGGCTCAACAATCGCGATATTTCTTGCCAACCGTTCCAATTTTACCAAATCGAAACTCCCTTATGCGAGCGTGAAGACTGTCAAGCGTCGGCGGTGCGGCCCGCAGCGATCAAGCCCCGCGTACGTTGCGGCCGCCCAGCCTTTCAGCGCTTTTTTGCGGCCCTTCGCATGGCCCGCTTGCAATGCCCAACCCCGTTTGCTAAATCCTTCGAAGCGTTCTGGGCGCCCTTGATCTCAAAGCATAGGCTTAAATTCAGCATAGGCTTTAAGGGCGGTGCAATCCAGGCGCGCGGAAAACCGTGCGGTCGTGGCGGAATCGGTAGACGCGCAGCGTTGAGGTCGCTGTGGGGCAACCCGTGGAAGTTCGAGTCTTCTCGACCGCACCATTCCAATTTCTGAGCCATCGCGCAATCGTGACCGGCTTTCCATATTCCTCGCTCACTAACACATCACCGCACTTTTGCTGGCTGTTTGACGCCCGTTCCGCGCCTCAAACCGTTATTGCCCGGAACCTTTCCCATCGCCTTCCTGTTTTCCATACAGCCAGTGATTGTAACGTCCGCAAAGGACAGTACGCTGGATTTGAAAGGAAATTACTATGATGCTTTTGAGGCGCGCTGGAACGGCGGCGCTCATTGCTGCAGCCGTGGCTGTCGGATCATCCGCGGGCACAATCTCCGCGAGTGCGGCACCCGCTGCGGGAAATGTTGTAAACCGCACGATCCCAGTAGTGAATTCGGAACTTCTCAACGATGTTCAAAACAAGGACCGTGGAGGAGATAATAATGGTGGAAAGTGGCGTCGCGGCGACCGGCGAGGCGGTGAATGGCGCCAAGGCGACGGACGCCGCCGATATCGAAATAATGATTACTATGATGACGGTTTCAACCCTGGCCCGTTCATAGCGCTTGGCATAGCCGGCGCGTTGATTGAAGGCGGGTCGAACGACGATGACTCGTCAAACTCGTGGTCGGACGATTAAACCCTTCATCAGATTTAAAAAGTTGCTCGTAAACTTGGCTGGCTTTACGCCAGCCATTTTTTTGCCGGACCATCCCGACGAGAATTCAAGCCGCGCCGAGCAGTTTAATTCGAAGATTCCATTAAGGCGGGCGTGATGGAGACCGACTCGCCGCATCCGCAAGCGCTCGTCTGGTTTGGGTTATTGAAAACGAAGCCCGACGTCAGTGTCTCGGCTTTGAAATCCATTTCCGTGCCGAGCAGAAACAAAATGGCTTTCGGCTCGATGAAAATCTTTACGCCCTTGTCCTCGACCATATCCTCATGCGGCTTCTGGCCCTGCGCATACTCCATCGTATATTCCATGCCAGCGCAGCCGCCCTTTTTGACGCCTACCCTGAGACCAGCCACCGGGTCGGGGCTGCCGGCCATGATTTGCTTGACGCGCACAGCGGCCGCGTCGGTCAGCGTTAAAACCTTTGGTCGCTCAAATCTTGCCATCGGGCACCTCTTCAATCGCTACAATATGTGCGCCCTCACCCCGCAAATGCAAGTCTCCTGATTTTAAGCAGAGACTTGCAGCGCAGGGCAGGGAGCGTCCCGGATCTGCATGGCTAATTGATTGGCAGGCGGTGGGAACGGGGTGGTACTGTCCCATAGTCAATGTTGATGAACCTCGCTCAGGGCGCTGTCCCGCGTCCGATGCTCAACCACAACACACGCTATCATGCCCGAAGCTGGCCTGGCTGGCGCCACCCCGAACGACGCTGGTTCGAAGGATTCGCCGCTGCTTGGCATGGCCGCTGCCGCCGGCGCTTTTTTCGCGCTGAGCGTTATGGCGCTGTTGGCCAAGCTGCTGAGCAGCACTCATCACGTCGTGGAAATCGCATTTTGGCGCAATTTGCTGGCGCTGCTGCCGTTTCTGATCGCGATTGGCGTCTTCCGGCAGCGGCAAATCCTGAAAATTCAGAGCAAACCGCGCGTGGTCGTCACCCGCTCCGTCGTCGCGACGCTGAGCATTCTCTGCATGTTCGGTGCGTTTTCGCTGCTGCCGCTGGCAAATGCGACCTCGCTGGTGTTCACATCCACGCTGTTCGTGCCGGTTCTGAGCTACTTTTTTCTCAGCGAGCGCGTCGGACCTTATCGCTGGAGCGCGATTGCGGTAGGGTTCATCGGCGTTGCATTCATCGCCCAGCCGGACGGCAGTTGGAACCTGCTGGGGATGGTTCTGGGGCTTAGCGCGGCTTTTCTCAACGCCGTTCTGAGCACGATGCTGAGGCTGCTTGGCCGCACCGAAAATCCGACCACGCTGACCTTCTACCTGCTGTTGGTTGGCACTGTTCTCCTCGCTCCGTTCATGCCATTCATAGGCACTATACCGGCGTCGAATGAAATCGGCCTGCTGATAGGTATCGGCGTGGCGGGGATTTTCGCGCAATTATTGCTAACAAACGCGTTCAAATACGCGCCGGCGGCGCTGGCTTCGGTCTTCAGCTACACGCAGATCATCTGGGCGACGCTGTTCGGCTGGGCGATCTTCGGGGATTGGCCGACGAGCAGCATCCTGATTGGCTCCGCCATCATCATCGCGTCCAGCATGATCGTGATCCTGCGGGAGCGGTATCTGGCGCGGAAAGGCAGGCTGCTACGGCCTGCGGTGGGGGAATAAATCATCGCCGCCTATTTCGAATTCGCCTTTATGAACTGCGCCACGACCCCAACGGCTTGATCCTCGATCCCTAAAAATCCGTGCTGCGACTTGGCCTCGCAGGGGTCTGACTGCGGCGGGCTGCCCCCGTCGAGCAAGGCGATTTCAACCTTGGCCGCTTTGGTCAGGCGCGCTTGCAATTTGGGGATATCGGCGGCGGGTGTGATGTCGCATCCGTCCTTCTTATGGGAGACAATCAGCGTCGGCAGCGCGACGGTCTGCAGCGCCATGCTGGCGACGCCGTTCCGATGACTGGAGACAATCTTCCAATCCGGCTTGGCTCGCGTGATGGTCGATGTCAGAATCAAGCCGTCGATGTTTCCCGCGCCGATTGCGCCGTTTGCCGCCGAAAACGTTCCCATGCTGGTTCCCACCAGCCACACCGGAACGTTGCGCTCCTTTTTCAGATAGCCCGCGACCGACCCGATGTCTTCGGCATGGGCCTTGCTCATGCGGAAGATGGCGTTCATCTTATTCCGATGATCGGACGGCGCATCGACCACGGCAACCATCAGCCCTTGCGCCGCAAATTTATCCCGGCTGCGCACGAGGAAATTGCCCGCGCCCCAATTCATCGCCGAAGCGCTTTTCAGCCCCAACGCTCCATGGCCGCCGGCAAAAAGGATCACCGAGGCGACAGGGTTGTCCGGCTTGATGAGGATGAATTTCTGGGTGACGCCGCGCGCCGTCTTGATCGAGACCAGCGATGCATCCGAGGCATCGGCGGGTCGAATGGCCCCGGCGAGCTGGCATAGGGCCAACAACGCCACAACAGTTCCACGGATCATGACCGCCCCCGCCTCTATGCCTCAAACGGTACCATACTGTACAGTGGAGCGCGGGAAAAGTGACTTTACCATATGCCAGCGCGTGCAGAAATCGTGCGTCGGTTGAAGGCGTCTTACTCGCCCAGGAATTGCTCGGGCGTAATGCCAGCCTGTTTCAGAATTGCCCGCAATGTGCCTTCTGGCATGTCACCGGGATGGTTCGGATTAGTGGTAAATCGGGCCGTCTGCACATTGCGCCAGATTTCATGCGAACCCGCGGTCTGCCGGTAGAACTCGAAACCGAACGCTTTCAGCCTCTTGACGATGTCGCGATAGCGAAACCCCGCCAGCCTGCCCATTACAATGCAAGCAGCAGCGGATAGTCGAACGGTTCCTGCGCGACCTTCAGCTTGAGGGTTACGCCATCATCGCCTTGAGCCTCGATCAGCTTTTTGGCGATGTCGCGGGCAATCTCCAGGGTTTCCGTAATCGTGCGGCCTTGAGCGACAAGGCCGGGAACGTCATCCGAGGTGGCGAGATAAACTCCCTCGGGCAACTTTTCGATGTGCAGATTGACGATGTGTTCCATTCGGGCAGCATAGCGCAAAAAGGACGTGTTGGGAGGCGGCGTTGTGCTCCACGCGTCGGGGCGCGGCGTTCACCCTCGCTCAACCGCCGGAACGTCACCCGGTGCGGGTCCGTCGCGTGCTCGCCGAGCCTGCGCCGCTTGTCCTCCTCATAAGCCTCGAAATTCCCCCTCGAGCCACTCCACATGACTGTCGCCCTCGAAGGCCAGAATGTGCGTCGCGATGCGGTCGAGGAAGAAGCGATCGTGCGAGATGCATCAATCGGATTACGGGTTGAATAATGAGATTTTATGCGTCAGTCTTAGATCGCCAATGCGATAGCGATATATTGTCTTTCGGGGGAGTATATTCTCCATTCAACTCCGAAATGTAACGCTTTTCCAAAAAATCAAGGAAAGAAGGCTTGAAGTTAACAGAGTTTTTACTGTCTATTAACCAATCTTTATGTTTAATTGACTCATTCCTGACAATCACTGACCAAGTATCCCAAAGATCCTGATCTTCTGCTTTTGTGTTTTTTGTTTTTGCAGCTTCAGTTACGGTATCAAATACAGTTTCAATAAAGTTATAAGTCAATAATGCATACCTGTCGTATCCAGGCCCAGGCTGAATAATTTTCTCTCCAAATTCAATAACTAATTTATTTATATCAAAGTATAGTCTATCTATAGAGTCATATCGCAAACGCTCTAGAATTTCGTTGTTATTCTCTTCTGATTGCTTCAACGCTTTCCGTGTTAATCCTATAACAATAATCAAAAGCCCTACAGCAATTAATTGCACAATCACTTCGAGGGAATTCATTAGGTTATACTTATATCCGTCTAAGCCCATTACAAATTCATACATAAATAAAACCTCTATAGAACTGGAAAATCATGTTGCTTTGCAAGCATATCACTGATGCGTTTGTCGTCTGAATGACAATGATAAACATTGACATAAACTTCTCGCAGGAGTGACTGAAGCGCAACGGCGCTCAGCGAAGATGGCATCCGATCCTGCCATATCATCAAATCCATGAGCGGCGGTTGCTCTCCCGTTTCGAGCGGCAGGATGTAGTTCAATCCATCAATACGTCGGCAGCCAAGCTTCCTGTAAAACTCTACGCGCCGCAGACGCTTGTCCCTGTCGGCTGAATATTCCCGATCGGAGTCAACTTCCAATAGCACCTGAACCGAACCTAGCTCGGCAGTTATCAGACGCGTGCTTTCCTGAAAGGTGGCAGACCCTAGTCCCTGCCCGCGAGCGGTATGGTCAACGGCCATATATTCCAACAATGCAAAGGTTGGGTTGGCAAACAGATAAAGGATACTGAACGCGACGACTTTTTCGTCCAAGATACCCACGAGTAATCGATAAGATGGAATGTGAACCATGGCCGCAAGAGAGTCGCGAGGCTTGCGCTCGCTAGAAGGGATCGCCTCGCAATAGATGGCGTAGAGCTGCTCAAACTCCGATCCTTTATCCTCACGTAACGTCTTGAATTCTAGAGTCACCTGGCAAGCACCCTCTAATTTAAATTCACCCCCGCTCAAATCGCCGGAACGTCACCCTATGCGGGTCCGTCGCGTGTTCGCCCAGCCTGCGCCGCTTGTCCTCCTCATACGCCTCGAAATTGCCCTCGAACCACTCGACATGGCTGTCGCCCTCGAAGGCCAGAATGTGTGTCGCGATGCGGTCGAGGAAGAAGCGATCATGGCTGATGATGATCGCGCAGCCGGCGAAATCCTCCAGCGCCGCTTCCAGCGAGGACAGTGTTTCGACGTCGAGATCGTTGGTCGGCTCGTCGAGCAGCATCAGATTGCCGCCCTCTTTCAGCATTTTGGCCAGATGCACGCGGTTGCGCTCGCCGCCGGAGAGCTGGCCGACCTTTTTCTGCTGGTCGGCGCCCTTGAAATTGAACCAGCCGCAATAGGCCCGGCTCGGCACTTCGCGCTTGCCGAGCGCGATCATGTCGTTGCCGCCGGAGATTTCCTCCCAAACGTTCTTTTTCGGATCGAGACTGTCGCGGGATTGATCCACATAGCCCACCTTGACCGTCTCGCCGATCCGGATCGAGCCGCGATCGGGCTTTTCCTGGCCGACGATCATGCGGAACAGCGTCGTCTTACCCGCCCCGTTCGGGCCGATCACGCCAACGATGCCCCCGGGCGGCAGCTTGAAGGTCAGATCCTCGATCAGCAGTTTATCGCCAAAGGCTTTGCCGAGACCCTCCGCCTCGACCACCACGCCGCCAAGCCGGGGACCCGGCGGGATGGTGATCTGCGCCTTGCCGGTCTGCTCGCGACTGGCTTGCTCGGCCAAGTCTTCATAGGATTTGACGCGCGCCTTGGATTTGGCCTGACGCGCCTTCGGGCTGGCCCTGATCCATTCCAGCTCGCGGGACAGCGTGCGCTGGCGGGCCTCGTCCTCGCGCCCTTCCTGGGCGAGCCGTTTGGTTTTCTGCTCCAGCCAGGCTGAGTAGTTGCCCTTATAGGGGACGCCCTGGCCGCGATCGAGTTCGAGCGTCCATTCGGTCAGATTGTCGAGGAAATAGCGGTCGTGGGTAACGAGGATGACGACGCCGGGATAGCTCTTGAGGAAGCGCTCCAGCCAGGCGGTCGTCTCGGCGTCGAGATGGTTGGTCGGCTCGTCGAGCAAGAGAATGTCGGGCTTCGATAAGAGCAGGCGGCACAGCGCAACGCGCCGTTTTTCGCCGCCGGACAGCGTCGTAACGTCGGCATCGCCGGGCGGGCAGCGCAGCGCGTCCATCGCCTGCTCGACCTGCGCATCGAGATCCCAAAGATTTTGCGCGTCGATGGCGTCCTGAAGCTGCGCCATCTCATCGGCGGTCTCGTCGGAATAATTCATGGCCAGCTCATTATACCGGTCCATCAGCGCTTTCTTCTCGGCGACGCCCTCCATCGCATTGCCCATCACATCCTTGGACGCATCGAGCTGCGGCTCTTGGGAGAGATACCCAACCTTGATGCCTTCCGCGGCCCAGGCCTCGCCCAGAAAATCCTTTTCCTGACCGGCCATGATGCGCATCAGCGTCGATTTACCGGAGCCATTGACGCCGACGACGCCGATCTTCGCGTTAGGAAGAAATGAAAGGCTGATGTCCTTCAAGACCTGCTTACCGCCGGGATAGGTCTTGGAGAGTTTTTGCAACGTGTAGACATATTGAGTGGCGGCCATCGGTACCATCGCAGCGTTGAAGGGGTTTGAACCGAAGTCTTAGCCCCCTATACGGATTTGCTCAAGGACATCGCGCCACTATGCCGCCTAATCGTCAGTCTCCTCAGGCAGCTTATTTATCCCTCGCCAATAATAGTTTTTTGCTGCAAAATAAATTTGTCGAATTTGCGTCAATTTTGAAGTCAATCGTGGTATCGAAAGGAGAGATGGCTTACACAGGGCTATCAGTCGCGGAAGATCGACAGCATATTCTAATCGCGCAAGGCGCTATTAATCGCTAATTTGAAATGGTCTCTAATTAAATGCCTTGCTCTGGCTCAATACTGAGTAACCGATAGGGTAATAACTCCCCTTTAATGGGCTGAACAGGTTTCTCGATCAGCTCGGCAAGGAGAATAGATTGACCAATTTGCCAGGATTTGAGCGGAGCGGACGATTATGAACCGCCCTTTCGTGGACCCGATGAGAATGCCGCTGGGCGCGGTTCCGCTCCTTTCGTCCGCCTCGCCCGATACGCTCAGAAAAATCGAACGGCACGCCAAGCGGCTGAGCTTTGCCAAGGGGCAGGAGATCATCGCGCGCTCGGCCGATCTGAACGATGCATTTATCCTTGTCTCGGGCACCGCGCGGGTCATCGTTTTTTCCGCGGGGGGCAAGGCGGTCGGCTTCCGCCGCATCGACGCTGGCGACATTTTCGGCGAGTTTTCCGCCATTGACGGGGAAAAACGCTCTGCTTCGGTCGAGGCCGCAACGCCATGCGTTGTGTGGTGCATTGGATCCGGTCTTTTTCGCGAGTTGATGGAGACGGATGCCGCCTTCATGTCTGCGGTGCTGACGCATTTGGTCGGTTTGCTAAGGTCAATGACGGCAAGGATTATCGAATTCAGCACGCTTGCAGTGAAGAACCGCATCCACAGTGAGCTCCTCCGCATGGCGCGCTCCAACCATGACGGCAGCGGCCAATATCACATCAACCCAGCCCCCACCCACTCTGAAATTGCCGGCCGGATCAGCACCCACCGCGAAGCCGTCTCCCGCGAAATCAGCCGGTTAAAGCAGCTCGGCATTATTGAGCGCCGGGGCCGGATACTCGCGGTGACGGATTTCGAGAGGCTTGAGCGCATGCTTAACGACGCCACCGGAGACTAAGCAACAAACGCCTGCCTTCTGGTTGTGCTGCAAATATGTCACAACCTGCGCGCATTGCATCAGGTTGTGCTGATTCGCACTTCACACCTTGTCCCAATCCGCTAATATTGTTTTAACAATAAGAACACAGTTTTAAGCAAAAAAACTCACTTTCGCATATTGAACTGTGTATATGAAACGATTAAAATCGTACTACGCTAGTATACTACCAAATAGGTAACTATAGAGAGAATTTAGATTGGCAACGGGCAACCTTTCCAATGTTAGGAAAGACGGATAAAAATATACTCATATGTCCATTACATGGGGACAGTGTTTCTAGCCCAAGGTAAATTTTTTAGCCTTATGCAATTCCGAAATACTCGGTGTTGCTATCAATTGATACCTTGAATTGGCTTTTGTCTGCCAAATTCAGGTTATTACTTCCCGGTCACAGACTTATATCGACCTGCTCCCATAAGGGAGCAGGTTTTTTTGTTTTCGGACAATCGACAGATTCAGTTTGTCTGGGGATAGCAACGCTTTTCCAACACGTCTCGCGCAAGACATTCACGACTGTGTCGTACTAAACTCCTACCCATTGAGGGTGGCGATGGAGGGGTGGCATGGTTGAGATGGCAGTTGATAGCGTCGGGATGGCGCAAAGGGAGTTCCGCATTGGTAAAGTTCTATCGAGAGCTTTCAGCATTTTCTCCGCGCATTTTGTCACCTTTTCGATGGTTTCGGGTTTTGTCTGGCTGCCGGTCGCGATGGTGGGCTTTCTCAATCAAGGCACTGCCGCCGATCAGCAGGGGTTTGTCGGGCTAGTCACCCTAATTGTAGCCCTCTTCGTTCAGCCGCTCGCCACGGCGATCATCCTCTACGCTGCCTTTCAGCATATGCGCGGCCTGCCCGTGCGCCTTGGCGAGTCGATTTCCCGTGGCTTGTCGAGATTTCTTCCGTTGCTCGGCCTGATGCTCCTGTCCACGCTCGGGGTCGGGCTCGGGCTGGCGCTGTTCATCATTCCCGGCATCATCCTCATGGTGATGTGGTACGTCGCCGTACCGGTGTGCGTCGTCGAGAGGGGCGGCCCGGTCAGCAGCCTCGGCCGGAGCCAAGAATTAACCAAAGGGCATCGTTGGAAACTGTTCGGACTTTATATCCTGATCTTCTTGGCCAGCTTGATCGGCGGAAGCCTTTTGCCGGTTGGCGCCGCTGCCGTGGCCGGCGGCGCTGGCGCCTTGATCGCGCAGGTCATCTGGCAGGGCATAGCGCAAGCCTTCGGTAGCGTTCTGATAGTTGTCGCCTATCACGATCTGCGCGTCGCCAAGGAAGGCATTGACATCGAACGCATCGCCGTGGTCTTCGATTGACGAGCCTGGCGGGGGCTGCCGCCGCTGCCTGTTCCTGGCGCCGTGGATCGCGACGGAGGTAGAAAGTTGACGCCCTCGGCGATCTGGAGCGTGGCGGCCGGGGCATTTTTGCTGCCGACCGCCGTTTGCGCGCAGACCACGGACGAGATCCAGAAAGCCGCCGCCGCGACGATTCGGGAGCTTGGCCTGCAAACCGCTCTTCCAGGAGAGCCGCAGCGGAACAGCTTCGGCTGGGACTTTGACCTCCCCTATATCGATTTCAGCACCTGGATGCTGTGGGCAGGGTTGGCTATCGGCCTCGCGATCGTCCTCTATGCCTTTCGCGACGAATTGCCGGTTTTCGGCTTTGGCCGGTCCGGCAAATGGGGAAGCGCCAAAGCGGGCGCGGACGACCTCGGCCAAGCGGGGGGTTTGGCACAAGCCTCGGTCTCGCCAGACGATCTTGCCACCAATGGCCGTCATGTCGAAGCCATGCACCTGCTGCTGCTGCGCGCCATTGCCGAAATCCGTCAACGCTTAGGCGAGCATTTCGCCGATTCTCTAACCAGCCGGGAAATTCTGCGCAGCGCCCGCCTGCCGGACGATGGACGCGCATCCTTGCGAGACATCATCAATCGGGTGGAACTGAGCTATTTCGGTGCCTATCCCGCCGCTCATCAAGACTATGCCGCCTGCCGCCGGAGCTTTGATGCGTTGATGCGCGTCTTGGAAGGCGCGCGCGCATGAGCCAAACGAACAGCCAGCCGGTGTTTTCGCCGAGATTGCTGCTCGGCTTCATCGCCGCCGCCATCGGCACCTTCGTGCTCTCGCTTTATCTGATGTCGCGGGAGGATCACGGCGCGGACCGCATCGGCGCGAGCAGCTATTCAAGCTCGGCGGTCGGCTATGCGGGCATCGCCGAACTTCTTCAAAAACTCGGCGTGCCCGTCGTCAAGAGCCAAAGCAATTCGGTCAAGAAGGCGGAGGACGGCGTACTCGTCATCGCCGAGCCGCGTCTTGCCGGCGTGACGGAAACGGCGATCCCCGCTTTGCTAAAGGCTAAAAAAATCCTTCTCGTCTTGCCGAAATGGACCGCGACAAGAGACAGCGCGCGGGGCGGATGGGTCGAGCGCGTGGTCGAAAAGCCCGTCTTCGAGGCGGAACGGGTTCTAGGCCTGGCGATTGCCGCGCCGGATGTGGTGCCTGCCGCGAAGGTGGAGAGTTGGGCGACCAACCTCATCGGCCGCGCGCCGCCGCTAAAGGATCGGCTCCAACTGATTAAATCCGACAAGCTGCGCCCGCTCGTAGCCAGCAAGGACGGAATCCTGCTCGGCGAAGTCCGCGAGGCTAACCGAACGATCTGGGTGCTCTCCGATCCCGACGTCATCGCCAATCACAGCTTCGGCCCGGAGGGCAGGGGGGCGGCCTTCGCGGTTGAACTCGTCAACGTCTTTCGCGGGGGCAAAGGCGCGGTCGTCTTCGACGAGACCGTTCACGGCTTCGTCTCGCGGCCTGCCGCGGCCGCCCGCCTGCTCTTTGGATTTCCCTATTCCATCGTCACCATGCTTGCCGCCGTTGGCGTCGGCCTGTTGCTCTGGGCGACGATAGGCCGCTTCGGCCCGCCTGAGGCCGCCCCCGCTCCGCTTCTGGCCGGCAAGGCGGGGCTGGTCGACAATGTCGCCAAGCTGATGGAGTTCGGAGGCTACGAAAAGCTGATGGTGCGGCGCTATGTGGAGGTGACGATCCGCGACGCGGCCCGCCAGCTGCACGCGCCAAAGGGGCTGCCGGAATCGGAGATGGTCGAATGGTTGCGGCGGGTGGGAGAGGCTCGCAAGGTGAGCCGCGACGGAACGGCGATTTTTAGGCGCGCCGACGATTTGATCGAGAGCCGGGGGGCGAGCGACTTGTCGCCATTCGTGGACGTCGCTCAGGATATTTACCGATGGAAGCAGGAGATATTGGATGGACCTTCAAGGCATCCGCGGCATAACTGAAGGCGTTCGCGGTGAAGTCCGGAAGGCGGTCGTTGGCCAGGACGAGGTGATGGATCTGATGCTGACCAGCTTGCTGGTCGGCGGCCATGTGCTGCTCGAAGGCGTGCCCGGCACGGCGAAAACGTTGCTGGCGCAATCCTTCGCCGCAAGCCTGGCGCTGCACTTCGGGCGTATTCAGTTCACACCCGACCTCATGCCCGGCGACGTCCTCGGCACCAATCTTTTCAATTTCCAGACCAACGCCTTCGTCCTCACCAAGGGGCCGATCTTCACCCAGGTTCTGCTCGCCGATGAAATCAACCGCGCGCCGCCCAAGACCCAGGCCGCGCTGCTTCAGGCCATGAACGAGCGGGCCGTCACCATCGACGGCAAGGACTACGCGCTCGGCGAGGATTTCATGGTCGTGGCCACGCAGAACCCGATCGAGCAGCAAGGCACTTACCCGCTGCCGGAAGCCCAGCTAGACCGCTTCCTGTTCAAGATCATCATTTCCTATCCCAGCCGGGACGAGGAGCAAGAGGTCATCCGTCGCCACGGCCACCGCTCGGCCATGCCGCGCCTTGCCGATTTCGGACTGCGCCAAATCGCCGACGGCCCGGCGCTTGCCGCCGCCCGCGAGAGCGTCGCCAGCATTCGCCTGACCGATGCGCTGATCGCCTACATCGTCGATTTCATCCGCGCGACGCGGCTGCATTCCTCGCTCGAAGTCGGCGCCTCGACGCGCGCGGCGAATATGCTGGCGTCCGCCGTCCGCGCCTTTGCCGCGCTGCAAGGCCGCGATTTCGTCATCCCCGACGATATCAAGGCGCTCGCGATCCCGGTCTTGCGGCACCGCGTGGTCATGTCGCCCGGCGGCGAGATCGAGGGGCTGACGGCGGATAAGGTTTTGCGCGACATTCTCGAACAGATTCCGGCGCCCAGATGATCCGGCCGACGCGCCGCGCCGTCTTGATCTTTGCCTGCGGGATCCCGATCGCATTGATTGCGATCGCCGCCGATGCCAGCCTTTGGCCGCTCGGACTTTATTACGGTGCGCTAGCGTTGCTCGCCATCCTTGCCGACGCCGCTCTCGCCTTTCCCATGAGCGCCCTCAGCGTCAGCTTTACGGGGCCGGACAAGATCTACATTGGCGAGGCGGGCGCGGTGCGGGTGACCGTCGCGCCTTCGGGCCATGCGCGCCGGACCCAGTTCGAAATGCTGCTCGAACAGAGCGGCGATGTCGAGCGGCCGGCGATTGCGGCACTGGAGCTGGCACCCGCGAGCAACGCCGAAATCGATCTGCCTATCATTCCCAAACGCCGGGGTCAGGTTTGCGTTGAACGCCTTTGGCTGCGCTGGCGCGGGCCGCTTGAGATGGCGCAATTGGCGACGACAGTCGAGATCGGCCGCACGATCGACGTCGTCCCGAATATTCGCGGCGCGCAGAAGGCTGAGTTGCAATTCATCGCCCATGACGCGATCTTCGGCGAGAAGGTGCAGCAGAAGGGCGAAGGCACCGAATTCGAGGCGCTGCGGGAATACCAGCCCGGCCTCGATACGCGCTTTATTGACTGGAAGCATTCGGCGCGCCACCGCAAGCTGCTTTGCAAGGAATTCCGCACCGAGCGCAACCATCCGGTGGTGCTCGCCTTCGATACCGGGCATCTGATGCTGGAGCCGCTCGGCGGCATTCCGCGCCTCGACCACGCGATCAACGCCGCCCTGCGCCTTGCCTGGCTGTCGCTGCGCAGCGGCGATCTCGTGGGCGTCTTCGGCTTCGATGCCGGCATCCGCCACTACACGCAGCCGGTGCGCGGCACCCAGAGCTTCAGCCGCATCCAGCGCGCGACGGCTCAGCTCGACTATCACACGCAGGAAACCAATTTCACGCTGGGCCTGGCTGAGCTCAGCGCTAGGCTGCGGCGGCGCGCCTTGGTCATCATCTTCACCGATTTCGTCGACACCACCACGGCCGAATTGCTGATCGAAAGCATGCAGCGCGTCGCCAACCGGCATGTCGCGGTCTTCGTTACCTTGCGCGACAGCTATTTGCAGCAAACCGTCGACAAGGCGCCCAATCGCTTCGAAGATGTGGCCAAAGCCGTGATTGCGCAGGATTTTCTCAATGATCGGGGCATTGTGCTGGAAAGGCTGGCGCGCATGGGCGTGCAATGCCTTGACGTGCCGAGCAACGCGCTGCCAGTTAGCCTTATCAATCGCTATTTGCAGATCAAGCAGCGGGGGCTGATTTGATGGAAAGCGGGGCTTTGCGGACGGCCGCCGGCGAACCGAGCACTGCGGCAGAGCCGCGCGCCGCGATCGTGCTTCGGAGCAGCGAGTTCCGCAAGCGGCGCGAAGAGGATTGGCGCGCGCTCGAAGACCTGGTTTCGAGGATCGAGCGGCGCGGGATCAGGTCGCTCAAAGCGGACGAGCTTCAGCGGCTGCCGGTGCTCTACCGCTCGGCTGTCTCCTCGCTGTCCGTTGCCCGCAGCATCGCGCTCGACCGCAATATGCTGGCCTATCTGGAAAACCTGTCGCTCAGGGCGTTTCTCGTCGTGTATGGGCCGCGAAGCACGCTTTGGGACGGCATCAAGCGCTTCTTTGCCCGCGATTTCCCGGCGGCGGTGCGCTCAGTCGCGCCACATTTCATGATTGCGCTCTTCGCCATGCTGGCGGGTGTGCTTGCCGGTTTTATTCTCACGGCAGGCGATGAGGACTGGTTTTCCTCGCTCGTCCCCTCCGGCCTCGCGGCGGATCGCGGGCCGGAAAGCACGCGCGAGGATTTACTGACGCGCGAAATCTACGCGCCCTGGCCGGGGGCCGCGCAAGCCTTTGCGCTCTTTGCCAACACGCTGTTCCAGCACAATACCATGGTCGGCATCCTGGCTTTCAGTCTCGGTCTGGCCGCTGGCGTCCCAACCATCCTGTTGATGATATATAACGGCCTGATCCTGGGCGCCTTCATCGCGCTGCATTACAATCGCGGCCTCACCACCGAAATCCTCGGCTGGCTGTCCATTCACGGCGTGACGGAATTTGCCGCCATTCTCCTGTGCGGTGCGGCCGGATTGCTAATTGCCGACAAAATGCTGTTCCCCGACCGCTATTCCCGCCTGCAAAGCCTGAGCGTTCACGGACGTGTGGCCGCGCAAATCGTCCTCGGCGCGGTGTTGCTGTTCTTCGTGGCGGCCATTCTCGAAGGCGGCTTCCGCCAGCTCGTCCAGAGCACCCCCTTGCGCTTTGCCATCGGCTGGGGGATCGGCGCACTTTGGCTGTTCTACTTTTTGACGGCGGGCCGAGGGCGCGAACGCTGATGGCCAAACAAGCGCAATCGACGGAGATTCTGCAAGGGCCCGGGCGTAATCACCGCGAGATCGTCAGTCCCGAGGGCGTGCCGCTGGCGGTGGAGCTTGCCGATTTCGGCGAGCGCGCCGTCGCCTTCACCATCGACTTCATTCTATGGAACGCGGCGATTTTGCTAATTTTCGTGCCGCTTTCCTATTTGCGCGCGCTCGATCTCAGCGGCGAAATCCTGACGGGCATCATGATGTTCGTCGGCTTTTTGGTCCGGAACACCTATTTCTTGCATTTCGAGCTGGCTTGGCGCGGCGCGACGCCTGGCAAGCGCATCACTGGCCTGCGCGTGATCGACCGGCACGGCGGTCCGCTGCTCCCTTCCGCCGTCATTGCCCGCAATCTCACGCGCGAATTCGAGATCTTCATGCCGCTGATCGTGCTGCTTTCAATCGGCGGCGTCGAGGCTGGAAACGCGGCGCAATGGCTGTCCTTTGCCTGGATCTTGGCGATCGGCGCGATCCCGTTCCTCAATCGCGACCGGATGCGCGGCGGCGATCTCATCGCGGGCACCATCGTGATCGCTTTGCCCCGCCGCGCCTTGCTATCCGATCTGGCCAAGCGCGATGTTCAATACAGCTTCACGGACCGGCAGCTGGACGCCTATGGCTCCTACGAATTGCAAGTGCTGGAGGAGGTCTTGCGCGGGGCGGAGCGCGCCACCTATTCGCCTGACGTGCTGCGTCAAGTGGGCGAGAAAATCCGCCGCAAGATCGGCTGGACCGAGCCGGTTCCGGTCGAAAACGAAGCCATGTTCCTGCGCGACTTCTACACGGCGGAGCGCGCGCATCTCGAACGCGAACAACTTTTCGGCAAGGTTAAGCCGGACAAGCACCACCAGCCGGAGCGGCGGGCCGAACCTTGAGCAAGATTGACGAGCTTGGCGCCCCCGGCCTTGGCCCGTTCAATGCGCCGTCCACCCGCCATCGATCGGCAGAGCCGTGCCGGTGATGGATGCCGCCGCGTCGCCGCAGAGAAAAACCGCAAGCGCGCTGACTTGCTCGATTGTGACGAATTTCTTGGTTGGCTGGGCTGCGAGCAGAATGTCTTGGATCACCGCATCCTCGGAGATGCCGTGCGTTTTCGCCTGAGCGGGAATTTGCTTCTCGATGAGCGAGGTGAGCACATAGCCCGGGCAGATCGCGTTGACCGTGATACCCTTCTCGGCAAGTTCCAGGGCGACGCTCTTCGTCAGGCCGACGATCCCGTGCTTGGCCGCCACATAAGCCGATTTGAACGGCGATGCGACAAGCCCATGCGCGGAGCAAAGATTGATGATGCGTCCCCAGCCACGCGCCTTCATGCCCGGCACGGCGTGGCGGATGAGGTGGAAAGCGCTTGTCAGGTTGATGGCGATGATGGCGTCCCACTTTTCGGGCGGGAATTCCTCGATGGGCGCGACATACTGAATGCCGGCATTGTTGACGACGACATCCACAGCGCCGAACGTCTGCTCAGCCATTTTGAACAACGCTCCGATTTCGTCGGACTTCGTCATGTCGGCGCCGTGAAAGCCGATTTCGACGCCGTTCTCCCTGGCGAGACGTCTGCGCAAGGCTTCGATTTCGCCTGGGTCGCCGAAGCCGTTCAGCATGACGTTCATGCCCTGCCTGGCGAAGGCTTCGGCCATGCCAAGTCCGATGCCGCTCGTCGATCCGGTGACGATCGCGCTTTTCTTCATGCTCATGCGGTCTCCGGCTGCTGGAATGGTCCCAAGCCATTTTTATGAAGCAAGCGACGCGCCAAGCCAATGATGGCGGCGCTCACGAATTCGTGCGCGGCAACGGCGTCGGCGTCACGCAGGCGGCGGGCCGAAGACCAGCACGGCGTTAAGGCCGCCGAACGCGAAGGAATTCGACATGGCGTAATTCACCTGACGGGAGCGGCCCTCATTCGGCGTGTAATCGAGGTCGCACTCATCCCCCGGCTGGTCGAAGCCAATGGTGGCGGGCACGAAATTCTCGGCGATCGCCTTGATGCAGGCCACCGCTTCGACGCCGCCGCCCGCGCCCAAACAATGGCCGTGCATGGATTTGGTAGACGACACCGAAACCGCGTCGGCTGCCTTGCCGAAAACCTGCCGGATGGCACGTGTCTCATTGACGTCGTTGACGGTCGTCGCGGTACCATGCGCGTTGATATAGTCGATGTCGGAGGGGGCCAGCCCGGCATCCTCCAAGGCGATCTGCATGGCGGCGGTCGGACCTTCGATGGACGGGTTGACCATATCGGCGGCGTCGGAGGTCATGCCGAAGCCCATCAGTTCGGCGATGGGCTTGGCGCCGCGCGCCAGCGCGTGTTCCAGCTCTTCGAGCACCAGAATGCCGGCGCCTTCGGCCAGGACTGTGCCATTGCGGTGCTTGGAGAACGGCCAGCAGCCCTCCGGCGAGAGCACGCGCATGGCCTGCCAGGAGCGCATCGAGCCGAAGGTGACGCAGGCTTCGGACGCGCCGGTCACGCCTAAATCCACCATGCCGGAACGGATCATTTGAAAGGTGAGGCCAATGGCGTGCGCTGCCGTCGCACAAGCGCTCACCGTGCCAAAGCATGGCCCTTTGAGGCCGTATTCGATGCTGACATGGGCGGCGGCCGAGGACGCGATGCTACGTAAAAGCGTTAGCGGGTGCGTTGCCTTCTTCTTGTGGATGAAGAGATCGACATAGCCGGACTCGATCGTCGCTAGCCCGCCAATCCCGGAGCCGATAATCGAAGCGGCCCGGTGGCCGTTGGGGACGCGGCCTTCAAAACCGGCCTGTGTCATGGCCTCGATAGCCGCAGAGCCGGCAAATTGCGAGTAGCGGTCCGCCAGCATGAACGGCTTGGACGGGCAGCGCTCGCGCGGGTCGAAATCCTTCACCTCGCCGGCGATGGTGATGTAAAGGTCCTGCAGCTCGATGTTGGTGATTGGGCCGATGCCGCAAGCGCCGCGGCGCATATTCGACCAGAATGCGTCGACACCGGTGCCAATGGCCGAAACCACGCCCTGACCGGTAACGACAACCCTCCTCGCCCGATTGGGGCCTGTCATGCCGTGCCTTTATGGTAGAGAGAACGCCCCAAGGGGCGAATATCAGCGTCAGGCAGCCGCGCCGGCAGCGCCCTTGTCGCCAACGAGCGATTTCACGCGATCGACCACCGAGCCGACGGTTGCGAAATCCTGCATTTCCTCATTGGCATTGTAGGGGATCTGAATGCCGAATGTGTCCTCGATGTCGAAGACGATCACGGCAAGATCGAGCGATTCGATTTCCAGATCGCTGAGCTTGGTGTCCAGAGGGATGGCCTCAGGCGGCTCCTTCATGTTCTTCTTCAGAATACTAACTATTTTGTTGGCAACGTCGTCCATAATCCTCTCCCTGCCCTCTACGAATTGAGGGCGTGTATAAGCCGCTTTCGCCGGATGCGGTCCGGGGAGCATAATGGTCCCCCAGATAAACGCAAAATTGCGGGGTGTCCAGGGCTTCGTCCGGCTGTTCGCCGCTTTGGTTACTGCCGTCCCCGATCGCATGACAAGCGCAATGGCCGACATTGCGGGGCTATTGCGGATCGGCTTCGGGCTGGCACGCTCTTACATCCTGCGCTTTGACGGCCGTCAGCCGCCTGTGAGGATTGCCATTGCCGCTAAAAAGCCGAATAATCGCGCGCGGATCTTTGCGGCACGGCCGCATTTGAGGAAACGCCAAATATAAATGAGGAAACAATGGACCCGAATCGTGGGGAAGCTCTCGCCAACGGCGTCGAGAGGGCGCAGGCGCCGGTCCGCTATCCGTGGCTGAAAACCTATCCCGCCAATGTCGACTGGTATGCGCCGCTGCACGCCGTGCCACTGCAATCGTTGTTGGAGAAGACGGCAGCCGAATATGGCAACCGCGATTGCTGCAATTTCCTGGGCAAGACGCTGACTTATTCGGAGATCGACGCGCTTGCCAAAAGGGTTGCCGAGGGGCTGCAAAAGCGCGGCGTCGGCAAGGGTGTCTCCGTCGGCCTGTTTCTGCCGAATACGCCGACTTTCATCATCTTCTATTACGGCATCCTGAAAGCGGGCGGCACGGTCGTCAATTTTAACCCGCTCTACACGGTCGAGGAGCTGGCGCATCAGGCGCGCGACGCCAAAGTGCAGATCATGGTGACGCTTGATCTGGCGGCGCTGTTTCCCAAGGTCGAGGCCCTGCTTGCCAATGGCGCGGTCCCGTCGGCGGTGATCTGCCCGTTCGCGCCATTGCTGCCGGGGGTCAAATCGCTGCTGTTCAGGCTTTTGAAGAAAAAAGATCTCGCCGCGTGGCGGACCTCGCCGCAAAGCGCCAAACTCATCGCCTATGATGAATTGATCGACAATTCGGGCAAGCCTAAACCGGTTGCCGTTGATCCGGTGAACGACGTGGCGGTGCTGCAATATACCGGCGGCACCACGGGCATTCCCAAGGGCGCGATGCTCACTCACGCCAACCTGTCCATCAACACGCACCAGAGCGTGCTCTGGGGTCCCGATCTGGTGCAGGGCGGCGAGCGGGTGATGGGTATTCTGCCGTTCTTTCATGTTTTTGCCATGACCTCGGTGATGAATTTGGGCGTCGCCAAAGCCGCGACAATTATCCTGGTGCCGCGCTTTGAGCTGATCGAGGGGCTGAAACTGATCCGCAAGGTCAAGCCAACGGTGATGCCGGGCGTGCCGACGCTCTATAATGCGTTGATGAACGCGAAAAGCCTGAAACCAGGGGATTTGTCGTCGCTGAAGTTCTGCGTCTCTGGCGGCGCGCCGCTACCGATCGAGATCAAACGTGGCTTCGAGAAAATCTCCGGCTGCGCACTCGTAGAGGGCTACGGTCTGTCCGAAACCTCGCCGACCGCAACCTGCAACCCCGTCTCGGGTGTCAGCAAGGAAGGCTCGATCGGCATTCCCGTGCCCGGCACGCGGATTTCCATCCGCTCGCTCGAAGATCCCACGCGGGAAGTGCCGCTTGGCGAGAATGGCGAAATTTGCATCGCCGGACCGCAGGTGATGAAGGGCTATTGGCAGCGCCCCATGGAGACCGCCGACGTCATGGTCGGCGAATTTTTGCGCACGGGCGATGTCGGCTTCATGGATGTGGAGGGCTACACCTTCATCGTCGACCGCATCAAGGACCTGATCATCTGCTCCGGCTTCAACGTCTATCCGCGCGTGATCGAGGAAGCGATCTATCAGTTCCCCGGCGTCGAGGAGGTGACTGTTCTTGGCATTCCCGACAACTATCGCGGTGAAGCGCCAAAAGCGTTCATCAAGTTGAAGGATGGCGTCACGGCGACGAAAGCCGATGTGCTAAAATTTCTTGAGCCGAAACTCTCAAAGATCGAAATGCCCTCGGAAATCGAGTTCCGCAGCGAGCTGCCCAAAACCATGATCGGCAAATTGTCCAAGAAGGAGCTGCGCGCCGAAATGAAGGCCAATGGCGTCAAGAGCTGAAACGAAAGCGCCGGGAATCGCCGCGGCGAAAGGCGATGCTCCGCTTTACAGCATCGGCGATCTGGCCGGCGAATTCGACATTTCGACGCGCACCATTCGCTTCTATGAGTCCAAAGGATTGATCGCGCCGAAGCGGGTGGGAAGCAACCGCATCTACACCCGGCGCGACCGGGCGCGGCTCATTCTCGTGCTCCGTGGCAAGCGGCTCGGATTCAGCCTTGAGGAAATCGCGGAATATCTCAACCTATACGACGCCGATCCGAACCAGATCGCGCAGACACGCCGTCTGCTTCAGCGCGCCGAAGGCTCGATTGCCGGGCTTGAAGGCAAGCAACGCGACATCGAGGAAGCCTTGCGGGAGCTGCGCGAAATCCGCGAACAATGCGTCAAGCAGCTCAAGGCGCAAAATCAGCAGTGAGTAGAAGCATTTGCCCAGTTTGCAACCATGCGGCGGATCATCATTCGCCGCCCCGGACTTGATCCGGGCTTAACAACCTGACCGCTTGGCGCATCGCAATCGTCGATCCGCTTATTGCCCCAGGATCTGCGCTTCGCTTTGTCGGGGGCGACGCCCGTTTCCATTTCAATTGATCCCGCCATAGATTCCCGCTTGCGCGGGAATGACAATAGCTCGGCGTCCCGGGGGGAAATGCGAGACGCTTCGAACTGAGATGATCGCAATCTAGGCGCTTTGCCGCGCGGCGATGGCAGCCTCGCAAGCGCGCTTGAATTCGTCCTTTGCGGCCTGGGCGGCGATGAAAATCTCGTCGATTTTGTAGAAATCCAGCACCCGGAAATGCCCGATATCGGGGCGGATCAAAATGTCGGGCGCGGAGGTCTTCAATTTCTCGCGCATCACCGAGCGCATGGTGATCTGGTTCGAGCCGATGATCGCGTCGATCAATGAGGGGATTTGCCCCCGGCTTTGTTGCGGCCCGGCGCTGACGTCGATCGCCGCAACGATATCGGCGTTCCCCTTCAGCAGATCGAAGGGCACCGGATTGACGAAGCCGCCATCGACCAGCACACGCCCCTCCAGCTTGAGCGGTCTTAGGACGCCCGGCAAAGCCGAGCTGGCGGCGATGGCAAGAATGAGCGGGCCTTGCGTGAGCACATATTGGCCTTGGCTGTAAAAATCCGTAGCAACGGCGAGCAGCGGGGTTTTCAGCTCCTCGAAGGTGGCGGGCAACGCATCCGGCAGAAGCGCCTCCAGCACGTGTTCGCCTGCAAAGTCCGACGCGCCAGAGGCATTCCACAAAACGCCGAGCGCGGTGTTCCAGCGGGAGAACAGGCGCTTGATGATTTCGGTGCGCTTGTGGAAAAGCTCCTCGCAATAGGCGTGGATGTCAGCGCCGCTCATGCCCGAGGCATAGGCCGCCCCAATCAGCGCGCCGATGCTGGTTCCCGCGATCATGCGCGGCTTGATTCCCAGCTCATCGAGCGCTTCGAGCATGAGCACATGCGCAAAGCCGCGCGCTCCACCGCCCCCCAGGGCGATGCCGAAGCTGGGATCGGACGATCCGAAGGCTTCCCGTGGCGACAGGTCGGTCGCGCCCGAATGGGGCCGTGGCTTTGGGACCAATGCCGCCCCCTGGCGTTTAGCCCGAGACATTGGCTTTTGGCCCGGTCAGAAATCCAAGAACGGCTGTTAATATGTCGCCGGGGTTTTCTTCGGGCAGAAAATGACCGGACGCGACGGAATGGCCCACAACGTCGTCGCACCAGTCGCGCCAAATGGCGAGCGGTCCATCCGTTTCGCTCGGAATTCCCTTGGCGCGCCAGAAAACGGCCGTGGGACAGGCGATCCGGCGTCCGGCGTCCCGGTCGGCCTCGTCAGCCGCAAGATCGTAGCCTGCACCAGCGCGGTAGTCCTCGCAGGTGGCATGAATACGCGGCGTTTCGCTGAAGAAGGCGCGATAATGCGCGAGGGCCTCGGGTGCGAACGCGGTCAAATCGCCCGATCCGCCCCAAAGCGCCAGCTTGTGATCGAGCCAGCCAGTCGGATCGCGGCCGATCATCTCCTCGGGCCAGGGGGCGGGCTGCGCCAGAAAACTCCAATGGAAGGTTTTCACCGCCAGGTCGCGCGTCAGGCCGTGCCACATGTCGTAGGTCGGCACAATGTCGAGCGCGATCAGCTTTTCGATCCGCGCGGGGTGGTCGAGCGCCAGCCGGTAGCCGATCCGGCCGCCGCGATCATGTCCGCAAAGCAGAAAGCGGGCCAGTCCGAGCTGATCGGCGATGTCGATGATGTCCTGCGCCATCGCGCGCTTGGAATAGGCGAAATGCTCGGCATCCGTGGGCGGGATGGAACTTGCGCCATAGCCGCGCAAATCGCAGAGGATGAGCGTGAACGTCTGGGCAAGACGCGGCGCAACCCGGTGCCAGATCACATGCGTTTGCGGATAGCCGTGCAGCAAGAAGAGCGGCGGACCGTTGCCGCCGATGCGCGCGAAGATCTCCGCGCCTGCCGTCGCAAAGCGACGGCTTTCGAAGCCGGGGAACAGGTCAGGCAGGCTTTGCATCGTGCTCCTCCCGCTCGACAGCGCGCCAGCCAATGTCGCGCCGGTAAAATCCCTCGGGCCAATCGATCCGAGCGATTGCGTCATAGGCGCGGCTTCGTGCCTCAGAAACCGAACGCCCGAGCGCCGTGACGTTCAGCACGCGCCCGCCATTGGCGAGAATACGCCCGCCATCACGCTTGGTTCCGGCGTGAAAAACCGTCGCGCCCTCGACTTGGGAGGCCGCGTCGAGCCCCATGATCTCCGAGCCTTTCGCATACGCGCCCGGATAGCCCTTTGCCGCCATCACCACCGTGAGCGCCGTTTCCTCCCGCCACCGCAAATCGAACCGGTCGAGCACGCCGTCGGCGGTGGCAAGCAGCGCGGCAAGGACATCGGACTTCAGGCGCATCATCAAAACCTGGCATTCGGGGTCGCCGAAACGGGCATTGTACTCGATCAGCTTCGGCCCGTCCGCGCCGATCATCAGCCCGGCATAGAGCACGCCCTGATAGACGATGCCGCGTGCGTTGAGGGCGGCGACGGTCGGCAGGATGATGTCCTGCATGACGCGGGCCGTCATTGCGGGCGTCATGATCGGCGCGGGGGAATAGGCGCCCATGCCGCCGGTATTCGGCCCCAGGTCGCCGTCGAAGGCGCGTTTGTGGTCCTGCGCGCTGGCGAGTGGCAGGACATTGCGGCCATCGCAGAGGGCGAAAAAGCTGGCCTCCTCGCCTTGTAAAAATTCCTCGATGACAATCGAAGCGCCCGCCTCGCCAAATGCGCCGCTGAAACATTCCTCGACCGCGCGCTCTGCCGCGTCGCGCGTCTCCGCGACTGTCACGCCCTTGCCAGCGGCGAGACCATCGGCCTTGATGACGATGGGCAAGGGCTGGTCGCGCAGATAGGCGAGCGCCGCGTCCCTTGCATCGAAATGGCCGAAAGCCCCCGTCGGGATGCCGCTTGCGGCGCAAAGCGCCTTGGTGAAACTCTTGGAACCTTCGAGCCGCGCGCCGTCCCGGCCCGGCCCGAATGTCTTGACGCCCGCCGCCCGCAGGTTGTCGGCGAGCCCAGCCACCAGCGGCGCTTCCGGTCCGATCACCACCAGCCCGATGTCACGCATCCGGCAAAATTCTATGATAGCTGTATAATCGTCGGCATTGAGTGGAACGCATTCGGCGCACGCCTCGATCCCAGCATTGCCGGGCGCGCAATACAGCCTCGTCAGTAGCGGGCTTGCGCTCATCGCCCAGGCGAGGGCATGTTCCCGCCCGCCGGCGCCTATGATGAGGACGTTCATCGTCTGAACACCTTTGCCGACTTCTGTTTCCGATATGTTGGGGAACGGCTGATAGCACGAATCGGCTTAGGGTTGCACCGTCAAGGATCGGGCCGCTAGATTGAATTCAATGAAAGATACCCCTTCCGGCAACGTCGCGGAATATACCGTTTCCGAGCTGGCGATGGCGGTCAAACGCACGGTCGAGGACGGTTTCGGCTATGTGCGGCTGCGCGGCGAGATTTCCGGCTTTCGCGGCCAGCATTCCTCCGGCCACGCTTATTTCGCGCTGAAGGACGACCGCGCCAAGATCGACGCGGTGATCTGGAAGGGCGTGTTCGGCGGTTTGCGCTTCAAGCCCGAGGAGGGCATGGAGGTGATCGCGACGGGCCGCGTCACCACCTATCCCGGTAAATCGAGCTATCAGATCATCGTCGAGGCGCTGGAGCCGGCCGGCATCGGCGCCTTGATGGCGTTGCTAGAGGAGCGCAAAAAGCGGCTCGCCGCCGAAGGGCTGTTCGACGAAGCCCGCAAGCGGCCGCTGCCGTTTCTGCCGCGCGTGATCGGCGTCATCACCTCGCCGACCGGCTCCGTCATCCGCGACATGCTGCACGGTTTTGCCGAACGCTTTCCGCCGGCCTGCGTGCTGATCTGGCCGGTGCGCGTTCAGGGCGAGACCTGCGCCGCCGAGGTGGCCGCCGCCGTTGAGGGCTTCAACCGGCTGGGTCCGGACAGCCCGATCGCGCGGCCAGACATTCTCATCGTGGCGCGGGGCGGCGGCAGTCTGGAAGATTTGTGGGGCTTCAACGACGAGAATCTGGCTCGAGCGGTTGCCGCAAGCTCGATCCCGGTGATCTCCGCCGTCGGGCATGAAACGGACTGGACGCTGATCGACTTCGTCGCCGATGCCCGCGCGCCGACGCCCACCAAGGCGGCCGAATGGGCCGTGCCGAAGCACAGCGATCTGATGGCGCGCATGTCCGAGCTGCGCGAGCGCCAGCGCTATGCCATCGCGCGCGCCATTGAGAGCAACCGCTCGGATTTGCGGGCGGCGGCGCGGGGGCTGCCCAAGCCGCAGGATTTGCTTGGCCTCGCCCGCCAGCGCTTCGACGGGGCGAACGGGCGCCTGCGGCACGCCTTGCGTGGCTTCGCTTCGGAAAAGCGCAGCCATTTCGAGCGCTGGAAAGGCCGGCTGGACCTTCGCCTGATCGCGCAGCGCGCCGAACGCTGTCACGAACGGCTCGGCGCGGTGGACCGTGAGATGCGGCAAGTCGTGCGCCGTCTCGTGCAGCAGCGGCATGTGATTGTTCACACATTATCTGAGCGTCTTCGATATTCTCTTCGAAGCTTTGCGCTGGAGAGGCGCGGAAGGCTGGCGCGCTGGACGGGAAGGCTCGACATCCGTCTGATAGCGCAGCGCGTTAGGCGTGGTCAGGAACAGCTTGAGGCCATGGACCGTGAAATGCGGCAGGTCGTGCGCCGGCTCGTGCAGCAGCGGCATGTGCTTCTTGGCCGCCAGGGCGCGCGTTTGCAGCCCGGGTTGCTGCGCCATCCGGCCAGGCGCGCGCGCGAACGGCTCGACCTTCTGCGTGTGCGCAGCGGTCAATGCCTCATCGCGGCGGTCGATCGGCGGCGTCGCGGCATCGACGCGCTGGCTCAGATGCTGCGCTCGCTCAGCCATAGGAGCGTGCTGGATCGCGGCTTTGCTTTGGTGCGCGGCATGGACGGCCGCATGATCCGCCGCGTGATCGAGGCGGAAGTGGAGGGCCGGGTTGAGATGGAATTCGCCGATGGCCGGGTCGGCGCGGACGTGCGGCAGGGCGCCATGGAAGCCTCGGACGCGGCGGGGCAGGAGCCAGCCACGCCGAAGCCCAAGAAAGTCAAAGATAAGCAAGGTCAGCTTTTCTAGAGCCGATTTCGTTTCGAACCGAAATCCGACTGACACTCAAAACCTGGGCACGCAGGCGGGCGAAGCTTCGGCGGCTTGAAAAACACGCGACCGAACTTCATCTGTACAACCAAATTCGAATGCCCAATAGTATAGTTGAATCCAAGCTGAGATGTGGTGTGAATGAATCGTTTTGAGCGACAGATCGGGCAGGCGGGCGAAGCAAAATTACGCTATCTCGACGGCGAGTTTCAAATCCTCTCACCCGGAGGTTTCGTCCGCTGCGCCGTCACCGGTCAGCCCATCGCGATCGAAAATCTGCGCTATTGGAGCGTCGAATTGCAGGAGCCGTATGCCGACGCCGCCGCGTCATTACAGCGGTTTCTGCAGATTCGCGATCGTCGCGCGGGGAGAGTTTAAAAAAGCGATCATTTTTGGAAACGTCTTGCGCTTCCGCACGACCCGCCTCTACTGTCATTCCCGCGCAAGCGGGAATCCAGTAACGTGCTGAAATTTCTGTGGAATACTGGATCCCCACTTGCGCGGGAATGACAACTGAATGGGCATATCCAAACGCGCCACTGCATCGCTATTTCTTGGTGCCCCAAACCGCTTCCAGCCGCGCATCCCGCCCGCACCCATAGCGGTAAAACTTATATTTGAGCGGGTTCTTCACATAATAATCCTGATGATAATCTTCGGCGGGATAGAACTCCGCGGCCGGCAACACCTGCGTCTCGACAGTCTTGCCAAGCTTATCCGCAATTGCCTTTTTCGACGCCTCGGCTAAGCGCTTTTCCTCGTCATTGCTGTAGAAAATCGCCGAACGATAATGCGGCCCCTTGTCGCAAAACTGCCCGGCGGCGTCCAGCGGATCGACATTTGGCCAGAAGATCTCCAACAGCTGGGCATAGGTGACCTTCGTGGGATCGTACTCCACCTTGATGACCTCGAAATGCCCGGTCTTGCCCGCGGACACCTGCTCATAGGTCGGTTTCGCCTCCGGGCCGCCCGAATAGCCCGAAATCGTTGAGATAACGCCCGCCGTCTTGTCGTAGGGCGGTTCCATGCACCAAAAACACCCGCCGGCCAGGATCGCGCTCGCGGTCTGCGGCGATTGCGCCGACGCGGCTCCGGTGATCATCGCGAAGGCGAAAGCGGCGAGCGCAAACAGGCGCATGGAGTATCCTTTACTTGGCTGGGGCGGCGCGGCGGTTCAGGCGGGGTTCTTGGGTTCGGCGGCGTCGGACGGGAGGAAGGTCATCGCATCGCCATTCATACAATAGCGCAATCCGGTCGGCTTTGGTCCGTCGTCAAAAACGTGCCCGAGATGCCCACCGCAGCGGCGGCAATGAACTTCGGTGCGCACGATGACGAGAAAGCTGCGGTCTTGGCGCGTGCCGATGGCATCGTCGAGCGGCTTCCAGAAGCTGGGCCAGCCCGTGCCGCTGTCGTATTTCGTCTCCGAAGAATAGAGCGGCAGGTCGCAGGCCGCGCAATGAAAGGTTCCCGCACGCTTTTCGCGGTCCAGCGGGCTGGAGAACGGTCGTTCGGTGCCGTGGTCGCGCAGCACGTAATATTGCTTGGGCGTCAGAACCTTGCGCCACTCTTCGGGCGTCTTGACGATCTCGAATATCTCGCCGGACTGCGCCGCGCCAGCCGCGCCGAAAGCCTGGAAGGCAAGCGCGGAGGCGGACATCGCGGCCAAGCCTGCGAAGGCGGTGCGGCGCGTCATCATGGCAGTCGTTCCTTATTTGATCTGCCTAAGAATGTGGCGCTGGTGTGGTCAAACGCAAGTCACGATTACGTGCCGAGCAGGCCGCGCCGCTTCAAGATTTCGAGACCGATCAGTGTCGTCAGCAAAGCTAAATAGGCGACGACTCCGTGCATCGCCAAGCTTGGCAGCAGGTACAGCACCATCGCATCGTTGCCGCCGGGGACGAGCGCCCAGGCAAAGCCCATGATCGCGCCACCGATCAGCGCCTGGATCGAGCGCCCGGGATGCGGCGCGCTGACGACGAAGCGTCCGTGAAAGCGCGCCGCGGCAAAGCCGCCAAGAAACAGCGCCGCTGACCCGACAACGGTTTCCAACGGAAAATTCGGGCTTAGTCCGCCGATATAGAAGCCTATTCTTTTTACAAACGCGGGATAAATCCATGGCACATCCGTTGCAAACAGGATGCCGCCGATGACGCCCAGGATGGCCGCCGCGAGCGAGGAACGCCAGCGCGACTGCTTGAGAATGTTGCCGAGGCCGATCCCGGCCCGCCAATGCGCGCGTATTAAGCGTATGAAGACGAAAGCGAGAAACGCAACGATTGCCAGCCAGAGGGCAATGAGAAAGCCGTTCGGCGCGACAGCAGCCGTCGGCGTCAGCGCGCTTGGCGAGGGCGCAACATGCGTGAATTCGGCAATCGTCGCGCCAAGCGCCATGCCTGGAAAGGCAAAGGCGAAGGCGAGGTTTCCGGCGGTCAAGCGCGAGCAAACCCCGAAGACGCACGCCCCGTTCACATAGCATCCGAGCGCGTACAGCGCGCCGCCGAGCACGGGAAGAAAGCTGATCGGGAATTCCTGGCTCAGCTTGAAGGGCGCGCCGCCATACCATGCCAGCGGCAGCATCACCGCGAACGCCCAGGCCGACGCCAGCAGCAATCCGCGCAGGCGGCTCCAGCGGCCCGTCCAGGCAATCTGGCGGGCAGCGAGCACCGAGCACACATTGCCGCGCTGAAGCGCAAATCCCACGATGAATGCGAGCGGCGCCAGCACGGTGAAGATTTGCAGAACCGGCATCATGGCCCCCACGCCGCAACAGCCTAAGATTGCTTAGCTTTTACGCTCGAATTTGCCAATAGGCGAGCGGGTTCGAGAGGACGCTATGCCCCAAGCACTTTGGGGATCAACGGTCCCGAGCGCGCTTGTTCAGGGTGTTTTGGAGCAGCTCCATGAGGATGGGCTGGCTCGACGCTGCGATCTCGACGGCGATCGGCAGCGGCCGGGACTTGGCCCGCAGTTCCGAAAGAGCGGGCGCGCCGGTGCCGATCCGCACCCAATCTTTCTCCGTTGTCACGAGCGCCGCGCCGCCTTGGGAGGCTCTGGCAAGCAAGTCCGCCGCTTCTGCCTCAGTGAAGACGTGATGATCCGGGAAGGGGATCGCTTCGATTACCGGCGCTCCCAGGCTTGCAAGCGTCGAGAAGAATTTGGCCGGCCGCGCGATGCCGCAAAACGCTAGCACCGGCGTGGATTTGAGCCAGCCAACATCGCCCGACGGCGCGATTTCAGCCCGCAGGACCGCCGCCTTTCCCGCGAGGTCGAGCAACGGCGGGTGCCCACCGCCGCCAATGGCGATGATCGCATCGGCCCGGCGCAACTGGGCCGCGAGCGGCGCGCGAAGCGGGCCGGCGGGCAGAACGCGGCCATTGCCGAGGCCGGCGGCTGCGTCCACTGCGACCAGCGCCAGGGTCTTGAACAGCGACGGGTTCTGAAATCCGTCATCCATGATGATGAGATCGGCTGCGGTCGCCTCGATCGCGCGCGCGCCGTCCGGCCGGTTTCGCGCGACAAAGGTCGGCGCGGCGCGGGCCAGCAGCAGCGCCTCGTCGCCGACATCTGCCGCGTTATCGCTCGCCGCGTCGACCTGGTGCGGGCCTTCGATTTGGCCGCCAAAGCCGCGCGTCAGAAAGGCGGGACTGCCGCCCAAATCCCGCGCCATTTGGGCAATGGCGATGGCCAGAGGGGTTTTCCCTCCGCCGCCGACGGTGAAGTTGCCGATGCAGATCACCGGGAGCGCCGAGCGGTAGGGCGCCGCAAGCGCGAAACGGGCATTGGCCGCCGCGCCATAAGCCCAGGCCGCCGGAGACAACAATGCCGCCTTGAGCCGGTCGGTTGGGTGCGAGCCATACCACCAGCTTGGCGGCTCAAGGCGCATAGGCGGGTCCGCCTGCAACCGCCGGGGCCGATTTCGGCGGCAGGAACGGCTCCAGCGCTTCGAGCGTGCGTCCGAGCGCTCCGCTCAACTCCCTTACGGTGTATTCGGCGCGCGACCGCATCAGATCAAGGCTCGCCGGATCGTCGAACAGAGCGCGCGCCGTTTGAATCAAATCTTCCTGCGACGTCACGAAGCGGCAGCCGCCCTGTTCTGCAAGCGCTTGATAGACCTCGGGGAAATTGTGCCAATGCGGGCCGGTGATGACGCCGGCGCCGAGCTTGACGGCCTCGATGGGGTTATGCCCGCCATGCGGCGCCAGCGAGCCGCCGATAAAGGCCAGCGGCGCAAAAGCGTAGAAAAGCGCCAACTCGCCCACGGTATCGGCCACGTAGACGCCGGTATCCGCGTTGATCGCTGTGCCGGTCGAGCGTGTTGCGGCGGCAAGACCCTGAGCGGCGAGCATCGCGGCAATGTCAGCGCCGCGCTCGGGATGACGCGGGACGATCACGGTCAAGAGGCCAGGATAGGCCGCGCTCAAAGCCTTATGCGCTTCGGCAATGAGGTCTTCCTCGCCCGGATGGGTGCTCGCCGCAAGGAAGACCCGGCGTCCGGCGGCCATGCCCTTGAAACGGGCCAGTTCCGTTAGGTCAATCGGAGGCGGCGGGGAGTCGAATTTGATGTTCCCGGCGGAAATAACCTTCGGCGCTCCAAGTTTGGCGAGCCGCTTGGCCAGCGCATCACTCTGCGCCAGCACCACCGCGAAGCGCGAAAACAGCGGACGGCTGAGACCCGGCATTTGCAGCCAGCGCTTGAACGACCGCTCCGACATGCGCGCATTCAGAAGGAACAGCGGGATACGCCGGCGGTCGGCATCCATGATCAGGTTCGGCCAAATCTCGGACTCGGTGAACAGCGCGATGTCCGGCCGCCAATGATCGAGAAAGCGCCGCACAAAAGCGGGCGAGTCGAGCGGCACGAATTGGTGGATCGCGCCTTTGGGCAGACGCGCCGCCGCGACTCGCGCTGAGGTCACGGTGACGGTCGTCAGCAAAATGCCCAGATCGGGGCGCTCCCGCCGCAGCGCTTCGACGAGCGGCAGCACCACATTGGTTTCGCCAACGCTCGCGGCGTGAAACCAGAGCAGCGTGCCCGATGGCCGCAAAGCGCTCGCAATGCCCATGCGCTCATTCAAACGTTCGGGCACTTCCTTGCCCTGCTGGCCACGGCGGCGCAGGAACAGGCCGGCGGCGGGGTGCATCGCCCGGCTGATCGCGCGGTAGCTTCTCAGACTCAAACCTGGCGCGAGGCTGCCTCCGGCGCTGACGGGCGTCGCCGCCGCCATATCCGCTCCGGCCAGCTCGTAGGCCCTCCGGGTTGCGTCATTGAGACCGTCCTCGACGGCGCGCCGCGCGGCTTCCAGATCGGCCTCGCTCGCCTCGCGTGCTACCGCGATCGGCGGCCCTGAGACCACCGCGATTTTGGAGAAGGGCAGGTTGAGCGTAAACCGGCTCCAAGTGTTCGCCGTCTTAAAGCGGCTGGTCGCAACCGCTATTGGGACGATCGGACGGCCAGACAGGCTGGCTAGCGTGACGATCCCGATCCCGGCCTGACGCGCTGGGCCGGGCGGCACATCGGCCGTCATGGCGACCGTCGTCCCCTCATTCAGCGCAGTCAGAGCGGTCCGCAAGGCGTGCGCCCCGCCGCGATCCTTGCGGCGTTTGCCAGCGCCCGCCCCGCGAATGAGGCCGAGGCCGAAGCGCTTGAGGGCGTGCCCGACGATTTCGCCGTCGCCGTGGCGCGCGACCATGCAATGGGTGTAAAGCCGTTTGGGATTGACGGCCGGGATCATCAGGAACTGGCCATGCCACATCGCGGCGATGAAGGGCGCGGTCGCCAGCAGCCGCTGCTCTTGATCGGCAGGCTCCCGGGTGAGGCGCGACGTGCTGTAAACGAGCCTGATATAGCTCGCCGTCAGCGTTCCCACCGCCGATAGGAAGGCCTTCGAGCGCGCGAAACGCTTCAGCATCGATCATTCCCTAAACGCAGCGTCGGCGACGCCGCTCAATCGCTTCCCGTCCGGTACCTTGGATCGCATTCCGCTAGCTTAACGTTGGCCTAAGGCGTCTCATCGCTCGGGTCCAGAAGGCGATGCATGTGGACGATGAAAAAGCGCATTTGCGCATTGTCCACCGTCCGGTGCGCCGCGCCCCTCCAGGCATCGTAGGCTTGCTTGTAGTTCGGGTAAATACCGACGATTTCAAGCTTTTCAACGTTCTTAAATTCAACTCTGTCCAACGTTTTCAATTCGCCGCCGAAGACGAGATGCAGCAGCTGTTTGGGTGCGCTATCCATTCCGGTCACTGTCTCTGCGGCCGCAATCGCTCAAATCTGTTTGGTCGCCAACGGCCTTGTCCGCTCGATCAAAAGATCGTGCAGCACCGGCGCGGCGGCGACCAGACCATTGATGCGCGTATTCGGTTGATTAAAGATCAAGTCCGCGCCAGTCGCGTCGGTCACCATGCCTCCTGCTTCGTGCACTAAAAGGGCCGGAGCCGCAAGGTCCCATTCGGATTTCCCGGTGAGCGACAGCGTGGCGTCCGCCCGTCCGGCGGCGATCAGGGCGAGACGGTAGGCGACGGAATTGAACCAGATATTTTCAGTCGGCGGCCAGGGGTCGGTCCAAATCTTATGTTTGAAGAAGCCTTTCGTCGCGATTATGCGGCTGCCGGCGATTTCCCGGCGCGCCGTAACGGAAATCGAAACGCCATTCAACGTCGCGCCGCCGCCGCGTCGCGCTGTAAACATTTCATCGGTGGCGGGGTTGAAAACCGCCGCGAGCACAGGCTGCCCATTCTCGACCAGCGCCGCCGCAATGGTCCATTCGGGCGTGCCCGCGAGAAAAGCGCGCGTGCCGTCGATCGGATCGACGATCCAAACGCGCGTCGCATCGAGGCGCTGCGGATTGTCGGTCGTTTCCTCCGAAAGCCAGCCATAGGAGGACCGCTCGCCGGTAAGCTGGTCGCGCAACATCTTGTCGACGGCCAGATCGGCCTCGCTGACAGGACTGTTGTCGGCCTTGCTGGTCCCGATGAGGCCCCGGCCGAAAAAGCTCAGCGCCAGCGCACCCGCCGCCCGCACTGTCCCGTTGAGCAGCGCTTCGTCCTCAGCCAGGCGGTGGTCCGTGCCGGCGCCCAAGCCGCTTGCTTCCTTCACGATGCGACGCGCTCCTTAGGTTAAACGGCCATATCGGCCAGAAGCGCCAGAAACACAAGCGCGCCAAAATCCCGGTTCGAGCGGAAGCGGCGCAGGCAGTTGCCCGCATCGTCCACATCGAGCGTGGCGATCTGCCAGACCAAGTGCAGGCTGGCAAGCGTCAGCCCCACATAGAACGGCCAGCCCGCGCCTGCGCCAAACCCGGCTAGGCCGAGCAGAAGAATGGTGAGGCCATAAAATAGCGTCAGCCAGGGTTTGGTGCGCGCCCCGAACTTCAGCGCCGTCGATTTCAGCCCGAGCAGCGCGTCGTCTTCCTTGTCCTGATGGGCGTAGATCGTGTCATAGCCAACGGTCCAAGCGATGGCTGCGGCGTACAGCAAGAATGCGGGCGGGTCGAGCCGGCCGAATGTCTCCGCCCATCCCATGAGCGCGCCCCAGGAAAAGGCGAGGCCGAGCACGATCTGCGGCCAGTAAGTGATGCGCTTCATGAACGGGTAGAGCGCGACGATGCCGAGCGAGGCCATGCCGACCGCAATGGCGAAGGCGTTGAACTGCAAAAGCACCGCAAGGCCGGTGAAGCAAAGCGCCACCATGAAGATCGCGGCGGCGGCGACGCTCACCTGCCCGCTTGGAATCGGCCGCGTTTGCGTGCGGGCGACCTGCGAATCATAATGCCGGTCCGCAATATCATTGTAAACGCAGCCGGCGCCGCGCATGACAGTCGCGCCCACGGCGAAAAGCAAGAGGAGCCAAATGTCGGGCGTCGTAGTCCCCGATGCGATCCAGGCAAGCCCCGACGACCACCAGCAGGGCCAGAGCAGCAGCCAGGTGCCGATGGGCCGGTCGGCGCGCATGAGGCGCAGAAAGGGCTGCGAGAAAGCTGGTGCGTAACGGTCCACCCAATTGCCGGGCGGGGCGTCGCTTGCTTGCAGATTTCCGGTTCTGGCGTGCGGAGCTGACATAAAGCGCCTGAGTTGTGAAGCCAGCGGCAGTCTATCGCGAAGGAGCCTTGCGAGAAAGCCGCGCTGGCGTTTATGTGCGCCAGCATGAGCAAGAAAGCAAATCCCGGCGCAAGCGGCGCGCAGCCGCACGCCTCCGTGCGCCTCTATGCCGACAGCCCTGTGGCGGCGGGCGCGGTGGTTGCATGCACCGCGCAGCAGGCCAATTATCTCGGTAACGTCATGCGGCTTCGCGCCGGGCATTTCCTGCTCATCTTCAACGGGCGCGACGGCGAATGGTTGGCGGAGATCACAGCCATGAAGCGCAGCGACTGTTCGCTGACCGCGCGCGAGCAGGTGAGGCCGCAATCCGGGGGGCCGGACATTCACTATCTCTTCGCGCCGCTAAAAAAAGCCCGGCTCGACTATATGGTGCAAAAGGCGACGGAGATGGGCGCGGCCGTATTGCGCCCGGTCATGACCCGTCGCACGAACGCCGAGCGGGTCAATGTGGAACGGATGCGCGCCAATGCCATCGAGGCGGCGGAGCAATGCGGGCTCCTGTGGATACCCGAAATACGGGAGCCGGAAAAGCTCGGCGCGGTGCTGAAGGACTGGCCGCCCCAGCGGGCGCTGATCTTCGCCGACGAAGCGGCGGCGATCGCCTCGCCGCTTGATGCGCTGAGCGCGATTCCCCAAGGACCTGCGGCGCTGCTTGTTGGGCCGGAAGGCGGATTCGATCAAGAAGAACGCGAGGCGCTGCTGCGATTGCCCTTCGTTCACCCGATTTCGCTCGGTCCGCGCGTGATGCGAGCAGACACGGCGGCGGTGGCGGGCCTCACGCTTCTCAACGCGGTGCTGGGCGATTGGCGCTGAAGGCGTCGGGAAATGCATCGCGATAGGCTGGCACGTCGGACGCACCGGGGATGCCGCCCGCCTCGTAGACGCCGCGCGCAATAGCCCTGGCAAGCGTGTTTGCCGCTAACGCCCCCAGCTCGGCGAGATCGAATGCCGGGTTCGGCAATATTCGCTCGCCGACCGAGAGCGCGAATACGATGTCGCCATCGAGCGGCGTATTCACCGGGAAAATGGCCCGCGCCATCCCGGTCTGCGCCATGATGGCGAGGCGCTTCAATTCGGCTTTGGTCAGCGCCGCGTTCGTCGCCACCACGGCGAGCGTGGTGTTTTGCGCAGGGCCAGCCTTCAGGAACGGCGTCTGCATTGCCGTGTCCAGGACGGGCGGTGAGCCGAGCCCGCCAAATTCGTTCCCCATTTCGAGCGGAGCCGCCCAGAAATGCGGTGTGTCGCCAACGGTGATGCTGCCCACAGCGTTGACGGCGGCGAGCGCGCCAATGGCAAGGCCGTCATCGCGGATCAGGGAGGCGCTGCCGAGACCTCCCATCATGCGCTGACCGGACTTGGCCCAAGCGATCGTCGCTCCGTAACCGGCCCCCGCCGTCCCGAGCGCAAAATCCTCCGCTGCGCACGATGCCGCCTGATAGGCCATATCTCGATAGGGCGAGTGACGCCCCCAATCCTTATTGCCCCCATTCAGCAAATCGAACAGGATCGCCTGCGGCACGATTGGCACCCGCGCCGCACCGACAGCGAAGCCAACGCCCTGCTCGCGCAGATAGCTTTGCGCGCCTGTCGCTGCATCGAGGCCGAACGCTGAGCCGCCCGCGAACACCAGCGCGTGCAGTTCGCTGATAAGGCCAGCATCGGACATCGTCTCGGTTTCGCGCGTGCCCGGCCCGCCGCCGCGAATATCGGCCGCGCCGCGCGCTGGGGCGGACGGCACTATGATTGTGACGCCCGAGCGCAGAACGCCATCGTCGCTTTGGCCGACGGCAAGGCCGGGCACGTCGGTAATCAGGTTTCTTGGTCCCGAACGCCAGCTCATCTTGCCCTCCAGCGCAAAAAAGAAGCCCGCACGCGGCGGGCTTCTCACTTAAATCAGGCTCGCAATCTTACATCTGGTCGTAATTGCCGTCCTTCCAGAGGTACATTGCATAGGGCGGCAGGTTCGGGTCGCCCTTGGCGTCGAATTTGAACTTGCCGATCGCGGTGTTGAACTCGGTGCCGTTCATGGCCGCGATCACTTTTGCGATGTCCATCGAACCCGCCTTCTCCACGGCTTGTTTCCAAGTCTGGAACGCGGCGTAGGTATAGAGCACATAGCCTTCCGGCTCGATGCCCTTGGCGCGGAATGCCTTGACGAGATCGGCGGCGGCGGGGTTCTTGCGCGGGTCGGGCGAGAAGGTCATCAGGGTGCCTTCGCCGTCCTTACCGGTGATCTGCCAATATTCGGCGGTCACCAGCGCGTCACCGCCCATCAGCACGGACTTCATCCCCTGCGAGCGAAGCTGGCGGACTATCAGGCCAGCCTCGGTGTGATAGCCGCCGAGATAGACTAAATCGACGTTGGCCTGCTTCAGCTTGGTGACGAGCGCGGTGTAGTCCTTCTCACCGGCGGTGATGGCTTCGTAAAGCGCCTCTTCCTTACCGGCAGCATTCATGGCCTTCTTGGTCTCGTCGGCCAGACCTTTGCCATAGGCGCTCTTGTCGTGGACGATGGCGACAACCTTGTCCTTATAATTCTTGGCGATATAGCCGCCGGCGACGCTGCCCTGCTGGTCGTCACGGCCGCAGACACGGAAAACGTTCGGGCCGCGGCGTTCGTCGGTCAGCTTTGGATTGGTCGAGGCGGGCGAGATCTGAAGCATGCCGGACTCGGCATAGACTTCGGAGGCGGGGATCGAGGAGCCGGAGCAGAAATGGCCGGCAACGAACGGGATTTTCGTGCTCGCCAGCTTCTCGGCCACGGACCGGGCTTGTTTGGGATCGCAGGCGTCGTCGCCGACTTCCAGCTTCAGCTTCTTGCCCATCACGCCGCCGGCTGCATTGAGGTCCGCAACCGCCGCCTCGGCGCCTGCCTTGAACTGCGCGCCGAAGGTCGCGTAGCTGCCGGTCATCGGTCCCGCCACGCCCACGGTCACATCCTGCGCAAGGGCCGGGGCTGAAAACCCGAGGCCCATAATTGCGGCAGCTATTAAGTATTTTCTCATGAGCTCTTCCCTTTAGTTGCCTTCTCTACTTCGAAATTCGTGCAATTCGGCAGGCTGAGTAGTTTGCCACTAATTGGGCGACACAAAGGCGCGCGCTAGCGTTTTTTCCAGCTTATGGGGCTCGTCCGTACATAGATCCAGCCATATTGCCTGGTCATCTGCCGGGCGCGCTCAAGCCGGTAACCGAGAGCGGCCGCCGCGATCAAGATGAGAGTGTCGACAGCATAATAATACGGCGAAAGCAGCGACCCTTGCAGCGCCCGCCAGCTCGCATAGGTCGCGTCGAGGAACAGGCCCCAATGCAGAAAGCGCACGGCAAGGCCCAGGATCAGCATATAGAACACAACCCGGCCGAAGGACTTCCAAGACCGCGCGAGCGCGCGTCCGGTCATAAAAGCAGCGCCGCCGCCGAGGATAATCGTGACGATAAAAAATGCGGCGTAGGATTTCTCGACCAGCAGGTTCATAGCACCGCCATCCAGGGCTAACGGCCCCCTTCAAGATAGGCCGCCTTGATCTCATCGCGCGCCAGCAGCTCGCGTCCGGTGCCCGAAAGCGTGATCCGACCATTGACCATAACATAGCCTCGATGGGCTAGCTTCAACGCGTGATAAGCGTTCTGCTCAACAAGGAAGACAGTCAACCCCTGATTGGCGTTGAGATCGCGGATCACGTGGAAAATCTGTTGTACGATCAGCGGTGCGAGGCCAAGCGAGGGCTCGTCGAGCAGCAGCAGGCGCGGCCAGCTCATCAGCGCACGGCTGATGGCCAGCATCTGCTGCTCGCCGCCCGACAGGGTTCCGCCGCGCTGGGTCCGCCGCTGCGAGAGGACCGGGAACAGCGCAAAGACCATGTCCAAGGCTTCGGGGAACTTGCTCTCCGGCGCGAGCAGGGCGCCCATTTGCAGATTTTCCAGCACCGTCATGCGCGGGAAGATCCGGCGGCCCTCCGGCGCGAGCGCGATGGACAGCTTGACGATCTCATGGGTTGGCATCCGGGTGATGTCGGTGCCATCGAACACGATCTGGCCGTTGCGCGCCTGCGGCTTGCCGCAGACGGTCATCATCAACGTGGTTTTGCCCGCGCCATTCGCGCCGATCAGCGTCACGATCTCGCCCGGCGCGACGTGAAGATCGACCGAGCGGAGCGCCTGAATGTTGCCGTAAAAGGCATCGACGCCACGAACGCTGAGCAGCGGCGCGCTCATTTGCCAACCTCCGCCTCGACCAGCTCGACCTCATCCTCGGCAACGCCGAGATAGGCGGCGATCACCGCCGGATCGTTGCGGATGGATTCAGGTGAACCGTCGGCGATTTTGCGGCCATAGTCGAGCACGACGATGTGATCGGAGATGCCCATTACCACGCCCATGTCGTGCTCGATAAGCAGGATGGCGATTTGGTGCTCGTCCCTGATCCAGCGCAAGGTCGCATTGAGTTCGGCGGATTCTCGGGGGTTGAGGCCCGCGGCGGGTTCATCGAGGCAGAGCAGCACCGGGCGAGTGCACATGGCGCGGGCGATTTCGAGCCGGCGCTGGCCACCATAGGGCAGATCGCCGGCGGCGTCGTCGGCGCGGTCGATGAGATCGAGTTTTTCCAGCCAGTAGCTGGCAAAGTCGATGGCTTCGGCTTCAGCCTTTTTATAGCGGCCGAGGCCGAGCAGTCCAGCGAGCGAGAAGAACGACGCCTTGTTCAAGATTTGGTGCTGCGCAACCATCAGATTTTCCAAGACGGTCATGCCGCTGAACAGCCGGATGTTTTGAAATGTGCGGGCGACGCCGGCGCGCACGCCGATCTGATGGTCCTCCATCCGCTCGAGCAGGAATGGCTCGGCATGAGCGGGATGGCGAAGCAGGATCATGCCTTCGGTCGGTTTGTAGAAGCCGGTTATGCAGTTGAAAACTGTGGTTTTGCCCGCGCCGTTCGGGCCAATGATAGCGGTGATTTCGCCGCGCTTGGCGGAAAAGGAAAGGTCGCCAACCGCGACGAGGCCGCCAAAGCGCATCGTCAGATGCTCGACCTGTAATATCGGTGCGCCCGGCTCGCTCATCCGGCGCCTTCCTTGACCAGCGAGCCGGAAATGATTTTGCGCTCCCTCAGCACCACGGTCGGCGAGCGCGAACCGACAAGTCCTCTCGGCTTCCAGACCATGATCGCGACCATCGCGCCGCCGAAAATCAGCATGCGGAATTCCTCCAAATCACGAAACAATTCGGAACTGCCGATCAGCACCACCGCCGCGATCGCCACGCCGATCTGGCTGCCCAGCCCGCCGAGCACGACGATGGCGAGAATGAGCGCGGATTCCTGAAAGGTGAAGGATTCAGGGCTGATGAAGCCTTGCCGCATGGCAAAGAATGACCCGGCAAAGCCGCCGAACATGGCGCCAATCGCAAAGGCCGTAAGCTTTGTGGTCACGGTGTTGATGCCGAGCGAGCGGCAGGCGATTTCATCCTCGCGCAGCGCTTCCCAGGCGCGCCCGATCGGTAGGCGGCGCAGCCTTTGCGAGACGAAATTCACCGAAAGCGCCAGGACCAGGATCACGTAGTAAAGAAAGATGATCCGGTAAACGGCATCATATTCCAGCCCGAAAAAGCCGTGGAACGTGTTTTCTGTGCCATAGCGTTCGAAACTCAAGCCGAAAAAGGTGAGTTTCGGAATGCGGGAAATGCCGTTCGGCCCGTTGGTGAGCGTGTACCAATTCAGCAGCACGACCCGAACGATCTCGCCGAATGCGAGTGTTACAATGGCGAGGTAGTCCCCCCTGAGGCGGAGTACCGGAAAGCCAAGAAGGATGCCCCAAAACGCGGCGAACAGACCGGCGAGCGGCAAGCAGACCCAGAACGACCAGCCGAGTTCGGTTGCGATCAGCGCGTAGGAATAAGCGCCTACCGCATAGAAGGCGACATAGCCGAGATCGAGCAGTCCGGCGAGGCCGACGACGACGTTCAGCCCCCAGCCGAGCATGATGTAGGTCAGGATCTGGATCGCGGTATCGAGCGCGTAGCGCTGCTGCGGACCAGCCACGAGAACCGGCAGGATCACCGCGATGACGAGGAGGGCTGGCGCGAATTGCTGCCCAAACTCAGATATAGTCGAAGGTCTGGAGGCGGCTGTGCGCGTGGGCGTCGCCGCCTTGCCCGATGCGGTCCCGCGCAGCAGCCTCCGCACGACCATGATGATTCCCATCGTGCTTAGGACGACGAACACCGTCAGAAACAACAAGCCGCTCAGGGAGATGAAAATGCGCGCGCGGGATTGCCAGTCAGGATCGGCGAATAGCCCGGAGGTGCCCGCCGCGACGGCATCGCGCGATCCGGGGATCAGGAAATAGATCGCGCCGACAAGATAGGCCACGATGATGAGCGCGAAAACAACGGTGCCGCGCTTGCCCTTGGGTAGAATGCGGTTCAGCGTTTCCCGGCCAAAGCCGCGCCAGACGAACAGGTCGAACAGCAGCCGCACGACGCCGATGCTCGCGGCCAGCGCAAACGCCGCGCCCAACCGGTAAATCAGTTCAAGCCCGCCTTGCGCGTTTTCCGTCTTGATGCCGACGATGGCGATGAAAAGGATGAGAGCGATGAACGCCGCGATGCCGGCTTCCTTGATGGCCTCCGCCACATCCGGGAGCTGCGTTTTGGCCTCAGCGGCGTCGAGCAACCGTTCGGCCATCCTCAAACCTTTTCGATCTCCGGCTTGCCGAGCAGGCCAGAGGGGAAGAAAATCAGGACGATGGCGAGGATTGAGAAGGCCGCGACATCCTTATAGGCGGTGGTGAAATAGCCAGCCCAGAAGACCTCGATCAGCCCGATGACGAGGCCGCCAAGCATCGCGCCGGGAAGCGAGCCGATGCCTCCGAGCACCGCCGCAGTGAACGCCTTGATGCCCGCCACGAAGCCAATGAAAAAGTCGATCACGCCGTAATAAAGCAGATACATCAAGCCCGCCACGGCGGCGAGAGCGGCGCCCATCACGAAGGTGAGCGAAATCACCCGGTCCACATTCACCCCGAGCAGCGAGGCCATCGTCCGGTCCTGCTCGCAGGCGCGCTGCTGCCGTCCGAGCGAGGTCTTGGCGATGATGTAGGAGAAGGCGGCCATCAGAACGATGGTGGTGACGATAATGAGGATTTGGATGTTGCTGAGCGACACCGTGAAGCTTCCGGTGTCCATCAGAATATGGCCGCCGGTGACGACGGGCGGCAGCGGCTTCACGCGCGCATCCTGCGTCAACTGCACGAAATTCTGCAAAACGATCGACATGCCGATCGCGGTGATCAGCGGCGCGAGCCGGAACGAAGACCGCAACGGCCGGTAAGCGACGCGCTCCAGCGTCCAGCCCCAGACCGAGGTCAAAAACATCCCGATAATCAGCACCAGCACCAGCGCAAGCGGCACCGAGGTCACGCCGATGGAGACGACCAGCAGAAACGAAATCAGCGCCATGAAGGCGCCGACCATGAAAATATCGCCATGCGCGAAATTGATCATGCCGATGATGCCGTAGACCATCGTATAGCCAATGGCGATCAGCCCGTAGATCGAGCCGAGCGTGAGACCATTGATGAGCTGCTGGAGGAAATAAGCGATCTCGGCGCGATACTCGCCGATGAAATTGATGAGTGGCTGGAGAAGATCCATGGGACGTCAGCAGATCCGGGTGGGCAGCCGATAGGTCAACGGCGTTCGCAAGGAATGAGCGAATTCCATTCTTAACAAAGCGGATAGCGTCGGCACAATGACTATATTCGGCTCGCCGCCGCCAATTTTCGCTTTGGCGCGTGGGCGGCGCGGATCAGCCGACCTTGCGGTCTTCCTTGTTCAAAGCGTCCTGCTCCCGGCGCTTCGCCGCCTCCAGCTCGAGCAGCTTGGCGCTGGTCTCGGGCTCGTCCTCGTCAGTCAGACCCTTCTTGAAGCTCTTGATTCCCTTGGCAAAATCGCCCATCAACTCGGAAATCTTGCCGCGCCCGAACAATAAGACGACGACGAGAACCAGGATCAGGATGTGTGCAAAACTCAGTCCCATGTGTTTTCCTCAGTCGGCCGGTTGCCCCAGCCAGTTCGATATCGAAAAGGGTCGCGAATGCCGAAAACCCTCCGCCTCAATGCCATATTTAGCGCTTGCAGCTGTCGGATGCGAGACTTAATCGATAATTTAGCCCGCGACCACGCGTTACAAGTGCCAAGACAGGCTTTCCAACCACGGATTTACCGCCAGAGCTGCCGCTTACAAGGCTTCGTCAAATCGGCGCGGCTTAAACGATTTGTCATCATCCTATGCAAGGATTGGCTCGGCTGGCCCGTATCCACCGCCCCGTAGTGGGTCGCCTCCGTCCAGCAAGCGTGATATTGTCGGCCGCGACCCAATCGGAGGTGTGGCGGGCTGCAACTCGGATAGACGGTTGACGTTCGCGTCAATTGCCTCCACTTAAGCGGGGCGCGATCAACGCGTTTCCAGCAGCCAGCGATGGAGGATCTTTACCATGGCGGCACTCATTTTTCTACTTCTCTGCCTCGGCGCGGCTATTGCTCTCGCGCTCTGGCGGGCGCCCCTATGGGGCTGGGCTGTGCTCGTGGCCGTCGCAACATTCCTTGTGCAGGCCGGTTTCGTACTCGGTCCAATGGGCGGCATCACAATCACCAAGCTGATCGCCTGGCTTCCGGCCATCGCGCTCGCCGTTCTGTCCTACCGCCCGATCCGCCGCCAGGTGGTGACGACGCCCGCCTATCGCATGGTCAAGAAGATCTTGCCGCCGGTCTCGCCGACTGAGCGCGAGGCGCTCGACGCGGGCACGCTGGGTTTCGACGCCGAGCTGTTCGGCGGCGAGCCGGATTGGAACAAGCTGCGCGCCGTGCTGCCGATGAGCCTGACCGAAGACGAGCGCAATTTCCTCGACGGACCTGCCGAGGAGCTGTGCCGGATGTCGCACGACTGGCAAATCCGCGCGGACGACCGCGACGTGCCAGAGAACGTTTGGAATTTCATCAAACAAAAGGGTTTCCTTGGGATGTTGATCTCCAAGGAGCATGGCGGCCTCGGTTTTTCCGCGCAGGCGCAATCGCTGATCCTCGGCAAGGTCGCCTCCCGTTCGCCCGACGTGTCGGTCGTCGTCATGGTGCCGAATTCGCTCGGGCCGGGCGAACTGATCGAGAAATTCGGCACGCATGAGCAGCAGGAGCATTACCTGCCGCGTCTGGCGAAAGGGCTGGATGTGCCTTGCTTTGCGCTGACCGGCCCTTATGCCGGGTCCGACGCCGCCTCGATGCGCGATATCGGCACGGTGACGCGCGGCCAGCATAACGGCCAAGAGGTGATCGGCATTAAGTTGAATTGGGATAAGCGTTACATTACGCTCGCGCCGAACGCGACGCTGCTCGGCCTTGCCTTTCAGCTTTTCGACCCGCAGAACCTTCTCGGCAAAGGCGAGGATCGCGGCATTACGCTGGCGCTCATCCCCGCAGATCATCCCGGCGTGCAGATCGGGCGGCGCCACTTGCCTTGCGGCAACGCCTTTCCAAACGGCCCGACCTGGGGCGAGAACGTCTTCATCCCGCTCGATTGGATCATCGGGGGACCCGAGCGCGCTGGCCAGGGCTGGCGGATGCTCATGAGTTGCCTTGCGGCGGGGCGCGCGATCTCGCTGCCTGCGTCCGGCACGGCGGCGGCCAAGAGCATGTTGCGCTCAACCTCGGCCTATGCGCGGGTGCGCTCGCAATTCAACATCCCCATCGGCAAGATGGAGGGCATCGAGGAGCCGCTCGCACGTATGGTCGAGGCGTCCTATCTGCTTGAATCCGCCCGCTCTGTCACGGCGTCCATGGTCTCCGGCGGCGACAAGCCCGCCGTGATCTCCGCGCTGATGAAATATAAATGCACCGAATGGGCGCGGCAGGTCGTTAATGACGCCATGGACATTCAGGGCGGCAAGGCGATCTGCGATGGGCCGTCCAATTTCGCCCAAGCGGCCTATCAGTCGATCCCGGTCAGCATCACCGTCGAGGGCGCCAATATCCTGACGCGCTCGCTCATGGTGATCGCCCAAGGCGCGCTCCGCAGCCATCCCTGGCTGTTCAAGGAGGTCGAGGCGGTGCAGAATTGGGACGAGGACGAAGGCTTCAAGGCGTTCGAGACGGCTTTCGAGGGCCATGTCGGCTTTGCCGTTGCGAACGTCTTCGGCGCATTCTTCCACAATGTCACCTTCGGGGCCTTCGCCGTCGCGCCAAAAGCCCGGCATACCGCGCATTGGTATCGCCAAGCCTCGCGCGCGGCGCGCAATTTCGCACTGGTCACCGATCTCACCGTCGCCATTCTCGGCGGCGGCCTGAAGACCAAGCAGCACATCACCGGACGCCTCGCCGACGCGCTCTCGGACCTCTACTTCATTTGTTGTATGCTCAAGCGCTTCGAGGACGATGGCGAGCCGCAGGGCGATCTCGTCGTGCTCGACTATGCCGCGCAGAACGCGCTGCATCGCTTCTACGCCTCGCTCGGGCGGGTGATCTCCAACTTCCCCAATCCGGCCGTCGCGGTTTTAATGCGGCTATGCGTCTTCCCGCTCGGCAATAATGTCCGCCCGGCGAAAGACCGGCGCGCCAAGCAGATCGTCGCCCTCGTGCTTGAGCCGACCGCGACGCGCGACCGGCTGACACGTGAAGTCTTCATCAGCCGCGATCTGAACGAGGCGACCGGCGTGCTGGAAGCGGCTTTCCTCAAGGTCATCGAAACCGAGGAAACCAACCACAAGCTTGAGCGCGCGATCCGGCAAGGGACCGTCCACCGGTTCCTCGGCAATGATTTCATCGCCGAAGCGGTGCAAAAGGGCATTGTGACGCCGCAGGAAGGCGAGCAGCTGCGCGAACGTGAGCGGCTGGTAGCCAAAGTTATCGCGGTCGATCATTTCGACCCGGACGAAATTACGGGAAAGAGCGCGATCGGCCACAATTCGCGGCCCGCAAGCGCCTTCGACAAGCCGCCTCACGCGGCGGCGGTCGAAGAAATCCACGCGGCCGAATAGCGGAGAAAAACCATGCCTGGACCGCTGCTGACCCTGAAACATTGGCGCTTCGAGATCGACTTCGAAACCATCGCCTACGCGATCTTCGATCAGGCGGGCGAGAGCACGAACAGCTTCGGCGTCGAAACCGCGACCGAGCTTGAGCAGATCGTCACCGCCGTTGAGGAAGCCGCCAAACGCGGTGAAGTGCGCGGGCTGGTCTTTCTCTCCGGCAAGGAAAAGGCGTTCATCGCAGGCGCCGACATCCGCGAATTCGACAAGCTGACGCGCGAGAAGGATGTCGAGGATGTGGTGCGCCAGCTCACCGCCGTCTTCGACCGCATCGAGGCGATGGCTATCCCCGTCGTCGCCGGCATTCACGGCTATTGCCTAGGCGGCGGCCTCGAACTGGCGATGGCGTGCCACTACCGCATCGCCACGCGCGAGGAGGAAACCCGTCTCGGCCTGCCGGAAGTGAAGCTGGGCATTATTCCAGGGCTGAATGGCACCGTTCGCTTTATTGGGCTGGCCGGACCGATGGACGCCATGCCGGCCATGCTCGCGGGCAAGATGCTGCGCCCGAGCGCGGCCAAAGCGATGGGCCTGGTCGATCAGCTCGTGCCGAGCAAGCTGGAATTGCGCTGGGCCTGCCGCCGCGCCGTGTTAGGCAAGCGCAAATCCCCGGGTGCGCCCTGGTGGAAACGCGCGATGAGCCAATCGCCCATCCGTGGGCTTTTGGCGAGCCGGATGCGTAAGGAAACTGCGGCCAAGGTGCGCGAGGAACACTACCCCGCGCCGTTCAAGCTGATCGACCTGTTCGAGCGCTTCGGCGGCGACCGGCGGCAGATGGCGCTGGCTGAAACCCGCGCTTTCGCGCCGCTGATGGTGAGCGAGACCTCGCGCAATCTGCGCCGCGTCTTCCGGCTCTCGGAAATGCTGAAAAGCGAGGCCCCCAAGAACGGCTTCAAGCCGCAGCGCGTGCATGTGATCGGTGCTGGCACGATGGGCGCCGATATCGCGGCGTGGTGCGTCATCTCCGGCATGGAGGCGAGCCTTCAGGACATTTCGCAGGAAGCTGTTGACAAGGCGCTCGGACAGGCGAAGACGCTGTTCAAGAAGCGCCTGCGCGGCAATCTTGAGGTCGAGACCGCGATGGCCCGGCTTTATGCGGATGTTAAGGGCGATCACATTCCCCGAGCCGACGTCGTGATTGAAGCCGTGGTCGAGAAGCTTGAGATCAAGCAGAAGGTGCTGACCGCGACCGAGGCGAGGATGAAGCCCGGCGCGCTGCTCGCCACCAACACCTCCTCGCTTCCCATCGAGCAGATCGCATCGGCCCTCGCCGATCCGGGACGGCTGGTCGGCATTCACTTCTTCAATCCGGTGCCGCAAATGCCGCTCGTCGAAATCGTGCGCGGGCCAAACAGCCGCGAAGAGGTCGTCCGGCAGGGCTGCTCCTTCGTCACCGCGATCAGCAAGTTTCCGCTAATCACCAAGAGCACGCCCGGCTTTCTCGTCAACCGCGTGCTCGGCCCGTATATGTTCGAGGCGATGAAGCGGGTGCAGGAAGGCCAGCCGAAGGAAAAGATCGACGCGGCGGCCGAGAAATTCGGGATGCCGATGGGGCCGGTCGAGTTGGCCGATACTGTCGGGTTGGACATCTGCGCCAATGTCGCGGCCGTCCTCGGCTCGCCTACGCCACCGGACTCTGAACTGGCGCGGCTCGTCGCGGCGGGCAAACTCGGCAAGAAAACCGGTTCGGGCTTTTACAATTGGGTGGACGGCAAGCCCCAGAAGCCTGTGGGTGAGTTCGATCAGGCCGAACTGGAACGGCTCGGCAAGGAGCTCGTCAAGCCGCTGATCGACGAATGCGAGAAATGCCTGGCCGAAGGCGTCGTCACCGACGCCGATCACGTCGATGCAGGCGTGATCTTCGGCACGGGCTTCGCGCCCTTCCGCGGCGGCCCGCTGCATTACCGTTCATCGCAGACGACAGCCAAGCCGGTCAACGCACAGCATGAGGCGGTCCAGGCGACAGCCGCCGCCGAGTAAGGAGAAAGCTCATGGTGGGACAATTGCGGCGCGTCGCTATCATCGGCGGGGTGCGCACACCTTTTTGCCGGTCGAACACCGCCTATGCGGAACTGAGCAATCTCGATCTGATGTCAGCCGCTCTGAACGGCCTTATCGAGAAGTTTCACCTGGAGGGCGAGCTGATCGACGAAGTCGTCGGCGGCGCGGTTCTGTCTCATTCCAAGGACTTCAATCTGGCCCGCGAAGCCGTGGTCGCGACCAAGCTCGACCCCAGGACGCCCGGCGTAACGCTCATCCAGGCCTGCGGCACGAGCCTTCAGGCCGCTCTCGGCAGCGCGGCAAAGATCGCCACCGGCCAGATTGAGAGCGCGATTTCAATCGGCTCCGACACGACGTCGGACGCGCCGATCGTGCTGCAGCGCCGGATGGCCCAGCGCCTCGCAAAGCTCTCCCGAGCTAAAAGCTTCAGCGAGAAGGCGGGCATCTTTATGAAGGGCTTCTCGCCCGCCGAACTCGCGCCGGTCGCGCCAAGCGTCGCCGAGCCGCGCACGGGTCTGTCGATGGGGCAGCATACCGAGCTGATGGCGCAGGAATTTCACATTAGCCGCGAGGCGCAGGACCAACTCGCTTTTGAGAGTCATAAGAAGGCGGCCAAAGCCTATGATGAAGGCTTCATGGACGATTTGCTGGTGCCCTGCGCCGGAGTTTACCGCGACAACAATCTGCGCGCCGACATCGACCTGACGAAAATCGGCACGCTGAAGCCCGCCTTCGAAAAGTCCGCGCGTGGAACCCTGACCGCCGCGAATTCGACGCCTCTCACCGACGGCGCTTCAAGCGTGCTGCTGGCGTCGGAGGAGTGGGCCGACCGGCACGGGCTGAAGCCGCTGGCTTACATCACGCATGGCTATCATTCCGCGATCGATTTCGTTCACGGGCAGGGCCTGCTGATGGCGCCGACGATCGCCGTCTCGCGGATGCTGGATCAGGCGGGCCTGACCTTGCAGGATTTCGATTTCTACGAGATTCACGAAGCCTTCGCGGCGCAGGTGCTGGCGACATTGAAGGCATGGGAATCGCCCGAATATTGCAAGGAGATCCTGGGCAAGGACCGGCCGCTCGGCGGCATCGACCGCGACAAGCTGAATGTGAAGGGCTCCAGCCTCGCCTTCGGCCATCCTTTCGCCGCGACCGGCGGGCGGATCGTTGCAACGCTGGCCAAGATTTTGGCGCAGAATGGCGGCGGGCGTGGGCTGATCTCGATCTGCACCGCCGGCGGGATGGGTGTCGCGGCGATATTGGAAGGCGTCAACCCCACCCAGCATACGGTGCATTGAGGCAAACCGTCAGTGCCTTAATTAAGAGCGTAAAAAAACCAGCTCCGCCGCGTGCTTAAGCAGGCGGAGCCGGGGTCACCTTAGGCTTGCACTTTGGCGGCCAGCAAATCGACCGCCTCAATCTTGGGCGGAGCGGCGAGAAGCTCATCCGCCTTCGCCATCAGGGCCGCGGCAATCGCTCCGTTCAGATGCCCCTGCCGTCCCGCCTCGTCGGTGAACGCATCGAAAATGCCAAATGTGCTGGGCGCAAACTTCAGCGCGAACCACACGGGTGTCGCCTGCTCGGCGTTCGCAAGCGGCAAGGCGCTCTTGAGAAACTGTTCCAGGGCCGTCTCTTGGCCGGGCTTGGCCTCAAGCCGGACAAACAACGCTAATTTGAGCATCGATTTTTCCTCTTTAGCAATCGCGAGGCCAAACCTTAGCTGTGACGATCAGGGGGGTCACTTGTCAGGAACGTCAATTTTAGTATCATTCTTGCCATGAAGATCAGCATTCTCGCGCTTGATGGCGTGTTCGATACAGGGCTCGCCGCCATCCAGGACACCCTTGGCACCGCGTCTGACTTGGCTGGTAGTGCAGGGAGCGGTTTCAGTGTCAATGTTGTCGGCGTTCGGGATGGCGTAACGACCGCCCATGGTTTGCAAGTGCCAACACAAGCGGCTGACGTTGCGGCGCGGCCCGACGTCGTGATCGTCCCAGCCATCGGAGCCAAGACAACTCTGGCGCTGCCGGATGCGCTGTCCCATCCCGATATTTCAGCCGCCGGGCAGCTGATCGCGGCCTGCCGATCGCATGGCGCCTTAACCGCCGCAGCCTGTACGGGAACTTTCGTTCTGGCGGAAAACGGCTTGCTTGATGGGCAGGTTGCCACGACAAGCTGGTGGCTTGGGCCATTCTTCCGGCAACGGTACCCGCGTGTCAGTCTCGACGACCGGCGGATGCTGGTGCGGTCGAATCATATCGTGACGGCAGGAGCCGTGCTCGCCCATTTCGATCTGGCATTGTGGCTTGTCCGGCAAAAAAGCCCTGAGCTTGCGGGCATCACTGCACGCTATCTCATGCTCGATGCCCGGTCATCGCAAGCCGCCTATGTCATTCCCGATCATCTGAGCCATACCGATATCGTGGTCGAACGATTCGAGCGATGGGCGCGCAGCAACCTGTCCAACGGATTCTCGCTTGGGGAGGCGGCCCGGGCCATTGGCACAAGCCCCCGCACCCTGGCTCGCAGAATGCATGATGTGCTCGGCAAGACGCCGCTCTCATACTTTCAGGATTTGCGAATTGAACGCGCCGTCCATCTCTTGCGCACGACGGACGATGGCTTAGACCGGATTGCCGCTGAAGTCGGCTATGCCGAAGGCGTCACGCTGCGCAATCTTCTTCGCCGCCGCCTGGCGCGCAGTGCTTCACAATTGCGGCGAATGGTTTGAGTTAATTTTGCCAGACTAACGCCGCGCCCTGAAAAAATCGCTTAAAAGCGCCGCCGCGTCGGTCTCGGCGATGCCGCCGTAAACCTCCGGCGCGTGATGGCAGGTCGCTTGCGCAAAGAAGCGGACGCCATTTTCGACCGCGCCGCCCTTTGGATCGCCGGCGCCGAAATAGAGGCGGGCGATGCGCGCGAAAGAGATTGCGGTCGCGCACATCGCGCATGGTTCTAGGGTGACATAAAGCTGGCAACCCGTCAGCCGCTCGCTGCCAAGCGCGGATGCGGCTGACCGGATGACCAGCATCTCCGCGTGAGCGGTCGGATCACGCAATTCGATCACGCGATTTCCATCACGCGCCAGGACCGTCCCGTCGAGACCCACAAGCACGGCCCCCACCGGAACTTCCCCTCGCCCGGCAGCGGCTTTGGCCTCGTTCAGCGCCAGCGTCATAAATGTCGCTGCTATCACAGCGTCGGCCGATTGAAACCGGCCTTGCCGTCGGGACCGCCCCCCTTAGGAGGCTTCCGCCATGTCGCTCCCGCCCATGCTCGCATGCTTGACGCCAGCCGACGGCGCGTCGCCGCCGCCAAGCGCGTCCTTACCGCCATCCTGCACGCGGGTGAGCGGTTCGGCCTTATCGGCGGCGTCCAGGCCGTCGCGCATTTCGATGGATTTGAACTCAACACGCGCCTCCTCACGGCGATATTCGAGAAGCTGCGTCTTCGGCACGAGGAAATGGCTAGCGCGCACTTCGCGAACCTGGTCCATGTCCTCGGTATAGGCGCCCGAGCGGAACAGCGTCTCGATGGCCTTGGCGACCGAGCGGGTGATGCGCTGGCCCTGGTCCTCGTTGATGCGTCCGCTGCCCTGCGCGTCCTTGACCCGGGTGATGAAGCCCGCCGCCATCATCGCCACTTCGATCTGGTAGCGGAAATTATCCTCGGCCGAATATTTGATCCGGTCCCAAACCGCGATCAGCAGCTCGGAAATCTCGTCCATGATCGCGGTCGAGCCGAAAAAGTCGAAGCTTTTGGTGCTGCCGCTATCGATCGAGCCGACCGACAAGCCGGTATTGTTGCCGCCGCGCAGCGCCGCCATGCCCTCATAGAACTCATCGAGCGAGCGCATGACATTGATGATGACATGCGGATCGGTCATGGACCGCTCGCGCTCGGCGACCAGAAGGCGCAACCGCTTGATTTCCTGGTCGGAGCCCGTCAGGTCCGCGACGATCAGCTGATCGCGGTCGTTCTCGCGGGTAAGCAGCTCGCGCAATTTCGGCATCACGAAAATGACATTGTACGCGCCGACATCGACGTCGGCCATGACCTTGCGGGAGACCGCCTGCTCGCCGTCGATCAGCGCCGACCAGAATGTGATGTCGAGCAACGGCGTCAGACCGAAAAAGCTCATCATCTCCTTTTCGTCGTCCGCGAATTCCTGGTAATGACGCATGAAGACATTGTAGGCGAGCAGGATCTTCTGGGTGCGGTTAACGCCTTCGGCCTGCTGGCCATTGCGTGCCGCCCGCAGCAATTCCCTGATTTGGGCCGCCTGCAGGGCGTCCTTCAAGGTGTTGACAGCTTTTATTATCCGGTCGCGGCGCATCTGGTTTCCCCGTTGTCAAGAATCAATATTGGCAAATTATAGCAGTCGAAAGAGGCGAAGATGGGTTTAGCGCGAGATACGCACAAAACTGAAAGCTTGCCAGGCGAGCGAATCGCCAAAGTCATGGCGCGTTCCGGCCTTTGCTCGCGCCGCGACGCCGAGAAACTGATCGCCGATGGCCGCGTGACGCTGAACGGCAAGACGCTTGCCAGTCCCGCCATGAACGTTACTGAACGCGATGTGATTCTGGTAGATGGAAAAGCGCTTGCGAGCGCCGAACCGGTCCGGCTCTGGCGGTATTACAAGCCGAAGGGCCGCGTCACCACCCACCGCGACCCGGAAGGACGTCCCACGGTGTTCGACGCGATGCCCGGCGACATGCCGCGCGTGATTTCCATCGGCCGCCTCGATTTCAATACTGAAGGGCTGCTGCTGCTGACCAATGACGGCGCGCTCGCGCGGCATCTGGAGGCGCCCTCGACCGGATGGCTGCGGCGCTACCGGGTGCGGGTCAACGGCGCGGTGGAGCAGAGCGCGCTCGACGGGCTTGCGGGCGGGATCGAGATCGAGGGTATCCGTTATGGCCCGATCGAGGCCAAGCTCGACCGCGTGCAGGGCGCCAATAGCTGGCTGACGCTCGCCTTGCGCGAAGGCAAGAACCGCGAGGTGCGCCGGATCATGGACCATCTTGGGGTGACGGTGAACCGGCTGATCCGCCTGTCCTTCGGGCCGTTCGCGCTCGGTGAATTGGAGCCTGGCGTGGTCGTGGAGGTGAAGCGGCGGGTGCTGGCCGAGCAACTCGGCGACGAGTTGGCGCAAAAGCTCGGCTTGAAGGAGAAACGGCAAAATCGAGGTGAAGGCGCGGCCGAGCGCGAGGAAAAGCCCGTAAGGCCCACGAAGCCCGGGCGCCCCGCGACCAGGCCACGGCGCCCTGGTGCTAGCGCTAAGCCGGTTCGCTCCGCCGGCAAGCGGCCGCCCCGATGAGGATAGTCGCCGGTCGCTTTCGCGGCGCGACGCTGGCCGCGCCGAAGACAAACGACATCCGCCCGACCAGCGACCGCGTGCGGGAAGCGATCTTCAACATCCTCGCGCACGGGATCGAGGGTCTGGAACTGGAAGGCGCGCGCGTGCTCGACCTTTTCGCCGGGACCGGCGCGCTCGGCCTCGAAGCGCTGTCGCGCGGCGCGTCCTATGTGCATTTTGTCGAGGAAAGCGCGGATGCTCGCGGCCTGATCCGCCGGAACATCGAAACGCTCGGCGCCATGGGCGAGACGAAAATTTACAGGCGCGACGCGACTAAGCTTGGGGTGAGGGGGTCATTGCGGCCCTTCAATTTAATATTCGCCGACCCGCCCTATGGCAAGGGGCTGGTCGATCGGGCGCTCGCCTGCGTTCTCTCAGGCGGCTGGGCCACGCCCGGCGCGACGGCCGTTGTCGAAGAGCGCGCCGATGCCGAATTTGCCCCGCCCGAGGGCTTCTTGGCGCTCGACCGGCGCGACTATGGCGATACAGCGGTGCATTTCCTTCGCCTGCGCACGTGATTTTGCGCAAGCGCTAAGCAACACGTAAAGCTTTCCGGTGTTAATGTCCCGCTGCCATCGGCCACGCCGACGATGCAGTCAGGACACGACCGCATCAGGGAGTTTTCGCATGAGCTACATTCAAGACAGTCTCGGAGAGAACGAGACCCTCCGCTATACGGCGCATTTCCATTGGATCTACAAGGCTCTGGCCTATGGCGTTCTGATCCTTTCGATCGTCATCGGGCTTTTCACCTTCAATCAGAACTATCCCGCCGCTGCGCTCATCGCCCCGCTGGTCGGCGTCATTATCTTTGTGGCGATCATGCTTCCGATGTGGACGACCGAGATCGGGGTGACGAGCCAGCGCGTCATTTTAAAGCGCGGTTTGTTCACCCGGCAGACGAGCGAGCTGCAGCTTCGCTCCATCGAGGAAGTGGGTTTCAATCAGGATGTGCTCGGCCGCATCTTCGGCTACGGCAAGCTGGACATCCACGGCACCGGCGAAGAGGAAATTCAGCTGCCGTCCGTCGGCGATCCCTTGGCGCTGCGAAAGGCGCTTCAGGAAGCGATCGGCGACGTGCAAAACGGGCCCGCGCCCCAGATCGTGGTCGCCGCGCCGCAGCCAGCGGATGCCGGATAGGCGCGCCCGGTTGGGGTGAAATTCTGGGTCTCTCAAATCACTTGTCATCCTCGCGAAAGCGGGGATCCAGTATTCTATAGTAGATTCAACAAGTTACTGGATTCCCACTTGCGTGGGATGACAAAAAGAGAGCTGTCGCGGTTTAGGGCCACACGTCCCAACCGAATTGATCGTGTTGTAGCAGCGCGAAACCACGTCATTATGCTCGGCTTGCTTGGCGCGCACAAATTGGACTAATGCTTGCGTCCCATATTGGGGGTTGGCGATTCTGGGGCGCGCCGAAATGCAGGAATTCCATAAGCCGGATACCGCGCCGCAAGGGTGGACGTGGTTCAGCTTGGGGGCCGAACGAATCGGGCTGCTGCCGCTGCGGCATCGCTGGGCGGCGCTGGTTTTTGTGGTGGCCGTGTCCATCGTCGCAGCTTTCGGCATCGGCCGCATCACAGTCGACGACAGCCTGACCGAACTCTTCCGCTCTGATACACCCGAGTTCCAGCACTATGAACGGCTGGCCAGCCGCTTCCCCTCCAGCGAATATGATGTGCTGGTGGTCATCGAAGGCGCGCGCCTGCTGGAGCGGGACTCGCTCGAAGCGCTGCGCAACACCGCGATCGAGATGCAGTTCGTTCCCGGCCTGCGCGGCCTGATCTCGATCTTTTCCGCGCGGGCCTCGCCGCTGCCGGGCAAGCTGCCGCCGCCACTTTTCCCGGAAACGCTGCCCGAAGGCGCGGATTACGACCAGTTCATCAACGAGGTGCGGGATAACCGCATTATTTCCGGCAAGCTGCTGTCCAATGACGGGCAATTGACGCTGATCGTCCTCGCGCTCGATCCCGGCGTCGCCCAGGGTCCGGGCCTTGCCGAGACCATTCAAGAGATTGGCGCGACCACGGCGCAGAACCTGCAAGGCACCGGGCTTCGCGCCCAACTGGCTGGCGCGCCGGTGATGCAGCTCGAAATCCGCAATGCGGTGCAGCGCGACCGTATCGTTTATAATGGGCTCGGATTCCTGATCGGCGTGATTATCGCCATGATCTTCTTCCGGCATTTCTCCTTCATGGCGATCGCCGCCATCCCGCCCGCGATCGCGATTCTCTGGTCGCTGGGTGCGCTTGGCTGGGCCGATTTCCGGCTGAACCTGTTCCTCAACGTCATCTCGCCGCTGACCATGGTCATGGGCTTTGCCGATTCGATGCAGATGACCTTCGCGCTGCGGGACAGAATGCTCGCAGGCGACAGCCGCTTAGAAGCCATCAAATACGCCCTGCTCGTCGTCGGTCCAGCCTGTTTTCTTAACGGCGCGACGGCCGCCCTGTCCTTCATCGCGCTCACCTTCGCCGATTCCGCCTTGATCCAGACCTTCGGGATCGCAGGCGCGATCTGCATGGCGGTCACCTTCCTGGCGGTCATCATCGTGCTGCCGCTGCTAGCCATCTTGTTGCTCAGCAACGAAAGCCGGGTCGCGGCGAAACTTGCGGAGCAGGATGGCGCGATGAACCTGCTGCGCCGCCTCTGCGCTTGGCTCGCGGGGCTGGTGACGCGCCGGCCCTGGGCTTTTGCCGGCCTTGGGCTTGGCCTCGTCATCGGCTTTGGCGTCGCCCATCTCACCCTCGAGCCGCGCTACCGGCTTGCCGACCAAGTGCCAGACCGGGAGCAGGCGGTCGAGGCCGCAAGCAGGCTCGACATGAAGCTGACGGGCGCCAATCCTGTCGATGTCATGGTCGAATTGCCGCCCGGCGCGACGATGTATGAGCCCGGTCCGCTTGCCGTCGTGGCTGCTGTTCACCGCGTTGTCGAGCAGCAGGCTGGTCTCGGCAATGTGTGGTCGGTGGAAACCATGGTGCGCTGGCTGGCGGAATCCGGTCAGACCGACATCCGCATTCTGAAGGCCTATATCGGGTTGCTGCCCGGCCATCTGACGCAGCGCTTCGTAACCCCCGAGCAGGACGCGGCGGTGGTGACCGGCCGCATCCCCGATATTGACGCCAGCGACCTGCTGCCGACCGTAAACCGGCTGGACAAGGCGCTCGACACCGTTCGCGAGGCGCATCCGGACTATCGCATCTCGGTGAGCGGCCTCGCCGTAATCGCCGCGCGCAACAGCGCCGCCATGATTCAGAAGATCAATCTGATGCTGACGGCCGAGATGGTGATCGTCTCGGCGCTTATCGGGCTTGCCTTTCGCTCCGTCTTGGTCGGGGTGGTGAGCCTGTTGCCCGGCCTTTTTCCCATCGTTACGGCGGGCGCGTCGTTGGCGCTAACGGGCGAGGGCTTGCAATTTGCCAGCATCATTGCGCTGACCGTCGCCTTCGGGCTTGGCTTGAACGCGACGATCCATTATCTGAACCGGTTGCGGCTCGAAGATTGGCCGGGACGCGACCCTGTCGAGGTCACATCGCGGGCGGCCATCCTGATGGGACCGGCACTGATCCTGACCAGCATCGTGCTGGCCTGCGGCCTTGCCGTCACCATCTTCTCGGATTTGCCTTCGCTGCGGCTGTTCGGCCGGTTGAGCGCGACCACACTGATTGCGGCGATGGTCGGCGGATTGCTGCTGCTGCCCGCCTGCATGTTGCTGGTGAAGCGCGCCGAAAATGCAGCTAAGCGGCGGTTTGCGCGCGAGCGTCGAGAGCTGGGGGCTGAGTTGCCGCTGCGACGACTTGACGGCAAACGACCGCCCCAGTAAGCCGTGTAGGAACAGAATCATCGGCAGGGCCTTCCGGGCCATCATAAAAGGTTACGCATGTCCGAGGCCGGCAAGCATATCAGCCAGAATTGGCTCGGCACGCTCCGCCTTTGGGGCCGGTTCAGCGTGTTGGGCATCGCGGTTGCCCTGATTGTCTTCGTAGCCGATCAACTCCACAAATATTGGATGATCGAAATTTACCGGATCGCCGAACGCGGCCGCGTTACGGTTACGTCGTTTTTGGACCTCGTGATGCTCTGGAATCCGGGCATCTCTTACGGCCTTCTGCCGCAGGATAGCAGCACTGGGCGGCTCGTGCTCATGGCCGTCTCGCTGGCCGCCGTAACCGCATTGCTTTTATGGATTGGTAATGCCGCCTCACGTCTGGCCGCGATTTCGCTTGGACTGATCGTGGGCGGAGCGCTTGGCAATCTCACCGACCGGATCGTCCACGGCGCGGTGGCCGACTTCTTTTCCCTGCATTACGCCGGATTTTACTGGTACGTCTTCAACATCGCCGATGTCGCGATCACGGCGGGCGTTGTTGGACTGGTGTTGGACTGGTTCTGGACGAGTCACACAAATGTCCCAAAAGGCGTATAGTCAGGCGCATGATGCGATTCGGGGGAATTGATCTAATGGCTCTGATTGGCAATCCATTGCGTAACCTGGCAATTGCGGCGCTCCTTGGCGGCTCCGTTGTGCTGAGCGGCTGTGGTGGCGGCGTTGGGATCGACGTTGACGCCCCCATCCTCGAAGCTGCCGGCATCCACTTGACATCTAAGAAGAAGGATGACGAGGATTTGCCCGAACGCGCCGGGATCGTCGTGCCGCCATCGACCGAAAAGCTTCCTGAGCCCGGCACGCGCTCTGCCGCTGCAACTGCAGCGCAAAACTGGCCGCAGGATCCCGATCAAATCAAAAAGCGCAAGGCCGAGGAAGACGCCGCGGCCCAGGAAAAATATTGCAACGAAGGCGATTGGGGTCCGAAAGCGGATATCTCCGAGTTCGACAAGAATATCGGCAAACAACCGCGCTGCGCCTCCAAGCTCGGCAAGGCCATCAGCAAGAATCTCAATAGCGGCAACGCGCCGCAGTAAGCTTTATTGTTTTGAAAGCTTGAGATTGACTTAGCTCTTGTGCTTGATGGCTTGTGCGCTGCGGCATTGCCTAAATCGCATATGTCCAATTTGTAACTTGTCCGCGCACTCCCCCGTGGGATACTTCCCAAACGAACGAATTCCATAAACACCGGCACGGTGCGATAGTGTTGAACAGTCGAAATTTTGCCTGTCTAGGATCCTTGATGGTCTTGCTCGCTTCGGCCCCCGCCGCCGCCGCTCCTGGAGCGGACATCACGCAAACAACACTCGCCAACGGAATGCAGGTCGTGGTCATCCCAGACCGCCGCGCGCCTGTGGTTTCGCATCTGGTGCTGTACAAGGTCGGTTCGGCCGATGAGGAGCGCGGCAAATCGGGCATCGCCCATTTCCTCGAGCATCTCATGTTCAAAGGCACAGGAAAGATTCCGCCGGGCGAGTTTTCCAAGATCGTCGCCCGCAATGGCGGTCAGGACAACGCGTTCACCACGCAGGACGCAACCGTGTATTTTCAGCGTGTCGCGACCGACCGGCTGCCACTCGTGATGGAGATGGAAGCGGACCGGATGGTGAATTTACGGCTGCTTGAGGAGGATGTCGTCAACGAGCGCAAGGTGGTTCTGGAGGAGCGCCGGTCACGCGTCGACAATGATCCGGGGAGCATTCTGTCGGAACAGATGGGGGCTGCGCTGTTTCTGTCCCACCCTTACGGAATTCCGGTCATTGGCTGGGAACATGAAATCAAGGCGCTCAGCCGCGAAGATGCGCTGGAATTTTATAAGCGTTACTATGCGCCGGACAATGCGATCTTGGTGGTCGCCGGCGACATCGAGCCGGAAACCGTCATTAAGCTGGCGAATGAGACGTTCGGCAAAGTAACGGCGTCCGGCAATCCGCCAGTTCGGCTGCGTGCCAAGGAACCCGATCCTCAGGCGCCGCGCCGTGTTATCCTCAAAGATGCACGTGTGGCGATGGATACGCTGTCGCGGCAATATCTGACGCCGAGCCATACGACCGCCGCCGACCGGGAAGCCGAAGCGCTTGAGCTTCTCTCGGCCATCATCGGGTCGAGCAGTACCGGGCGGCTGTATAAAAAGCTGGTGATTGAAGAGAAAAAGGCAACGGCGGCTGGAGCGTGGTTTTCCGGCGACAGTCTGGATTCGGGACGGATCGGTTTTTACAGCGTCGCGGCGGGCGACACCCCCCTGGCAAGCCTAGAGGCGTCGATGGACGCGGTCATCGCCGAGCTACGCGATAAGGGCGTCACCGACAGTGAACTGGAGCGAGCGCGCAATTCCCAGATCGCCGAGCTGGTCTACAAGGAAGACAGCCAATTCAATCAAGCGCGCACTTATGGCTGGGCGCTTGTCACCGGCCGGACGATTGCCGACATGAAAGATCGCGCCAAGCGATTGCAGGCCGTCACGCTCGCCGATATCCAGTCCGTCGCGCAGAAATATCTCGACCTCAAGCGCTCGGTCACCGGCGAACTGCTCTCGGTCAACCGGAACCTTGCGGCCGGCGGCAAGGTTTCCGTGCCTGGCCCATCCACCACCATCCATTAGGACATGCCCATGTTTTGGCGGCGTAACCGATCCGGACAAGGCCGTGGCGCATGGCGTCTCGGATCGTTCGCGGCAGGCTATTTCCTCATTCTTTGCTCCTTTAGCGCTCCGGCATCCGCGATGAATATCCAAAAAGTGGTCAGCCCGAAGGGCGTCGAAGCCTGGCTTGTGGAAGATCACACGCTTCCGCTCATCGCCATGCAGTTCGGTTTCAAGGGCGGCAGCGCCCAGGACCCGGCAGGACGGGAGGGGCTTGCGTTTTTCGCTAGCGGTATGATGGATGAAGGCGCGGGGGATATTCGCAGCCAAGAGTTCCAGGAAAAGCTCGAGGGCATGGCGATCGAAATCGCCTTCGAGGCGCAGCGCGACGTCTTGGAAGGCGGCATCAAGACACTCACCCAAAATAAGGATGAAGCGTTCCGCCTGCTGGCGCTTGCCTTGACGCAACCCCGCATGGACGAGGATGCCGTGGACCGCGTCCGGGGACAGATCTATGCGGGAATCAGAGCCGACGCCGAAGATCCAGATCGCATCGCATCGACCGCTTGGTTCACTCAAGTCTTCGCCGGGCACCCCTACGCGATGCCGACCAAGGGCAGTCTCGATAGCGTCCGCGCGATCACACCGGCGGATTTGAAGGATTTCGTCAAGCGCAGTTTCGCCCGAGACAATCTTTATGTCGCAGTGGTGGGTGACATCAACGCGGCCGAGCTTGCGGTGCAGCTCGACACGGTTTTTGCCGCGCTGCCGGCCAAAGCCGAGTTGAAGGCGATCCCTGAAGCCAAATGGACAATGCAGCCGAGCAGCAAGATCATCCCGATGGCCGTGCCGCAATCGGTGGTGTTGTTCGGTCAGCCCGGCCCCAAGCGCAAGGACGCCGATTTCATTCCTACCTATGTCCTCAATTACATTATCGGCGGCGGCGGCTTTGCGTCCTTGCTGATGGAGGAGGTGCGCGAAAAGCGCGGCCTTGCTTATTCGGTTTACACTTATCTCTATCCGCTTGAACGGGCCGGCCTCTTGCTCGGCGGCGTTGCGACGGAAAACAAGTCGGTGGGACAGTCAATCGAGGTGATCAAGGCGACTCTCGCCCGCATCGCGACGGACGGGCCAAGCGCGGAGGAGCTGGACAGCGCCAAGCGCTATTTGACCGGCTCCTATGCGCTACGCTTCAGCTCGAGCCAGGCAGTTGCGGAAATCGTGCTCTGGCAGCAGATTGAGAGCCTTGGCATCGACTATATCGACCGGCGTAACGGTTTGATTGACGCCGTAACGATGGCCGACATCAAGCGCGTCGCCAAATCGTTCAAGCCGGACGATCTCGTGATCACGATTGTCGGGCAGCCAGTTGGGCTGAGTCCGACGGGGGACGTGCCTGCCGCCTCGGCCCCGCTGCCCCGCGGCTAGAGCGACCCGCTATAAATTGGACACGCACTTTGCGGCACCTCTCGCCGGTTGATTTGCGTCCGCTCTAATTCCCTATAGAGTTGTCGAAATTGCTACTCGCTTTATGTCCTGTCGGATCGGGAGCTTGGGCATGATCAGCCTAAATCCTGGACGAAGAGGTCTTCCTGAAAGCGGGCGGATGAGGGCGTTGATCCGATGCGACGCAAGAGGCTCTAGCGCGTGACCGCCGGGGCGCCGCCGGACTGCGTTTCGCTCCGCTTTTCGGGTGGCATCGAGCGCTGCTCGGTTTGATCGAACTCAAAGAGCTGGCGCAGGAAGCCCGGCGCCACCATCGACATCGGATTGACCAGCACGTCCGGGTTCGAATTTGGCCCCTTCACGGCGAAGGTGATGCCGAACAGGCCCTCGCCGTTGCGGCTGACCAGCAGATCGCCGAGGATCGGCACCAGCCCAATCGCGCCGTTAATTCCGAAGAAGGGGACATAAGTGCCCGACACATTGATCCGCTCGCGCTTGAAGTCGATCGAGCCGCGCAATGTCGCGCCCAGGATCGGACCGTTAATGGCAGCGTCGTGCAGCACGAACTGGCCGTTGCCGACCGAGAACGGCACCCGCATCCGGTCGAATTGCAGCTGGTCGTAGGTTTGCTGGGGCCGCTGCGGCGGCTTCGGGCGCGCCCCGGCTTTCGGGCCGGACAGCACCTCTTCGACGATTTGGTCGTTTGCGATGACGAAATTGCGTGCATAGAGCATCCCGACCTTTTGCGTCGCGCCGGTGCCATCCAGATCGACCTTTAGCGAGACCTCGCCGCCGCGCGCCGATGGGTAGAAACCGACGAGACGGAACGCGGCTCCGGCGTCGGTGGCCTCGGCCATGATCTGGCGGGGCTGGTTCTTCTTGCCCTCAATGCGCGCTGCGAGCGGGCTCTTGCCGTTCAACTGGCCATGCAGATTGAGAGAAGTAAGCTTGGTGTTTCGGCGCTTGGCTTCGATCGAGACATTTTGCAATGACGTGTCGAAAAAGCCGAAGACGGTCTCGATGTCGACCTGCGCGTCCATGCCCGGCTCGTCCTTGGGCGGCAAGGGCTGGTCGTCGGCGATTTGCCCGGCGGAAAATAACGACCGGAAGAATTGGCGGCCGTCATAGCTCTTGCCCTTGACGCGCACCTGCCAGACATTATTCCGGTCGATCTCGCCATTCATCTCAAGCTGGGTCTGGGCATTCAGCGCAACCACGGGAAGGTTAAAGGCGACCGGTTTGCGCTTGTCGTTGATTTTCACCGTGCCGCGCACGTTCAGATCGTCGCCCTGGACATTGACGTTCTTGAGTTCCAGTCCGCTTCCCTCGGACGGGTCAATGTCGAGCGTCAGCACAGCCCGCTGACCGGGCGGCTTCCGCCAGCCCAGGCTCGCCATCAGAATGTCCACATCGGACAGGTTCGCCTCGAAGTGAAGCAATGGCGGCAGGGCTTTGCGGAAGTTCACTGTCAGCTCGGCCGGAACGCCGCCGACGAGCATGTGATTGACATCCAGGCCCAGTTCGGCGCGCGTGGCCTCGTCAAGGACGGTACGCAGGCGCAGTGGCGGCTGACGGTCCGTCGGCGCATCGAAAATGCGCTGCCATGCCACCAGCACGCGTAGCCCGTTCATGCTCAAATCGCCGCGCGCTTCGAGGGCTTTTTCGGTCACGTCGAAATCGAGCGTGCCGCCATCCACGCCAATGCCGCCTGGCAGATTGGTGGCCCGGATGTCGGCCAGACGCGAGCGGCCGTTCAGCTTCATGTCCTTGAACTTCAGCGCGGCTAGCATTGGCATGGCGATGCTGAAAGTGCTCGACACCGTGGCGGTAACGTCTGGGATTTTCATTTCGAGCGCGCTTACATATCCCAGCGAAGGCTGGTTGAGCAGCTCCAAAACATGTGCCGCGCTGGCCTCGCTCTTGAAATGGATTTCCCCGGAGGGAACGCGCGGGCGAAGATCGCCGACGATGAACTGGCCGTCGCTGAAATAGACGACCCCGCCCGACGGCAGGACGACCTCCCCCTTGGGAACGGTGAGGAAGAAACGCTGACCCGTAACGGCGGCCGTCGCCTTCGCCACATGCATCGGCGGCAGGCTCTCGACGTAGCGGATGTCCATGTCTTCCAGATCGAGACGGAAATCGACAGCTTCCGCCGGCAGATGCGCGTCCGCGTCAAGGCTGGCGAGCACGTCGGCCGGGATGTCGATATTGACCGTCCCGCCCGCGATCCGTCCGGTCGGCACACGCTCGCCGATCCAACTCCAAGCGCCATTCGCGACGAATTTGGGCCAGATCAGCTTGAAGAACGCAATCGGCATTGGGCTGACCTGCCCGGTGAGCTTGATCGCAGGCGACGCGCGGCCCTGCGTAAAAGTTCCGGCCAAATTGATATGCGCGTCGGCGGCTTGGATTAGAAACTGATCGAGCTGCACCGCGCCGAGCTTAGGCTTGTATTCGCCCTCGGCCAGCATCCGGTCGAGCGGGATGACGGGAATGCCGAATTTTTCAGCTCCGACCGCGAGTTCATCGGCCGTAAGTTTGAACGCCCAGTGGCCGGATTCGCGCTGGCGCTCGATGTTGCCGCTCAACTTTAGCCGGCTGTTCCCCCAGCGGATTTCCGCCTGGCTCAGCGTGATCAGCCCCTGCTCGCGCGAATAGGCCAGGTTAATGTCGCCATTGTCGATGAGGGCGGGATGCTTAGGGTCCCACGGCGCGTAGAATTCCCCCCGCTTGAGCTTGGCGCGCACTGTCGCGGTCTCGATGTCCCCATTGCCCGCAAGCTCGAGATCGGCGGCCACCGACACCGGCATATTCCACATTTTTGGAAGCTGGAGCGCGGGGAAGTCGGCGCTGAAGGCGTGCGGGACCAAATCTTCGACGGCCAGGCTCAAGGCGAGCTGGCCGGTCTTGCGGTTCTGACCCGCCTGAAACTTCAACTGAAACGCGCCGGCCGGCGACCGCACGGAAACGTTGCCGAGAACCGCGCTGTTGCGGCCACGATGCTGCAGGTCGATCTCGAGGGAGGGCACATTCCAGCGCGTGATCTGCTCGCCACGGTCGAAATAGACGGTTGCGTCGCGGATGGCGAAGCTCGTCAGATAGGCGGACTCGCCGCGCCGCGTGGCCGCAAAAATATCCTTGAATGCGCGGGTGAAGCTGACGGCGCGCCCGCGCGCATTGCGGATTACGCCCTCGGAAAGCGGCTGACCGCCTTGCGCGCCGGCGATTGGCTGTTCGGGTTCAGAGGTCGAAACGGCCCACCCTTGCGCCGCGTCCCGTTTGGAAGCGTCAAGATCAGTCTTGGACTCGCGCGGATCGGCGAATGACAGCGCGAGGCCCCGCTCCTCGGAATATTGCAGGAAAAGCCGTGGCCCGATCAGGTCGATTTCGCCAGCCGCCAAACGGCCGGTCAGCAAGGCGCGCAGGCTGATATTGGCCGATGCGAAGGGCGATTCCACGATCGGGCTGTCGGACTCATCGACCAGCCGGACGGTGGTCAGCCGGAACTCGATGCCAAGACCGCTGTCGGAACGGCGCAGGACCGCGTCGCCAATATCGAAATGCAGGCCGGTCAGCGCGCGGTTAACGCCCTTCTCGATCGGCGGCACGAGAAAGCTCATCGACATTGGCGAGTAGACCAGCCGGGCATACAGCAGCGCAAAGCCGACCGCCCCGATCAATGCGACTGCGATTGCAACGCCGCCGACGACGGAGGCGCATTTCCGCGTCACAACGGCGCCGAGCCGGAGCGCCTCGGGCGTTAACGCCTTTTGAACGAAGGGAACTAAAGCCGTCGATTGTCCAGCGGCAGGCCGGGGCGGCGGTGCCAACGCGTTCGCCCGCCCTCTCGGTGGTATTGCCTTGCCGCCTGACATCGTTTGCGCTTACCGCCTTATCATCTTTTGCTGAGGCAGGCCCTTGGCCTTCGCAGCGGCGTCGATTGCCGCCTTCCGCCGCCAGTCCGGGCAGCACAGGTCTGCACGACAATCGTCGGGAAAACCAGCCCAAAAATTGGACTTGCTGATAACGCCGCGCCACCTAACTATGTGATCGCATTCGAATCCGAAAAAGCGACAAAAGGAAGGCCGGTCCCGCAATGTTGAACGAAGGTGACGCCGCTCCCGGTTTCGAGCTGCCGCGCGACGGCGGCGAGACCATCAAACTCAGCGATTTTAATGGCAAGCCCCTAGTGGTTTATTTCTATCCCAAGGACGACACCACGGGATGCACGAAACAGGCCGTCGGCTTCAGCGCGCAGATCGCCGCCTTCAAAGAGGCAGGTGCAGAAATCATCGGAATTTCCCCCGACAGCGTCAAGCTGCACAATAAATTCCGGGATAAACATGAGCTTAAGGTCGTCCTTCTTGCCGACGAAGAAAAAACGGCGATCGACGCCTATGGCGTGTGGGCCGAAAAGAAGATGTACGGCAGGAGCTATATGGGTGTGGAGCGCTCGACGTTTCTCATCGGCAAGGACGGCCGCATCGCGCGCATCTGGCGCGGCGTGAAGGTTCCCGGCCATGTCGACGAGGTGCTTGCGGCCGTTAAGGCACTCTGATCCGGCAGGATCAGCCGCGCCTTGCCTGGGTCTGACGAGAAAGCTGCACATCTATGCCATGCGGCTCTCTACAACGCTCCAGTTGACTAGGTTGTCCAGGACCGCCTTCACGTGCTCTTTGCGCCGGTTCTCGTAATCGAGATAATAGGCGTGCTCCCAAACGTCGATGCCAAGCAGCGCGGGTCGGCCTGACGCTAGCGGGTTGCCGCCGTCTTGTAAGCCCGCGATCACGATGCGGCCGCCTTCGAGCGTGACCCACACCCAGCCCGTCCCGAATACGTCCTCCGAGGCGCTAGCAATCTTGTCTTTAAACCCTTGCAAGCCCCCAAAGTCTTTGTCGATGGCTTCAGCGAGGCGGCCTCGCGGCGATTTCGGACCGCCAGGCTTCATCTGCTCCCAATAGGCGACATGGTTCCAAGCTTGGCTGGCGTTGTTGGAGATTTTTTTGTCTTTCTCCCCGGACTTGCTGGCTGACTGCCGGACAATCTGCTCAAGGTCGATATCGGCGTAGGCCGTGCCGGGCGCAAGTTCGTTGAGCTTGGTGAAATAATCCTTGTGGTGCTTGCCGTAATGGAGGCTCACCGTCTGCGCCGAAATGGTCGGCGAAAGCGCATCCTCGGGGTAGGGAAGCTTCGGCTGCTCGAAAGGAACCGCCGCCCGCGCGATATAGGGAGCGTATACAGCCGATGCGGCAAGAGCTGCGCTGCTCGCGATTAAGAAAGCCCGGCGGTCGATCATGGGAAGTCTCCCTGGGTGGACCTGAGTGACAACCAGGTCGCGGTGACGGAGTCGCGTTAGTCTGTTCAACGCAATGATCCGCAAGCGGTTCCTAACCCCATGAGGGTGCGTGTTGCCCAGTGGCGCCTTCGCCAACGGCTGGTTAAGGCAAAGCATCAAAGTTTTTGCTTGTCGCACTTTCCCAGAGGTGCGATTCTGCTGCCTTAATGCTAAAAACTGCGGAAATGAGTGCTGGCTGTGCATCACTTACGGCATGCCAATGCAGAGCATTTTCGCTGTTTCAGAGGCATCGCGCGCTTAGGGGACTTTAAGCAACAGTCGCGAATCACTTCAGTTCGACGGCTTCGTAAGCGCTTTACGCCTCCTAAAGGCCATTGAAAACCGTCTGACGCCGATTTAGAACTGTAGGGCGCTGCCCTCATCGGAATTTCGGAGAAGGTGCAGATGTTTAGCAAGAAGCCAGAGAAGCCAGAAAAGCTAGAGAGTGAAATGAGCACTTTTGAGTCGCAGAAGCCGATTACCAAGACGACAAGCAAGGCTGTCGGGGGGCCGACGCAGACGACCGGCTCTGGCCCGCTAGCTTCACCCAATCCGGCGCAGCCGCCCATGGGCGGCATGGCTCCCAGGCCCGCCATGGCGACGCCTGCCTATCGCGGATCCGACCGGATGGCGCCGTCGATCATCGGCGAAGATCTGACGGTCACGGGCAACGTCCTCTCCAAGGGCGAGGTTCAGGTCGACGGCCAAATCCAGGGCGACGTGCATTGCTCCTCGCTGATCGTCGGCGAAAAGGCGCAGATCACGGGCGGCATCGTCGCCGAAGACGTCGTGGTGCGCGGCCAGGTGATGGGCTCCATCCGCGGCGTGCGCGTGACCTTGCAGTCCTCCTCGCATGTCGAGGGCGACATTTTCCATCAGTCGCTCGCCATCGAACAGGGCGCGTTCTTTGAGGGCAAGTCGCGCCGCACGGAAGATCCGATCGCATCCGCGCCCAAGCTCGACATGCTGCAGGGCCAGGCGGCAGAGTAGTTCAGACGGCGTTGCGCGCCGGTTTTTTCACCATGATAGGGTGAGTCCAATCCGGGACTTCCCTTCGCCCGCGCGCCGGCTTTTCCAATGCCAATTGACAGCGAAAGCCAGCCGCCCATCGACGTCGATGCTCTCGCCAGGGGCGTGCTTGCTGGCGAACGCGCCGCTCTCGGCCGCGCCATTACGTTGGTTGAAAGCCTGAGGCCTGACCACCGGCCGCTCGCGGACGAACTTCTGCAACAGCTTCATGCAAAGACCGGCAAGGCGCATCGGATCGGCGTGACAGGATTGCCGGGCGTCGGCAAATCCACCTTCATCGACCAGTTCGGCGTCAATCTAACGGCGGCCGGCCACCGCGTCGCGGTGCTGACGGTCGATCCAAGCTCGAGGCGCACCGGCGGTTCCATTCTCGGCGACAAGACCCGGATGGCGCGGCTGGCGACCGATCCAAACGCCTTTGTGCGGCCCTCCCCGGCCGGCAAGACGCTGGGCGGCGTCACCCGGGCGACGCGCGAGACGATGCTGGTCTGCGAGGCGGCGGGCTTCGATGTTGTCCTCGTCGAGACGGTAGGCGTCGGCCAGTCCGAAAGCGCGGTTGCTGGCATGGTCGATTTTTTCCTGGTGCTCCTGCTGCCCGGCGCGGGAGACGAGTTGCAAGGTCTCAAAAAGGGTCTCATCGAGCTGGCCGACCTGATTGCGATCAATAAGGCCGATGGCGCGTTCGCCGCGCGCGCGATGGCGACGGCCGCCGACTACCGCGCGGCGCTCCACATCCTGACCAGCCGCGACGGCGACTGGAAGCCGGAGGCCGTGACCATTTCCGGGCTGGAAAATAAGGGGCTCGACGAGCTTTGGACGGCGATCAGCCGGCACCGCGAGATCATGGACCGTTCGGGCGCATTCGCGGCGAAACGGCGCGATCAGTCCGTCGCCTGGATGCACGATCTGATTGAGGACCGGCTGCGCGGGCTCATCAGGGGTGACGCAACGATCCGATCCCGTCTGAATGCGCTGGAATTGGAAGTACGGGAAGGGCGCAAAATGCCTGCCGAAGCCGCAATGGAGATTTTGCGCATGGCGGGCATCGGGTCATCCGAATAGATGGCGGCTTGCACTAAAACCGCAGCCGACTCGCGAGCATGACATTGGGCAGGCCGCGAACTTTATCCAGCACCGCATCGGTGACCTTTTCGTCCACGCCGACCAGGGCGAGCGCCGTGCTGCCCGCGCTCTCGCGGCCAAGCGTGAAGGTCGCGATGTTGACGCGCGCCTCGCCAAGCACCGTCCCGAGCGCGCCGATATAGCCGGGCTTGTCGGCATTCTCCGTATACAGCATGTGCGGCGTGAGTTCGGCTTCGAAATTCATCCGCTGGATCTGGATCAGGCGCGGCCGGTTGTCGGAAAACACAGTGCCCGCGACGGAGCGTTCCCGGCCCTCGCTTTTCAGCGTTACCCGCATATAGGTCTCGTAGGCGCCTTCCTGATCGCGCCGGACCTCCTCGACCATGATGCCGCGCTGGCGGGCGATCACGGGCGCGCTTATCATGTTCACATCCTGCAACAGCGGGCGCAGCACGCCCGTGAGCGCGGCGGCCGTGAGCGCCTTGGTGTTCATCTCGCCGATCTCACCGGCATATTCGACCCGGATTTGGGTCAGGCCGCTTTCGGTGAGCTGCCCCGCGAAGGAGCCAAGCTGCTCGGCGAGCTTGACGAAAGGCTGCAAGCGCGGGGCCTCTTCCGCCGTGATCGAGGGGAAATTCACAGCGTTCGAGATCGCTCCGTTCAGCAGATAGTCGGCCATCTGCTCGGCAACCTGCACGGCGACGTTCTCCTGCGCCTCGTTGGTCGATGCGCCCAGATGCGGCGTGCAGATGACATTGGGAAGCCCGAAAAGCGGGTTCTCCTTCGCCGGTTCGGTCTCGAACACATCGAGCGCCGCGCCCGCGACCTGGCCTGAGCGGATGGCCTCGGCAAGGTCGGCCTCAACGACGAGGCCGCCTCGCGCGCAATTGATGATGCGCACGCCCTTTTTCATCTTCGCCATGGCGGCGGCGTTGATAATGCCCTTGGTCTTCTCCGTCATGGGCGTATGCAGCGTGATGAAATCGGCGCGCCGGAACAAGGCGTCCAGCTCGACCTTTTCCACGCCAAGTTCGCTTGCGCGCTCCGGCGTCAGGAACGGGTCGAACGCAATCACTTTCATGGCGAGGCCATGTGCCCGGTTCGCCACGATCGAGCCAATATTGCCGCAGCCGATGATGCCGAGCGTCTTGGCCGTCACTTCGACGCCCATGAATTTGGATTTTTCCCATTTGCCCGCCTGGGTCGAGCGGTCGGCCTCGGGGAGCTGCCGGGCGAGCGCCATCAGCAGCGAAATCGTGTGCTCGGCGGTGGTGATGGAATTGCCGAAGGGCGTGTTCATGACGATGATGCCCTTGGCGGTCGCGGCGGGCACGTCGATATTGTCGACGCCGATCCCGGCGCGCCCGATCACGCGCAGCCGGCCATTGGCGTTCGCCAGCACTTTCTCGGTCACTTTCGTCGATGAGCGGACGGCAAGCCCGTCATACTCGCCGATGATCGCCGCGAGTTCGTCCTTGTCGAGGCCGGTCTTTACGTCGGTCTCGATGTTGCGATCCTCAAAGACCTTCTTGGCCAGCGGTGAAAGGCTGTCAGCGATAAGAACGCGGGGTGCCATTGCGGTCTCCGGGAGGTGAGAAATGGGTCATTGGAAAAGGGGCGGCGTTGAAACCGGTCAAGCCGCTTTCAAGGATCCCGCCTTGATACTGGCGAAGGCCCAGTCCAGCCATGGCATCAGGGCTTCGAGGTCTGACGTTTCGACCGTTGCACCGGCCCAGATACGAAGGCCGGGGGGCGCATCGCGGTAGGAGCCGATATCCATCGCCACGCCAAGCTTCTCCAAGGTCGACGCGATCTGCTTGGCAATGGCGGCCTGCGTCTCGGCTGGCGCGATCGCAATCTGCGGATCGACGATCTTCAGGCAGACCGAGGTGTTGGAGCGGATCGCGGGCTTTTCGGCGAGGAACGCCGCCCACGGCGTGCGCTCCACCCAATCGGCAATCACCTTAGCGTTGGCGTCGGCGCGGGCGAACAGCGCGGGCAGGCCGCCAATGCTTTCCGCCCAGGCGAGCGCGTCCAGATAGTCCTCGACGCACAGCATTGAGGGCGTGTTGATCGTTGCGCCGTCGAAAATCTCGCGGTCGACCTTGCCCTTCTTGACCAGCCGGAAAATCTTCGGCATCGGCCAGGACGGGGTGTAGCTCTCCAGGCGCTGAACAGCGCGCGGGCTCAAGATAATGATGCCGTGCTGCGCCTCGCCGCCGAGCGCCTTCTGCCAGGAGAAGGTGGTGACATCGAGCTTGTCCCAGGCCAGGTCCTGCGCGAAAGCGGCAGAGGTGGCGTCGCACAGCGTCAGCCCCTCGCGGTTGGCGGGAATCCAATCGCCATTCGGAACGCGCACGCCGGACGTGGTGCCGTTCCAGGTGAAGACCACGTCGCGGGCGAAATCGACCTGCGTCAGGTCGGGCAATGCGCCATAGCCGGCGGTGATTTTGCGCGCGTCGGCAAGCTTCAGCTCCTTGAGCACGTCGGACACCCAGCCCTCGCCGAAGCTTTCCCAAGCCAAAAGATCGACGCCACGCGCGCCGAGCAGCGACCACATCGCCATTTCGAACGCGCCGGTGTCGGAGGCGGGCGTGATGCCGATCAGGTAGTCCTGCGGCACGCCGAGAATGGCGCGCGTCTTGTCGATGGCCAGCTTGAGCTTCGCCTTGCCCTCTTTAGAGCGGTGCGAGCGGCCGAGAACGGCGGTCTTGAGATTGTCGAGGGCGTAGCCGGGGCGCTTGGCGCAGGGGCCGGAGGAGAAATGCGGCACGCGCGGGCGCGCTGCGGGCTGCGGCATGGTCATGGCGATCTACCCTTTCAGATAGTTGCTCCTCGTTGGGGAGGAGTGTCCCGCCGATGCGGATACGCGGCGGGGCGCGCGAAGTCAAGCGCGCCGGTCGCGTCTCGCCTCGCTTTACCTCCGAGGCCAGCCGGTCTAAACGCTAAGCATCGCATGTAGCGAATGTTTTGGATGGGGGCTCATCATGGCCGTGCCGCGTATATTGCGTATCTTCAAGGTGCGAAGCGAGGGCAATCTGGAATTTTGGGTGTCGAATGCCGTCATCGTCCTCTCGACGGTGCTCAGCGTCTATCTCGCGGCGCAAGCCGGTTACCGCACGGCGCTCGATTTCGAACTCGCGCGCACCGACCGCGAGAGCTATTACATGCGCCGCGCGCTGCTCGATGAGGTGAAGGACAACCTCACCCAGGCCGACCAGATCTCGAAAAACATGGTTGAGACCGGCTGGCGGTTCCGCAATTCCGACCCGGAAATCTTCAAATTGCAGGGCTTCGTTTGGGAGACGATGAAGGAGCAGAGCACGACGTTCCAGATTCCCTCGGAGGTGCTCACCGGCGTGCGGCGCTATTACGATAAATCCGGCGGGTATGCGAAGGCGCTCGCGGTCGGACAGGGCACGGCGATCGAGGCCGCCAACGCTTGGGCGAAGGACACGCAGGAGATGCGCGAAAATGTCATGCCGGCGATGGAGCGCGACATCGCGCAGCTCTATGCGAAGCTGACCAAGCGGGGACTGGAGCTTAACTGAGTCTTTTTTGCATCAGAAGCATGGAAATCCACAAACGCGAAATGCTGACCGCTTGACTGTTGCGATTTGATGACTCCGGTCTGCGAATCGCATATGCATGAATCGTAAGAAGGTTAAAAAACCTCTTAACAGCGTCAGTAACAGTGGAGCGTCAAGTGGAGCACGAGTACCCGTCCGATTGGAAGCAATTGGGCAATCTGGCCAACGGCATTCTGCGGTCGGTTGCGGAGAAGCGAATGAAACAGGCTGAATTCATGGCGGCCGAAATGGACAATTTGGACGCCAACATGCACTCCCCGCGTGCACAGACGCGGATTCAGCTCGATCTGCCGCTCATTCCGCCGGCCGCGCCGCCGGTCGAAATACGGGCCGGCGGGCATTAGCCCGGCCTCGCGAACACCTTTGTGCAGGCGTGGTGGTGTGTTGCGTCCAGAATGGAGTTGCGTTCAGTAGCGTCGGGTTGAGTTCGTTGCGTTGCGTGAGTGGGCGACCGGCTATTCGTATGCGTGTTGCCGAGGAATTTGGCTGGCCGCCTGAGGTGTAAGCGTATCGCCTGCCGTATCGGGTGTTTGCGATTCGCGCGTAAACTGAAACGGGCGCTCCAAGCGGGCGCCCGTTTTCTTTTTGACCGATTGCGATCTGGCAGAATACCGCCGCACCTCGTCATCCCCGCGAAAGCGGGGATCCAGTTTTTGAAGAAATCAAATGCTTACTGGATTCCCGCTTTCGCGGGAATGACAAGGAATTCGTTTCGGCGCGCATGAATTGGGCCGCGCAGAAGCGCTTACGGCTCCAGCTCGGTGTCCCAATAAAGATAGTCCATCCAGCTTTCATGCAGATAGTTCGGCGGAAATAACCGGCCGTTCCGGTGCAGCTCATGCACGGTCGGGCGGTAGGGCGTCTGATGCGGCCACATCTTCGCCTTTTTGGGCATGTCGCCGCCCTTCTTCAGATTGCACGGCGCGCAGGCCGCCACGACATTGTCCCACCGCGTCATGCCGCCGCGCGAGCGGGGGATGAGATGGTCGAAGGTCAAATCCTCCGGCGAGCCGCAATATTGGCAACTGAAGCGGTCGCGCAGGAACACGTTGAACCGCGTGAAGGCCGGATAGAGCGCGGGCCTGACGAACACCTTGAGCGAAACCACGCTCGGCAGCTTCATCTCGAAGGTCGGGCTGCGCACCGCCTTCTCATAGTGCGAGACGATGTTCACACGGTCCAGGAACACCGCCTTGACGGTGTCCTGCCAGCTCCACAAGGAGAGAGGGTAGTAGCTGAGCGGCCGGTAATCGGCGTTGAGAACCAGGGCCGGAAACGCCTCAGGCGGGGATGATGCGTGTGCTAGGGCGGTCACGTCTGCCTTTCCTGACGGTTGAACCCGTTGGCCTATGCAGAGACGCTCGCACGACGTCGTATGGAGAAGGATACTATATCTGTGTTGCGGTTCTGTGAAGGCCCTTCGGCGGGACGCTCGCGCTTTGCCGCAGGGCGTCGTAGGTGGCGCGCGTGGAGGCCGGTCGAGGATTTTGCCGCAAGCGTCTTTTTCTCGGCCCAAGGACCGTATAAAAGTCGCAAGGGGGATTTGGGTCCAGAGCAGGGAAGGGAGATTTCGATGAGCATCGACAACGCAGCGCAGCGCCGCCACGACGAATTCGTCCGCCAGCAGCATGAGCGCGGCCTCGCCCAGGCCGCCATGCAGACCAACAGCGCCGCTGCCGAACTGATTGCCGAGCGCATCGCGGGCAAGCTGGCCGAGCAGAACGATATTATCTACCAGATCGGCCAGAAGCAGGGGCGGACGAGCTTTATTGCGTATTTGTCCCTCGTGATCGCCGCGGCGGCGGCGGCGGGGCAGTTGTTCGGACCGATTTGGGAGTGGCCGGTTTTTAAGGGGGTTTTTGGGTAGCTGCGGACATCCTGGCTTGCTGGCTCCGACGGTGGCCATGTGATGCCGTCGTCGCAGTTCAGGTGAGACCTGTGCTCCTGTTACATCCGGAACTGGAACCCTTCCGCGTGCGGCGGTCCCAATTGGCCCTTTTTTGCAAGCTCGCGCTGCTCGTCAATCAATGGCGCCTCCGCGACTTTCCATTGGCTGAGAGCGGCTGCGGGATCTTTGATATAGGGTGGAATGACCTGCCTATTGAGCAATAAGCTGTGAAAGGCCGGTTTTTCCTTGGCCGCATGAGCGTTTGCCAGCTGCCGTGCCTGCGTTTCACTCTCGGCAATCACATTAAAGACGATTTCGACGTCTCTTGTGTCCTCTTTCCACTCAAGAGTCATTCCATAGTTCTTGAGGCGGGCATCTCTGGCAATTGCGGACTTTTTTGCCGCCGCTTCGGCAAGGGAACGAAGCCAAGCCAGCGCCTTCATCCAGAACGGTGCGTCGGAAGAGTCTGCCATTTAAAGCTCCAAGAAAATTGCTCTGTATAATGATAGTAATTGAACGGACTAACCCAATTTTGTGCAGCGATTCATCTAACCTAAAGGAGCTGCTGCTTCCTTGTTCACAGCGATCCCCGTGCTTTGTACTCAGCCAGCGTGGGACAAACAAGGCTGTTAGACACGTCTCATCTTGGCCTAAAGCCGAAGCGCCATTGATCGTCTGTTTCACTCACGATCCCGAGGGTATTGGCGATTTGCATTTGAACTCCGCAACCGCTCAGACGGTTTAGGGTGCTCGCAACCTGAAAGTACGCCCCTTTGCTCACCCGCCCCAAAAACCTCTCCACCGGCACCCCTATATGGTCAGCCTACGCGACCCCCTCCATCACTACGCACCGCCTCACCGCCGACCTGACCACCGATGTCGTCGTCATTGGCGCCGGGGTCAGCGGCGCGATGGTGGCGGAGGAACTGGCTGAGGCCGGCTTTGCCGTCGTCATCCTGGATCGCCGTAAGCCGCTGTCCGGCTCCACGTCCGCATCCACCGCGCTCCTCCAATATGATATCGACACGCCGCTCACCGAAATGGCGAAAACCATCGGCTTCGACAATGCGGCGCGGGCCTGGCGGCGCTCGAAACTGGGCCTTGAAAGTCTGGCGGCCAAGACCGCGGCGCTGCAAATCCGTTGCGATTTCGCCCGGCGTCATTCGGTCTACCTGACCGGCGACATCCTCGACGCGGACGGGCTTCGCAAGGAGCAGATCGCGCGCAATTCCATCGGGCTGCGCACGGAATATCTGACGTCGAAGATGCTGAAGGACCAATATGGGATTAGCCGTCAAGCCGCTTTGGACGTCGCCGACAGCATCGCGGTCAACCCTAAGAAGCTCGCCGCCGGCTATTTGCTGAAAGCCATCGAGCGCGGCGCGAAAATTTACGCTCCTACGACCGTCGCGGCCGTCGAGCCGCGCGTGAGGGGTGTCGATGTCGTCACCGAAGACGGTCCGGCCATCAAGGCTAAGCACGTCATCTTCGCGACAGGTTATGAGCTGCCGAAATCCGTCAGCCTGAAGCATCATGAGGTGAACTCGACCTGGGCCATCGCCACCCGCCCGCAGCGGGAAAATTTGTGGCCCGGCGAGGCGTTCATCTGGGAGTCGTCCGATCCCTATCTCTACATCCGGACCACCAAAGACGGCCGCGTCATTTGCGGCGGCGAAGACGAGGAATTTTCCGACGAAGAAAAACGCGACACCTTGATCCCGCAGAAAACCAAAATCTTATCGGCCAAGCTGGCAAAGTTGCTCCCCGACATCGACGCGCGGGCCGACTACGCCTGGACCGGCTGTTTCGGCGGCACCTCGGACGATCTGCCTTCCATCGGCCCCATCCCCGGAATGGCGAATTGTTATGGAGTGCTCGCGTTTGGCGGGAACGGCATCACCTTCAGCCGGATCGCGGCGGAAGTCACTAGATCCTACCTCACCGGCAAAACCGATCCGGAGGCCGACCTGTTCGCATTCCGTTGAAACGCCCAGGCGACGCAGCCCTATTTGGGTTTGACCGCCATCGCCAGCTCAACCTCGCGCCCGCGCCCGACCTCGGTAAAAAACTCCTTGATCTGCGGGCGCCGATCGAGCTGATAGCGATAGATTTCGCCGACGGTCCCGGTTAATTCGCCGCGCCGCCCCAACTGCTCCTCGCCCAGCTCCAAAATGCGCAGATTGGGCCACGCCTTATCGCGGATCGCGAGAACTTCGTACAGCACGTCGCGCCCCGACATATGCGGCTGGGCCTGAGCTAGCAACAATGTCATTGCAGCGGTCGAGCGCGACACGCCCATATGGCAATGAACCAGCAAATGCCGCAGCGCCTCGGGATCGCGCAAAATATCGCGCCCAAAGCTCAGCACTTGCTCAACATCCTGCGGCTGCGGTGCGTCCGCGCCAGGGCCGTCCTCGATCACATCCTTAAAGCGCAATTCGAGCTTGGCGTGCTCGCCATAAGCGCCGAAAGCCTCCGGCTCCTGGTGATCGGGGTCGAGAATCGACAGCACGTGGCTCACCTTGCCCTCGGCGTGGCAGGACAATTCCTCGATGCCGCAAATCGTAATCTGGAATGGCAAGTGAAGTTTGGTGGAGATGGTATCTGGCATCGGTCATAGCCCTGTTTTCATGATTATGACACATGGACCATAACACGCGCATGTCAATACGACCGATGCTTGCGTGCAGAGGGCGAGTGCCAAAAGACAACCGCCAGACCCATTGGTGTGACGATAAGTTGCCTGCGTTCGGGCGCCGAGGAGACTATGATGAGGGTCTAAATTGAAGCCTGGGAGGTAGATTTTGACCAAACTGCTGAGCGCATTGGCTTTCACGACGAGCATCGCCATCGTGTCGGGCACGACTGTCTGGGCCCAAACGCCCGCGCCGAAAGACGCCAAGGTCTATTTCATCACCCTCAAAGATGGCGCAACCGTGAAGTCCCCGTTCAAGGTCCAGTTCGGCCTATCCGGCATGGGCGTAGCGCCGGCTGGGGTCGAAAAAGAAAAGACCGGACACCATCACATCATCATCGACACCGAGCTGACGGCCGAGGAATTGAAAGAGTCGATTATCCTGGATGAGAAGCACGTTCATTTCGGCGGAGGGCAGACCGAGACGACCCTCACGCTCGCGCCGGGTAAGCACACGCTGCAATTGGTGCTCGGCGACTGGAGCCATATTCCTCACAATCCGCCCATCATGTCCGACAAAATCACGGTTACGGTCGAGTAGGGTTCGGCGCGGACTTTAGGGGCTTCTATCGAGGCGCGGGCCGAGGGTTAAACGATGGCGCGCGGGCGGCCAGATTAAGCCGCCCGCGATCTTAACAACGGAAGCGCGGGGACGATAGAATAGTGTCTAAGCTGCCGCGAGCGCCTGCTCTAAATCGGCGATGATATCGGCCTTATCCTCCAGCCCAACTGACAGGCGCACCACGTCGTCGCCCGCCCCAGCCGATGCCCGCTGCTCGGCGGTGAGCTGGCGGTGGGTGGTGGAGGCCGGATGGATGATAAGGCTGCGGGTGTCGCCGATGTTGGCCAGGTGCGAGAACAGCTTCACGTTCGAGACCAGCTTGACGCCCGCCTCGTAGCCGCCCTTGAGGCTGAAGGTGAAGACGGCGCCAGCGCCCTTGGGACAAATCTTCTGCGCAAGGGCGTGATATTTGTTCTCCGCCAGGCCCGCGTAATTCACCCAGGCGACTTCCGCCCGGCTCTGTAGCCACTCGGCGGCGGCGAGCGCGTTGGTGCAATGACGCTCCATGCGCAAGGGCAATGTTTCGATGCCGGTGAGCACGAGGAAGGCGTTTAGCGGGGCGATGGCGGGGCCGAGATCGCGCAGGCCCAGCACGCGAGCCGCGATTGCGAAGGCGAAATTGCCGAAGGTTTCGCCCAGAACGACGCCATTATACGAGGGCGACGGCGCGGACAAATACGGATAGCGGCCCGATGCGAGCCAGTCGAACGTGCCGCAATCGACCAGCACGCCGCCAATGGAATTGCCGTGTCCGCCGAGGAATTTGGTCAGCGAATGCACGATGATGTCCGCGCCGAACTCCTTGGGGCGGCACAGATAGGGCGTCGCCAGCGTGTTGTCGACGATCAGCGGCACGCCGGCTTTTTTCGCCACCGCCGAAATGGCGGGAATGTCCACCACGATGCCGCCCGGATTGGCGATGGACTCGATGAAGATCGCCTTGGTTTTCGGCGTCACGGCGCGCTCGAAACTCGACGGATCGTCGGCATCGGCCCAAACGACGTTCCAATTGAACTTCTTGAAAGCGTGGTTGAACTGATTGATCGAGCCGCCATAAAGCTGTCGGGCGGAAATGAATTCGTCGCCCGGCTCGAGCAGCGTGTGGAAGATGAGAAGCTGCGCGCCGTGGCCCGACGCCGCCGCCAGCGCAGCCGTGCCGCCTTCGAGCGCCGCGATGCGCGCCTCCAGAACCGCCTGTGTGGGGTTCATGATACGCGTGTAAATATTGCCGAAGGTTTCCAGATTGAACAGCGCCGCCGCGTGATCGGCATTGTCGAACACAAAGGAGGTGGTCTGATAGATCGGCGTGATCCGCGCGCCCGTCGCTGGATCCGGGGCGGCTCCGGCGTGAATGGCAAGCGTATCGAAGCCAGGCTGGCGCTCTTGCGTCATTGTCGTTTCCTCCTCGGCTGTTAATGGGTGAGGGAAACAACTTCTCCGGTGCGACGCAAGAGCTTTGTCGTCATAAGCAAATCAAGAATCCGGCGGTCAGGTTCGGATGAAGAGGCTCGCAGCGCGGATCGCGCGTTCGTCCTTTAAAATGGAGAGATGGCCGGTCTCCAGCTCCAGCATCCGCGCGCCCGGCCAAAGCCGCGCCAACGCGCGGCCTTCGCCGATCGGGCAGACGCGATCTTTGACGCCGTGGAGAATAAGCAGCGGCGCTGTCATTTTAGGCGCGCCGGCGATGGGATGAACCTCGGTAAATGGAATGCCCAGCCAGCGTTCCGAGGTCTTGACCATCTCGCGCCAAACCGCATCGGACATGCCAAGGCCGTTGCGGAAAAACCGCCAATAGTCGTTGAACTGCGCGGGCGGGGCGAGAAGCACGACGCGATCCGCCGCAAGCCCGCCGAGAAAGGCGCGGATCAGGCCTGCTGCGCCAAGGGAGTGGGCGATGACGCCATGAAACGGGCCGAAACGGTGCGCCGCGGCGTTGATCGCGTTGCCGAAATGCACGAGGGAACTAAGCCTGCCTTCAGACTGGCCATGCGCGGGCAAGTCGATGGCGACGGCCCGGAAGCCTGCCTCGGTGATCGGGCCGATCAACTCCGCCAGATGACCCGCATGTCCCCCCCAGCCGTGGACCAGCAACACGCTGGGCCCTTCGCCCCAGCTATAGGTCGCCAGCTTTAGCCCCATCGATCCGACGGTCCCGGCTCGTCCCTGGCGCAGAATTGCGCGTTGCGCTTCAGTATAGCGCGGCCGGGGCGGGCTGAAGAAAATCACCCTGCCGAGTTCGCCGCCCAATTTCGGCGAAATCCCGCTTGCAAGCCGAAACGGCAAGCGAATAAAGGCTGGTATCGGCAGTTTAATAGCATGACCGTTCGTGCTATTTGAGCAGCGTGAAATTGCCTGATGAAGGTCGGGTATCGCCATGTCTGGCTCCTATGTGGTCTGGATAATTAACGGGCCGCGTTGCGACTCCGAGCCACCAGCGCTTCGAACGACGCGCGCGCATAATCATCGGCTTTAGCAAGCCTCAGGAATTTCGCCCGGTGCTGATAGGCCATCTCAATGCCGAAAACTTCAAAGACGAACATTTGCGCGTCAAGATCGGCGCGGAAATCGCCCTCCTCAATTGCGGTCTGTACGATCCGCGCGAGCGTATCGGCAAACTCCAGTTGCCCGCTGACAAGCTTGTCGCGGACGGGGCCGGGGCGGTCGTCATATTCGTGGCAGAGCGCCATGTAAATGCATCCCCCGCTAGGGCGGCCATTGGCGATCCAGTCGAGATAGCGCTCGAAAAAGGCGCGGACGCGAGCTTCGCCGCGCGGTTCGGCCAGGGCAGGGCGGATGACAAACTCGGTTACCCGCGCGCGAATGTCTTCGATGACCTCGAGTTGCAATGCTTCCTTGGATTTGAAATGCGCAAATAGCCCGCTTTTCGACAACCCCGCCTCGGCGGCCAGGATGCCCAGCGACAGACCCTCCAGACCAACATCCCCAGCTAGCAGGAAAGCCTTATCGATGATCTCTTTATGGGTGCGTTCGCCTTTATTCATTGCACAGTAATAGCACGACCGGTCGGTTTATTCAACTAGCTATTTCTTACCGAGAGAAAGCTTCTGAAAGCCATACTGCCCCAGCACCGGCCGCTGGCTCGAAAGCATACGTGTATTGACTCCAGCCCAGCCGATCTCGCCCGACATGCGCCCATATTCGATTTTGGGGCAGCGATTCATGACGACCTTTAATCCCGCTGCTTCGGCGAGCCGCGCCGCCTCGTCATTGCGGACCCCGAGTTGCATCCAGACGACCTTTGCGCCGATCGCGATGGCGTCTTTGGCGATCGCCAGTGCTGCCTCCGAATTGCGGAAAATGTCGACCATTTCGACGGGCTCCGGAATGTCTCGCAAGCTGGCGTAAGCCGCTTGGCCTAAAATCGCGCCGCCAGCCTGGCCAGGATTGACGGGGATCACACGGTAGCCCTTGGCGATGAGATATTTCATCGCGAAATAGCTTGGCCGGACCGGGTTGGCGCTCGCGCCGACCATTGCTATGACCTTGCAATCCTGCAGAATGCCGCGAATGTAGGCTTCGGGATAGCTGTCGTGGTTCATGAAGCGTTGATCCTGCTGGAGGCCGGTTCCAACCTTGCAGATGGGGTTGGCGCGCGCAATGCAAGCATCGCTGATCGCGACAACTCGCCGGTTAGCTTATTCAGGCCAGCGCGGGTGCCGTTTCTCAAGAAACGCGCCGATCCCTTCCTCGGCATCCGCCCGCAACATATTCTCCACCATCACCCGCGAGGCGTAATCATAGGCATCGGCAACACCCATTTCGAGCTGGCGGTAAAAGGCTTCCTTGCCGGTTTTGAGGGTGAGCGAGGATTTGGAGGCAATCACGCGCGCCATGTCCATCGCGGCCGTGATCACCTCCTCCGACGCGACGACCCGGTTTACCAGCCCGATCTCGGCAGCCTTGCTCGCCGGGATCAACTCGCCGAGCAGCAGCATCTCCAACGCATGTTTGCGGCTCACATTGCGCGATAGGGCAACCATTGGTGTCGAGCAGAACAGGCCGATATTCACGCCGGGCGTGGCAAACTGGGACTCGCTCGACGCCACCGCCAGATCGCAACTGGCGACGAGTTGGCATCCCGCCGCCGTGGCCGCGCCGTTCACCGCCGCGATGACCGGCTTGGGACAGCTCATCACCGACTGCATCACGCTTGAACATAGCCGCATCAGCCGATCGAAGAATGCCCGCCCCTGATCCGCATCCGCCCGCCGCGCCGTCATCTCGCGCATGTCGTGGCCGGCGCAGAAGGCCGGAGCCGCGCCGGTTAGCACGATGGCGCGGATGGATTTAGCGGCTGCAATCTCGGCAAGCGCCGCGCCGAGCGCGTTCAGCAGCTCTTCCGAAAGGCTGTTGCGGCTTTGCGGGCGGTTGAGGGTGAGTAGCGCGACCGGGCCGTGATTCTCGCGGAGGAGACAAGGCGGAGCCTCGGGCGCCGCCACTCGAAGGGCTTCGGCACTCATGATTGGCAGACCTGAATTGCGACAGCCGTCATATTACCGCAAAATCGCGATCACTTCACCACCGCGTCGATCTGGGCCAGCATCGGCTTGACCGCGGCGAGGTTTTCCGGCGGCGGCGCCTCAAGCACCTTGCCCGAGCTGTCGCGCAACGCCTTGATCAGCTTTTCCTTGTGCTTGTCGCTGAGGAAATCGTTTTTCTCGATCTTGGCGATGGCTTTATCGACCTTCTTTTGCGCCTTGCCATCGGTCGGACCGGCCTTGATATGGGCATAGGCGCGCCCGACGCTTTCGGCCACCGCCATCCATTCCTTGGAGCCGCTGAAGCCGTGCTGGCGCACCGTCGTGTCGATGCGGCGCTGGATCGTATCGTCCGCCGCCGCCTGAATGACCGCGGCAAGAATGTCGGACGAGCCGGCAATGTCCGTGCCCTGCTTGACCGCCTGGCCGACGGCGATGGTCTTTACATCGGGATAGCTGGCGATGAACTGCTTGACTGTCCGCTCGCTCAGCATCGCGGTCTTGGCGATGGCCGGGCATGACGCGGCAATGGCGAGCGCCGCGACCGCCGCAAAAACTATCCAGACCCGTGCGAGCCTGCTCCGGCCAAAGGTGTTCAAATCGGCTTTCATTTTGACCCTCTCTTCATCAAGGTCGCTGATCAACGCCCCTTTTTAGTTCCCTCGCATGTTTGATCGCCTGTAAAAATGGTCAAATCGTGGGGTCTGCCACGTTAAGGAGACAATCCGCATGTCCGAGCCCCTAATAGCGAAAATGACGGCGGAGGAGCTCGGCGCTTTTCTCGACGCGCAATTTCCGCAGATGAACAGCCGCAGTCAGCGCTTTCTCGTCGAGGCCGTCGAGGGGCGGTCGGTCCGGATGCGGATGACCTATAGCGACCGGATGCTGCGGCCGGGCGGCACGATCTCGGGCCCGTCGATGTTCGCCTTGGCCGACATCGCCATGTATGCCGCCGTGCTTGCGCTGATCGGGCCGCGCCCGCTCGCGGTGACGACCAATCTCAACATCAATTTCCTGCGCAAGCCCGCCCCCGGCGACATGTTCGGCGAGGCAACCATTTTGAAGCTTGGCAAGCGGCTCGCGGTCGGCGAGATCGGTCTTCGCTCGGTGGGCGAGGAGGAGTTGGCCGCCCATGCGACGTCGACCTACTCGATCCCAGAATAATCGAGAAACGTCGTGTGGTAATATGATACCTTAAAAATAAACTATTGTTTTTCAACGATTTAATGAAAATTCGACGCTTGACCCGTGTCCGTTGATGCGTTAGAAGTTCGTCTACTTGGCTGCGCTTTGCGCGGCCGGTCTCACCCGTAATTGATGCCAAAACGTCATCCTTCGATTGCGAAGCAGGTGGCGGGGCGGCGATGGATTGGATCATGAGAACATTTTCGGCAAAACCGTCCGATATCGAAAAGAAATGGGTGCTGATCGATGCGGAGGGCCTGGTCGTCGGCCGGCTCGCGTCGATCATCGCCATGCGCCTGCGCGGCAAGCACAAGCCGTCATTCACCCCGCATATGGATTGCGGCGACAATGTCGTCGTCGTGAACGCCAAACATGTGCGGCTGACGGGCAATAAGCGCACCGACAAAATCTACTACTGGCACACCGGCTATCCTGGCGGCATCAAGAGCCGCACGGCGGACAAGATTCTCGACGGCCGCTTCCCCGAGCGGGTGCTGGAGAAGGCGGTGCAGCGCATGTTGCCGGGCGGGCCGCTCTCGCGGCGGCAGATGAAGAATTTGAAAGTCTATGCGGGCGCCGAGCATCCGCACGAGGCGCAGCAGCCGCAAAAGCTGGATATTGCCGCGCTGAATCCGAAGAATACCGGGAGGGACGATTAATGCCCGCGACTGAAATCCGATCCTTAGGCGATCTGAGCGGCGGTGGCGAGGCGACACAGGCGCCGCAAGCCCCCGTCTATGTGCAAAAGCTGGACGCGCAGGGCCGCGCCTACGCCACCGGCAAGCGCAAGAACGCCGTTGCCCGCGTCTGGCTCAAGCCCGGCCCCGGCAAAATCACGGTGAACGGCAGGGAGCACAATGTGTTTTTCGCCCGCCCGGTTCTACAAATGATCCTGAAACAGCCGCTCGTCCTCGTGAACCGCGCCAGCCAGTATGATGTGGTCTGTACGGTCTCGGGCGGCGGGCTTTCCGGTCAGGCCGGTGCGGTGAGGCACGGCTTGTCGCGCGCGCTCACCCACTACGAGCCCGATCTGCGCCCGACGCTGAAAAAGGCCGGTTTCCTTACGCGCGATAGCCGCGTCGTGGAGCGCAAGAAGTTCGGCAAGGCCAAGGCCCGCCGCAGCTTCCAGTTCTCCAAGCGCTAATGACCGCAGGCGGCGGCATTCGGATCGGGGTTCTTGGCGCGTCCGGCTATACGGGCGCGGACCTGATCCGCTTGGCCGCCCGCCACCCGAATATGGAGATCGGCCTGCTCGCCGCCTCCTCCCATGCGGGCAAGCCTCTCGCCGAGGTCTTCCCGCATTTTGCCTTTCTGAAAGCGCCCGATCTGGTCAAGGCGGAAGACGCCGATTGGAGCGGCTGCGACGCGGTTTTCTCCGGTCTGCCGCACGGCACCGCGCAGGATCTGATCAAGGAGCTGCCGACGGGTCTGCGCGTCATCGACATGTCCGCCGATTTCCGCCTTCGCGATGTGGCGACATACGCGCAGTGGTATGGCCGGGAGCATGGCGCGCACGATCTGCTCGCTGAGGCCGTTTACGGGCTGACCGAGCATAATGCCGAGGCGATCGCCCATGCGCGGCTCGTCGCCTGCCCCGGCTGCTATCCGACCGCCGTCCTGCTCACGCTATTGCCGCTCGTATGGGGCAAGCTGATCGATGCGGGCGACATCGTCATCGACGCCAAATCCGGGGTCACCGGCGCGGGCCGCTCCGCCAAGCAAAATCTGCTGCTCGCGGAGGCGGGCGAGGGTCTGTCGCCCTACGGCATCGCCAGCCACCGCCATGCGCCGGAAATCGAGCAGGAGCTCGGCCGCGCCGCCGGGCGCGATGTCATCGTCAATTTCACGCCGCATTTGATCCCGATGAGCCGGGGCGAGTTGGTGACTTGTTATGTCCGGCTGACAAGCGGCGCGTCCGCCGAGGATTTGCGCGCGGCGCTAAGCGCGGCCTATGATGGCAAGCCCTTCGTCCACGTCGCGCCGAAGGGCGTCATCCCGGCGACGCAAACGGTGCGCGGCTCCAACCATTGTCAGATCGGCGTCTTTGCCGACCGCATCCCTGGCCGCGCCATCGTGATCGGGGTCATCGACAATCTGGTGAAAGGCTCGGCCGGGCAGGCGATCCAAAATTTCAACTTGATGTTTGGCCTGCCGGAGACAGCGGGATTGCAACAGCTCCCACTGTTTCCATGAGCGATTGCCGATCTGTGGCCTAAGCCGCGCGGCGAAGCTCCGGCCTGGCGGCGTTGCTGCTTCGCTGCTGCCCCATCAGACCGATGGCCACGAATAGCGTTGTCGTCAAGATCAGCGCCCAGACGAATTCAGGCGCCACGGCGGCCATCTGCGCGCGTAGACTAGGCCCGCCGATGCCAATGCTCTTGATGACGGTGTCGGCAAGTTTCACCATTGCCTCGGCCACTTTCACAAGGGCACCGGCGATGGTGACGGGAGCCACATCGTTGAGTTTGGCATAGGCTGCATCCGCCACGACGCCGATCGACAGCCAAAGGATCGCGATTTGCGTCGTGCGCTGCAATCCGCGCAGCACCAGAAAGGTCAGAGCCAGTCCCGCGAGCACCCCGAGAATCACGGCGGCGGTCCGGTTCGGCAGAAAATAGATTGCCGCCGCAGCCGCCGCGAGCGCCAGAAGCGTCATCAGGATAGTTGGCAAAGTTTGCTTCAAATTGTCGAAAATCTCGCGCCAGGACATCGGGTTCTCCCGCTGTTAAGCCTATGGTTTAGAAACCGCTTTTCGGGTTTGATCGCGCATGGCTCACAAAAAGCCTCACCTTCCCCAGAAGATCTGCGCCGCTTGCGGCCGCCCTTTCACTTGGCGGCGCAAATGGCAAAACGTTTGGGACGAGGTGAAATACTGCTCCGATCGATGCCGCAAAGCTCGTTCCACTGAGAAACCGCCCTCCGCAGCTTCTCCCGCCGATTAGCATAATGGAAAACAGTGATTCGCGTCAGCCCCTGGCCGTAGAGCGGAATGAGGAAAAGTGGGAACCGGTTTTCCGCTCGTCATCCCGCTCTAAACTGATGGAATAGATCACTGTTCATGATTTTGGATTGATCAATCCAAAATCATCGTGATCTAATGCCGAAAATGGCGCATTCCGGTCAGCACCATCGCGAGGCCGCGTTCGTTCGCCGCCGCGATCACTTCCTCGTCGCGCATCGAGCCGCCGGGCTGGATGATGGCGGTCGCCCCGGCATCGGCGAGCGCGATCAGTCCGTCGGCGAAGGGGAAGAAGGCGTCCGATGCCGCAACCGAGCCTTGCGTGAGCGATCCCGATAATCCGGCGGCCTGAGCGGCGGCCTCGCCCTTCCAGGCGGCGATGCGCGCGGCGTCGACGCGGCTCATCTGGCCCGCCCCGATGCCGACCGTCGCGCCGCCTTTGGCGAAGACTATGGCGTTTGATTTCACATGTTTGCAGACGCGGAAGGCGAATTGTAAGTCGGCAAGTTCCTGCGGCGTCGGCGCGCGCAACGTTGCAACCTTCAGCGCGACGCTATCGGGCGAGCCATTGTCGCGCGACTGCATGAGGAATCCGCCCGCGACCGTGCGTAGCGTCAGCCCCTCCGCTGTCGGGTTGGGCAATCCGTCGGCAAGCAACAGCCGCAGATTCTTCTTTCGCGCCAGGATCGCCTGCGCCTCCGGCGTCGCATCCGGCGCAATGATGACCTCGGTGAAAATCTCCGCAATCGCACGCGCTGCGTCGGCGTCGAGCATCCGGTTCAATGCGACGATGCCGCCGAAGGCGCTGACCGGATCGCAGGCGAGCGCCTTGCGATAGGCGTCGGCAAGGTTTTCGCCCAGCGCGACGCCGCACGGATTGGCGTGCTTGATGATTGCGGCCGCCGGGGCAAGGAGCGGATCGAATTCGGCCACCAGCTCATAGGCGGCATCGGTGTCATTGAGATTGTTATAGCTCAACTCCTTGCCCTGGACCTGCCGCGCGGTCGCGACGCCGGGGCGAATTCGCCCATCGACCGGACTGACGTAAAAGGCCGCCGATTGATGCGGGTTCTCGCCATAGCGCAAGGTCTGGCGGAGCGTGCCGGGCAGGGCGAAATGGCGCGGCGCGGCCTCGCCCACTTGGCCTGCGAACCAATTTGCGATCGCTGCATCGTAAACGGCGGTGCGCGCATAGGCCTTCGCCGCAAGCTTTCGGCGGAGTTCAAGGCTCGTCGCGCCGCCCTGCGCCTCCATCTCGGCAAGAAGTGCCGCGTAATCCTCGGGATCGGTGACGACCGCGACCCAATCATGGTTTTTGGCCGCTGCGCGGATCATCGCTGGTCCGCCAATGTCGATGTTCTCGATGGCCTCGGCAAAATCTGCCTCGCGCGAAACGGTGTCTTCGAATGGGTAGAGGTTGATGACCAGGAGATCGATGGCCGCTATCCCCTGCGCCTCAATCGCTGCGTTGTGTTCGGCATTGTCGCGGATCGCCAATAGACCGCCATGAACTGCCGGATGCAGCGTCTTTACCCGCCCGTCAAGCATCTCGGGAAAGCCGGTCAGTTCGGCGACATCGCGCACGGCAAGTCCCGCCTCGCGCAAAGCCTTCGCCGTGCCGCCGGTCGAGATCAGCTCGACGCCCCGGGCCGCCAAATGCCTTGCGAAATCGATGATACCGTTCTTGTCCGACACCGAAATCAGCGCGCGCCGGATGATGGGATTGGCATCAGTCATGGCGATCCTCCGCCTTCATGGCCGCCCGCCTCCCAACGGCCTCGCGAACGCGCCGCCATGGTCAGCGATTGTCGTCGATCTCGCGATTGTTGCGATAGCCGGTGCGGGCGGGGTCGCGGACATTGGTTTCAATCTTGCGCAGCGACCAGACGACCTGAACCTCGGAAGCGCATTTGCCCCGCAGGACGATCTGCAAGCTGCGCTTTTGAATGATGGGATCGGCAAGAAAGATGCTCTCCTCGATTTCGACGCGCGCGCCAGCCGCCCGAAACTTCCACAATTGAGCGTCCGGCAAGGTCAAACTGACGCTGTTTTCCTCGGCGTCGAGCCGGGGTGACACGCGCGGATGCAAATGGAAGCGGATCGCGAAACTGTCGCTGTCCTTGGTGAGCGGACGGCCCTGCGGCGGACAGGCGAGCTGATCGACGCCCTCAACCACCTTTCCATTGGCAACGAGCCGCAATCGGCGCTGATGGAAAAAGCCGAAGCGGTCCTTGTAGCCGTCATGCATGGCGCGGAGCAAAAGGTCGCCCTGATCCTCCTTTGCCTCGCCGCGCACCGATTTTGGGCCGGAGAGCAAATAAGCCTGCCGCGCGGGATAGCCGATCCGGCGCTTCACGAGCTTGGATGAGGACATGTCGCTGATCGTCAGCGTCGAATGGCCGGCGGTCGAGCGGCAGGCAACCGCCCAATCCGAGCTTTCGTCCCGTAGCGCGCCGCAATTGACGATGACGGGCTCTATCCCTGAGGTCATCTCAAAGGCCAGATAGCCGGCATGGGCCTCGCTGCTCAGAGCGAAAGGCGGCGGCAGGCCCGTATCGGCGATGATGATCGTGCCGCTGCGCTGCAGACGGCAATAGCCGCTATCGGGCGCGTCAAAGCGCGGCATGTCGTCGTCATCGGCATGGGCGAGCACGGCCGCGGTGAGATCTGAGCGGGTCGCGCCCATGCCGTTGAAGCGAGCGAGCGACCCATCGCCGAGGCGCAGAAAGCGGATCATGCCCATCATGCGCCGGATCGCGCTGTTGAGGGCCTCGGGCGTTTCCTGACCGCGCGCGAGAAAGCATTGTTTAAGCGGCAGAAAATCGAGCAGCAAATCGACCAGCGTGTGCGGGTTGCGCGAAACATGACCGCCATCGGCAAGAATTTGCCTTTCCAGCTCGGCGCAGAAGGTCTGGAGATATTTGGTCACATAAGTTTGTTGCTCAGCGATGCAGAGCCCGGCGAGCAAGAGCGCGGTCAGCGCGCGCAGACGCGGCGCGGTCGTGCCAGGATCGGCGTAGCTGACGGAGAGAAAATGCAGCTCGCTGGAGAGCGCCTTCATCACCGACTCATAATAAGGCGGTTTAGCGCCTTCGAGCAAAAAGCCGGCATGGGACAGCAGCGAAATGACCCGGCGCGCGACGATATCGACGTCCCAGGCAATGCGCGGCGCATTGCGGCTATGGGCGATCCAGTCGGCGACGAGCAGCCGGGCGCGTTCGCGCGCAATTTCATCGCGGGCCGCTTCCAGATGATGCAACCAGCTGAGCGAATAGAGCTCCTTCTGCCACGGCAGGCTCGGCGGCTGGACGGTGAACGGCGATTCCGATCCCGTCAGCGCGACCATGCCGGCAAGCCCGAAATAGCCGTCATAAAGCTCGCTGGCAAAGCTGGGATCGGCGGTGCGCAAATCCTGCGGAATGATGTGCAGATGATGCGCGTTCGGCGCGCCGATCATGGCGCGGCTGAAGGAGGAGGTCAGAATCGAGCGGATCGCCACGCGGCCGCCAACGCCTAAGCTCGATAGGGTATCGCGCGCGCCGCCGGCTATCGTGTCGGAAACCATGCTGCCCTCTTGAGTGTCTGCGCTCGAAGTTATCCGCCGGACATGCTCTTGGCCGCCCATTATAGCGGCATTGGGCGGGCCCCAAAGCAATTCATCCGCGATTCCCCGTCACGGCGCAATTTTTGCCCAGGCCGGAAGGCAACTTATCATGTGTTTTCGGCTGTTTCCGGCATCACGCTGAAATCGATCGAGCCCTTAATAGTTTACGGACAGGGGGCGCCTCGCCGCGTATTTGAGCGGCATTCATCTCATTTGTTGAACGGAAAGCGCGAGGCCATTGCCGGCCAATGCTTTACAATGATCAGAGGATTGCCGGAAGCGGATGCCCAGTCAGCCACCGCCGGCTCAGCGAGGGGGACCAGGCGATAATGATCGAGGCGAACGAACAGACGCGGCTTTCGGGCGAGGCCTTGCGGCAGGCGCTTGTGCATTGCCGGGACCAGCATCCCGGCATTCGCGCGCGGGACGCGGCCAAGGAGCTCGGCGTGAGCGAAGCCGAACTGGTGGCGTGCCGCTCCGGCGCCGGGGTGGTTCGGCTTGACGCCGATCTGGCCGATGTGCTGCGCGCGGCGCCGGCGCTCGGCCGCGTCATGGTGCTCACCCGCAACGAGCACTGCGTGCATGAAAAGCACGGCGCGTTCGCGCATGTCTCGATTGGCCCCGGTCACGGCATCGTGCTCAATCACGATGTCGATCTGCGCTTGTTCATGAGCCATTGGCGTTTTGGCTTTGCGGTGACGGAGGAGGTCAAATCCGGCAGCCGCTCCAGCCTGCAGTTCTTCGACATTGACGGCACGGCGGTCCACAAGATTTACGCAACCGAGGAGACCGACCGCGCCGCGTTCGATGCCCTGGTCGAGCGCTTCAGGGCGGCCGAACAGACCCCGGCGATCGAAGTCGCTTCGCTTCCCGCGCGCCTTCCCGACCGCCCCGACGAACAGATCGACGTCGCGACATTCCGCAAACATTGGCGCGCCTTGCAGGACACGCATGATTTTTTCGGCCTGTTGCAGGAGTTCGGCGTCGGCAGGGCTCAGGCCATGCGGCTCGCCGAGCGCGAATTCGCTTATCCGGTTGCGGCGGACGCTCTCCACCAGGTTCTCGAGCGGAGCGTCGAAGGCCAAATCCCCATCATGTGCTTCGTCGCCAACCCCGGCTGCGTGCAGATTCACACCGGGCGGATCGAAACGCTAAAAGTCATTGGGCCGTGGTTCAACATCCTCGACCCGTCCTTCAACCTGCATCTGCGCGAAGACGCCATCGGCCAAAGCTGGATCGTCCGTAAGCCCACCCGCGACGGCATTGTGACCTCGCTGGAGCTGTTCGATCGCGAGGGGATGTGTTTCGTCCAATTTTTCGGCGAGCGCAAACCAGGCAAGATGGAGCGTGAGGATTGGCGCAATGCGCTGGCGGCGCTCGCCTAGCTCCACGGAGGTTGGGCGGGGAGGGACGGCAAGGCCTTAAACTCCGCCCGCGCCGTTGCGTCGCTTCGGAACAGAGTGCGCCGATTCGGCTTTGGCGAGGCTGCGGAATCCTAGCCTAGCCGAAACTTTCCAACGGTTTGTTAAGCCAGATTGATTGCTCAATCGCCTTTGACACGGCAGCGTCGGGGCCCGCGATCGAGGTGCAAGCCACAAACACTGTGTCAAATATTGCTTTCAAGAACATTTTAGCCGAAAAAGCGGAATGGGGAACAAAGTTGCCTAAAAACCACAATAGATAAAAATATGTTAAATTTCCGGGGGAATCGTAAATTCGTCATGGCGCATTCGTTATGTTCTCTTACAATCTCGTCTCATATCGAAACAAATTTTCACTGCCTTATTTGTTTTCCCTAAATTAGCTGTTGCATTCATACGCGATTGAGCAAAAAACTGACTTTCATTTGCAACATTGTTAAACATAAGATCCCCTGCTACTGTTAACTATTAACGTAATTTTCATCTATTACAGCCCGTGAATCATGGTGCTGCGGTGCACAATGTGTCTTGCGCAAGGCTGAAACGTGTCTATAGTTCTTAGTAAGATTCAGGTTTCACTCACCATAAAGTTGTAACCCCCAGCTCTGACACTTAGGCACGAGTTAGTCATGAGTATCACCTATCGACATACGGCACATGTACATCGGGAGACTGAAAACCGATTTGCAGCCGCAAATATTGCGTCTCGGCCATCTCCCGCGATCGTACCGCAGCCTGCTGCCGTCATCATCGAGCCGCGACAGCTTATCCGGGATTGCCTGACGCGAGCGCTGCGCGCTGCTTGCGGTCATGATGTCATCGCTTTTTCCACGGTCGACGAATGGTTGAAGGTTTGCGAACACACTCCCGCCGGCGTCGTGCTGTTGAGCGGCTTTGAGGCCGCGGGCGACGAAGAACTCAGCCAGAAAATCCACCGTCTAGCGCAAGCGAAGAAACGCCTCCCGACGGTCATTCTTGCCGATGCCGAAGATATTGGTCATGTCGTCAACGCGTTAAATAAGGGCGTCAAGGGCTACATTCCAACCAATCTTTCTCTCGATGTGGCCGTCGAGGCGATGCGGCTGGTCAGAGCTGGCGGCGTCTTTGTTCCTGCCGGATGTCTGCGCGGATCTCGCGATCCATTGGCCTCCAGAGCGGTCAAATCTCCTTGGACAACCATGTTCACTGTGCGTCAGGCCGCTGTGGTCGAAGCGCTGAGGCAGGGCAAGGCGAATAAGACGATCGCGTATGAATTGCAGCTTCAAGAAAGTACCGTCAAGGTTCATATCCGCAATATCATGAAGAAGCTCAAAGCTAAGAATCGTACGGAAGTGGCTTACATGGTCGCAAAAATGCAAAACAACGAAAAAATCTAACGCCTAAGGCGCGACAACAAGAAGATTGCAAACTACTCCAACTTGGCAATTACTACGGGGACTGACATAATGCGACCTTCTACTGATGTATCGGCGAGGGGCATTGCCGAAGATCATGGTGAAGCTTTAGTAAATCGCCCCGCGCTGATGCTGCGTAGTCGCGAGGCTACTAGCTCCAACATCGGCTCCAACATCGCCCCATGGTCTCCGACCTTCGTCCCCGCAGCGGTCAGTCGTGTCGAACAAGCATTCCAGGCTCCGCTAGCGGTCCATGCAACTCCAGTCGGCGGCGCCGTCAAACGCGCTTTCGACATCACAATCGCTTTCACCACGCTGCTGCTCATGATGCCGCTGATGATCCTCATCACGCTCCTCATCTACGCCAGCATGGGCGGTCCGGTTTTTTTCGTTCAGCGCCGAGTCGGGTTCAACCGCCGGGACTTTGGGTGCCTTAAATTCCGGACGATGGTTCCCGACGCGGATGAGCGCTTAAGGGCTCACCTTGCAACCCATCCCGATGCTGCGCGAGCGTGGTCGGAAGCATACAAACTTAAGAATGACCCGCGGATCACCCCGCTGGGCCAAATCCTGCGCAAATCGAGCCTCGATGAGCTGCCACAGCTGTTCAATATCTTGATCGGCGACATGAGCTGCATCGGTCCACGGCCCGTCATCGCGGACGAGCTTGAGCGCTACGGCCCTTATCAACGCGAATATTTAAGAGCTAAACCTGGACTTACCGGCATGTGGCAGGTGAATGGGCGCAGCAACACAACCTATACCCACCGGGTCAATTGCGATCGTTACTACGTTCGGCGATGGTCTTTGTTTCTTGACTTCGCCATCCTCTTTAAGACGATCCCAGCAATATTAAAATTCGATCAAACGGCTTGATTTAGGCCAGCCCCGTAAGCTGTATAGCGGGGAGCCAACTCTCATTTTTTCCTTATCGTCTGCACTTTTGTCAGAATTCCGCTACCGATTTCCAAAGCTTGCAGTCTTAACATGTCAATTGTCCGGAAGGCTCGTGAATTGCGGGCAATGTGCTCCCGTGCGTCCTCATTGAGATTTCCTTCATGAGGTGGACCTATTCTGGCCACGACGCTTATCAGCCTTTGGGCGGGTATATAGCGCCTCGCTAGGACGCGTTTATGAGTTCCATCAGACGCTCGCTCTTTCTTGCCTCCGCCGAGCGCTACATCGTCATCCTGATCAATCTCGCGATGGTGCCGATTATAGCGCGTCTGATGGCGCCAGCCGAATTCGGCATATCGGTGCTCGGCATGGCGGCTCTGGCAATGGCTGAAGCGATCCGCGATTTCGGAGGGTCGGCCTACATTGTCCAGGAAAAGCAATTGGACGCCGAGCATGTCCGCACGTCGTTTACGATTACGCTGATCTGGACGCTAATTCTCGCTGGCGCGCTCCTGCTTGGAGCCGGTCCGCTCGCGCGATTTTACGGCGTGCCGGGCCTATCCTTCTATTTGGAGATTGTGGCCGTCACCTACTTGCTAGGACCCTTCGTGTCCCCGCTTTTCGCCTTGCTCCGGCGCGAGATGGCTTTCGGCACAATCGCAATTATTAGTGTGACGAGTACGGTTATCTACGCCATCGCCACCGTTGGTTTTGCCTGGTTCGGCTACAGCTATATGAGCTTTGCCTTAGCGAGCATTATTTCCGGAAGCTGCGGGATGCTGATGGGCTTTTACTTTCGCCCCGATTTCTCGATCTTCCGCATCTCGTTTAAAGGTTGGCGCAGGCTCTTCAATTTCGGCCGATATCAGACCGCCGCGCATATGCTGATCAGTCTTTGGGAGTACGTGCCAATACTGATCTTGGGGCGGCTGGTCGACGTTGCCGCGATCGGCATTTACCACCGCGCGGCTACACTTTGTCTGTTCCCTAAAAAGGCGCTTCTCGGAGGCGTGGCCTCAATCATTCTGCCTGCATTTGCGTCCAATCTTCGGGAAGGCGGCGACCTTAGGAGCAGCTATCTGCGGGCTGTGACCTTCATCACAGGGGTCTATTGGCCGAGCCTTGCCATCCTGGCGATGCTGGCCCAACCGATTGTCGCAATCTTGCTCGGCGCGCAGTGGCAGGCCGTCTCGCCGCTGGTCTCCATCATTGCGGTCGCGCTCATGTTCAATGTGTCGGTCAATCTAACCTTTTCCGTGCTCCTAGCAGGGGGCGCATTCCGTTCCGTCTTTTTTCATCAACTCATTCTTGTGCCGATTTCAACGCTCGTGGTCCTGGTTGCGGCGCACTACAGCATTACGGCCGTGGCATGGAGCATGTTCTTGATTGTGCCGCTGGAGGCGCTGGTGTCGGTCTATTTCGTGCGGCGTCTGATCCCGTTTTCGGCGCGCGAGCTGTTCAATGCCTTGATCCCAAGCCTGATGGTAACACTGTTCGCGGTGGCTGGGCCCTGCATCGTCATCGCAGCTCATGGATGGCGCTTCGACCTTTCGCTGCTTGAGACCGGCGCGGCCATCGTGACGGCAGGCGCTGGGTGGCTGCTTGGCTTGCGTGTGGCCTCACATCCGCTTTTGGATGAGTTAATGAGGGCCCTGCGGTCGGGGAGCGCCCACCCTGCCAGCCCGGTTGCGGCCGGTCCATGAAAACACGGGGCTCGGTGCGTGTGGATGTTGCCGTGCCCTGCTACAATTACGGGCGGTTCTTGCGCGATTGCGTGGTGAGCATCCTCAGTCAATGCCACTCCGGGCTGCGCGTCCTCATCATCGACAACGCCTCGACGGATGACAGCCTTGCTGTCGCCCGCCGTCTTGCGGCCGAAGATGCGCGCGTCGAGATCTTGTCACATCCCAAAAATCTCGGGCCGCACGCCAGCTACAATGCCGGGGTCGATTGGGCCAGTGGCACGTATTTCTTCTTGCTGGACGCCGATGATCTGCTGACGCCGGGGTCGTTAAAGCGTTCTGTCGCGATCATGGAGGAGAACGCGGATATCGTTCTGACACACGGTCGCGAGCTGCGCCTCGCGCTGGAAGCTGGCCAGAGCCCAGTCAGCGCGCCGGCGGCGCCGGTCCGGCCCGAATGGGAGATCATCGAGGGCGAGGACTTCGTGCGCCGCCGCTGCCGCGATCCGCGCAACACCATCGGCGCGCCGACCGTATTGCGCAGGACGTCGGCCCAGAAGGCGATCGGGCACTACCGCCCCTCGCTTCCCTACACTGACGATCTCGAAATGTGGCTGCGGCTGGCGACGCTCGGCCGGGTGGCCGAAACATCCGTTGTTCAGGGCATCCGGCGCTTACATGGCGCGCAGGCGACACAGGCCTATCGCGAAATGCCCGTGCGCGATTTTGTCCAGCATATGGCCGCTTTCGATAGCTTTTTTGCCCATGAAGGGGCCTGCATGCGCGATGCCTACGCCCTGCTTCGCCTCGTGCGGAAGACCATTGCGATCGACGCATTCTGGTACGGCCTATGGCGCCGCCGCGAGGGCGACGCAAGAAACGCGGCTTTGTGCGTGCAGTATGGGTTGAAACTCTACCCGCCATCGACCGCGCCTCGCCTAATGAAACGGCTTTTATCCGGCGAAATTTCAGTCAGCGAAGCCAAGCAATATTTTTCGGTATTCGTCGCGGAACCCAAAGCCTGGCAGGCCGACGCAAGCGAGCGGGAATTGGCCTAATGAATTCGGGCGCGACCCTCGTCAAGCTGCTGTGGCGGAGCTGCGCGGCGCCAAGAATGGCCAGCGCTTGACAAACCGCATCATAATCCGCAACCGCGCGCCAAAACTTAAGCCATTTGCCTTTGCCACTTCGCGCCAAAACGGAGTTCGCGCCAAGGCCCGCCAATACAGCCAGGCGTAAGGGTGGTAGACCCCGGCGAGCCAAGGTTTTTGGTCGGTCGTGTAGTGCACGATGGCCGGCCGACCACGCAGCCGCATGGCATCGGGGACGTAATTCGGCATTCCGTTCAGAATCATGTTGCGCTGCACATTCCAGACCGGATCGAGGCGATGCCATTGCCGCCAAAGCGTGTGGTTCAGCGCATCCTGATCCAGAAAGCCAAGCTCGGCCCGTTTGGCGACCAGAAAATCAAGCGCTGTCTGAAAAACGCCGTCAATGCGGACGCGTTGCAGATCAATCAAGAGCACGCCGGCATTGAAATAGCTTCCGGGAACGGGCGCGAGATCCCAGCGGCGCGCGAAGGGAACAGCGTCTATACCGGCGTCGTAAACGGCGGCGATAACGCGCTTATTCAGGTCGGTTCGCCACAATTCGCGAATGTCGCGCGCGGCGATGACGTCGCTGTCGAGATAGAGCACGCGCGTGATTTCGGGAGCGGCAATCGCCGGCAGGATCAACCTGTAAAAAGTGGCCCGGCTGATATGGGAATGCCCTTGAAGGCCGCGAAGATGCGTGTCGTCCACCTCCACCCAGTCAAAACCGGCGCTCGGCGCGCACCGCTCGATGCAGCGCCTGCCGTCTTCGGCGATGCCACCATGCAGCACCATGAAATGAAACCGGGCGGAAGGCGCTGTCGCGACGAGCGAGACAATCGTCGCCGCAAGATGCGGCAGGTAGGGCGCATCGATGCCGAAGGCGATATGAACGGTGTCGGTTTCGGTCATCGCCATGCCATCCCGCATTGAGCACTAACGTCGGCGCGGCAATTTATCCGTCCGAGCCGCAAATTTTTCAAATACCTCTTCCGGTTAGGCTTATCGAGCGCATGGAGCAAGTGCGCTGGCTCGAAACGTCGCGTAATGCCATCCTTCAATCCGGCATAAAGGTTAATCGCGCGGACCGGCAACAATGGCTAGTGAAGCCCTTCTTCTTATGCCAGATGGTGATATACAAGATCTAAACCGTCGCGCGGAAGCGGCAATCGGTATTGTCATTCGCCGCTGGAGAACACATGTCGGAGTTGGCGATAGAGCAGGGGCATTTGCTGGACCCAGCTCCAGCCGCGGGTCGGTCTGGCCTTCCAGACGTCTCCTTCATCGTCGCGACTTACAATGCCGCGCCTTTCGTGCGCCAAGCCGTTGAGTCAGCGCTCGCTCAAACCGGAGCGGCGATCGAGGTGATTGTCGCCGATGACGCCTCGACTGACGGCACGGCTGAGATTGTCGAAGCGCTTGCCCGGCAAGACCACCGTGTCGTGCTCATTCGGCGGCAGACGAACGCTGGCCCTTCGGCCGCCCGCAACCAAGCGATGGGTAGGGCACGAGGGCGCTGGCTCGCCATTTTGGACGGCGACGATCTTGTTGCGCCCGAGCGCAGCCGCCGGCTGCTCGATCTTGCCGCGGCAACCTCAGCCGACATCGTCGCCGACAATTTCCGGCGCTTTTCGCAAGAATGTCAAACCGGCGGCGCCACCATGATACGCCAAGGGCCTGAGCCATATTCCTTCGTGGTCGATACTGCCGGTTTTCTGCGCGCCAACCGGGCGTTCGGCCCCAGCCGCTTTAGCCTTGGGGCGATCAAGGGCATGTTCCGCGCCGACTTCCTCAAGGCGCACGGCGTCAGCCACCGCGAGGGCCTCGATTTCGGTGAAGATTTTCTGCTGCTGTTCAAGTGTCTTTTGGCGGATGCGCGGTTCGTCGTGACATCGGAAAGCTACTACAAATACCGCATGCATCCGGCCTCGCAAAGCTGGCGCATGAAGCCTGCGCATCTGGAGCAATTGCGGACCATGATAGCCGAAGAAGCCCTCGGCGAGCGCTTCGGTCGCGGTTCCGAGATCGCGGCGGCGGCGCAGTCCTATATCAACAGCTTCGAGCGGGCCGCCGGCTTTGTCGCCGCCGTGGAGGCCGCAAAGCAGCGCCAAATTGCTAAATCCTTGGCTATGGTCGCCCGGCAACCGTCGCTTTGGCCGCTGATTGTGCGTTTCGGCGCGCAAGCGCTTGGGAAGCGAATGAAGCGGCGTCTTGCCGGATGAACGCACCGTTGAGATCGGGCCAGGATCGCCTCGCGATTTGTGTCTGCACCTATAACAGGCCCAAGGGTCTCGCGGCGCTGCTTGCTTCGTTGGACGGGCAACGGCTCTGCGTGCTTACGGACGAGCAGATTGTCATTGTCATTGTTGACAATTCGGCTGGGGGTACGGCGGCGGAGCCTTGCAGCCAGTATGCCCAGCACGGACGTTTTCGCCTTCGCGCCGTTCATCAGCCGCAAAAGGGGCTCGTCTACGCCCGCAATTCCTGTCTGTCTGCCGCGCACGAGGAGAACGCTTCTCACATTCTCTTCCTTGACGATGATGAGGCGGCCGACCCGCTCTGGCTGGAGGCCCTTTTTTCCAGGCTCACCGAAACCGGCGCGGGCGCGGCGCTCGGACCGGTATTCCCGGTCTTCGAGCGCTTGCCTCCCGCTTGGCTCCCGACCCATCGCTACGTCAACCGGGTGATGGAAAAGGGGGGCTTCGTCATGGACGGCTACAGCTGCAATGCGATCATCGCCATGCGCGCTCTTGAAAACGCATCAATATTCGATCTCCGCTTTAACGAAACCGGCGGCGAGGACACGATGTTTTTCAAGGCGCTGGTGCGCCGCGGCCATCGCATCGCCTGGGCCGAGGAGGCGCGGGTCCTTGAATTCGTGCCGGAGCATCGCATGAGGCGGCTCTGGCTGTTTAGCCGCTGGTACCGGACCGGCAATGTGGAGGCACACATCGCCATGGGCGCAAAACCGTCCACCGCAGGACGGATACAAAGCCTTACCAAAGGCTCGGCGCGGCTCGCGGCGGGCGGCGCCCGGATCCTTTACGCGCTCGTCGTGAACGCTTGGCGCAGGCCGGACCGATTTACTTCGAGCTTCTATACATTCTGCCGGGGCGCGGGATACGCCAGCGCGGCGTTCGGTGGGGCTTATAATGAATATTCGCGCCCAGGCTATCGATGACCGAGTCCGAGTTGTTTTGAATGCTTCCGTCTGCCCTGGAGCTGGGTAAACTGGCATAGCTCGCTCGCGGGCCGCGCTCAAATCATCCAACGAGCGGCTGCACAATTGTTGCAGTGATCAGTTCAACTTGCCTAGTAAATCTACCAAACGCTTTGTATCATCACAATCAATGAACAAGGACTCTGAAGCGCCGCTCGCCTTTTTGCGAAGTTGCTCATAGGTTTCGGCGGTTAGCTCCTGGAAAAACGCCATGGCTGACTCTAGCAGCGGTTCGTCGAGCGAAACGCCGAGCCCTTCTCGCTCCACCATGCGCCCCGTCGCATGTCCGCTGGCGGCGATCATCACCGCACGCATGATGCCACCTTCGTAGAGACGGTTGGTGAGGCACCAGTCGGAATTGCCGCCGGGATCGAGAAAATCCGACGCCCAGATGAAATGGATTTTGTTGTAGATCTCCGGTAAATCGCTCGGGTTGGTGTATGGTCCCTCAAAAACGACATTCGGATACAGACGGCACGCCGCCATGATTGTCTCAGTCGGGATGTCGGTCTCCGATGGGATGCCGCGAAGATAGATGACGACCTTCTCGCCGAGCCGGTCGGCCAGCGTGCACAAGATATTCATACTCCGCGCGCATCTCAGGACGCCGAACATTCCAATGACCCAGGGCGGCCCTGGAGGAAGCGGCTTGGCCGCGTCGAGCAGACCAGGCGCCAACGCGCCTGCCGCCAGCTTATTCTCCAGCAGAAACCATTGGCCGCGAAAGCCTTGGACGGGCGCAAAATACTGCGTGATAAAATCGGGCGCGCTGACGACGAGCAGGGCGCTGGCCGCCATCAGCCTGCGTTCCGCCCATCGGAACGCCCTGTTCGCGAAGGCCTGCCCAAGAAAAATGCGCCGAACATCAAGCACCTCATAGGCGATGCGCGCCTTCGCCCCGCTCAGTATCTTTGCCACGACCGCAACGAACAGCATGTCGAGATTGCGGACATAAATCACGTCGCACCGGCGCAATGTCGCGCCGTGCCAAACCGCCTTGACAACACCAAGGAGGAGCGTGGGCAGGCGGACGATATAATTGCGGTCAACCGTCGTTCCAAGCGGGATATTCTCCCATCCCGGGGTGGCGTTGCGGCCGTCCCGCTCGCGCCGGAACATGAACCCGATGACACGAGCGCCGTTCGCCTGGAATGCCAAGGCTCGCTTGATCACAGTGCTTTCCGCCGAATCATGCCCAAAAAAAGCGATGATCGGGCGCCCTGCTTGGCTAGAACGCTCCGTTGCCGCGCCGATGTCCACGCTTCCTTTGGCTTCAGTGACCAAGGATGGCATGGACGCTTGTCCTCAAGGCTGCTGGAGTTTTGAAACGGCGCTTCATGAAATGAGGCGCAAGACGCATTTTCGTTAACATATGCAAGACCATTATGCGCCACTCACATGGTGGGCGGCCCATCCGTCCTTAGGAGGCGGTTTAACGCCTCTGAAGCTTAAACTACGTCTTAAGATGAGGCGTTCTCCGAAAATCCGCCTGCCAAACTAGCGTCATTTGCGTTAAAGAGAATTGAAATTGCCACCGTTGCATTCGCCTGAAGTGGGCTGTCGTGAGGCATGTTTGGCCCTTTTTCAGGGCGTTCGCCGTCGGATCGCCACTGACCTTGGCGAGACGATAGGCGTCTATCGGGCCGGAGGAATGAAAAGTTTAGGACTTCATGAACGTCGCAATCAAACCTTTTGTCAGCATCGTGATGCCCGCGCTCAATGAAGAGCGATATATCGAGGCAGCGATCGCATCGGTCCTCCCGCGCTCCGGGCGGATTGACTATGAGCTTCTCGTAATGGACGGCGGCAGCGCGGATGGTACGGGTGAGATTGTGTGCCGGCTGGCGGAGCGGAACGAGCATATCAAGCTTCTGCACAATCCCCGCCGTATCCAATCCGCGGCGATGAATATTGCGGCTCGGGAAGCTGCGCCGCAGGCAAAATATTTGCTGCGCGCCGATTGTCACGCCCATTATCCCGAAGGCTTCGCGGAACGCTGCGTTGCGGCGCTAGCTGAGCATGACGCCGCCTCGGTGGTCGTGACCATGCACAGCCGAGGCCACGGATGCATGCAGAAAGCCGTCGCCGCCGCGTCCAACAGCCGCCTCGGCAATGGCGGCTCCGCTCATCGCCGGTCAACCAAATCCGCTTTTGTCGAGCACGGCCATCACGCCGCCTTCGATCGCGAGGCCTATCTTGCGCTTGGCGGCTACGACGAAAGCTTTCGTCACAATGAAGACGCGGAATATGATCAACGCGTTATCCGCTCCGGCCGGCGCATTTGGATGATCGGTGATCTTGCCCTTGACTATTTCCCACGGGCCGACCTTTGCTCACTTGCGCAACAATACCGCAATTATGGTTGGGGACGCGCGAACACAATCATAAAACACGCAGCCATGCCGCGTCCGCGACAGGTTTTGCCGGTCGCCATTTTGCTCGGCAATGTTGGCGCGCTGGCGCTGGCCCTCGTTTACCCCGCTTTTCTAGCCGTGCCGCTGCTCTATCTTGCACTCTGCTGCGGATGGGGCGGTGCGTTGGCGCTTCGAGCGCAAGACCCGTGCCTCCTGCTGAGCGGCCCAGCGGCGATGGTCATGCATTCGAGCTGGGCATACGGGTTTTTGGCGCGTCTGTTAAGATTGCGTCGAGACTTCGGGATAGGCTGCGCGGCGAATTCAGATCCGCTCGGTGAAACCCCGGGTCGCGCGCCCGGCGAGCCGCGTTTGCCAATTTTCTAGAACGCGCTAGCGCCTCATGGGCCACATGATAATGTGCTGAATGTGTGCGCTAACATTTTTGCGCATTTTGCACTTTGTGGTTATCTTCCGGCTCGGAGCTATATTCTGCTGGGGGGTCCACGGAAGGTTTTGGCTATGAGTAAAAATCTCGGTTACCTCGGTTTCGGTCTTATGGCTTGCGGATTGGCCCTAGCTTCCGGCCCGGCCGCGGCAGCAGGACCATCGCCAGAAGCCGCACCGGCGCCGGCGGATCAAAGCGCGGCCAATGCGCCCTATCGGCTCGGGGCGCAGGATGTGATCAGCGTCAAGGTTTTCGAATGGCGCCCGTCAATCGACCAGATCTACGCTTGGGAGGCGCTGAACGCCAAATACACCATCGGTCCGGCGGGTCAGCTGGCGTTGCCGCTGGTCGGGGAGTTGCCGGTCACGGGTCTCACCACACAGGAGCTGGCGCGGCAGATTTCCAACCAGCTTCGCGAGCGGATGGGGCTTGCCGCGGCCCCAGACGCGACGGTCGAGATTGTGGAATATCGACCCTTCTATCTCTTCGGACTGGTGGAAAAGCCTGGCCAATATCCGTTTCAGCCTGGGATGACGGTGCTGCGGGCCATCAGTGTGGGCGGGGGCCTGTCGCGCGCGCGCGACTCAGCCGCAATGCGGCTGCAGCGTGAATCGATTTCGTCGCGGGGCGAACTGGAGGTGCTGCTGACGGAGCTGGATGCTCTGATTGCGAGGAGCGCGCGTCTGGAAGCTGAACTAGCCGGTCAGAAGGAAATCGCCTTTCCGCTGGCGCTGATCGAGCAAAAGGATCAGGCGCAAACCCTTAAGGTGGTCGAGCTTGAAAAGCTGATCTTCGAAGCGCGCAACCAAGCGTTCGCCACGCAAATGACTGCCCTTAAGCAGCTTAGGGGATATCTTGAGCAGGAAGTGCAGTCGCTCAAGAGTCAACGCAACGTCCATAACACGCAGCAAAAGCTTGTCACTGAGGAGTTGGACAAAGTACGGAGCCTTGCGAGCAAGGGGCTGACGACCGGCACGCGGCAGCTTGAGCTGGAGCGTGTCGCGGCGCAACTTGAGGGCGATGGTCTGCGGCTCGACGGCAGTCTCATCAGAACGCGCCAGGATATCAGCCGGACCGACATCTCCATTCTTGAGCTTGAAAACCGCCGCAAAGGTGACCTCACCGTCGACTTGCGCGAGACTAAAAAGGTGCTTGAGCAAGTCCAGACCAAGCGCAATGTGGCGGCAAAGCTGGTTTACGAGTCAGAAGTCGTCGCGCCCACACTTTTGATGGACGATGAAACCGGCGTCGGTGCGCAGATGGTGTACAAGATCGTACGGGCCGTTTCCGGCAAGATGATCGAGCTTCCTGTCAGCGAAAACACGCCCGTCTTACCGGGGGATATAGTGAAGATCGAATCGGCCAAGGTTAAGCGGCGAGGCGCGGACATCGGCTCCGCATCAGAAGCCATGGCGCTTCACAGCGGTCTCTCAGCTGCAAAACCGCCGAAGGAATTCGCCCAATAGTTCGGCAAGCGAGCCCGTGAAATCTACCGAGCCTTCGCGGTAAGGCGGGGGCGGCCGAAACTATAATGCAGAAGTGCTAGTCCAACGCCGACGATGGCGCCAAGCGCGACCGCGATTGCGAGAACCCTTGAGCCGCGCGGGAAGCTCCTGACATTTGGGCGCGTGGCGCGGGTGATGACGCGCGTATTGGTCACTGGATAGGATTGCGTTTGCACCGATTCCGTATAGGCCTGGAGATAGCTCTCGTAAATCTTTCTATAGGTAGTCGCCTGCGACTCCAGATCTTCCTGTGTATATGCGACGGGCTGCTCCTCGTTTGCCGTGGCTGACTGGGGGCTCTGTTGGCTGGACGGCTCGGCGCTCGGCTGGAACCGGTAATCGCGCCTGGCCTTAAACTCCTTCACGCGGAGCGCGGCCTCATTCATCTGTTGGCGCAAGGAGTCGATGCGCTTCTCAAGCCAAATGCTGCCCTGGCGGGCGGAATCGGCCCGCGTTTCAAGCTGATCCTCGATATAGGCGTCAGCGATCGCATTCGCGACCTTTGCCGCCTGATCGCGGTCTGGGGAGCTGTAGAAAACTTCGATGACGTGGGATAGGCCGAGACGCTTAACGTCCATCCCGCCCCAAAGATAATCCATCGCATCGCGCAACCGGCTTTTTTGCTCCGTGGCCGTCTCCGGCTCGGGCGGACGGATCGTCGCCAGCAGCCCGCGGATCCAAGCGAGAGGATTGAGTGAAATACCGCCTGGTTGTTCCGGTTCGCGATCTTTCAAAAACCCTGCGTTTTTTGCCACTTTCTCTGCGATTTTCTCCGATCGGATAATGGCGATCTGACTTTCCACGGCCGGCGTGTCGAGCGTTGCAATGCTTTCCGATACTTGCTCCCGGAACGTGTTCGGCAAACGGCTTTCAATTAGGACTTGAGCCCTGGCAGTGAAAATCGGCGTCGCCGTCATCACGTAGAACACCGCAAGGATGGCACCGATCCCAACGCATGCCGCGATCAAAAAGCGGTAGCCCCAAATAAAGCTCACAATGTCGCTCAGCGAAAGGTCGACTTCGCTTTCCTGGCGATCATAGGAGCGCTGCTGAGCCGCTCTGTCGACGAAATCGTCCATAATGTCTCCGGATCGTCCGGGAGGGCCGGACTGCGTGGGCATCTCAACCGTTTCCAAACTAGGCGCGGTGGTGACGGATTGAGCAGCCGGGGCCGACAATAGCAGATCTGCGTTTACTGTAAAATCACGGCGGAATCGTTTGTTCGGTGCGACGCGCGAGCCCTTATGTGCCCTTGAAGCGGGTTTCCGCGCCTTTCCCATACAACCAATCGCCTGTCGTGCCGCATCTTCATCGAACTTCTTAACGCGGTGGCATTGATGTGGCGTTAACAAAGCGTGCCACGCCTGTCTCGAATCCCCATCCAAATGCTGGAAACTTATCGGATCCGCAATACGCAACCTCCGGTAGTCAATAATTTGCCACTTTAAGGGTTTGGCGAAATAAAGCGCGATAAAAGAGACCGTCGCCGATGATGGCGAGACGGCATCGAGGCCTTTGTGAGCACGTTTACCCGTCGTTACCTGCGTTTGCCACCCGGCTCCCAGCTGGCGCCGCCGCTGCGCCCCCAGCGCGACGGGCCGGAGATTGCGGTGGAGGACGGCCGCCAAGCCCCACTAAGGCTTGGGATTTTCGGCCTTTTCGGCATCGGCAATCTCGGCAATGAGGGTTCGCTGGAAAGTTTTCTGGGGTTCTTGCGCGCGGCCCGCCCCGATGCCGAATTATGCTGCATCTGCCAGGGAACCGAGCGTGTCGGCGAACGCTTCGACATCGCCGCGCTTCCGATCAGCTCGCCGCCGCCCGCCAACGTTCTGTTCCGCGGCTTGAACCGCTTGTTACTTAGCGCGCCGAATCGCCTGCGCGACCTCATCCGCGCCATTCGCATTGCGCGCGGATTCGACGCGATCATTGTTCCCGGTACCGGCATTCTCGACGATTTCGGCGAGCGCTGGCAGGGGATGCCTTATAGCCTGTTTCATTGGGGCGTGGCCTGCCGTCTTGCGGGGACGCCGTTTGCCTTTGTCAGCGTTGGCGCCGGCCCCATTCTGCACCCGGTCAGCCGCTGGCTGATGAAATCGGCGGCCCGCATGGCGACGTACCGATCCTTCCGCGACGAACTTTCGAAAACATACATGGCCGGTATCGGACTTCATCGTCCTGATGACCCAGTCACGCCAGATCTGGCTTTCGGGCTACCGCTGCCCGAGGCCGCGCCGCAAGGGACTGTTGGGAAGGAAATGATCGGCCTTGGCGTCATGGGCTATGGCGGCTGGAAGCACGCTCAGGCTGACAGCCCCGCCATCTACGCCAGCTATACGGCGAGGATGGCGCAATTTGCCGGCTGGCTGCTCGATCAGGGCTATGGCGTGCGCCTGATCGTTGGCGACGATGGCGACACTCAGGCGGTGACGGATGTCCGCCGCGCACTCGTGAGCCGGCCGGGCGTCGGTGCCGGCGACGTCATTGCCGACGCTGCCGGCTCGCTGACCGACATCATGCGGCAAATCGGCCAGACGAAGCTGCTGGTCGCCACGCGCTTTCATAATGTCATCTGCGGCCTGATGATGGCCACGCCGGTAATTTCCATCGGTTACGCAAAGAAAAACGATGTGCTTCTCACCGCCGCCGGGCTCGGGGAGTTCTGCCAGCATATTGAGCGGCTCGACGTCGAGCTGTTGAAGCAGCAATTCAATCGGCTAATGGACAAACGCGAGCGCCAGCGTCCGCTCATCGCTGTGCTCACCGATACCTACCGCCGTCAGCTCGCCGAGCAGGAGGCCCGGCTGCTCACCGAGCTGCTGTAGCGCGATGGATTTGCGGCCGTCTGAGGCCAAGTTGCGCCAAAGCGCCGCTGCTGCGGCAGAAAATGGCTTGATGAGGCGGCAAACCCCGCTAGTGTAGCCAACATTGGATACAGACAAGCGAGGACGACGCTTGATGCTGCGGCACAGTTTCACCCTTTGCGCGGTGATCGCGATCTTCTGGCCAGCGGCCGGTCAAGCCGAGAAAATCAAAAACCAGATCGCCGTCTTCGCCGCGCTGGATAAGGTCACGGCGCAAATCTCGCCGCTGGAAATTCCGATCGGCAAGAGCGGAAAATTCGCCGGTCTCACCATCACGCCCCGCATCTGCTACACGCGCCCGCCGACCGAGCAGCCACTGTCATCGGCATTTGTGGAGGTCGAGGAAAGGCAGCTCGACAACGCCGAGAAGCGCATATTCTCAGGTTGGATGTTCGCCGAAAGCCCTGGCCTTCACGGCGTCGAGCATCCGGTCTTCGACGTCTGGCTAACGAGCTGCAAGACGCCTGAAGGCGATAAGCCACGCGGCAATTCGTGGAAGCCGGAGTGAACTTGCAGCGCCTCGGCGAGCAGCTTGTGGAATTCGGGGCGTGAGATCTCGGTTGCCCCGAATTGGCGCAAATGCTCGGTGACGAATTGGGTATCGAGCAGCTTGAAGCCGCCATGGATCAGGCGGGCAACGAGATACACGAGCGCCACTTTGCTGGCGTCGGCCTCGGCGGAAAACATCGATTCGCCGAAAAACGCTCCGCCGAGATGGACGCCGTATAGTCCGCCGACCAGCCGCCCGTCCCGCCAAGCCTCGATCGTGTGGCAATGGCCCATTCGGAACAGCTCGCCATACAGCTCGGCGATGCGCGTGTTAATCCAGGTCGTGCGCCGACCTGTGCGTGAGGCGGCGCAGCCCGCGATCACCCCAGCAAAATCATTGTCGATTTTAATCTGGAATTTCTGCTGGCGGATGGTGCGGGCGAGCCGCTTGGGCACTCTGACCTGATCGAGCGGCAATATTCCGCGCTCTTCCGGCTCGATCCAATAGAGCGTCGGGTCGTTGGCGCTCTCGGCCATTGGAAAGATGCCGCACGCATAGGCTTTGAGAAGCACCTGTGGGGTGATGTCGATAGTGCGGTTGGCGTGTGATCCCATTCCTGGCGGCTATCCGGCTGCGGGCGGCGATTCAGCCGCTCACTCTCAATCTAATGCTTTCCGAGATATTTTTCGAGCCAGTGAATGTCGTAAATTCCGTCGACGATCTCCGGCTCGACGATCAGCTTATTGAACAGCGGAATGGTGGTCTCGATTCCGTCGATCACAAACTCACCAAGCGCGCGCCGAAGCCGCATCAGACATTCATTGCGGGTCTTGCCATGCACGATCAGCTTACCGATCAAGCTGTCATAGAAGGGAGGGATGGTATAGCCAGCGTACACCGCCGAGTCGACGCGCACGCCAAGGCCGCCGGGTGGATGGAAATATGTGATGCGGCCCGGCGAGGGCACGAAGGTCGCAGCATTTTCAGCGTTGATGCGGCATTCGATCGCGTGGCCTTCGAAGCGTAAATCCTCTTGCTTTAGAGACAGCGGCGAGCCCGACGCGACAAGCAATTGCTCGATCACGAGGTCGATCCCGGTAATCATCTCGGTGACGGGATGCTCGACCTGGAGCCGCGTATTCATTTCTATAAAATAGAACTTGCCGTCCTCATAAAGGAACTCGACGGTGCCGACGCCGCGATAGCCCATTTCGCCGATGGCTTTGGCGACCGTCGCGCCGATCTCCTCGCGCTGGCTGGTGTTCAGGGCAGGGGAGGGGGCCTCTTCCCAGATTTTCTGGTGCCGACGCTGCAATGAGCAGTCGCGCTCACCAAGGTGAATGGCGTTGCCGCGCCCGTCGCCAAGAACTTGGATTTCAATATGGCGGGGCTTTTGGAGATATTTCTCCATGTAGAGCGAGTCGTCGCCGAAGGCAGCCTTCGATTCGGCCCGCGCCGTCGCCAGCGCGACCAGCAGATGCTCCTCGGAAAGAGCGACCTTCATGCCGCGGCCGCCGCCGCCGGCCGCTGCCTTGACCAGGATCGGATAGCCAATTTCGCGCGCGGTCTTCTTGGCCTCGGCGTCCGAAGTGATGGCCCCCGCCGAGCCGGGCACGACTGGGATGCCGAGCTTTATCGCCGTTTCCTTGGCTTTGATTTTATCGCCCATCAGCCGGATGTGTTCCGAAGTAGGGCCGATGAAAGTGATCTCGTGCTCTTCGAGGATTTCCGCAAAGCGCGCGTTTTCCGACAGGAAGCCATAGCCGGGATGAACCGCGTCTGCTCCAGTGATTTCGCAGGCGGCGAGCAGCGCGGGAATATTCAGATAGCTTTCGGCCGCGGAAGGCGGGCCGATGCAGACGCTCTCATCGGCGAGACGCACATGCATGGCGTTGGCATCGGCTGTCGAATGGACCGCAACCGTCAGAATGCCAAGCTCCTTGCAGGCCCGCTGCACACGCAGAGCAATTTCTCCGCGATTGGCGATGAGGACTTTATCGAACATATCCGATCCGCGACGCCTATTCGATAATCAACAAAGGTTCGCCATATTCGACCGGTTGCCCATTTTCCACGAGCACTGCCTTCACCGTCCCGGCCCGTGGCGCCGGGATATGGTTCATGGTCTTCATCGCTTCGATGATGAGCACCGTATCGCCGGCCTTGACGACTGAACCCACCTCGACGAATGCCGGCGCGCCGGGCTCGGCTGAGCGGTAGGCGGTACCGACCATGGGGGATTTCAGCGTGCCAGGGTGGTTATCGGCGGTCGCCGGCGCCAGGGCTGCCGTCGCGGACGCCGTAAGCGGAACGGGCAGAGCGGCGGCAACCGTCAGGTTGCGCGCGATGCGGATTCGGAGGCCTTTCTGCTCAATCTCAATTTCGCTCAAACCCGTATCGTTGAGCAGCTCAGCCAGGCCGCGAATAAGGCTTTCATCGAACAGTTCGTGTTTCTTATCATGCATGTCGGCTGTCACTGACAGAGTCCCCTTTAAACGTCCAGCGTTTCCACATCTGATTGGAGATGTCCCGCAAGGGCGTCAAGCGCCAGTTCATAACCGCGAGGCCCCAATCCGCAAATGATTCCAGTTGCGGCCCGGGAGACATAGGAATGGCGTCGAAATTGTTCGCGCCGGTAAATATTCGTCAGATGCACTTCGATGATTGGAAGTCCTGAGGCGAGCAGCGCATCGAGCACGGCAACCGAACTGTGGCTGAGCCCCGCCGCGTTGATGATGATCGCGGACGCCTTCTCCCGCGCCTCCTGAATCCAATCGACAAGCTGGCCTTCGTGATTGGTCTGGCGAAATTCGATAGCAAGGCCCAGAGTGGCGGCGCGCCTGTCCACCCGGACTTCGATGCCGCCCAGCGTCTCCGCACCATAAAGCTCAGGCTCTCGATGCCCGAGCAGGTTCAGATTGGGACCGTTGAGAATAAAAATCGGTTTCATGGCTGTAACGGCTGTCGCAAACGGGCGCGTGATCCGCTCTCCCAAGAACAAAAGGCCGCCGGTGAGCGGCCTTTTCGCCAAGCTTCAGGACTATTGCCGAAAAGCGGCAACAGCGCAATCGTCAGCAGACGCTGCAGCCCTTCTCGCGGATACCGGCCACTGCGGTCTTCAAAATAGCGTTCAGATTTTCCGGCGCGCCCGGGATAGCCTCGTCGCCGATGAAAATCGCCGGGGTGCCCTGGACGCCCATCGCCGTGCCCAGCTCCAGATTCTTCTCGATTAGCGCGTCGACCTCGGGCGCCTTCATGTCCGCTTTCAGTTTTTCGACGTTGAGACCGACCTCGGCTGCGACCTTAAAGACGACATCTTCCTTTATTTCGCCCTTATGCTTCATCAGGCCCTGATGAAATTCGAAATATTTGTTCTGCTTGGCGGATGCGATGGCCGCCTGGCTGGCGACGCGCGAGCCTTCGGTCAAGATCGGGAACTCCACGAAGACCACACGGACGTCCTTATCTTGCTTGCTGACCTCGACAAGGTTGTCGAACGCCTTGCGGCAATAGCCGCAATTGTAGTCGAAGAACTCCACCATCGTAATCTTACCAGTGCCGATGCTGAAGGGTGAATCTGCCTTGTAAAGCGAGGACAGCGCCTTCTTGCGTTCTTCGGTCGCCGCCATCTCCTGCCGCTTATTCAGCTCGGCGATGGCCTCGCGCAGGATTTCGGGTTCGGTTAGCAAATATTCCTTCACTACGGCGCGGATCGCCTCCTTCTGCTTGGCGTCGAAAACGCCGCTCTCCTGAGCACGCGAAGGGATGATCAACGCCGAGGCGGCGGCGGCAAGGGCGGCCGCGCCAAACATCGCGCCGAATAGGTTGCGCTTAAAAGTCATACGGATAGCTCCAATTTTCGAATTCTCAAGATTTGTTCTTTGCCAATTTCTTGTAGGTTTCGACATCGCTGATGATGTCATTCGCCTTGACCCAGTTCGGGGATCCTTCGGGAAAGGCTCTGATAGCACGTTCCGCATGAACCTTGGCAAAATCGGCGTTGCCTTCAAAGAAAAATGATTGCGCCGAGGCAAGCTGCGCCTCGGGTATTTTATTGAGGCGGCCGTAAGCGATGGCAAGCTGCCGGTAGCCGATGACGGACTGCTTCTCCTTGACCAACGCCTGCTGCAAATGGCCGATGGCCTCTTTCAGCACCGCGGGATCATTAATGGCGATCAGCGCTTGGCCAAGCATCACCCGCATCAATCCAGAGCCCGGCGCGAGCGAAACCGCCTGCCGCAAAGGCGGGATCGATTCCCGTATTTTACCGCTTTCCAGCAAAAACTGGCCTTTAAGCTCGTGGAAATAGGGGTTGTTCGGCTGCAACGTGATGAGGGCGTCAAGATCGTTCACCGCCCCTTGCGTGCCCGAAGAGAAATAGCGCGAGATGGCGCGGGCATAGCGGGCCGGCAGCGTTTGGTCCTTCTCCGGATATTTGCGGAGAATATATTGCGGGTTGTTCTTGTTGGTGAAGCCCTCAAGCTTGGCGCGCACCATGTCGTGGCGGAATTGCAGCCCCGGCTGATCCTTCTCGTTGAAATAAGGGCTGCGCTCGGCCAAATCGCGCAACTGCCCGATCCGGTCTTGCGGCATCGGGTGACTTTGAATGTAGGGGTCGACAAAGGTCGCCGAGCCGAGCGACTGATCGGCGAATTGGCGGAAGGTTTCTAGCATCCCGCGCGTCGACTGTTTGGTGCGGTTGAGATAGGTCACGGCCGCCTGATCCGCCGATGACTCCTCGACGCGCCGGTAAGACAGGATCGAGCGCTGGATGAGCGAGTTGCCGCCGTACAGCACGGCCGCGCCCGCTTCGCCGACATCGTTGCCGCCGCCTGAGACCGCGCCGCCGATCATCGCGCCAAGGCCGATCAAATTCATGATCAGCGCCGCCGATTCCATCCGCGCGATCTGCACCTTGAGACGCGCCAGATGCCCGCCCGCAATGTGCCCCGCCTCATGCGCGAGGACGCCGATGAGCTGGTTTGGCGTTTCCGATTTGGTGATCGCGCCGACATGGAAGAACATGTTCTGGCCGTCGATCACGAAGGCGTTGAACGATTTGTCGTTCACGATGTGGATATTGATGTTCTGCTCGGTCAAATTCGCCGCCCTGAAGATCGGCGTGGCGTAGTCGGACAGCAGATCCTCGATCTCAGCGTCGCGGATCAGGCCGGCCGCGAAACTGCCCGCAGTTTGGACGAGCAGCAGCGCCAAGGCCGCAACACACACGGTTAGCGACCGCCCTGCGCGAGCGAAGACGCGCGAAGGTGGAAGGCCCGGTAAATCTGGAAGGTTGAGGTGCGGTCTCGCCATCATGCCAGGATGCGGTTGAAGCCCAATTTGCTTGTCAAACATTATGCGGAGCCTAGAGTGGCTGTGTCCATCGGTCAACACGAGCCGGGCGAGCGTGCACGGCCTTGTGATTGGCGCGGCTCGAATCCCGCATATTGAGCGCGTGTAGTTGGGCATAAGCATGACATTTCTCGCAAATGACGGAGTGCGACGACGTGCAGCGGATTATGACGGACCAGCTTCAGGGCGAGAAAAGGGTCGAGCCGTCGCGGCGTAGCGCGATCGCGCCCTTTGTGGTGATGGACATTCTGCGATCGGCCAATGATCGCCAGGCATTTGGCCACGACGTGATTCACATGGAGGTCGGCCAGCCCGGCACGCCCGCGCCGCGCCGCGTGCGCGAGGCTGTCAAAATGGCCATCGACCGCGATCTGCTCGGCTATACGGAGGCGCTCGGAATGCCCGCCTTACGGGAGCGGATCTCGCGCCACTACACCGACGCTTACGGCCTCAGCGTAAGTCCAGAGCGGATTATCGTGACGGCAGGTTCGTCGGCGGGGTTCGTGCTGGCGTTTTTGGCGCTGTTCGATGAAGGCGCGCCGATCCTGCTGCCCGAGCCGGGCTATCCCTGTTACCGGAACATTGTCCGCGCGCTGGGTCTGCAACCGGTTGGTTTGGCCGTCGGTCCCGCCGAGCGATGGATGCCATCCGCCGGAATGCTGTCAGGCGCCGCCTCGGCGGATCGCCGCCCGGAGGGACTATTGTTTGCCAGCCCAGCAAATCCGACCGGCACGGTGATGCAAAACGAAGCCCTCGCCGCGATCTGCAACGTTTGCCGGAGCCAAGGGCTGGTGCTGATTTCGGACGAAATCTATCACGGCCTCACCTACGATAGCCCCGCCCAAACCGCGCTTGCCTTCCACGACGAGGCGATCGTCATCAACAGCTTCTCGAAATATTACTCGATGACGGGCTGGCGCGTTGGCTGGATGGTGGTGCCGCCGCAGCTCACCCGAACCGTCGAACGGCTGGCGCAGAATTTTTATATTTCACCTGCCGCAGTTTCGCAGGCCGCCGCTCTGGCAGCCTTTGATGCAGTGGAGGAGCTGGAGGCCAATAAGGCCTCCTATGCGGAGAGCCGGACCCTGCTGCTGGAAGAATTGCCGCGCGCCGGGTTCAAGAAGCTCGCCCCTGCGGACGGCGCGTTTTATCTGTACGCCGATGTCTCGGATCTAACTGATGACAGCGAAGGCATGGCGAAACGGCTTCTGGAGGAAGCGGGCGTGGCCGTCACGCCGGGGACCGATTTCGATCCGGCGCGGGGCCACCAATTCATTCGCTTTTCCTATTCTGGCACGCCTGCATCGATGGCGGAGGCCGCGCGGCGATTGCGGGCTTGGGGACGTTGAATGCCTCGCCTGATCGAGCTCAGAAGGCAGCGGCGCCCATCGAGCGTCTCACCGGCCTTCGAGCCTGGCGCCATTTGTTTTGCAACTCGGCTTGATGGAGGCAATGAGAGTAGACCCCGGCTCGGCGCTTTTCGCCGTCCGGGGCGACTCTAGCAGTATGAGCATCGGCTCCGATATCACGCCCGATTTATTCAGGCCGAACCTTATTCATCTTTCCGCTGCCACCAGCCGCGCTTGGAGCCTCGCGGTTTGGGAGGCAGGGAAGGCGCGGCAGGGATTTCCATCGCCGGCTCGGCTAGCTCCGGCTCAGCCTCTTTATGAACCGCCATCCCTTCGTGGCCGCTTCGATCAGCGGATTGGGAATGGGCGCGTCCATTTGTTTTGTTGATCGTGCTTGCTTCACCGGCGAAGTCATGCTCTGGGGCGGGGTGAAAGTGGCCGCTACCCGGTTGATGCAACTCCTCCGGCTGAGTGGCCTGCGGAGCATCCGGCTTGACCGAAACCTGCCGCTGATCATTCCGCGGCTGACTTTCCTGCGCGGTCGAGTAGGCCGGCTGAGGCCGTTCACGCTCGAAAGATGGCTGCGGGGCATCGGCTTCCGAACCATCATCGTAGCTGGCCGCCGACGCGCTCTCCTGCCGGTCTTCGAAGCCTGACTCGACATGGCCGGCCTCGGCGCCGCGATGCTGCCTGCCGCCGCGACGGCCGCGACGGCGGGAGCGCCTCCGCTGCTGGCCTTCTTCGCCGCCCTCGGTATCGGCGGGCTCGGAACGGACCTCTTGGACGTCCTGGCCGGCTTCGTCGAAGTCTTCGCCGCCGGATGCTTCAGCGGGTTCGCCGGCGTCGTCATCCGCGCCGCGCGCAAAAGTCTCGCGGTGATCCTGATCTTCGTCGCGGCCGCGTCTGCGCCGTCTGCGCCGCCGGGATGGGCGGCCCTGATCGTCGGTCTCGCCCTGCTCGGACTCGAAGGGGTGAATGATGCGGTCGGTCTGTGTAACGGCGGGGGCTGGCGCGCCGGGGAGCGCCGCAACCACCGACACCTTCTCGATGTAGAAATTGGCGCCGTGAATGCGCTCGCTGGCGGTCACGCTGATGGTGACGCCGTGGCGCGACTCGATGTCGTTCAGATAGCTGCGCTTCTGATTGAGGATGTAAAGCGCAACCTCGGTCGCCGTGACGGAATTGAGATTGCACGGCGTGTTCGTGCGTAGCCAGTCCTCCAAGCCGCGCAGCACCGAAAGCGCGACGGATTCGGTCGAACGGACGACGCCGGTGCCTTGGCAATGCTGGCACTGCGTAGTGGAGCCCTCGACCATGCCGGTTCGCAAGCGTTGGCGGGACATCTCCAGCAGCCCGAAATGGCTGATCCGGCCGACCTGAATGCGCGCGCGATCATTGCGCAAGCATTCCTTCAGCTTGCGCTCGACGGCCCGGTTGTTGCGCTTTTCTTCCATGTCGATGAAGTCGGCGACGATCAGCCCGGCAAGATCGCGCAGGCGGAGCTGGCGGGCTATTTCTTCGGCTGCCTCGGCATTGGTCTTGAGCGCGGTGTCCTCGATCGAGAATTCCCGCGTCGCCTTGCCGGAGTTGACGTCGATGGCGACCAGCGCCTCAGTCTGGTTGATGATGATGTAGCCGCCCGATGGCAAGGTCACCTGCGGGCTGAACATCGCGTTGAGCTGGCGTTCCACCTCGTAGCGCGCAAAGATCGGCTCGGGGTCCTTATAAGGCTGGACGTTCTTGGCGTGGCTGGGCATCAGCATCCGCATGAAGTCTTTGGCGTCGCGATAGGCATCGTCGCCAGCGACCAGAATTTCGTCGATCTCGCGGTTGTAGAGATCGCGGATGGAGCGCTTGATCAGGTCGCCTTCTTCATAGACGAGGGCGGGGGCGCTCGATTTCAGCGTCAAATCGCGCACATTTTCCCAAAGCCGCAGCAAATATTCGTAGTCGCGCTTGATTTCGGTCTTGGTGCGCGCCGCGCCTGCGGTCCGAATGATTAGGCCCATGCCGTCCGGCACGTCCAATTCGCCGGCGATTTCGCGGAGGCGCTTACGGTCGCCGGGGGAGGCGATTTTGCGGGAAATGCCGCCGCCCGAGCCAGTATTCGGCATCAGAACGGTGTAGCGGCCGGCCAGCGACAAATAGGTGGTGAGAGCCGCGCCCTTATTGCCGCGCTCTTCCTTAACGACCTGCACAAGAATGATTTGGCCGCGCTTGATAACTTCCTGGATCTTGTAAATGCGGCGGCGGCGGCGGTTCCGCTGCGGCAGCTCTTCTAGGGCGTCCTCGCTGCCAACCGACTCGACCACATCGAGTTCGGCGGCGTCCTCCGCCCCATGTCCGTTGCGCCGATGGCGACGAGACTTTTGAACCGGCGCGGCTTCGTCGGAATCGTCATCTTCGATTTCGTCATGGTCGGATACGATCGTTTCGACGCCGGAACCCGGCCAGTTCGACACGTCCGGCTGGTCGGCAGTGCTGTCGTCGTAAAGGTCGGCGGAATATTTTGCGGCGGGAAGAGCGGCTTCGAGCGCGGCGGTCTGCTGACGCGGATCGGCTTCGTCGTCGGTCCCATCATCGATGGCCTCGCCCGAATCGTGATGGGCATGAGAGCCCGCCTCCGAAACCTCGTCGCCCGCCATGGGGCTGCCGGCGTGGCGGTCGTGCTCTTGAGCGGACCGGCGCTCGGCCGGGGAGGCGTCGTCATAGGCTGCGGATTCGGCGCGTGTGTCGCGTTCCTCCTCGCGCTTAAGCGCTTGCCGCTCCGCCATCGGAAGCTGGTAGTAATCCGGATGAATCTCGTTGAAGGCGAGAAAGCCGTGGCGATTTCCGCCATAATTAACGAACGCAGCTTGAAGCGAGGGTTCTACCCGCGTGACCTTGGCGAGATAGATATTTCCGCGAAGCTGTTTTCTCGACGCAGATTCGTAGTCGAATTCCTCAACCCGATGGCCGCGCAGCACCACCACCCGAGTTTCCTCCGGGTGCGTGGCGTCGATAAGCATTTTGTTTCCCATAGTCTTTTATCTCCCGCGCGCCGGGACCGCGGAGATCAGCAAGTATGAAGGCTTGATCTGAGTATCGCATCCGCGCCATCGCACGCATTGTTGGTTGGCGCCCGGCGGTGCAGCGATCCAGCACGAAAAAAGCCGCGCCGCGCATGGAAGCGAGGCGGTTGCGGCGCCGGCAAATGCCGTTTTTTTCGTGCATGGCGCGCATGTCAATATCCGGGCGCGAGCATTTCTTCATTATGTCCAAGAGTCTGGGCGGCTTTCAGCGTCCCAGACATCTTAAAGTCCTTACCGTTGACGCGTAGACTGACCCGATTCGGAACAGACGATCTACGCGGCGTTCCCGCTGCGCTGCACAAGTCGGCGCGGGGAACGGAAATTCTAAGAGGGGCACTGCCGCATCCTTCCTTCCGGTTGAGTGCGACTGCCGATGCAAATCTCTAAGCTGGTGGCGTGCCCGAAGACAGCTCTCAGGACAGAGCTTTGCGTTTGGATCGTTGCGAAGCGTTTCGCCCGGCTCATGACATACATCATATGAGCGGGCTTTGCTTCTGCGCGCTGACCCTTGCGAGTCGATACTATTAATCTGTCACGCAACGCTCGGCAAGCGCGACCTGCATCTGACGTGTGCCTAGCAGTTAAATCACAACGTTACCTTAATTCTCGGCTTTATCATGCGCAAAGAAACCAGCATAGTGCCGCGCGATCATGAGTCGCCAAGGCGGGAGAGGGATGTCTAGGGTGCCGATGCGTGTTGACGCAGTTTGGCTGGAAAAGCTTCTAACCATCATCATCGCCGCGATTTTTCTTACTGGATTACCGGTGCGCGCGGCGGATGGCGACCAGCAGGCCGTGGCCAAGGATGCCCGGGTCGGGGGCGATCTGACGCGCACGCGATTCGTCGCCGATTTGTCCGAAACGGTCGATTTCCGGGCTTTCCTGCTCGCCGATCCCTATCGCGTGATCGTTGATCTGCCTGAGGTCAAATTCCTCATGCCGTCCGGAAGCGGCACTGAGGGCAAGGGCCTCATCAGCGCGTTCCGCTTTGGCCTGTTCGCGCAGGGCAAATCCCGCATCGTTATTGATGTGGTGGAGCCGGTCCTGATTGACAAGGCATTTGTGCGCGCCGCCGAAAATGGCCAGCCGGCCCGCCTCATTATCGATCTCGTTCGCGCAACGCCTGCCCAATTTGAGAAGCAGCGCAACAGCCAGACGATTTTGCGGTCGATGTCGCCGGGGAGCTTCCAGACGAGCATGGAAGAGATGGGCGGGCAGCCCAAGAAGCCGGAGATTTCGGGCGGAGCGGGCAGGAAGCTCAAGCCCATCATCATGCTCGATCCTGGTCATGGCGGCGTCGATCCCGGAGCGATCAGCGCCGGCGGGCATTATGAGAAGAACCTCGTCTTTGCCTTTTGCAAAGCGCTGCGAAGCAAACTTGAGGCGACCGGGAAATATCGTGTGCTAATGACCCGCGAGGAAGATATTTTCGTGCCGCTTGACGTGCGGGTGGACCGTGCGCGAAAAGAGCAGGCCGATTTGCTGGTTTCCGTTCATGCCGACGCGCTCGATCTCAAACATCCTCTGCTTGGCAGCAAGCCGGCCAAGGATGTCCGCGGCGCGAGCATCTACACGCTGTCAGAGGAAGCATCCGACGATCTCGCCAAGCTGATCGCGGCACGGGAAAACCGTTCGGACGTGCTTGCCGGGGTGGAATTGCCGGGCGCAACGGACGACGATCTCGCCAGCATTTTAATTGATTTGATGCACCGGGAAACCAAGAACCTGTCCGTATCTTTTGCAAAGCAATTGATGCACGGAGTGAAGGGGTCGCTGGAATTGACCGCGAGTCCTCACCGTTTTGCCAATTTTAAGGTGTTGCGGGCTCAGGATGTTCCCTCAGTGCTGCTGGAGTTGGGCTATTTGAGTAATGCAGACGACGAAAGTGCCTTGACCTCCGAGAAGTGGCGGACAAAGGTATCCGAGGCGATTGCGGAGGCTATCGGCGTGTTTTTCGCCAAACGCATTGTCAGCGCGCCTGGCTAGGACGTCAGCCATGGTCATACGCTTCGAACGGGATCGGGAAAGCGTCCCCACGCAAAGGTATGGATGGCAGCCCGGCTCCCGGAAATGCGCATCAACATGCGAGACCTTAATCGAGGCATTGTGATGCCACCGAGGCCGCATCCGATTGACAGGCAGGTCTAATCTGGAACAGAAGCACCCCATGCGCCGACCGGCTCCCAACATGCCGCCTCCAGTGCCGCAGAAGCGCCGGAAAAGCATCATGCTGCGCTTTTTAGGCTTTGCATTCGCGGCGGGCGGCATTCTCTTTGTGGTCGCCGCATCGGTCGCCGCCTATTATCTGTGGCAAATTTCCCGTGAACTGCCCGACTATGAAAAGCTGGCAAATTACGAGCCCGGCGTCATGACCCGCGTTCATGCCACCGATGGCAGCTTGATCGGCGAATTCGCCCGCGAAAGGCGCATCTACATTCCGGTCAACTCGATCCCGAAAGAGGTCATCAGCGCG
>JANNOQ010000106.1:0-2229 GCA_031399085.1 Rhodomicrobium sp.
AAAACGATCGAGGGCGCCGATCAGTTGATCGCGCAGGGGCCAGTCGCGAGCCAGCTTGCTATCAAACAGCTCGGCACCAACGGCGGCGGTTTTTTCAATGTCAACTCCGCTCATCCTTACGAAAATCCGACGCCGATCTCGAACCTGCTACAAGTGGTTTTCATTCTCCTTATCGGGGCAGGCTTTACATATACATTCGGCAAAATGGTCAAAGATCAGCGTCAGGGCTGGTCTCTGTTCGCCGCGATGGGCGTCATCTTTGTGGTTTGCCTAGGATTCACCTACTGGGCGGAGATCATCGGAAACCCGCTATTTGCCAATTTGCCGATCGATCAGACGGCGGGCAACATGGAGGGCAAGGAAGTCCGAAACGGCGTCGCAAACTCGGCGCTTTGGGCGGTGGCGACCACGGCAGCCTCGAATGGCTCCGTCAACTCTATGCATGACAGCTTCATGCCGCTTGGCGGCCTCGTGCCGATGTTCTTGATGGACCTGGGTGAAATCGTGTTTGGCGGCGTCGGGTCCGGCCTATACGGCATGCTCCTGTTCGTTCTGCTTGCCGTATTCGTTGGGGGCCTGATGGTCGGTCGCACACCGGAGTATCTGGGCAAGAAGATCGAAGCTAAGGAAATCAAGCTGTCGATTTTGGCTCTGCTGGTCGTATCGATTGCCGTGCTATCCGGTTCGGCATTGTCGGCTGTGCTGCCTCAGGGCATTTCGTCATTGCAGGACGCAGGGCCGCACGGGCTATCGGAAATCCTTTACGCCTACAGCTCAGCGTCAAATAACAACGGCTCGGCTTTTGCTGGCTTTACCGCCAATACGCCATACCACAACACCGCGCTCGGCATCTGCATGCTGCTTGGACGGTTCGTATTCATCATCGCGATGCTCGCCATCGCGGGCAGCCTCGCCGCCAAAAAGATCGTGCCTGTGACTGCCGGCACGCTGCCAACGCACACGCCGACTTTCGTCGTTCTGCTCATCGTCATCATCGTCGTCATTCAGGGATTGACGTTCTTCCCGGCCTTCGCACTGGGGCCGATTGCAGAACACTTCGCCCTGTTTGCCGGCAAGACATTTTAAGGGGAGTGGACAGTCATGGCCCACGCAAAAGATATCACCCTGTTCGATCCGCAGATTCTGCGGTTCGCGATAAAACAGGCTTTCGTAAAACTCAATCCGGCGAAGCTCTTCCGCAACCCGGTTATGTTTGTCGTCCAGATCGTATCGATTCTGGCGACCGTCACCTTTCTTGAGGCGCTCATCAACGGCGGCGAGGATGTTGGCCTGCTGGCGCAACTCACCGCATGGCTCTGGTTTACGGTGCTGTTCGCGAACTTCGCAGAGGCCATAGCGGAGGGGCGTGGCAAGGCTCGCGCCGACTCCCTGCGCGCGACGCAACAGGACAGCCAGGCCAAGCTTCTGCAAAACCCCAAAACGACGCAGTTCGAGCTGGTTGCCGGCAGCGACCTGCAGAAAGGCGACATAATTCTCGTTGAAGCCGGCGACATCGTTCCCGCTGATGGCGAAGTGATCGAGGGGATTGCATCGGTCGACGAGTCCCCGATCACAGGTGAGTCGGCGCCTGTCATCCGCGAGTCGGGCGGCGAGCGGTCGGCGGTGACGGGCGGAACCAAAGTCGTTTCCGACTGGCTGAAAGTGCGCATTACCGTACGGCCGGGCGAGGGTTTTCTGGCGCGCATGATCGCGCTCGTTGAAGGCGCCGCAAGGCAGAAGACCCCAAACGAAGTCGCGCTCAACATCCTGCTCGTCGGCATGACGATCATCTTCCTGATCGCGGTCGTGACGCTGGAGCCGTTCGCGATCTACTCCGGCGAACCGATTTCCGTCGTCTTCCTCATCGCCCTGTTCGTCACGCTCATTCCAACGACTATCGGCGGCCTCTTGTCGGCCATCGGCATCGCCGGTATGGACCGGCTCGTGAAGGCGAACGTGATCGCGAAATCGGGCAGGGCGGTCGAGGCGTGCGGAGACGTCGATACGCTTCTGATCGACAAGACGGGCACGATTACCTTCGGCAACCGCATGGCGGACCAGTTCCACGCGCTGCCAGGCGTGCCGGAAAAGGACCTGATCGAGGCCGCCGCTTTCGCCTCTCTCAGCGACGAAACGCCAGAGGGCAAATCCATCGTCGAACTGGCGAAGAAAAAGCACGGCTTCGATGCGCAGGTGGCGGATGGAACGACCTTCATCCCGTTCAGCGCC
>JANNOQ010000114.1:0-2199 GCA_031399085.1 Rhodomicrobium sp.
ACAAGCTTTTGAGCAAGCCTTCGCGGCTAAAATGGCCGCGATTCAGATGGGCGATCCCCGCAAAGCTGAAACCAGGCTCGGGCCTATGCAAAGCGTTCAGGCGCGCGATGAAATTCATGAGCAAGTGCGCGAGAGCGTCGCCAAGGGCGCGCGCGTTTTATGCGGCGGCGAGGTGCCGGATCGGCCCGGCGCATGGTATCCCGCGACCGTGCTGACCGACGTAAAGCCGGGCCAACCGGCCCATGATGATGAGGTGTTCGGACCTGTGGCGGCGATCATCGAAGCCCGTGACGAGGAGGACGCGATCCGCATCGCTAATGCATCGGAATTTGGCCTTGGATCAGGCGTTATCACCGTGAACCTTGCGCGCGGTGAGCGCATCGCGGCCGAGAGGCTTGAAGCGGGAATGAGCTTCGTCAACGAGAATGTTAGGTCCGACCCGCGCTTGCCTTTCGGCGGCGTTAAGCATTCCGGCTATGGTCGCGAATGCGCCACGTTCGGCATCCGCGAGTTCGTCAACATCAAAAGTGTTCTCATTAAACCTTGATTGGCAGTCATCAATACCTCAATGCGGATTACTTAAACTCGTCAATTTGAGGCCATTAGCGGACTCATTGGCATGCCCGGAGGCATTAACCACCTAGGCAAGGTTTCTAGGTGAAATCGCTACGTTCGGCATGCCCGATATGCTGATTTCGATTATTCCTTTATTCTCGGATTCAACATGGTCGTGTGCCCGCCGCCGCCAGGTATCGATCAGACTAAGAATTAGAAAGGGCGCGAACGCAATCGATAGAATCTGCCGCTTGATAACTGGTGAGCCAGCCGACGCGCCGAGCCATCCCGCGAGTGGATAGGTAATCAGCCAGCAGCACGGGATAGTGCGAAGTGCGTGGCGAGAAGCGTCGGCCTGTGGGCCGCACGCGACGAACACCGCAAAGCTGCCTTCGTGACCTCAATGCCCGCGGCGTGGGTCCAGCGAGCCGCTAAGAAGGGTGCGCGAACCCAAATCTTGCGCCGTAAGATGCACAAGTGGTTTGACCCGTGCGGGCGGTGAGATGGGCGCGTTAGACGAAGCACACAGCCTTCACACTCGAGACAGGTTCCAGGTTATATCACGCGCGAACCAAAGCTGTTTGCGCGGCCGTCTCGATCAAGGCCGCGACAACATCTGGCTTCGAAACATAGAGGGCGTGGCTGCCTCCGCTCTCAGTGATCTGGGCCTTGGCGCGATTAGCCATCGTCCTTTGAGCCGGTGGCGGGATCATGCGATCATCGGTAGCGACCAGATACCAACTCGGCTTGTGCTTCCAGGCCGGTTCGGTCACAGCGCCAGAGAGTGCCTCGACGCCCCAAGGCACCTGCGAAGCAGCCATGAATGCCGCCTTTCCAGCATCCACATCGGCTGCAAAGGACTGGGCGAACAAGTTCCGGTCAAGAAACAGAAATCCGTCTTGCGGCGGCAGGATCGGCGGAACCGCTGCGCCGGGCGCAGGGTTTGCGATCAGAGAGGAAACGGACTCCCCGGCATCGGGGGCAAAGGCGGCGACATAGACCAAAGCCTTCACCAACGGGTCGTTGCCGGCTTCCGTGATGACGACGCCGCCATAAGAATGACCGACCAATACAACCGGCCCGTTCTGCGCGGCAATCGTCCGCCGAGTGAGGGCGACGTCTTCAGCGAGCGAAGCGGTCGGATTTTGAACGATTGTGACGTTGTAGCCTTTGCCGGTCAGGATGTTGTGGACCCCTTCCCAGCCGGAGCCGTCGGCGAAGGCGCCGTGGACGAGGATGATGCTACGTATGCCGCTGGTGGCTGATGAAACGCTGGTAACGATGGTCATTTTGATCTCCTGAAGATGGTAAAGCTGATTGCAGTTCTTGAGTTATTGATCGGCCAAGCGCACGGGAGCGTGCTTCGGTTCCGTGGACACAAGGTTAAGCTGGCAGACTCGGAAATTATTAGTTTGTCATAGGCCCGCCCTTCTCCAGCGCTCGCTGCAGGGCAGGCAGTTTCATGAGCTTTGTCAGATAACCTCTAACATGCGGGTGTTTTTCCAACATTCCCGACGAGGCAGCTATGGCAGCAATGTAGCTCATCTGCATGTCGGCGAGGGTGAGCTGTCCGCCTAACAAATATGGTCCGGGGGTGACCGCATTAGCGACGTGTTGCCAATCCCGCGGAAGACCCCCGAGCAA
>JANNOQ010000008.1:0-3322 GCA_031399085.1 Rhodomicrobium sp.
GAGAGAAACGCAAGGCTTGTGCAGCCGAGCAGTTTGCGCATGCCCTCAAGGTCGTAATTGGCGGCGAGCAGGTTTTGCTTGTCCGGCGTGTCTATGCCATAAAAATCCGGGTGCATGATCGGCGGGCAGGCGATGCGCATGTGCACTTCCTTGGCGCCCTTGTCGAACATCATCTGCACGATCTTGGTCGAGGTGGTGCCGCGAACCACGCTGTCGTCGATCAGGATGATGCGTTTGCCGGCCACCTGACCGGCAGTCGGGTTGTGCTTCAGCTTGACGCCGAAGGCGCGAATGCGCTGCTCAGGCTCGATGAAGGTCCGCCCGACATAATGATTGCGGATGATGCCAAGCTCGAAGGGAATGCCGGACGCTTGAGAGTAGCCAACCGCCGCCGGAACGCCGGAGTCCGGGATCGGGATGACGACATCCGCGTCGGCGGGCGCCTCGACGGAAAGCGTGCGGCCAAAATTCTTGCGCACCTCGTAGACCGAGCGGCCGGAGACGATGGAGTCAGGCCGCGCGAAATAGATATACTCGAAAATGCAGGGCCGAACCGGCTGCGGCGGGAATGGGCGGTGGCTTTCGATGCCGTCCTGGCTGATGACGACGATCTCGCCATTATCGACCTCGCGCACGAATTCAGCGCCGATAATGTCGAGCGCGCATGTCTCGGACGCCAGCACATAGGCGCCATCAAGCTTGCCGAGGACGAGCGGGCGAATGCCCAGCGGGTCGCGCGCGCCGATCAGCTTCTTGTTTGTAAGGCATACGAGCGAATAGGCGCCCTCGATCTGGCGCAGCGCGTCGATGAAGCGCTCGACGACCCGGGCTTTCGTGCTGCGCGCAATGAGGTGCAGGATAACTTCCGTGTCGGACGTGGACTGGTAGATCGCGCCCGTTTCGACCAGTTGGCGACGCACGGTCACCGCGTTGGTCAAATTTCCGTTATGTGCGACCGCGAACCCGCCGCCCTGCAATTCGGCGAACAATGGTTGGACGTTTCGCAGCAGGGTCCCGCCGGCCGTGGAATATCGCACATGGCCGATGGCGCTGTCACCGCTCAACTCCTCCAGCACGGGTTTGTCTGTGAAATGATCGCCGACGAGACCGAGCCGGCGCTCGGAGTGAAACCGCTGACCGTCATAGGTCACGATGCCGGCCGCCTCCTGACCGCGATGCTGGAGCGCGTGCAGGCCAAGAACCGTGAGCGCCGCCGCATCCTTGTGGCCGAAAACCCCGAACACGCCGCACTCTTCGCGCAGCTTGTCCTCGTTCCACCAATCGGCGGATACGCCAGCGTCGTCGGACGCTTCAACTTTGTCGTTAAAGACGGTCATGCTCGGCGCCTCTCAATGGGTCTCGTTAACGCGGTTTCGTCACCGCTCCGACTACGTCATCAAGTCCGCGCCGGTCGCCCGACGCATAACCACGATCTGGTCTCTCGCCCAAGTCAGTGCGCTCTTCGGCTGCGCCGCCGCTGTCAGGCGTTCTGAAGATGGAGGCCGGATTATCCGGTAACAGAGAGATAATGGCGTCGCCCGTACTTTCAATGAAGCGGCGGCTCTGCGCTGATTGGACCCAGTCCGGGAAGTCCTTCTTTTCCACGATCAGAGCGACCAGTTCAAACGAGATCACCACTAGTATGAGGCCGCGCACAAGGCCGAACACGAAGCCGAACGTGCGGTCCACCGCCCCGACGCGGCTGTCGAGTATTTGATCGGAAAGACGGATCGTCACAAGGCTTGCAACAATCAGCACGATCACGAAAACACCGCCCGCGAGTACTCCGTCTGCGAGAATATCAGGCTGGATATAGCGTTTGACGACATCGCGGTAAAGTGGAAACAGGAAAAGCGTTGCAAGCGCCGCGAGCGCCCAGGACATGATGGCCAGCATTTCGCGGGTGAAGCCCCGCAGCATGGCCAGAAAGCCCGACAGGAGCATAATGGCGACCAAAATCACATCGAGCCAAGAAAAAGGCATCGGGCGAATCCTCATCAACGCTTTTGGATACTAGCAGTCTCGTGCCGAATTTTGACTGGCTTATAAGACTTGAGGGAAAGCGTCCACATATTCGTAACGCCCCAGTTAACGCTCGCGCTGTTCTGACGCTTTTTTCGCGCCCGCCGCCGCCATCATTTCCGGCTCCAGCTCGCGCAGCGTCTTGAGGCGGGTGAGGTTCATCTTCGGCAAAGTCCGGCTTTCATCGCCCGGCGCCGGGATCACTGCGGACGTAAATCCGAGCTTCTTGGCTTCCTTCAGCCGCAACGGCATATGGCCGACCTGCCGCACGGCGCCCGACAGGCTCACCTCGCCGAAATAAATGCAATCGCTCGGCAGCGCTTCGCCGGCAATGGCGGAGACGAGCGCGGCAGCGACGGCGAGATCGGCGGCAGGCTCGCTAATGCGCAGGCCGCCCGCCACGTTCAGGTAAACGTCATGGTTGGCAAGGCGCACGCCGCAACGCGCATCCAGCACCGCGAGAATCATGGAGAGCCGCGTCGAATCCCACCCCACAGCGGCGCGGCGCGGTGCGGCAAATGGCGACGCGGCGACCAGCGCCTGAATTTCCACTAGCAGCGGTCGCGAGCCTTCCACGCCCGCAAACACCGCCGTTCCCGGCGCGCTCACCTCACGGCCAGACAGGAAAAGCTCGGACGGATTGACGACCTCCTGCAACCCGTCGCCGCGCATCTCGAACACGCCGATCTCGTGCGCGGGGCCGAAGCGGTTCTTAACCGACCGCAGCAGCCGGAAATTCTGCGCGTTGTCGCCGTCGAAATAGAGCACCGTATCGACCATATGCTCGACAACCTTCGGCCCCGCGATCTGCCCGTCCTTTGTCACATGGCCGACGAGGATCACGGCGCTGCCGCGCTTTTTGGCGTAGCTCACCAGCGCCTGCGCGGAGGCCCGCACCTGGGAGACCGTGCCGGGGCCGCTATCGATCGTGTCGCTCCACAGCGTCTGGATCGAGTCGATGACGAGCAAATCGGGCGGGGCGGCGCCGTCGAGCGCTGCAAAAATGGCCGCGACATTGGTTTCCGCCGCGATTTTGGCCGCTGATTTATCGACGCCCAGCCGCGCCGCGCGCAGCCGCAATTGCTGCGTCGCCTCCTCGCCAGACACGTAAACCGCCGCGCGCCCGCTATTGGCGACGGACGCCGCGATCTGCAGCAGCAGCGTCGATTTGCCGATGCCGGGGTCGCCGCCCACGAGGATCGCCGAGCCGGGGATGAAGCCGCCGCCGATCACCCGGTCGAACTCGCTGACGCCGGAGGAGAACCGCGCGCGCTCTTCCTCCCGCGCCTCCAGGCTCTCC
>JANNOQ010000013.1:0-1767 GCA_031399085.1 Rhodomicrobium sp.
CCGCCTGAGGATTTCCGGCAGGACAAGCATATGCGGTAGCGTGAGCACGATCCTCCGACTCAGGCCGCGCTCCCCTAAAGCCCTGTCGATCTCGCCGACGGCATCACGGCGCACGGACACCAGGGCATGGGCCGCGCCAACGTAGTTCTCCAGCGTGACCACTCCGGCGTGGATTAATGGATGGTCGCGGCGGGCAAGACCGACAAACGACTCGCGGCACAAAAACTGCCGCACGGCTTTGTCCGGCGCGTTCTGGAAAACTCCCAGGGCCACGTCGATCTCGCCTTGACCGATAAGGGCCGGAATGTCGCTTTTATCATAGCCGATGATACGCAGGTTCACCCCGGGCGCTTCATCCCGCAACGCAGCAATGACTGAAGGCATCAGCACGAGCGTCGTATAGTCGGTGCTCGCGATGACAAAAGTCCGCTCCGCGCGTTCGGGCGAAAACGGCGCTTCCTGCGCAAATGTTGCCCGGAGTTCGGCCAGCGCATTCGAGATGCCCGGCGCAATGCGCAGAGCCTTGGGCGTAGGCTGCATAGCGCCGGAGGCGCGGACGAACAACTCATCGCCAAAAATCTGTCTCAACCGCGCTAGAGAGCTGCTGACCGCCGGTTGGCGCAGCGCCAGCCTTTCGGCCGCGCGCGAGACGCTGCGGGCATCGTACAGCGCCTCAAACACCAAGAGCAGGTTCAGGTCCAGGGAGTTCAGCTTCATCGATGAAAGCGATACTCAATATTCCTTTTGATGGATAGACGATCCTGTCCAGTTTGACTTAAATTTCGGCGAAAACTCAGGAGGGGTTCATGACCACGAACACTGATATCGTCCGCCGCTTCGTCCTCGAATTTCTCGGCAAGGCGGACATGGCCGTCGCCGACGAAACTTTGCATCCCCGCGTTCAGGGGATCACCGGCCTAAAGCCGCAGGGCCCGATTGACGGCCGGGATGAGTACAAAGCGACCATTGCTGCGTTCGTAGACGCGTTTCCGGCCGAGTCACCCGTCGAGATCCTCGATCAGTTCGCCTCAGCCGACGGAACACGGGTCGTGACGCGGTTCCATTCGCGCCAGCGGCACGCCAAGTCCTTTTTCGGTGTTGCGGCTACGAACCGGGTTATCCTGTTCGATGAAACCCACGTGGCGCGCGTCGAAAACAGGCTTATCGTGGAGAATATCGTCTCCGCCACCAATCTTGAGTTCGAGATGTTGATGGCGCCCGTGTTGACGCCTCTGATCCTGAAATAATGTAATCTCATGCGCATCTTTGCCGCCCGCAGGGCGACGGCGGTTCATGAAGAGGCTGGACCGCCGTTGCCGGATTGGCGGCCCGAGGCGACCGCCCCGCGACCATGGTGAGGGTTCACACGCTCAACCGCCGCGCTTGCCATGTCGGACCTAACGCCTACTCTCAGGCGCGCAGGTCGAACCGGTCTGCGTTCATCACTTTGGTCCAGGCGGCGACGAAGTCGCGCACGAACTTTTGTGCATTATCGTCCTGTGCATAGACTTCGGCGCAGGAGCGCAGCACCGAGTTCGATCCAAAGACCAGATCCGCGCTCGTTGCGGTCCACTTTACGCTGTTTCTCATTCGATCCCGGAGCTCGAAGGTTCCGTAGGAACCTGCCGGCCGCCAGCTGTAGGCCATGTCCGTCAAATTGACGAAGAAGTCATTGGTCAGCTGCCCTACGCGCTCGGTGAAGACGCCATGCTTGGACCCGCCATAGTTGACGCCGAGCACGCGCAAGCCGCCCACCAAAACCGTCAT
>JANNOQ010000086.1:0-119155 GCA_031399085.1 Rhodomicrobium sp.
CAATCCGACCGTTCGTCGAATACTTGAATTGGGTATTCCACAGAGCCGGCTTTCCTCACAACTCCGGCGGCAGCACCAAAGAATGGGAGGTCACGCACAAACGAGGCAACGACCTTCTTCAACTATGATTTCCGAGAGTTGATACAAATGCTTTGAACTCTGGCACCCTGGCAAATCAAGCATATGTTGTGTTGATGTGGACCGTCGGCTGAACCCCCAGGACCTGCCAGCCGTCCCGTCTCCGATCGCCCGGCCCTCATGCACCGCTCTGGCCCCGACCTGACGATGACTCCATCAGTCGGCGAGGTCCGCAAACACCGCAACCTCTCCGTCGCGGATGATGAATCGGCACGCCCGGTATCACCTCGGAGCAGACGTGCCGCGTCTGTCGCATATTACCTTTGAGGTGAGTCCCCAGTACCGCATTCCCAGTCTGGCATTCGCCAGCGAGCGCTGCAAAGGCAGCATAGAAGACTTCATCCGGAACCAGTTCTGGGGTCAACAATCTCTGGAGCACAAGGCCCTCTGTCAGGGCATGGATCACGCGCACCAGAAGATCTGGGGGCATGGGCAGTTCGCCGCCTCGCCTCTCACTCGCTAGCCACGCCGCCCCCCATTCATAACTCCTGGCTGTAACCTCGCGCACCTGCGCGCGAAGCTCCTCATTGTTGACCGCGTAGGCCATGCCCGTCAGCCGGCCTGCCGCCGCGCTGCGCCTTTCCGGGATCACCGCAATCGTCGCCGCGGCCAGCGCCCGCATTGTTTCAGCGAAGGTCGACCCTGGATCGATCTCCGGCTTGATTGGAGCCCAATAGGTCTGGCCCAAGGCGACAAACAGCTCGGCGCGATTTTTGAAGTTCCCGTAGATCGCGCCGCTGGTCATACCGGCGCGGCGCGCCACGTCCTCCATCGTCGTGTGGGCGTAGCCCTTTTCCTGGACAAGCTCGCGGGCTGCCTGAAGAAGCTTGGCCCGGGTGCGTGCGCGCTTATCGCCTTTGGGCCGCTTACGAGGGTTGTCGCTCGGGGACGTCATGTTGCCGAAGATACACGATTGCTATTTTATATAAAATCTATTTTAAAGAGATGCAATTTTATGGTGAGAAGGTCCCCGATGAAAATCCATCACCCGCTTGCGGCAACCCTCCAGACCAGCATCGATGCCGGGCAACTGGCTGGCGCCGCAGCGCTGGTATGGCGTGACGGTCGGGTTCGTCACGTCCCTTGCGTCGGATGGCGGGATATGGAGGCCGAACTGCCGGTCGAGCGCGATACCCTCTTCCGTATTGCCTCAATGACCAAGCCGATCACATCGACCTTGGCGCTCATGCTGGCTGAGGAAGGCCGGTTCGCGCTGGACGAGCCGATTGCCCGCTGGGCGCCGGATTTCTCGCTGATGCGGGTTCTGCGTTCTCCTGGCGGTCCGCTCGACGAAACCAACCCGGCGGAGCGGCAGATCACGTTTGAGGATCTGCTCACGCATCGCTCCGGCCTGACCTACGGCGCGTTTCATGAAGGCGCGCTTGCTGACGCCTATGACAAGGCGCTGGGCGGCGACATTGACAGTTCCGTGGCGCCAGGAGACTGGATAGCCGGGCTAGCGGCCCTGCCTCTGATCGACAAGCCCGGTGCGGCGTTCCACTACGGTCATTCGACGGATTTGCTCGGTTTGCTGATTGAACGGATCGAAGACGCGCCGCTCGGCGACATCTTCGAGCGACGGATTTTTGGCCCGCTGGGGATGAAGGACACATGCTTCACCGTTCCGCGCGAGAAATGGGATCGGCGGGCCCGAGCCTATGGATTTGATGCGGCAGGGCGTCTGACCGCTCGCGTTGACGGGCCAGGCGGTTCCTTCCTGCCCGAGCGCCCCCAAGACATGGTGTATGTCTCGGGCGGCCAGGGCCTTTGGTCGACGCTGGATGATTATCTCACCTTTGCGCGGATGTTCGTAAGCGAGGGCGTCGTGGATGGCGTGCGGCTGTTGCGACCGGAGACCCTGGCTCTCATGACCACGAACCGCCTGACCGAACCGCAGCGCGCTACGGCCGAGGTTGGGGGAATGACGCTCTTTGGGGAAGGGCATGGATTCGGCCTGGGTGTCGCCGTGGTTGTCGAGCCGGATAGCGCGATTAAAGCGTTGTGTGGAGGTGGCGTGGGCGCGGTTGGGTGGCCGGGCGGCTTTGGCGGGTGGTGGCGGGCTGATCCTAACGACCGCTCGGTGTTGGTTTTCCTGACGCACAACATGGTCGAACGGCAGCAGTTCGCCGATGGCATCGGCTTCGGGGTATATGGTGCGATAACACGGTTTGCAGCTCAGGCTGTGGATTGTGAATAGAGGCCGACTCTAAGTCTCTGAAGGTCCGGAATCACCGCAGTTCGGGTGAGCTGATCGGCGAGAATTGACGGTGAGATTGGCCGCAGATCCCTCCGTGCACGTCCATCGCTAGGTAGGGCATATTCTCCTCCAAGCCGACGATCTCTCGTGGCCCGAAGCCGTCCTCACGCCTCTAGCCTTCAGCCCAGCTGTCTCGTGCATGGCCGCTGTGATAGATTGCGTAAATCGCAAATCAGGGCATCGGAAGTGCTTCCATCCCTCCACGACAATCTTTTGATCTCGTACCATGTGGACTGCGAGAGGCGGACGATCAGAATTCGGGCAAGGCGTCCCCAATGGCCAAATCGCTTCGACCAGGATCGCTTGATTGCGTTCAACGGAGTTGAGGCTTACCAATTTCAAAATGACGCTTTCGGAAATATTATTCACGATATTGACCGCATCTCATTGAAAGAATTTATTTCGAGGTTCGGTTTTGAAATCGAAAGATCTTACAGCGGGGCTGGCGCACCGGGCCCTTGGGCAGCTGATTTAGAAGCAGCATTGATCACCCTTGGCGCCCGCCAAGTGCAAGGATTTATACTATCCTCCTCTTATGGATTATCTGGCTGGATCCTTGCGCAAAGCGTTTCTGTAGAGCGAGATACTCCCCTGCGAAGCGAAATCATCGCATGCGTGTTGCCGCTTCTCCATAATTGGCGTAGCGGCCTACCTGTCCAGCTAATGGTTGGTGAAGTGATATCCGCAGACACGCGATTGAATATTTGGGCTGCAAACGTGAAGCGAGAGCACCCCAATCTGACTCCCGAGCAATGGTTTGAAACACTTGAGTTGTATGAGCCACTAACCGCCGAGTGTAAGGCAGCCGTCGACAAATTTGTCGAAGACGGCGATCGTCCTTCACTTCTCCACGCTCTGAACGAGATTGTTCAAAAACTTCAATATCGGCCCGGGTTTCGCTGATCAGGTGAAATCCGAGATTCATAAATGACGCGCGAGTTGCTGTGACGGGCGCGGAGCGTTTTTAGTCGCCTTTCACCGCATCCTCCCCGTAGAGAACAACGGATAGCAACAGCCGAATCGCTGCAGCTGCGGTCGTCACAGATTGATCGCGGCGCCTGAGAGTTTCGCCTCAATCCGGTCGTAAAGAACGTTTCGCACCACGGGAAACTTTGCGCCGAAGCGGACCTGACGTGTCGGCGCAATCCGTCGGGCGAATTGCGTGATCAGGCGGGAATGTACGTCAATCTAATTGCGTCCTCGCCGATTAAGACGCTGGCCACAAGGCGAAGTGGCGGCCGGGCGCCTGCGAAGAATGGCTTGCCGCGACCAAGCACGACGGGGTGGAAGTAGAGTCAATACTCATCAACAAGACCAAAGTCGGTCAGGCTTCGCGCCAGGTCTGGTCCGGAAACCGAAATCTCGCCTGTCAGTTCATCTTTCAGCCCGCGTATCACCGCCTCTGCTCAGGCGCATCCCGATTTTGGGACAAATCGCCCAGATCGCCGCCGCCCTTGCCTGCGGCCCCGGGGCGCCGATTGGTGCCGGCATCGCCTCAGCCGTCGTGACAGGGCTCGCCAGCGGTGACCTCGGCCTCGCGCTCAGGGCCGGGTTCATAGCAACGGCGACGGCATTGGCCATGCAGGGTGTCAGGGATCTAACCGGTCATAAGCCAGATTTCGGCACGCCCGCGTGTCGGGTGCGGTCGGATCGTTCGCCGCGCCGCTTACGCGCGGGCTGAGCGTCGAAGCAGGCTTGATCGTCAATAGCACGGTCGGCGGATTGGCCAGCGTTGCCGGCGGCGGCAAGTTCGGCAATGGCGCGGTGACGGCGGCGTCCGAGTATTTGTTCAATGAAACTTTCAGAGATGCTAGGCTTCGACCAGCTGGCGTTCCCGACAATTACCAGGTTAGTAGTTTAGGCGTTGACGCAGCAATTTTGGCTTGGTTCACTGCGCAGGTCGACTACCTGACCACTAGTCTCGGTCAGTCGAGTGATGCCGAAATCACAAGACAATACGTAGTAAGAGCTGGAATGGCTCGGGCGCAGGATTTAGAGAGCGGCACTGCTTTCACGCAAAATGGTTATGGATTCTCAGTCAAACAGCCGCCGGTGTATCAGTCGATGAGCTAGCCAGAGGAGGAAGTTTTCCAAATAAGCAAATTAGCTGGACAACGGTGGAAAGCCTTGAGAGCATTCCTGGAGTAAGCGTCAATTGGCCAACCCCAGGGCGCGGACTTTATCACGGCACTGTTAATTTGCCTAATCCACCACCATCTGGAATATTTGGTGTAATCTCCGGTCACTTTAATCAGATGCCAAACCCATGGCGATTATACGGTTGACAAACCCATGCTGAACCCCTATATTCAAATCAATGGATTTAGGGATTCCGGTTATGTCTGTTCTCAACAAGCCTCACTTTCACGATGAAGAAGCAGCGTTTGCTCGTCTTGAGGCTCTTCTCTGGGCCAATGGCCCTGTCTGCCCCCATTGCGGCAACACGGATCGCATTTACGCTCTCAAGGGCGTCCGCAGCAAGCCGAGCAAGAAGAACCCGGAAGGCGTTGTCCGTCACGGCCTGAAGAAGTGCGGCAAGTGCCGCAAGCAGTTTACGGTTCGCGTCGGCACGGTGTTCGAGTCCAGCCACGTCCCGCTTCACAAGTGGTTCCAGGCGGCTCACCTTCTTTGCAGCTCGAAGAAGGGCATCAGCTCGCACCAGCTTCATCGCACGTTGGAAATCACTTACGAGGCGGCTTGGTTTTTAGCGCACCGTTTGCGCGAAGCCATGCGCTCAGGCGGCCTTGCCCCGATGGGCGGCGAAGGCAAAATTGTGGAGATCGACGAAACCTTCATTGGCCAGAGGGAAGGTGCAACGAAGAAGCGCGGCTACGCTCACAAGATGGCGGCGCTGGCGCTTGTCGAGCGCGGTGGCGAGGTTCGCACGTTCCACATCGACAACGCCGATACGGCGACCATTAAGCCGATTGTGGACGCCAATTTGGCGAAAGAAAGCATGCTTATGACCGATGAGGCCAGTTACTACAAACCCATCGGCAAGGGCTTCGCGCATCACTTTACGGTTGAACACGGCGCTGGCGAGTACGTTCGCGGCTCCGTTCACACGAACACTCTGGAAGGCTATTTCTCGATCTTCAAGCGTGGCATGAAGGGTGTTTATCAGCATTGCTCTGAGAAACACCTGCACCGGTATCTGGCGGAATTCGAGTTCCGATATAACAACCGCGTCAAACTTGGCATTGATGACGAGATGCGATCCGAAAAGGCGCTTGTGGGCGTGAGGGGAAAGCGGTTGACTTACCGATGGCCTGACCAAGCGATGGCCTAGGCGAATCGGACACTTGACTGTCAAGCTTTGTTTCCTATATGTTCACATGAAATGGATTGGAGTTATTCCGGTCGGCGAATGGGATCGCTTGAAAAACAGCGGTCCCATTAGCTTTATGGAAAGATTTTTAATCCCCAGCCGAGAATTCTACCGTTCGGGCCACGACGGAATCGTGGTTCTATGCAGCTCCAATCCATGCGCTCACGGTTCGGGTGCTGAACATGGCGAGCCGTCGCATATGCAGCAAGGTCAGCGACCTGAAGGCCGGGCAGATTGGCTTTTTTGCTCGTGAAAACGGCTTGGAACGGCAAAGCCCTGCGCCACTGGTTATTTCCAGAGCAGATTTCGCTGAACCTCTTCTTAAGATCAGCATCCTCCTTTGCACCACGCGCTTCAAAGATACACGTGGTCGTGGTGTCCGCTCCTCCGTGCGATATAAGATGACCGTAAACCCGCTCAAGGCAGAACATCAGAGATACGTCGTACGGATTTTGAGGAGCGACATACCGATCTCTCAAGGCTTGTTTGTTAATGGCCCCGGCAATCAGCGTCACCTTCGACTGAGCGAAAAAGTTGGTAATTTCCTCAAAGAACTTATTCCGATTTGCAGCGTTGGCCAGTGCGGCGAAATCCCCGCTCTGCTTCCTAATTTCATATGAATGAAATACCACCGTGTCGTGCCACCAGAGCTTGAACTTGATATCTGAAAACAGTGGGCAATCGTGCCGTAGGTAATCTTCGATGCGATAGAGTGCGGCACAAAGTACAAAAATGGGGAATTCTGTGTCGATATTTCTCAACCCGTGGTCGCCGGACTCGTCAAAATAAACAGTGAATGGAGAACGAGCCATGCCTGAGAAACCGAAAAATATCAGGGTCGGTAGGGAGGCGTTAAGCACTCCGTTTCGAACATCATCTGGTCGCTTTTTCTCACCTGGCGAGGCGAAGCGTCCAGCAAACACGACAAGGGAAACTACAGTCACCAAAGGGGAAAAGAAGCAATCAACCGCACTGGAGAATGCGAGAAAGCGCTAGGTTGCTGTTCTGGAGCGATTGTCATGACGACATCAAATACTTCAAAACTAAAAAGTCAACGCCAACGCTTCATTGAAGCCGCTAAAGAGCTTGAGTGTTCCGAAAACGAAGAGGCCGTTGACAAGCTTATGAAGCGCGTGGCGTCATCGCCTCCGCCGCGCAAGGATGAGAAATCGAAACGAGTTCGCGAGGATGGCTCCCCGAAAAGGGTAAAGCCAACCAAAGCAAAGAGCCGCTGAACCTCGCCAGCGGCATCTTTTTGGAACCCGGCCATAGTGCCGGGTTTTTGCATGGGCATACGCATTCAAATGGAGGTAAAATGGCCGATATGACTGACGCCGATACAACGGCATTTTTGGCAGAGCTGACAAAGCTCTCGCACAAATACGGCCTGGGAGTTGCCGGCAACGCCGAACTCTTCATTCTCGAGAACGAGGACGAGTCACGAGAATACAGAATTGACGACGAAAGCCGCTTGTCCTTCTCATGAGTGCAGTTTGACCGTCAGGCCTGAATTCGGCTTCGCCAAGCCAAGTGCGGCTTCCACGCCCGCCTTCTCTCTCAAGTCACTGAGCAGTCTATCAGCCGGGATGAGGTTGCCGATCAGCGCCTCAGACTCCGGGCGTGGCTCTGACGAGTGGCGACCACGATAGATCAGAACGTTGCTTTGCCCAGCTTCAAGGGCGCAAACGCAAACGGCTCGGATATAGAACCGGTTGAACTCGCCTTCGGCCATCGTCGTGTGCGCTGTGACTGGAACGTCAGCCATCGTGAAGCCGCCTTTCGGCTTTCGTCGCTGAACTTGACGAAGAAGTCGGCCGCCAAGGCGGAGTTGTTGAGCTAGCCAGTCATCGCCGTGATGCTGCGCTGCCTCTTTGAGAAGGTTCGGCCAGTCTGCCCTACCTTCATCTGAAAGGTAACTGCTCAGATAAAGCGAGCCTTGATCAGCGTCGTTTTGAACCTCAAGGACCATAGAGGCCCTTGTGACCTTATCTAAATTCTCGTACCGAATGCCCATAATGGACTCCATCTTGATCGTTTGACGCAAGTCAGCAACGAGTCGATGGGTTTGTCAACCGGGTAATCGCCTAAAAAAAAGCTCAGGATATTTGGCTGTTCTGGTTTCCGTTCGAGAGGCTGCATCGAGTGCAATTGAGACAACTAGCGGAGATGCCGATACAACGTTCCATCCTCATATGCCCGTTAGGCGAAAGGCATTGATTGATTGGTGCGAAGCAAACGACACACATCCTCGCTTCTTGTTTAAATACCGAAGAGGTCAGCCATGAACCTCAAACAAGCGATTGAACAAGGCAAGCTGGACGAATTCGCCGTCGAGCATGAAATCGAAGACCCGCGCCCGGACGGCGCGTCTCGATTCTGGCACTTGCTGGCCCTTATGCTTGGAAGCTCAGCATCCGAGCCAGCATCAAGTGGGGCACCTTGCGAAGGTTCTGACGAAACTCAAACTCAGCCACATATTTCGGAAGATTCTTAGCCGAGACAGAGATATGCGTGGAGCGGATCGAGCGCTTGAGTATGCCGAAGAATGCTTCGACGGTGTTCACATGGCTTCCGTCGCGGGCGTATTCGCCCTTGCCGTGCTGAACTTGGCGATGGCTGTAGCCGCGCCTCGTAAGCCCATTGTAGGACGCCAGTTCATCGGTGTGGATCGTCGATCCCTTCAGAACGTGAGCCTCAATTTCGCCCTTCAAGGTCGCGCCCTTCACATTCGGAACGACCTTGGCGATCATATCGCCGTCGCGATCCTGCATGGCGAAGACGACCGTCTTGCCGCCAGCGCCGCGACCGCGCTTGCCGGGGCGCTTTCCGCCGACATAAGTTTCATCGGCCTCAACGTCGCCGTCGAGCGGCCCGTTGCCGTCCAGCAGCGCCATGTATTTGCGGATTTCATGGCCCATGCGCCAAGCCGCTTCATAACCGCAGCCGAGCTGGCGCTGGATTTCTTTTCCCGAAACGCCGTGGCGCGTGACGGTGAAAAGATACATCACGTAGTACCAGCTTTGCAGCGGCATGTGAGAACGGTGAAACGGCGTTCCGACGCTCGGGTGAATGTGATGCCCGCACCATTGGCAGCCATAGGCGCGTTCGCTGCGGATGCGATGAAACTTGCTGGCCTTGGCGCATTTCGGACAATCAAACTCTTTGCCAAAGCGAGTCACCATCAGGTGCTCAAGGCAAGCGTCATCGTCCGGGAAGCGGGCGAGAAATTCTTTGACTGTGATGAGCTTCGACATGGCTCCTCCATGTCTAGGAATATAGCAAAATCAACTACGTATGTCAAGCCGATACAAGCGTTTGGAGCGACAGTTTAATGCCCAAGCGTGTTTTCTTAACGGGAAGTTTCCCGTTGAGACGGGTCCGGGCAGCGTTTGTCCCACCCGGAGTTCGCACACTAGAGCAGATTCAATTTAATCGTGGCCGCGTTCCGTATCCGCACGCTTTGAGATAGTTTTGGCATTCGTCTGGCGTGAAGGCGTCGCGGGCCGATGCGATGCCGCGCCAGAGGTCTTCGACGCTTCGTGCCGCTGCTTTTCTGAGCAGGGCTTTGAACTTTGCGAAGGCCATTTCGATCGGGTTGAGGTCGGGACTGTATGGCGACAGATAACGCAGGCTTGCGCCCGCTGCCTCGATCGCATCCTTGACGCCGCCCACCTTATGAGCAGGCAAATTATCCATCACCACGATGTCGCCCGTCTTTAACTCGGGGACGAGAACCTGGTGCACATAGGCGAGGAAGGCGGCCCCGTTCATCGGGCCATCAAGCACCGTTGGCGCGGCAAGCCAGCCGTGCCGCAATGCGGTTGAAGGCCGTCGTTTCCCAATGGCCGTGGGGCACGGATGCACGGCAGCGTTCGCCGCGCGGCGGCCGCGCAGACGTGCCATCTTGGTGGAAGCCCCGGTCTCGCCAATGAAAACCATCCGGTCCGGATCGAGATCGCGCTGCCAATCAAGCCAAAGCGCCCTGGCCGCGCGGACGTCGTCGCGTTCCTGCTCGCTGGCGTGAGCGGTTTTTTTGAAGACATTGCGCGCTTGTCGAGAAATACCAGATCGTGGCAGGCGCCGCCCGCACGCCGCAATCCGCTTGCAAGTGCTCGGCAATCTCTGCAAGCGTAATGTCCGGCGTCCGCTCGATCAGCCCCAAAATGAACGCTTCTTGCGGATCGAGCTTGGAGCTTGATGGCGAGCCCTGACGTGCCGGACGGACATCGCCAGTCTTGCGCTTCAGCCGCGCCCAGGATCCCGCCCTCGCAATGCCGATCGAAAAACGCGCGGTCGCCGCGCGGGTCGACAACCCGCCTTCAATCGCCGCAACCACCCGGCGCCGCAGATCCATGTCCAAAGGCTTGCCCATCCTGCCCCGCCGGTAACTGACAGGATCAGGGAATCAGCATTCGCTCCAAAAGGGAATCTCCTCGCGACTCGTATTAGGCTGAAATTGCTCCAGAAAACGCCTTCGCCTCGTCCAGTGCGCTTGACTGCGGCCACGGTGCAAGGCTGCACCATTCCTTCCCATGATCAGCCGTCACTGCTTTGAACTTGAAGCGAAATCGTGATTCGTTGCGCAACCTGAGGATCTCTGCTTACAGCGTGCCAGACGGCTGGTAGCGGTTTCATCGGGAATTATGTTGGTGAGGCCCACTTGGAATGTAGCCGCGCAGCTTAGCGTAGTGGGCGATCTGCGCCGGTGTCAGCAGGTCGACCATCGCGAGGTGATATCGTAGGTGGGCGCTACGTAAGGCACCTTGTGCGGTCCCGATCCGGCCCGCTGCGCCATCCAACAAAGGTTGCGTCACGACCTTTTCGGCGAACAGACAATTGAGCGACATTTCCTCCGCGAGTATCCGCTCTCCAATCGAAATCGTCTCAATTTTCATCGCCTCGAACAGCGCCTGGGTTTGGGTGCGCTGCTCATGCGTAAGCTGAAGCGCATCGGCGAGTTCGAGCACATGAAGCGGGCCGGGATAGCCGTTGAGCTCTGCCGCGAGCGCGAGGCCCATCCCTCGTCCGGCTTTGAGATCCGCAATCTGTTGCTCCGAAAGCGCCTTAACGGCGCGCCGCTCCATACCGGCATAGGGCGATCCGGCTGTCGACCTGGCGCCTTCAGAAGGGTTCGGCATTGCGATCCCATCATGGTGCTGCGCCGTGGCCGGAAAGCTGGATGCGAACATAAGCGCAAAGCAAAGCGCGAGCTGGCCTGGACGCGTCATGATCGTTCCTCTCATTTGATCAATCAACCTTGCACGGGCAGCTCGTGCGGAACATGATCGCAATCATGTCGAGCCCATTAACAGCTGAGTTGTCAAGACTGGGCGAGCGCGAGCAGAAGCTCGCCGCCAATGACGTGCTGTTTCGCGCCGGCGATCCAATCCTCTCGCTGTTCCTGGTGGTTTCGGGAGCGTTGCTACTGACGCGTTCACTGCCACATGGCTCCGAGCTGGTGCTGCAGCGCGCAGGTCCCGGTGCTATCCTCGCTGAGGCTTCGCTTTTCGCTCAAAGCTATCACTGCGATGCCATCGCGGCGCAGCCTGCGGTGCTGTGCGTGCTGCCGCGCCTGAGGATCGAGGCGGCGCTTGCGTCGGATCCGGAGCTAGCGCGCGCCATGACGCGCCATTTGGCGCAAGAGGTGCAAAGAAGCCGTGCGGCCGCCGAAATCCTGTCGCTGAAAACGGTAACAGAGCGAGTCACTGCCTGGATGGTCCTCAATGAAAGCGGACTACCACCAAAGGGACGCTGGCGTCATGTCGCCGCGGAAATTGGGATTACGCCAGAAGCCTTCTATCGAGAACTCGCCCGGAGACGCGCGAAAGGACAGGGCGTCTAACACGGTATTGGTAGATACAACTCCGCGCGTGCCCAATGAATATGGATCTCCCAGCAAATAGGCTGGCGTGGAACGTATCTCCGGCAGTTTATTTCAATCCGCGATCCGCCGAGTACCCCGCTAATCTGGGGGGAAATTGCATATGGCCGAGGATCGCGACACGCCGATGCCCTTCACGAGCGAATAGATCGCCGGAATGACCAGAAGCGTGAGGATGGTCGATGACACCATCCCGCCGATCATCGGTACGGCGATGCGCTGCATGACCTCCGAGCCGGTGCCATGACTCCAAAGAATGGGTAGTAGCCCCGCCATTATCGCGACAACGGTCATCATCTTTGGACGGACACGTTCGACGGCGCCCTCCATGATCGCCGCGTGGAGATCGGCGCGATTGATGGCGCGTCCGGCGGTGGTGGCCAGCGTGCGCCGCGCCTCCAAGGCATGATCGAGATAGATCAGCATGATGACGCCTGTCTGGGCGGCAACCCCAGCGAGCGCGATAAAGCCGACGGCGACGGCCACAGAAAGGTTAAACCCCATCCACCACATCAGCCACAGTCCGCCGACTAGCGCGAAGGGCAGCGACAGGATGACGATCAGCGTCTCGGTCATGCGGCGGAAATTGAGATAGAGCAGCAGCATGATGATGATCAGCGTCAAGGGGATCACGACCGCGAGGCGCTGCTTGGCGCGCTCGTAATATTCGAATTGCCCGCTCCAGATGGCGAAATATCCGGGTGGGAATTTAACCGAACCGGCGACGGCCTGCTTGGCGTCCGCCACGTAACTGCCGAGGTCGCGGTCGCGGGCATCGACGAAGATATAGGCGGCAAGTTGGGCGTTCTCGGTGCGGATCGACGCCGGCCCCTGCAGGAGCTTCACCGCCGCGACCTGCCCCAGTGGAATGGATGCGCCGTTCGGCAGCGGTACCAGAACTTGGCGGGCGATTGCATGAGGATCGCTGCGGATGTCGCGCGGGTAGCGCAGGCTGACCGCATAACGCTCGCGGCCCTCGACTGTGGTCGTCACCGTCTCGGCGCCGAGCGCGGAAGCCACCACTTGCTGAAGGTCGCCGATCATCAGCCCGTAGCGGCTGATCGCGAATCCTCAGACTGGTCTGAGAGCGCTGTGGCGATGCCCTGACGCTCTCAGCAGCAACTCACTTCTTATTTGTCTTCAGCCAGTCCTGCATTTGGGCGATTTCCTTCTCCTGATCGGAGATGATTGTCTGCGCCAGCTTGCGCAGCTCGGGGTCCTTGCCGTGCTCAAGCTGGACCTTGGCCATCTCGATCGCGCCCTGATGGTGGGGGATCATGCCGCGGACGAAGTCCACATCGGCGTCGCCCGAGAATTCCATCATCATGTCGTGCATCATCTTCATATGCGCGGTTTTGAAGTCCTTAGTCGAATCCGCGTCCGACGGCGACGGCATCATGCTGTCCATGTTCATTTTCATGTCCATGCCGTCATGGCTCTTCATGCCTTGCGCCCACACGGCACTGCTGACCCCCGCGATCATCGCCACGGCCAGGATTGCGTTTCGTTTTTTCATCGTATGTACCTTTGTGAAAGTGTTTGATTTTGGCGCCACGGATTGCCGCGACCTATTGGAACTGCCCCTGGGCGGATTTGCCACCAGGAGCGGTGAATTGCACCGCGCCTTTCGCGTCTGCTGGGAGCGCCACACTGCTCTTGCCGGTCAATTGGTTGCTTGGGCCGGGTTCAAGCGCGATGCGCTGGGCTTTGCCGTCCGCAACGAGAATGGCCGTGCCTTTAAAGCCGCTGGCGGCGACGGGCTGGTCGCTGCCGTCGGTCAAAAACACCTCGACCTGCGCGGCGCTAACCACCAGCTCGACATGGTATTCGCCGGCATCAACCACCCGACCGCCATTCGGTCCTTTGGTTTCATGGGCCAGGACAGGGGGCGCTGCGATCAACGCGGCTGTAATGAATATGCTTCTTAGAATCATGGGTTCTCCTTTGGTTAAAAAGCTTCCGCGGTGGACGGGGCGGTTTTTCGACCTGTGCCATCCTCACCTCCAGCGGCAAGAGCGCGAAGGCGCTCAAGCGGCTTGCAGCCGAATTTCAGGAACAGAACGGGGGTGAGAAAGCTGTCCAGCAACGTCGCGCTGATAAGGCCGCCGAAGATCGTGACCGCGACTGGGTGCAAAATCTCCTTGCCTGGAGTCGCGGCATCAATCAGGAGCGGTATCAGCGCCACGCCCGCCGATAACGCTGTCATGAGCACTGGTGTGAGCCGCTCAAGGCTGCCGCGAATGACCAAATCGCGGCCGAACGGCATCCCTTCCTGCAGCGACAGGTTGATGTAATGGCTGATCTTGAGGATGCCATTGCGCGCCGCGATGCCGGTGAGCGTGATGAAACCGATCATGCTCGCGACGGAGAGCGGCTGTCCGGCAAGCCATAAGGCTGCCACAGAACCAATCAGGGCAAGCGGCACGCTGCTCATGATGATCAAAGCAAGCACGGCGGACCGGTAGCGGCTGTACAGGATGGCAAAAATGAGCGACAGCGACAGCAGCGAGAGCAAGCCGATGGTGCGGCTCGCCTCCTCCTGTGCTTGGAAGGTGCCTTCCAGGCTGGTGAAGAAACCTTCAGGCAGCCTGGTGCTGTCGAGCTCATTCCGAATCTGTGCAACGATCGCGGCCATATCCGATTGACCATCGGTGTTAGCCAAGACCACGACGCGCCGCCGGCCGTTCTCACGCAGGATCTGGTTGGGACCGTCGGTTTCCCGGAGGTCTGCAAGCTGGCGTGCCGGGACCCATCCGGACGGCGTCTCGATCAGCAGATCGCCCAACCGCTCGATCGTCCGTAGCGCGTCGGGAAGGCGCATCACCACGTCGAAGCGGCGGTAGCCGTCGACGATGCGCGAGACGACCCTGCCATTGGACAGCCGGCTCAACTGGTCGATCACGGCTGCGGGCTGAACTCCGAACAGCGCGGCACGTCCGTAATCGACGCGGATTTCCAGCTGGGGGATGCGCACTTGCTTTTCGACCTGCAAGTCGGTGAGGCCGGGAATACGGGACAGCCGCGCGCGTAGGTCCTCCGCCGCACCGCGCAAGGTGTCGAGATCCTCGCCGAAGATTTTCAGAGCGATTTCGGCGCGGACGCCGGAAAGCATGTGGTCCAAACGGTGAGAAATCGGCTGACCGACATTGATCGACAGCGGCAGCACCGCTAGCGCTGAGCGGATGTCGGCGATAATCTCGGGTTTTTGCCGCGAACTCGGCTTCAGATCGACTTCGATCTCGGAGGAATGCACCCCCTCGGCGTGCTCGTCGAGTTCGGCCCGTCCGGTGCGCCGCCCGACAGTCTTCACCTCAGGTACGTCGAGGATCAGCCGTTCGGCAATCAGTCCGACGCGATTGGACTCCACCAACGACACACCGGGATTGAACAGAAGGTTGATAGTGAAGGTGCCCTCGTTGAAGGCCGGCAGGAAGGCGCGTGGCAGGAAAAATGCGGCTGTCGCGGCGGTGACAACGGCTGCCAGCACGAGGACAATGAGCGCCCCTTGCATCTGGAACGCAGCCTCAAGAGCGGCGCGATTGGCTCGCTTGAGGACACGGACAAGGCCGCTCTCTCCTTCGCTCAGCCGCTTAAGTCCGGGCAACATGTAATAAGCCATCACCGGCGTAAGGGTGATGGACACGATAAGGCTGGCCAGTATGGAGATGATGTAGGCCTCGCCGAGCGGGGCGAACAAGCGCCCCTCTATGCCCGACAAGGCGAACAGCGGCACGAACACCAGGACGATGATCATGGTGGCGTAGACGATACCGGACCGCACCTCCTGAGATGCAGAAACCACCACATCGAAGGTTGAGCGCGGATTGCCTGCCGCCCGGTTCTCGCGCAGCCGGCGGAGAATGTTCTCCACATCCACGACTGCGTCATCGACCAGTTCGCCAATTGCGATGGCAAGTCCACCTAGAGTCATGGTGTTGATTGACAATCCGGCGAAATGGAAGATGACCGCCGTGGCAAGGATCGACACCGGGATGGCGGTGAGGGAAATGATTGTCGTCCGCCAGTTGAGCAGGAAGGCGAACAATATGACCGCCACGACGAGCGCGGCTTCCACCAGCACGCGCTGCACATTGGCGATCGAGCTCTCGATGAAATTAGCCTGCCGGAACAGAACCTGGTCGGCTTTAATGCCGTGAGGGAGGCTGGCGGTCAGTTCCTTGAGCGCCTGTTCGATGTCCCGCGTCAGACGGATCGTATCGACATCAGGCTGCTTTTCGATCGAGACCACCACGGATGGCTTGCCCATGAAGCCCGCGTCGCCGCGCTTGAACTTAGCCGCGAAGGAGATTTCGGCAACCTGATGCAGGTAAATCGGCCGGTTGTCGACGATCGCAACCACCAAGTTGCGCAGGTCTTCGAGGCGGGTGGTGCTGCCGATGTTGCGGATCAAATATTCGCGGGAGTTCTGGTCGGTAAACCCGCCGCCGGTGTTGACGCCGAACTGGCCAAGGGCTTTCTCTATCTGGTCATAGGAAACGCCGAGCGCCCGCGCAGCAGCTGGATTGGGTGCAACCCGGTATTGCCGCACCTCTCCGCCCATGGGAATAATCTGCGCCACGCCGGGAATGGTTAAAAGCCTGGGCCTCACCACGAAATCAGCGGCCTCGCGTAACTCCATCGGGCTTGCCGCGTCGCTGGTCAGCGCGACCAGGAGGATCTGCCCCATGATGGAGCTGATCGGACCCATTTGCGGCACGGCGCCCAGCGGAAGCTGGTCACGCGCCGCCGAGAGGCGTTCGCTCACCTGCTGCCGATTGCGGTAAATATCCGTTCCCCAGTCGAATTCCACATAAACGATGGAGAGCCCCACCCCCGAGACCGAACGGACGCGGGATACGCCGGGAATGCCGTTCATCTGGGTTTCGATGGGAAAGGAGACCAGTTGCTCGACTTCGGGAGGCGCGAGTCCCTCCGCCTCGGTCATGATCGTAACTGTCGGTCTGTTCAGATCGGGAAACACATCCACCGGCAATTGCGTGACGGTATAGCCCCCAAAAATCACGAGAGCAGCGGCCAGGGCCAAAACCAGCAGGCGATTGCGCAGGGATTGGCTGACAAGGAACGTAAACATTTGCTCTGAGCCTCCCTACCGGACCTGATCGAGGAGTTCAGCGCCTTGCGTCACGACACGCTGACCGGGCCCAAGACCGGAGAACACCAGAACCCGTTCGCCGTCGAGCGGCTCGACGCGCACAGGGCGCGCCTCAAACATCTCGGCGGTTGTGTGCTCGAAGACGACCGTTTGGCCGTTGGCGCTGCGGACAACGCTGCCGCGCGGGATGGCGATGCCCTTCTTCTCCTGGTCGGTCGTCACAAGGACAGTGACGAACTGCCCTGGACGCAGTCCTAAAGGTTCGCTTTCGATGGCGAAATGTACTGGGGCGGATTGGTTGCGGTCAGCATAACCCGATCCGCGATAAGAGAGGCGGACGTCCTCCCCGGAGCTTGTCTTTGCGGAGGCCTCCAGCGCGCCCGGAATCTGTTCGAAACTCAGCGCTTCGACCCAGAGCCGGGCCGGATCGACAATCCGGAAGACGATTGAGTCCGGCTGCGCCATCTGACCCGCCACCGCATTGGCATCGGCGACCACCCCGGACACAGGGGCGGCCAGCGGTTCGGGATCCCGGTTGCTTCGGTCCAGTGCCGCGCGCCGATCTTTGAGGCCCTGAAGCTCAAGCCGCGCTTCCTCAAGTAGCACCCGGGAGATGGCCGCGGTCGGCGCCAGGGTCTCGTAGCGTTCCAGGCGGCGTTGAACGATGGCGATTTGTTGATCGAGTTCTCCCTGACGCTGGCGTATATCCGACACGTCGATCGCCTGTAGCGGCGGCGTCACATAGGCGAGCACGGTGCCGGCCTTCACCGGAGCGCCCAGTTGTGGAAAGCCGCCCGGCGGAGGCGATAATCGGCCCCCGACCGCCGCCTGGACCAAGCCGCTGGCATTCGGATCGGGAATAATTCTCCCTGGCAGCTCGATAGATCGCCGATGCGTGCTCTGTTCGGTCCGCGTCGTTCGCACCGCAAAAATGCGCTGCGTTGGCTTGGGTACGAAGACGCTCCCGTCCGGAAGCCGCTGGGCAATTTCCCTCGCCAGCGTTGCCGGGACGGCAACTGGCTGGCTGTGGTCTTCGCCCTCATGTGCCCAGGCGGGCGCGCCGGCGAGGCACAGCGACGACAGACTAAGCAGGACAATTGCGGCTGCCATGCGCGACCGGCGACGGGATGCGACCGCGAGGCCAAGGAGGAAGCTTGCACCAGCGACACTCAGAATAACCAAAAGCGCTGGGCTGGCTGCCGCCGCCTTTTCCATCAACGCCGTTCGGCCGGGCACCGCTTTCGCGGCCGTCGCCACCGCCGGTTCGCGAACGACCAATGTAAGCGGAAAAATCTCCGTCGCCTCTCCAACAGTAACCGTGGCGATAAGGTCGACCGGTCCCGGTTTGGCGAGCCAAGGCGCAGCTATGCGATAGGCTTCGCCGGGCTGGCCCAGTGCCGTGACCGGACCGGCCGGGGTCTCCACTTCGATGACGGCGCCCTCAACCGGCTCATTGGTGGTAAACCGGTCAAGATAGATCGACAGCTCGGCTCCGCGCGCGACGGCAACCAGTTCGAACGCATCGGACCTGGCTTCCGCGCGGGTGTTGCCGGAAGTGAGTTTGGGGGCGGGCGCAGCCTCTTCGGCGTGATTGTGCCCCTCATGGGCTTGCGCTGGGAAGCCGCAAATAGCCACGCCCAAGGCCGCCGCGAGAGCGGCAGCGATTACAAATCTCATTGATAGAATCCTTCGCCGTTGAACACGGTCGGAAGGTGATCAGCCGCGAACGGCCGTTGACACCTATCCGACGTAAAAATTCACGCGAAGGATCGAGGAGGCTTCCTGAGGGCCTCGGGGTAGAGACCGTCTCCCAAAGATGGGGCGCTGAACACCTGGGAGGCGCGCCGCCCCGAAGGCATTTCAGCTATGCCGGAAGGCATATTGAAGCCACAACAGGCATGCCCGGAGGCGCTGCTGCAGCAGCCTCCGGTGCAAGGCTCCGAGACCGGGAGGTCAGATGAAGTTGCGGCCGTTGCGGAAACCTCCCGCACAGAGTCGGGTTCTGTTTCGCCGGCAAGGGCATCGACATCTGCATAAATAGCAGCCGCTGGTTCGACAGAGGCGGCGCGTCCGTGACCGGCATGAGCATAGGCAGCAGAAGACGCGAAAAGGAGAGCGATCATTACGGCCGCAGCTCCAACCAAGCGCCTCAGACACCCCGTCCAATCCATGCCTTCATACCTCATGCATCGCGAGGATAGGCCAGCTCAGCCAGTTAGACAAGTTCAATGAACGGGCGTCGGCAAGCTTGACAGGCTATCGGCTGCCGCTTCCGTAGGCCTACAGCCTACATCGCGACGATAGAGTCCAACGCGTGATATTAACTCATCATGTTTAGTTTTATGTTTAGTTTTTCCCATCTGCAGCGCCGGCTTTACAGCGCAGCGATTCGCGGTCGCAAAACCGTTTCTGCCGAAGCCGGGCCGGAAGCTTGTCCGTACGATGGGCTTTCAGGGGTTTCCGCCACGTCGCCCGGGTACACCGCCGACCGGGTGGATGCGCCTGCTGTAAGAGGGCACTCGGCGTTGCTGCATTTGCCTCAGCGGCCTCAAACATCGATCCCACCCTTGCACCGTCGAGTTGCGGCCCGAGTGCGTGTTGCGGTACGTGGCTCTGGCATTGTTCGCCCGTAGGACGTGGCCGAGCAAGGGCGTTTTGCGCGTCTACGTGGCAAGCCTCACAATAGGTGTCGTCTATACAATTTACAGCGAATGGCTGAATACCAGCGTGCGCGGGAGCTGGGCCTATTCGGACCTGATGCCCGGTTGTCCCGATGATCGGGATGGGCCTTACCCCGCTCTTGCGATGGTTCGTGATACCGACCTTGGCGCTGTGGATCGCCATCGGTCGGGCACCATGGATCAACGAGGAGTCCAAGCCCGCGTGACGTACAGCATCGGAGAACCACCGGCGGGGAGAGGAAACGACATGTTAGGCTTCAAAACGTTGTTGGGATCGACGCCAGGATTGGTCACCTGCCTTGCCGCTGCGGCGGCAGGTATATATCTGTTTGTCTTTCATCTGGCGCATGTTGCGCTCATCGCGCCCTATCTCATCCTGCTGGCTTGTCCGCTCATGCACTTGATGCATCGCGGCCATCACGATCACGGTTCCGGCAAAGCGAAGTCGGAGGAGACGTAGAATTCCGCTCTCTCCATACGGGATGCGAGCGTCAGTATTTTCCTTGCCTAAACGACAAAGACTGGCGCAAATCCACCGCCCGGCGTTCTGAAATTCGTTGTTTGACCCTGATACAGGCGGCCAGCTGTGAGGAGAATCTGCCCGTCATATACAAAGAGGCGGATGTCGGTCTTGCGCATCTCGGCGGAACCGTCGAGCTTGATCATGCGCTCGCTCGGTGCGGCAAAGTCCTGGGCGACGTAGCCTCCTTTAATAATCTCCTCCCACACCCGCTTTGTTACCTTGTCTCCGCGATAGACCGCTTTGCTGCCGTGGCCACCGGCTGGCTTGAAGAACAGCGTTTTCCTGGCTCCCCAAAGCTGCTGTGCATTGTCGGACGTCACCTGCACCGTGCGCGGTATTCCAGCGAGATCCGCAACCATGTGCGGCGGGAGTTGCCATGAGCGCAGCGCCTCCTGATCGGACAGCAGCAATAAATTGCGCTTGTCGGCGTACAGCGCATGGACGCGCGGATTGGGCGTCACGACGACTGCATCGTCAATATAGGCCGCACGCAGAGCCTGATGCTCGGGATTATTCAAAGCAAAATCGACCAGTCGATTATAGACGAGATCCACCGGCTGTCCCTCGGCCAACAGCCGACCATGCTCGTAGCGGAGTTGTCTTCCATCGGCGATCACCGCCTCGATGCCGTGTTTCAACAAGAAGCGCTGGGCCAGGAGAAATTCCGGATAGAGATATTGTTCTGCCGGACGATCATCGACGATCGCTATCCGCTTCGGCGCGCCCGTCCTCCGCTGCAGCACCCACTCGTGATGGAACATGCCGAGCACGGCTGAATCGAAATCGTCGGGCTTAACTTTGCCTTGAGCGATTTCAATTTCGGCGCAGCAGGCTCGCTGAGCCTTCGCCAGCAGCGCATTCAGAAAGGCGCCGCCTGCATTGGTATTCACCTCGATCAGCTTTGGTCCAGCCGCGGTGAGATGGAAGTCGTAGCCCATGAAGACGCCGTGCGGCCCGAAATCATGCCGCGCAATGTCGGGAGCCCAGGACAAAGCCATGTCTTGATAGCCTGCCAATTGCGTCGCTGCTTCAATGGCACGAACGATCCGCAGCATCTCACTGGCCTGGGATTGCGAAATGAACACCGAGGCATCGGAAAATAGATGCGGCCGCGTACTGATGAAGGCCGCATAGAAGTCCGGGTCGCCGACCTCGTGTTCAAGCGCCCAGCCCAAGGCGTCGCGGTCAAGCGTGATGCAGAAACACGCTTGATTTAGGCGCTCCGAGGCCGAATGGGCGCCATTCGCGGCGGAAGTCTTTGATCCCTTGTCCATTCGGTCGTCCTCATCTTTATCCCGTTCGAAGGCGGGCAATCATTGATCGCCACCTGGAGCACCCCGTCGCGCTGATGGGCGAACAGATCATACGCCTGCTCGATCTGGTATTCATGCGTGACAAGCGGCTTCCAGGTCGACGTGCCCGAGCCAACGACTGCAATGAGAAGGCGCGTGCCTTTCGTGCCCCAGGGCAGAACGTAGTCGCAATCTACTTCCGTACATGGGCGCCGCGCTGTCCTCGGCCGAGCAGATTTAGGCAGGCGTCCTGACCTGAGACTAGACCTCGAGTGTGAGCCTTCACGGCCGAGAACGTTGACCTTAGTCCAATCTGTGCAGGCCGTGATAGGCATTCATCATGTTTAGTTTTTCCGACATGCAACGCTGGCTTTACGGCGAAGCAATTGGCGGCCTCAAAACCGTTTCTGCTGCAGCCGATCCGGAAAAGCTCGTCCTTGCGATGGGCTTCGCGGTTCTCTTTGGCCTGGTCCATGCGCTGATGCCCGGCCACGGCAAGAGCGTGATCGTTTCCTATTATCTCGGTCGTCCGGGGCGGCTGCTTGGCGGCGTCGCCACGAGCGCGCTCTTGGTGCTGACCCATGTCGGCATGGCCATTGCTTTCGTGCTGGCTGGCTACATCGTCATCGAGCGCACCATCGGTGCTGCGGGACGCGCGCCCGCGTTCAACGTTGTAAGCTCGATGCTGATCATCGCTATAGGCCTATGGCTGCTTTATCGTGCGCTGCGCGGCCACGATCACGAGCATGCCCGTGACGGGCGCGCCGTCGCCATCGCGGCGGGGTTCGTGCCCTGTCCGCTCACGACCTTCATCATGGTTTATGCCGCTGCGCATGGCATTGTATTCGCCGGTCTCGTCGTGACGGCAGCCATGGCCGCGGGCATGATCGCGACCATTTCCGCCTTCGCACTCGCCGCGATCCTATTCCGCGACCGGTTCTTTGCACTTCTCCTACGCAGCGCCGTTTGGCGTCACCGTTTGGGCCGTATCACCGAAGCCTTGAGCGGTCTTGCCATCATCGGCTCCGGCGTTTGGCTCATGATATCGAGAGGCTGAGGTCACGCGGGCCAGCGGCGATGCAAATCGTCGATGACAAAAATGTGGGCGTGGCGCGGTCCACCCTGATCGTGCAAGTGAGGGTGGCACATCGGCAGATCGGCATGGACGTGCTCGACGATGTCGGGATCGGCGGCGGGCCACAGCCGAAAGGCGAGCATCGTTGCGAGCAGGGTGACGGCCGCGTGCACGATCAACGTCAAAGGCAAACCGACCGCCGCGCCGAGCCATCCAGCCAACGTGCTCGACGCCTATTCGCAGCGCGATGCGGAAAAGGCCCTCGACGTCTGGAGGCGGGACCAGGAGCTTGACGCGATCTACAATTCGGTTTTCCGCGAACTCTTGACCTACATGATGGAAGATCCGCGCAATATTGGCCTGTGCACCCATCTTCTGTTCGGCGCGAAAAATCTGGAGCGGATCGGTGATCACGCAACCAACATTGCCGAAATGATCCATTTCCTGGTGAAAGGAAATCCGGTCATGGAACAGCGTCCCAAAGGCGATACGACCAGTTTTGCCATGCCCGAAAGGCCAACGGTCTGAAGCCGCGCAGGATAGGTGCCGTACATGAGACATTCGCAGCTATGACGGCGAAGATACTGATTGTGGAGGATGTCGAGTCTTTGGCGCTGCTGCTTCGCTACAATTTCGAAGCGGAAGGGTATCAGGTTACCGTTGCGCCGGACGGTAACGAAGCAGAGCTCGCCGTCTCAGAAGATCCGCCGGATCTTATAGTCCTGGATTGGATGCTTCCCGGCCCATCAGGACTGGAGCTAGGCCGCCGTTGGCGCAGCGCACGCGCGTCGCGAAACATTCCGATCATCATCCTCACCGCGCGCGGCGAGGAGGCGGATCGGGTCCGTGGCCTCTCCATCGGCGCCGATGACTATGTGGTGAAGCCCTTCTCAGTGCCGGAACTGCTGGCGCGCATCAGGGCTATATTGCGCCGTTCAAGTCCGGAGCGGATCGCGAGCGTGCTGTCCGTGAGCGACCTTTCGCTCGACCGCGACGCACACCGGGTTACGCGCAACGGCCGTGAGGTGCGTCTGGGACCGACCGAGTTTCGCTTGCTCGAATTTTTGATGGAAAGCCCCGGCCGAGTCTTCTCACGCACTCAGCTTCTCGACGCCGTGTGGGGTCGTGATGCTTATGTGGACGAGCGCACCGTGGATGTTCATATCGGACGGCTGCGGAAGGCCATCAATCGTGGCCGCGACAAGGATCCGGTTCGGACGGTTCGCGGCGCAGGGTACGCCTTCGGAGAGCGCGCACATCGGGCAACAGGCTGACGGAGGCCCGTGCCGAATTGGGTAACGACGATGCGATGCTTGGGGTCATTAAAAACGCGCAGAAAGTTGCGAGCAGTTGGGTTTCGCGGTGGTGCCCATTCAACGTTTAGGCGCGCGCAAATACGCTCGAATGTCCGAACGCCACGCAGAAGGATCACTAAGTCTAGCCCCGTTCGCCGGCTCGTCGTCAATTCTCTCTCTCTCTCTCTCTCTCTCTCTCTCTCTTTCTGCGCCCCCCGCACTTTTTGTTCCGCCATCCATTTTTTCGCCCGCTGGACGTTCCTGCCAAGTATACTCCATGCATAGGCATCCGTTTCAATCGGGTCATGCCGGAAATGTTTCAAACAAAGCCAGTGATCGCTAAATTTCGTGCCGATGGCTGGGCCAGTTGGCGTAGCCTCGCATTCTTCTGCTGTTGACTACCGATGTCCCGATGCGCAAGGCGAACTGTGGAAGGAAAACCCCATGAGTCCACCCGGTAATACTTTTCCTGTAAGCGAGAGCCTGTTTCGTCAGGTTTATAACTCTCCATCCTCACTGCCAGGGCGCTATAATTCCAACCGACCAAACTCCTGACTCAAGGAGGACTCCCGTTTCGGCTCGGCTGTGATTCTCTCAAGCGATTGATTCGTTTTGGAGATTGGGCTGATGACGGTGATGTTGAGGCGGACCGACCTGTCGGCGGACGAATTGCGGTCTCTGGCGCGGCGGTCGAGTGATGTGGCCCAGGCGCGCCGGCTCCTGGCGGTGGCTTCGGTGCTCGAGGCGCATCGCGGACCCAGGCGGCCGAGGCCGCCGGCATGACGCGGCAGACTCTGCGCGACTGGGTGCACCGCTACAACGAAGAAGGCGCCGATGGGCTCCTCGACCGGCGGCGCCCGGCGCGCCCCGGCCAGCTCGGCGAGGCGCAGATCAAGGAACTTGACGCGCTTGTCGAGAAAGGCCCCGACATCGCCGCGCACGGCGTGGTTCGCTGGCGCTGCGTCGACCTTCAGAGCGTCATCGCGCAGGCATTCGCGGTGACGGTGTCTGAACGCCATGTCGGCCGTATGCTGAAGAAGCGCGGCTTCACGCGCCTTTCGGCGCGCCCGCGCCATCCCAAGACCGACGAAGCCGCCCAGGAGGCGTTTAAAAAAACTTCGCCGTGACCGTCGCTGCCGGCCGCAGCGGCGAGCAAGCCCATCGAAGTCTGGTTCCAAGATGAAGCCCGCGTCGGACAACAGGGAACCTTGACGCGGCTGTGGGCGCGGCGCGGCAGCCGGCCGCGCGCGGTGCGCGACACCAGCTATCAATAGGCCTACATCTTCGGCGCGGTTTGTCCGCGCCGCGGCATCGGCGCCGCGGTGTCCTGCCCTACGCCGATACCGAAGCGATGAACGCCCACCTCGCCGAGATCAGCCGATGCGTGGCCGAGGCGCCCACGCGTCCTCATGCTCCACGGAGCCGGTTGGCACGGCGGAAACGCGCTCGACACGCCGGAGAACATCACTCTGGTGGTCCTCCCGCCCTACAGCCCTGAACTCAACCCCGTCGAGAACATCTGGGAATACCTGCGCAAGAACAAGCTCGCCAACCGGCTCTACGAAACTTGCGAGGCCATCGTCGACGCCTGCTGCCCCGCCTGGAGCGACCTCATGACCGCTCCAGCCCGCATCACATCCATCGCCGACCGCGATTGGGCGAAAATGTCATGAATTATGTCGGTTGGTATTAGGCTTGCCATTGAGTTGCGAGGCAGCCTTGCCGGTGTCCTCGCGATAACAGAGCATGCCCAGCCGCGTGGCTGGTCTGCGGACAAGAGCGCATTGCAAATCAAGATGGTTGCGGGGGCAGGATTTGAACCTGCGGCCACTTTCGTATGTCAGTACCCCCCGGATGGTGCGAGGCCCGAAGATACTTCACAGGGGCACGAATGATCGTTGGTGCCTTTCCCTTCATTGTTAAGTACTTATTTCTATCCATCATTATATTATATATAAAATACAGTAAAAAATAGTCAAATTCGAGATTTGAGCGTAAATAACAATAATTCATCAAAATAGATAAATTTATACTAGGCGAATTAATGCGCGAACAATACGTTTCCTATAATCATTGCGTCATCGACATTTCAACGTTTCGATTGGATAGCGTCATGGGTTACATCGCCAATATTGCCAGGCCGGTCGCGCGCTGGCTAAAAATCGACTCAGAGCGTGGTGTCACCGCGATCGAGTATGGAATTCTCGCCGCGTTGATTGCGCTCGCGATTATCGTAGCGGTCACGCTGCTTGGAACAAACCTGTCAGGTACGTTCAACACAATCGCCGGCAAGGTCAAATCGACCTAAGGCTCAACCGTTCTGATCCAATCAGAACGGTGCCTAAGCTTTTATTTTACCGGACCGCGCCATTGCGGATCATGCGCTCTGCGCAGGCGCCGTGCTGACACGGCTTAAAGCCGAGCGGGCTGCTTGCGGTCCGCCCGAGGTTCGATATGCGGTTGGAAAGACGAAGCGACATGGGCGTTTCCCTCATCCATGCGATTCCCTGGGCGGTAGCCCTGGGCGCGCTTTATCTGAGCGCCGCGACGGATTTAAAGGAGCGAATTGTTCCAAATAAATTCGTGGCGGTCATCGCCGCAAGCGGTGTGGCGCTCACCCTGGCCGTCAGACCCGACCAGCTGTGGATCAGTTTGCTCGCGGCCGCCGGCGTTTTGGTGGGGCTTGGCGTCCTCGCCCATTACGATCTGGTGGGTGGCGGCGACGTTAAACTCATCAGCGCGCTAACGCTGCTCGTTCCGCCCGAACGGATCGGCATGCTCTTGGTTGGGATCGTGCTGGCGGGCGGTCTGCTTGGCTGCGCTTATTTCGCCGCGCGTCATGTGCTTGAGAAAAGAGTGGCAGAGCAAGGCGATCGGCGAGCGTTTGAGCCGCGCGCAAGCAGCCTTGACCGGTTGGTCAGAGATGAATGCGCTCGAATTGCCGCTGGTGAGCCGATGCCATATGCGCTGGCCGTGCTTGCTGGCGCCGCCAGCTATGTCGCAAGAGAGCTTCCAAAATGTTATTCCGCAATTTCCTGCTCGTTTTAGGCGCACTCTTCGTGGTAGCCGGCCTCGCGCTGTCCGTCATTTGGCTCAGGCAGATCGGAAGTGGAGCCGATGGTGCAGCCGAACCGGACGCGGCGGAAACACTGGCAGCTGGCCGGCCCGGCATCTTGGTTGCGGCCCGCGCAATTCCCGCCGGCACATTGCTGCGCCCGACCGACATCGGTTGGAAGGAGATGAAGCCGGGCGAGCTTCGTCCGGGGAATTTACAGCGCGGGGAGATATCGGAAACCGCTTTGACCGGCACAGTCACGCGGCGCGATTTCGCCGATGGTGAAGCCCTTATTGCCAGCGAGCTGGTTATGCCCGGCGACCGGCGTTTCCTCGCCGCGGTGCTCAAACCGGGCAGCCGCGCCGCGTCGATTTCGGTCGATGCGGCTCAGAGTGCATCGGGTTTAGTCCTTCCCGGCGACCATGTGGACGTGATTCTCACGCAAAACCTTAGCGACGCGGACGGCGACGTGCGGCGCAAAACGGTTGGAGAAACGGTGCTGCGCAATTTGCGCGTCATCGCGGTCGGTCAATCGCTCGGCGCCGAGGCCAAACCGGCTTCGGCGGAAACCGCCGCCCCCGCTCCAGACGGCAATGTGCCTAAGACGGTGACGCTCGAGATGAGCGAACGCCAGGCGGAGACGCTGTTCGTCGCCACGCAGCTCGGCGTGCTTCAACTGTCCGTGCGGCCTCTGGAGGGGACCAGCCAGATCGGCGCGGACGACCGGCGTGAACCGCCAACTTGGGCCTCGGACGTTTCGCCCGCGCTCAACGACGTCAAAGTCAAGAAGCCGCCGCCGGAACCGTCTGGAAGCACAATCGAAAGCTCAATTCGCCGGCCGCCCGCGCGGCTATTTTGATGTCAGCGATCAGCCGGCTTCCGCCGTGGACCAGACAATGACCGAAACGCTTACCGACCCAAAAAATACCTCCGTCAGCCCCGTTCGTACGGCCTCGCCAACGGCGCGGGTGTTCGTGCGCGACCCGGACTCCGAGGGGATCATCCGCCAGGCGCTTCAGGCCATCGGCATTGACGCCGACTTCACGGCGGGCACTGTCAAAACCGCAATCGTGACTTTGGCGAAGGAAGTCTCGCCGCGGCTTCTGATTGTCGACATAAGCGGCGTCGAGGACCCGGTGCTGAGCGTCCGCGAGCTTGCCGAAGTCTGCGAGCCCGACATCCGCGTTGTGGTGATTGGCGACAGAAACGACATCGTCCTCTACCGCGATTTGAAAAATATCGGCATTTTGGAGTATTTTCTAAAGCCGATCGTGAAAGATCTGCTCATCCGCACGTGCGGCGGCATCTTCTCTCCTAATGTCACCCGGTCGCCGCTCCGGACCGGCAAGCTGATCTTCGCGCTCGGCGTGCGCGGCGGCGTGGGCGCCACAACGATCGCAACCAATACGGCTTGGTACTTCGCCGAAGCCCGCCGCCGCCACACAATGCTGCTCGATCTCGATCTGCAAAACGGCGATGCGGCGCTGCAATTGGACTCCTTGCCCAGCAACGCCTTGCGCGAAGCCTTCGAAAATCCGGAGCGCGTCGACAAGCTCTATCTCGAGCGCGGCGTCAAGCATGTGACCGAACGCCTCGACCTGCTTGCATCGCTCGAAGCGCTCGGCGCTCCGCTCCTGCCAGCCGACGAACCGGTTCTGTCGCTTATGGAACGGCTGCTGCTTCGGTATCGCTTTCTCGTCGTCGATTTGCCGACGACCAGCGCCATCAGAATGCCCCGGCTGCTGCATTTGCCCAGCACTTGTATCCTGATCAGCAACGCCAGCTTGGCGGCGGCCCGTGACGTCGCCCGCTGGCGCGAACACCTCGGAGCGGACACGCCCGACCGCAGCACCTTACACATCCTCAACCATACCACAGCGCATGGCGGGCTCTCGGAAGCGGATTTCACCAAGGCCTGCAGACAGCCTCCGGATGTGGTCATTTCGTACGACCGTGAAATTGCCGAGGCATCGACATTTGGAATAAAGGCCGCGCAGAAATGCGCGGTGTTCAAAAACGGCCTGGCGCAGATGCTGCGTAAAGTAACAGGGGAGCCAATGGAAAAGCAGGGCTCAATCCTCAGCCGGATATTTGGGTAAGATGGTTTCCTTCGGCAAAAAAGCTGCGGCGCAGGACGTGCCTGTCGAAGCGCCGGCGGCAAAGCCAGGCGGACCGGCAACGCCTGCGGTCGCGAACATGCAGGCGAGCATTGCAGCCGCATGGCCGCTCAATTCTTCGGACATCATCCGCGATCAGGTTCTGTTGCGGATCGAGCCTGTCAACGCCGTGCGGATGAGCAAACGGGAATTGACCGTCGTCGTCGATGGGCTGGTGTCCGAGATCGCCAATGAGAAAAAGCTGCTGCTCAACCAGACTGAGCAGGACACGCTCGGCCGCAACATCGTCGATGACATGATCGGCCTTGGCCCCATAGAGCCGCTTCTGCATGATTCAACGGTCGCCGATATTCTCGTGAACGGACCCAACATGGTCTATGTCGAGCGGCAGGGCAAACTTGAGCTGACCAAAATCAAATTCCGGCACAACGCGCATGTTTTGCACGTTGCCCAGCGCATAGCGTCGTCCATTGGGCGAAGCGTCGACGAGTCCAGCCCGCTGCTGGACGCCCGTTTGGCGGATGGCAGCCGCGTTAACGTCGTCATCGCGCCGATCAGCCTCAAGGGGCCATGCCTGTCGATCCGCAAATTCTCGCAGACCATTTTCGATTTTTCCCATCTGGTCACACTGGGCACCGCATCGCCCGAAATGGCGCTCGCGCTCGAAATCGCCGCGCGCTGCCGGTTGAACATTATCATTTCCGGCGGCACCGGCTCTGGCAAGACGACGTTGCTCAACGCCTTCTCCAGCATGATCGACCCGGGCGAACGCATTATCACCATCGAGGACGCCGCCGAACTCAAACTTCGCCAGCTCCACGTCGTGCAGTTGGAGACGCGGCCGGCGAACATGGAAGGGCGCGGCGAAATCGACCAGCGGTCTCTGGTGCGCAACGCGCTGCGAATGCGTCCGGACCGGATCATCGTCGGCGAGGTTCGCGGACCGGAGGCATTCGATATGATGCAGGCGATGAACACCGGCCATGACGGCTCGATGTCGACCGTTCACGCCAATTCCGCCCGCGATGCCCTGGCGCGTCTTGAAAGCATGCTGTTGATGGCCAGCGCGAACCTGCCGATGCGCGCCATCCGCAGTCAGCTTTCCCGCGGCATCGACCTCGTGGTGCAGACCGAGCGGATGCGCGATGGCGTTCGCCGCATTACCGAGGTCGCGGAGGTTCTAGGGCTTGAGGAAGATACGATCGTCCTCGGGACATTATTCAAGTTTGAATTCAAAGGCGAGAACTCGGATGGCAGCCTTAAGGGCGCATTCGAGGCAACGCCCGTCCGGCCGGCTTTCCTTCAGCGCTTAGAGTATTTCGGGCTGGCGGGCGCCTTTCTCGAAGCGCTCGGCATTGAGAAGCAAACCGAAGGTTAAGGCCGTGCTGCTCCCGATATTGATTGTTGTCTCTCTGGTGCTCGGCGGCGTCATGGTGCTCGGCGGCGCATTTGTGATAACCCGGCGGGCCCGTCTAGCCATGAACGAGCGGGTCAAACTCGTCGCCCGCTCCGCACTGATCGATACAACGGATGAGTCCTTCACCGCGTTGCTTGAGGCCTGGGCTAGAAAACTGGATGGGCGCATCCGGCGATTTTTTGCCTACGGCATCGACCGGTCCTGGGGGATGAAGGCCAATTCGTTGACGCTGATCCTCGTGGGGATGATTTCGCTCGCCGTCACGTGGTTTATCCTCCATCGGACTTTCGGCTTCCCAATCTGGCTGACGGTTCCCGCCTGTCTGCTAACCGCGTTTATGCTGCCGCGTGCCATGCTCGTCCGGCAACAGCGCGGCGTCGAACGCAAGTTCACCGATTTGTTTCCCGACGCCGTCGATACGGTCGCCCGGATGCTCCGCGCCGGCTTGCCGGCCACGTTGGCGATCCGCACCGTTGGCAATGAAGCCGCCCCACCGGTCAATACCGTGTTCGGCATGATCGCCGATCAGATGCGGATCGGCATTCCGCTCGGCGAGGCGCTTGATGCGAGCAGCCAGCGGATTGGGCTGGCGGATTTCCGTTTCTTCTCGGTCGCCGTGGCGCTGCAACATTCAACCGGCGGCAACTTGGTCAACACGCTGGATGTGCTGTCGCAAATCATGCGCAAGCGGCGCGCCGTGCGGCTTCGGGCCAAGGCCGTCACCTCGGAGATTCGCCTCTCCGCCTATGTGCTTGGCTCTTTGCCATTTGTGACCGGCGCCGCGCTTTTGGTCATTCAACCCGGCTATTTGACGCCGTTGATCGAGGATCCGCGCGGCCATGTCATCCTCGCGATCGCTATTGGCGGCCTGCTGTTCTCCTCACTGGCGATGCAGCAGATGATGAAAAGCGTCAGCAGCGAATAGGGCGGACAATGGCAGCTTCACTTCTTGGCGATGGTTCGGCGATCCGGCAGCTCATGCCGCTGTTCAGCGTCATCGCCTTTATCGCGGGCGGGCTGATCATGATCACCTCCGCCAGCACGCGCATCCGCGCCGAGCAATTGTCACGGCGGGTGGCCTCGGTGCAGCCTCGGGGGCGCGCGGCGGCAAGGGGAACCGGGCTTGATGAGCCGCAGGACGGCCAGCGCAGTGCCGCCGCCTACGGACTTTCGGAGACCCAGCACCGGCAAATTGTCCGAAGCCTTGCATCGTTTGGCGCATCGGCCGACAGCGCGCTGCTCTATTTTACGGCAATGAGACTGAGTTTGGCATTGGTTCTCGGCGCCATTATTTTTTTGGCCACTCCCTTATCATCGCTTTTGCTCAGCATCCTGGCCTCGCTCGCCGGTGCGGCGCTCGGATGGTTCCTGCCGCTGATGATCGTCAACCGGAAACTGAAACGGCACGCCAAAGCCGTCGGTTCGGGACTTCCTGGCGGCTTGGAATTGCTGGCCATTTGCGTGGAAGCGGGCCTTTCGCTTGAAACCGGCTTGCAACGCGTCGCGCGTGAACTCAAGGGCGCGCAGCCCGCGCTTGCCGACGAGCTGGCGCTAACCTGGGCTGAAATCAGCATCCTGCCGAGCCGCGATCAAGCGCTTGCGAATCTGGCGGAGCGCGTCAACCTGCCGAGCGTGCGATCGGTTGTCGGCACGCTGGCTCAAAGCATGCGTTATGGCTCGCCGCTGGCGCAGTCGCTGCGCAATGCCGCCGAAGAAATGCGGGGAGAGCAGCTTTTGCAGTTGGAAGAGCGGGCAAACCGTCTGCCAGCGCTGATGACCGTGCCTGTGATGCTGTTTATCATGCCGACGATATTTTTGATCGTCGGCGGGCCGGCCGTACTCAGATTGATGGATATTTTCGGCTCGGGTAAATAATGCCCGCCGAGGCAGCGCAGCCAAGCGTCATCATTGCCGCGAGGCCATGCCTTCGCCTGCCACTTTTCGAAAGCCATCTGCCTTTCCGATAGGCACATTCCGCAAGCGCGGCACAAATGATTGGCGACGGACATCTGCCGCCTTGCGGCCCCCCGGCTTTCGCGTTAGTCACGAGTGGACAATCCAGCGCAACCAACTCGAAGGAGCGATTCATGGCGCGCAGAAAGATTGCGCTCATCGGCGCGGGCATGATCGGCGGCACCCTGGCGCATCTGATCGGCCTTAAAGAGCTTGGCGATGTGGTCATGTTCGACATCCTAGAGGGAATGTCGCAAGGGAAATCGCTCGACATTGCGCAATCCTCGCCCGTGGACGGCTTCGACTGCCACCTCCGGGGCGTCAACGACTATCTGGACATCCAGGGCGCCGACGTTGTGATCGTGACGGCGGGCGTGCCGCGCAAGGCCGGCATGAGCCGCGACGATCTCCTGGAAATCAATTTGAAGGTCATGGAGCAGGTCGGCGCTGGCATCAAGAAATACGCGCCCGACGCGTTCGTGATCTGCATCACCAACCCGCTCGATGCGATGGTCTGGGCGCTGCACCGGATCAGCGGCCTGCCGCGCAATATGGTGGTCGGCATGGCCGGCGTGCTCGACTCCGCACGCTTTCGCTATTTCCTGGCGCAGGAATTCGATGTCTCTGTCGAGGATGTGACGGCCTTTGTGCTCGGCGGCCACGGCGACACGATGGTGCCGCTACCGCGCTATTCGACCGTCGCCGGCATTCCGCTCACCGATCTTGTCAAGATGCGCTGGCTCTCGCAGGAGCGGCTGACCGAAATCCTTCAGCGCACGCGCGACGGCGGCGCCGAAATCGTTGGCCTGCTCAAGAGCGGCTCGGCCTATTACGCCCCTGCCGCTTCGGCGGTCGCCATGGCGGAATCCTACCTAAAGGATAAAAAGCGCGTCCTGCCCTGCGCCGCCTATCTGAACGGCGAATATGGGGTGAAGGGCCTTTATATCGGCGTTCCGGTTGTCATCGGCGCGAAAGGCGTCGAGCGGGTCGTCGAGATCGAACTGAATTCGCAAGAGCGGTCGGAGTTCACCCGCTCGGTCGGCGCGGTGCAATCGCTCGTCGAGGCCTGTTTGCGGATCGCGCCTGGCCTTTCGCAAATGGGATCGTCATAGAGCCGCGCGGCGGCGTTTAGGAAAGCTGTGCAATGACCGAAAACCGGACGCGGCTCGATGCGCTGGCGGGTAAGCTGATCATCTTGACGATGATTGTCGCTGTGCTCCACCATGCCGATCATGTGTTGCGGGTCGATCATAGCGGCTGGCCCTTTATCAGCCGGGTTACACCTTTCACCTACAGCCTTTTTGCTTACCCCGCGCTTCTGTTCGCCTTCTTGACGCGCTCCAGCCTCCCCTCGGCGAGCTTTGCAACCGTCGCAATCATCACCTTATTGACCTTGGCAGCGCACACATTCCTCGAGCCGCCTGAGCACAAATACAGCATGTGGGCGCTCAATCAGAGCCTTGCCCCCAACGCGCCGCCAGGGACCAAAAACCTGCTAGATACGACATCGGAATTTCTCGCCGTTCTCTCTATTGCGATCTCGATGGCTTTGAACTTCCTGCTCATCCTCACATCCCTGCTGCTGCTTAGAAACGCGCGCCGCGCCGGTAGCCCGAAATACAATGAGGCGACATGAACATCCATGAATATCAAGCCAAGGCGATGCTGCGGGAATACGGCGTGCCGGTGGCGCGCGGCGGCGTCGCCTTCACCCCCGACGAGGCGATGCGCGTTGCGGAAACCCTTCCAGGCCCGGTTTGGGTGGTAAAAGCGCAAATCCATGCGGGCGGGCGCGGCAAAGGCCGTTTCAAGGAGCCGGCAGCGGGCGAAAAGGGCGGCGTGCGGCTTGCCAAATCCATCGAGGAAGTTGGGCGCTTTGCCAAGGAGATGCTCGGCCATACGCTGGTGACGCAGCAAACCGGTCCCGCAGGCAAAATCGTCAAGCGCCTCTATATCGAGGACGGCTCGTCGATCAAGCGCGAGCTCTATATCTCCGCGCTGATCGACCGGTCCACCTCGCGCCTCGCCTTCATTTCCTCGACCGAAGGCGGCATGGACATCGAGCAGGTCGCGCATGACACGCCGGAAAAGATCGACACGCTGACCATCGACCCCGCCTCGGGCTATTCGGCCTTTCACGGCCGCAAGATCGCTTACGGCCTCGGCCTCGAAGGCGATCAGGTCAAGCAATGCGTCAAGCTGATCGGCAACCTGGCGCGCATGGCGACCGAAAAGGATGTGGCGCTGCTCGAAATCAACCCGCTGATCGTGACTGGCGGCGACACTCTGCTCTGCCTCGACGCCAAGGTCAATTTCGACGGCAACGCGCTGTTCCGCCACCCCGATATCGTGGCGCTGCGCGATCTGGATGAAGAAGACCCCGCCGAGGTCGAAGCCTCCAAATACGACCTTTCCTATGTCAAGCTCGACGGCAATATCGGCTGCCTGGTCAACGGCGCCGGCCTCGCCATGGCCACCATGGACATCATTAAGCTCTATGGCGAGGAGCCGGCCAACTTTCTCGATGTCGGCGGCGGCGCGTCGAAGGAAAAGGTCACGGCCGCCTTCAAGATCATTCTCAGCGACCCCCATGTTAAAGGCATTCTGGTCAACATTTTCGGCGGCATCATGCGCTGCGACATCATTGCGGAAGGCATCATTGCCGCCGTTCGGGAAATGAGTCTGGCGGTGCCGCTGGTGGTGCGGCTGGAAGGCACGAATGTGGAGTTGGGCAAGAAAATCCTGCGCGATTCCGGCCTGGCCGTCATTCCGGCGGATGATCTGGCCGACGCCGCCGAAAAAATCGTGGCCGAGGTCCGTAAAAACGCGTCTTGACGCTGAACACAGCTACACATAAACTGTGTGACATGAAGAACATCACATTGAGCCTGGATGAGCGTGTGCTGGCGGCGGTGCGGCGCTACGCCTCCGAAAGGAACACCACCGTGAACGGCTTAGTGCGGGACTATTTGACCCGCCTGTCCGATCAGGACGACAGGGCCGCCAAGGCGCGCGGCCGCTTGAAGGAATTGGCCGGGGAAGCCACGCTGGACCTTGGCGCCTGGAAATGGAATCGGGACGAGCTTTATGACCGTGGAATGCTTTCTGGACACGAACGTCCTGCTGTACGCGGCTTCTCGGAACCCGATGGACGCAAAGAAGAAGATGATTGCGGTTGAGCTGATCGAGGAGACATTTTTCGGTCTATCGGCGCAGGTCGCCCAGGAATTCTACACCGTTGCCACGCGCAAGGCCGACTTCAAGATGTCGCCGGACAAAGCGTTGGAATGGCTGGAGAATTTCCAGGAATTTCCGTGCTTGCCGGTCGATATTGGGCTGGTGAAGACCGCGGCGTTGATGGCGTCGCGCTACCGTCTGTCCTATTGGGACGGCGCGATTCTGGCGGCGGCGCAGGCCTTGGGGGCGCCGATCGTTTACAGCGAGGATCTCAATCACGGACAGACTTACGGAGATTTGCAGGTTCGCAATCCGTTTCGAGATTTGCCTCAGCCCGGCTTTCACGAAGATGCCGCCGCGTCCCAAGGCGAGCCAGCCTTGGGGACCGCCAAATCCGATCAGCGCAACACGAGATTTTGAAAGGCTTTCACGCATGGCGGTTCTTGTCGATAAAGACACCAAGGTGATATGCCAAGGCATCACTGGCTCGCAGGGCACCTTCCACACCGAACAGGCGATCGCCTATGGCACCAAGATGGTCGGCGGCGTTACGCCAGGTAAGGGCGGTAGCACCCATCTCGGCCTCCCGATCTTCGATACGGTGGAGGAGGCGGTGGCCAAGACCGGCGCCAATGCGACCGTTATTTACGTGCCGCCGGCTTTCGCCGCCGACGCCATTCTTGAAGCCATCGACGCGCAGATTCCGCTGGCTGTCTGCATCACCGAGGGCATTCCGGTGAACGACATGGTGAAGGTCAAACGCGCTCTGGGCGGCACGCGGACCCGCCTGATCGGTCCCAATTGCCCCGGGGTCATCACCCCCGACGAATGCAAGATCGGCATCATGCCAGGGCATATCCACAAGCGCGGCTCGGTCGGCATTGTTTCGCGTTCGGGTACCCTGACTTATGAAGCCGTGCATCAAACGACCGCCGTTGGCCTTGGCCAGTCAAGCTGTGTCGGCATTGGCGGCGACCCGGTCAAGGGCAGCGAATTCATTGAAATGATGGAGCTGTTCCTCGCCGACCCCGAAACCGAATCGATCATCATGATCGGCGAGATCGGGGGCTCCGCCGAGGAAGAGACGGCGGAATTCCTCGCCAAATCCAAGGTCAAGAAACCAATGGTTGGCTTCATCGCGGGCGTGACCGCGCCGCCCGGGCGCCGCATGGGCCATGCCGGCGCAATCATTTCAGGCGGCAAGGGCGATGCGAACAGCAAGATCGAGGCGATGCGCGCGGCAGGCATCCGCGTCGCGGATTCGCCAGCCAGCCTCGGCACGACGCTTGTGGAGGTTTTGCGCGGCTGATGCTAAAGCCTTAGTCGCAAATTCGTAGCCTGGTTCCCATATGGTCCGCTGTAGGCGGGCCATAGTCATTCGTAACGGAGATCAACGCCTTGCACCGAGGCGATCAATCATGAGCAAACAAGCCCAGAACGAACTTTTTGAGCAAACGTCCTTCCTCCACGGCGTCAATGCGGCTTATATCGAGGATCTTTATTCACGCTTTCAGGACAATCCGGGCTCCGTGACGTCCGACTGGCGGGCCTTTTTCGGCGGCTTGAAAGAGCGCAAGGAAACCGTGATCGCCGACGCGCAAGGGCCGTCCTGGAAACGTCCCGACTGGCCGATGCAAAACAATGGCGAACTGGTCTCGGCGCTCGCGGGCGACTGGGCCGAGGCCGGCGAACGGCAGATCGAGCAAAAAATCGCCGTCAAGGCGCAAGCCAACGGCGTCGAGCTGTCGCCGGCCGAAACCATGAAGGCCGTGCGCGACAGCATCCGCGCCCTGATGCTCATCCGCTCCTACCGGGTTCGTGGCCATCTCGCGGCCGATCTCGATCCGCTGGGCCTCGCCGAGCGCAAGCCGCACCCCGAACTTCAGCCTGAAAGCTACGGCTTCGGCCCGGAGGACATGGACCGGCTGGTCTATATCGACAAGGTGCTCGGCCTGGAGATGGCCACCATCCGCCAGATCGTCGACATCCTGCGCCGCACCTATTGCGGCAAGGTCGGCGTCGAATTCATGCATATTTCGGCGCCGCAGCAAAAGGCCTGGATTCAGGAGCGCATCGAAGGCGTCGACAAGGACATCGCCTTCACCGAGCTCGGCAAGAAGGCCATTCTCGCCAAGCTGATCGAAGCGGAAACCTTCGAGAAATTCCTCGACAAGAAATATACCGGCACCAAGCGTTTCGGCCTCGACGGCGCGGAATCGATGGTCCCGGCGCTGGAACAGATCATCAAGCGCGGCGGCCAGCTCGGGGTGCGCGAAATCGCCTTCGGCATGGCGCATCGCGGCCGGCTCAACGTGCTCGTCAATGTGCTCGGCAAGCCCTATCGCGCCATCTTCCACGAATTCAAGGGCGGCTCGGCCAATCCGGACGATGTTGAGGGTTCGGGCGACGTTAAATACCATCTCGGCGCGTCCTCCGACCGCGATTTCGACGGCAACATCGTGCACCTGTCGCTGACCGCCAATCCGTCGCATCTGGAAATCGTCGATCCGGTCGTGCTGGGCAAAGTGCGCGCCAAGCAAGATCAAGCCGGCGACAAGGAGCGCACCAGCGTCATGCCGCTGCTCATCCACGGCGACGCAGCCTTTGCGGGGCAAGGCGTGGTCGCCGAATGCTTCGGCCTGTCGGGTCTCAAAGGACACCGCACCGGCGGCTCGCTGCATTTCATCGTCAACAACCAGATCGGCTTCACCACCTCGCCGCGTTTCGCTCGCTCTTCGCCCTATCCGTCCGACGTCGCGCGCATGATCGAGGCGCCGATTTTCCACGTCAATGGCGACGATCCGGAAGCGGTCGTGCATGTCGCCAAGATCGCCACCGAGTTCCGCCAGCAATTCCACAAGCCGGTGGTCATCGACATGTTCTGCTACCGGCGCTTTGGCCATAATGAGGGCGATGAACCGGCATTCACCCAGCCGCTGATGTATAAGCGGATCCGACAGCATCCGTCCGTTACCGATGTTTACGGCCAGCGCCTTGTCGAAGAAGGGCTGATTGCGAAAGGCGAGGTCGACGAGTTGCGCGACGCCGTCAACAAGCATCTCGAAACCGAATTCGAGCTTGGCGATCATTACCGCCCCAACAAGGCGGATTGGCTTGACGGCCGCTGGTCTGGACTTGCACGCGCCGAAGAGGGCCCGCGCAAAGGCGAAACCGGCCTGCCGGTCGAGACGCTGCGCAAAGTCGGCGAAAAGCTGACCGCGCTGCCGAAGGATTTCAACGCCCACCGCACTATCGACCGGCTGTTCAAGAACCGCCATGCGATGATCGAAACGGGCGTGGGCATTGATTGGGCGATGGCTGAATCGCTCGCCTTCGGAACGCTGGTCAATGAAGGCTTTCCGGTGCGCTTGTCCGGCCAGGATGTCGAGCGTGGCACCTTCTCGCAACGCCACGCTGTGCTGGTGGATCAGCAGACCGAAAAGAAATACACGCCGGTCAATCACATCGCCAAGGGCCAGGCCAAGATCGAGATCGTCAATTCGATGCTGTCCGAAGAAGCAGTGCTTGGCTTCGAATATGGCTTCAGCCTTGCCGAGCCGATGGCGCTGGTGCTTTGGGAGGCGCAATTCGGCGATTTCGCCAATGGCGCGCAGGTCATCATCGATCAGTTCCTATCCTCGGGCGAGCGCAAATGGCTGCGCATGTCGGGCCTCGTGATGCTGCTACCGCACGGCTATGAAGGCCAGGGGCCGGAGCATTCCTCGGCGCGGCTGGAGCGCTATCTTCAGCTCTCGGCGGAAGACAATTGGCAAGTCGCTAACTGCACCACGCCGGCCAATTATTTTCATGTTCTGCGACGGCAAATGCACCGCAAGTTCCGCAAACCGTTGATTCTTATGACGCCGAAATCGCTGCTGCGCCACAAGCGCGTCGTGTCTAACATCGAGGATTTCGGACCGGAGACGAGCTTCCACCGTATCCTTTGGGATGGCGCGGAGGTCGGTCTTAGCGAGACGGTCAAACTGGTTCCAGACAACCAAATCAAGCGCGTCGTGATGTGTTCGGGCAAGGTCTATTTCGATCTGTTCGAGGAGCGCGAGGCGCGCAAGATTGACAATGTCTACCTGATGCGGGTCGAGCAGCTTTATCCGTTCCCGGCCCGCGCGCTGATTCAGGAACTTGCGCGCTTCCCGCAGGCGGACATGGTCTGGTGCCAGGAAGAGCCAAAGAATATGGGCGCCTGGAGCTTCATCGAGGCCAATATCGAATGGGTGCTCGACCATATCGGCTCGTCGAATCGGCGCCCGCGCTATGTTGGCCGGGCCGCGTCCGCGTCAACCGCCACGGGATTGATGAGCAAGCATCAGGCCGAACTCAGGGCGTTTGTGGACGAAGCATTGACCGTATAAAAAGCACCAGAGCGGGATGAGGGAAAGTGGGAACCGGTTTTCCGCTCGTCATCCCGCTCTAAACTGAAGACATAGATCACTGTTCATGATTTTGGATTGATCCAATCCAAAATCATCGTGATCTAGGCTGCGGTTCGACGCGCGGCCGGGCAAAAGAAGGGGCTAATCATGGCGACCGAGATCCGCGTGCCCGCGCTGGGCGAATCCGTTACCGAGGCGATTGTCGGTAAATGGTATAAAAAGCCCGGCGAGGCCGTGAAGGCGGACGAGCCGCTGGTCGAGCTGGAAACCGACAAGGTCACTGTGGAAGTGAATGCGCCGTCGGCGGGCGTAATGTCTGAAATCCTGGTCAAGGAAGGCGAGACCGTCGCGGTCGGAGCCGTGCTCGGCTCGATCGGTGAGGGCGGCGCTGCGGCAAAGCCGGCCGCCGAGCCGGATAAGGGCGCGGGGGAAAAAGTGATGCAGGCGTCTACGAACGGCCGTCAGCCAGCCGCCGCCGAGCAGGGCTCGCCCAACCCAGCGCTCAAGGCCGCGCCGTCCGGCGAGGCCGCTCCCCAGACACTGTCTCCCGCCGTGCGCAAAGCCGTGACGGAAAACAAGCTGGAGCCGGCTTCCATAGAAGGCACGGGGAAAGATGGCCGTATTCTGAAGGGCGACGTCTTGGCCGCCCTGGATTCCGGCGCCGCTCCGGCGCGCGTTCAAGTACCGTCTCCCGCAATCTCCCGGCCATCCGTCCGCCCCGCCGATGGCGCCCGCGAAGAGCGCGTCCGCATGACCAAGCTGCGTCAGACGATTGCGCGGCGGCTGAAGGAATCCCAGAACAACGCCGCCATGCTGACCACCTTCAACGAGGTGGATATGACCGGCATCATGAAGGCTCGGACGCAATATAAAGAGCTGTTCGAGAAGAAGCACGGCGTCAAGCTCGGCTTCATGGGCTTCTTCGTGAAATCCTGCATTCATGCGCTGCACGAGGTGCCCGCCGTCAACGCCGAGGTGGATGGCGAGGACATCGTCTACAAGAATTACTACAATATCGGCATTGCGGTCGGCACGGATCGCGGCCTGGTCGTGCCGGTGCTGCGCGACGCGGATCAGAAGAATATCGCCGAGATCGAAAAATCGATCGGCGATTTCGGCCGCCGCGCGCGCGACGGCAAGCTCGCCATCGAAGACATGCAGGCCGGCACCTTCACCATCACCAATGGCGGCATTTACGGCTCGCTCATGTCCACCCCGATCCTGAACGCGCCGCAATCCGGCATTCTGGGAATGCACAAGATCCAGGATCGCGCCGTGGTCGTGGACGGCAAGATCGAGATCCGCCCGATGATGTATCTGGCCCTCACCTACGACCACCGCATTGTCGATGGCCGCGAGGCTGTGACGTTCCTGGTGCGCGTCAAGGAAAGCCTTGAAGACCCGCAGCGTCTCGTGCTCGACCTCTGATCGCTTGGGAGCGCGCTATATGGGCGCGTGGGCGATCCGTTCGGACACATTTGGGCGATTAACGCGCCGCTTATTGCAGTTTGAACTTTTCGGCGGCCTAACGCGCCTGATCATGAAGAGAACACTGATGGCTGACACTTACGACCTGATCGTCATCGGCACCGGCCCTGGCGGCTATGTCTGCGCGATCCGCGCGGCGCAGCTCGGCATGAAGGTGGCGGTGGTGGAAAAGCGCGCCACTCACGGCGGCACCTGCCTGAATATCGGCTGCATTCCCTCAAAGGCGCTCCTGCACGCCTCGGAACTCTATGAGGAAGCCGCGAATGGCATGAGCCATATGGGCATCAAGGTCAGCCCGCAGCTCGATCTCGCCGGGATGATGGCCTATAAGGGCGAGGGGGTCGACGGCAACGTCAAGGGCGTCGATTTCCTGTTCAAGAAGAACAAGATCGACAGCCATCGCGGCGCAGGGCGCATCACCGCGCCCGGCAAGGTTGAAGTCCGTGGCGAAAATGGCGGCGAGGCGGTGATGCTGGAGACCAAGGCCATTGTGATCGCGACCGGCTCCGAGGTCGCGCGGCTGCCGGGGATCGAGATCGACGAAAAGCGGATTGTGTCATCCACCGGCGCGCTGGAGCTTTCCGAGGTGCCGAAAAAACTGCTGGTTGTCGGCGGCGGGATTATCGGGCTGGAACTTGGCTCGGTATGGCGGCGTCTTGGCTCCGAAGTCCTCGTGGTCGAATTTCTCGACCGGATCATTCCCGGCATGGACGCCGAGGTGGCAAAGCAGTTCCAGCGCCTGCTCGCCAAGCAGGGCATGACATTCAAACTCGGCCATAAAGTAACCTCGGTCGAGCCGAACGGCGCCGGTCTCAAGGCGACGATCGAGCCCTCGCAGGGCGGCGGCAAGGAATCCATCGAGGCCGATGTGGTGTTGGTCGCGATCGGCCGCGTCCCTTATACGGACGGGCTCGGGCTTGAAGATGCTGGCGTGAAGCTCGACAACCGCCGCCGCATCGTCGTGGACGAGCATTTCCGCACCAATGTCGAAGGCATTTACGCCATTGGCGATGTGATCGCCGGGCCAATGCTCGCGCACAAGGCTGAAGATGAGGGCGTGGCGGTGGCAGAGATTCTTGCCGGACAGGCAGGCCACGTGAACTACGACGTCATTCCGAACGTCATCTACACCTATCCGGAAGTCGCCTCGGTCGGCAAAACCGAGGAGGAGCTGAAGGAGGCCGGGATCGCTTACAACAGTGGCAAATTCCCCTTCACCGCCAACGCCCGCGCCAAGGTGAACCGGCAGACGGAAGGGTTCGTGAAGGTGCTCGCCGACGCCAAGACGGATCGCGTGCTGGGCGTCCACATTGTCGGACCGGATGCCGGCAACATGATAGCCGAGGCGGCGGTCCTTATGGAGTTCGGCGGCTCGGCCGAAGATCTCGCGCGCACCTGCCATGCGCATCCGACGCTGACCGAAGCCATCAAGGAAGCGGCCCTCGCGGTCGGCAAGCGCGCGATCCATATCTGATCGCAGCGAAGCGCTCAGCTCGTTAAAACGAATGAGCCCCAGCTTTTCAGCCGGGGCTCAGTTTTGGAATATTATCCTGCAAGAATCTCGGGGTAAACTTCCAACGATTTGCAGTACCGCCTTGCATCCCCTCAAGGATTTATAGGCTCACAATAGCGGCCGCGCTTTTTCGCGCCTCACCCTTACGGGTGAGGTCCGCAGTTATTACCGCCGTTCGGTCCCCTCGACATGCTGGTACATCCAGGTTTCCGTTAGTGCCTTGCCGTCCTGATCGAGAAAGGCACGCAGATCACCCGTCTCTTGCCCCTCGGGGGTGTAATCGAAAATGGCGCGCCAGCGCGGCGTACCGACGACGCGGTAGGCTGATACAAGGTCGAATGTGCCGCGGCTGACGGTCAAACGCAGCTTGACCCCATCCGTGTTTTCCAGCTCAGCCAGATTGCCGCCCTCGAAGTCGATCACATATTTGGTCACGCCCGCGCGCTTGGGATGGCCTGCCCGGCCGCCCGCGCCCCTGCGCGTTGCCACCACCGCGCCATTTCCATGCGCAAAAGGCGGGTCGTTGCGCCAGTGAATGCGATAGCGCAGCTCGACGCGGCCACCGGCCTGGAACGAGCCTTTCGGGCTCCAGAAGGCGACAATATTGTCCGCCGTTTCATCCTCTGTCGGTATTTCCAGGAGTTGCACCGCCCCTTCGCCCCAATCCCCGAGCGGCTCGATCCAAACCGACGGACGCCGGTTGTAGAACACGCCGTCATCCTCATAGGCCTCGAAATTCCGCTCCCGCTGCAGCAGGCCGAAGCCTTTCGGCCCTCGCTCAAAGAACGAACTCAGCTTCACCTGTGGCGGATTGTTCAGCGGCCGCCAAATGTGCTCGCCCGTGCCGCTCCAAATCGCCAGGCCGTCGCTGTCGTGAATTTCCGGCCGCCAATCGGTGCCGATGCTGCGGTTGTTCTTGCCGTACCAGAACATACTGGTCAGCGGCGCGATGCCGAGCCGGTCGACGTCGCGGCGCGCATGAACGACAAGCTCGATCTCCGTGATCGCGCCCGTCTCGCGGATGGCGCGGATCCGGTATGCGCCCGTGACGCTTGGACTTTCCAGCAGCGCGTAGGCGGTGATGCCGTCGAAGCCGTCCAAATGCTCGATCCAGAAATTGGTGAAGCGGGGAAATTCCTCCGGATAGGGCATGCCGGTATTGAGCGCCAACCCCCTGGCGGACAAACCATATTGCGGAGTCTCGCCGGTCGTGCGGAAATAGGACGCGCCGAGGAAGGAAATCCAATCCGGCTCGCTTTTGGAGCGCATCACGCGGAAGCCGGCAAAGCCGGTGTCCTCGGTCAGCGCGCGGGCGAACGCTGCTTCGCCATAGGAAAACAGCTCGTTCGTGTAAAGAATTTCACGCGATTGCCCCGCCTCGATCAGGAAGATGCGAACCGGCTCCTGGAAATATTTGCCGACATGGAACAGCTCGACGGGATAGGAGTTCGGCGCGGGCCAGATTTGCGCGTCCTTGCGGTATCGGATCTGCTGGTGCGCGTCATAGTCGATGCGCTGGATCAGCTCGCGATTGCTGGGGGTGTTCGGATCGTGGGGCAGCTGCGCTAACTGCTCTGCCCAGCCCTGGAGAGCCTCCCAGCTGAATGTCACTGGCGGCCCGTAGGACAAAGCCGCATGCGCCTCATCGGGTTTAAGCGCAGACGCGGCGGCCAAGGCGGCGCTGGCGGCTAGAAAATTCCGTCGTGTTATCATCTGTAAAATCACACTCTTTGGAACTGGCAGATTTTGTTTCGGTGGACATGCGGATTGTAGGATTGACCGGATCAAGACATAGGCGCGGGGCCTCTCTTGAAGCAATGGCCAAAACGTCACTTACCGGATCATCGTTACGCAAGCACGGATTTCTTGTTCCCGCCGCCGAAAAAATGTGGTCCGGTCGGTCATGGCGCGGACACAGATGGATAAGCGGCTACAAGCCGCCAAGGATCTTATCGCCGAGTTGGGGCGCCATCTGGACGCGCCGGTCGGCATTCGCTTGTGGGACGGTTCGCTGACGCCGCTCGGCAGCGGGCAAGCCAATGGCGTCGCCATCAGCATTTCGGGCCCGGAGGTCATCGCCTCACTCCTGCGCCGGCCGACGCTCGACCGGCTGATCCGCCTTTACGCGCATGGCCAGATCGGGTTTGAGAACGGGACACTGATTGATCTGGGCGAACGGCTCGGCGACAGCGGCACCCGCAAGCTCGTGTCGCGCCTGAACAAGGGCAAGCTGCTGAAAAGCCTCTGGCCGTTCCTTTTCGCGCCCGGCGCGACGCTCGACCGCTCCCGCGATTTTGCCGGCGATGAGACCGGAGAGGGCCGCGCCCAGGAGCAGAATCGCGATTTCGTCCAGTTCCATTACGATGTCGGCAATGATTTCTACCGGCTCTTCCTTGATGCGGAAATGCAGTATTCCTGCGGCTATTTCACCGATTGGAGCAATACGCTGGAGGAGGCGCAGCGCGACAAGCTGGAGATGATTTGCCGAAAGCTGCGGCTCCAGCCGGGCGAGCGCTTTCTGGACATTGGCTGCGGCTGGGGCGGCCTCGTTTGCTATGCCGCCGAGCATTATGGCGTGCGTGCGCATGGCGTGACGCTATCCGACGCGCAGTTGAAGTTGGCCCGCGAGCGCATCGCGGCGAAGGGCCTTGCACATCTGGTGACGGTCGAAATCAGGGACTATGCGGACCTCACCGGCTCGTTCGACAAAATTGCCTCGATCGGGATGTATGAGCATATCGGCGTCGCCAACATTCCGCGCTATTTGTCGACCGTGCGGGGACTGCTCGCGGCGGACGGCCTTTTCCTCAACCACGCCATTTCCCGCCGCGCGAAGAAGAAAAAGCGCCGCTTCGCCCATCGCGCCGAACAGCGGGCGCTGCTGAAATACATTTTCCCCGGCGGCGAGTTGGACGATATCGGCCACACGGTCGCGGCGATGGAGCAGCAGGGTTTCGAGGTTCACGATGTCGAGGCTTGGCGCCAGCATTACGCGCTGACGACGCGGCATTGGTGCGAGCGCCTGACCGCGCGCCGCCATGAAGCCGTCGCCCTGGTCGGCGAGGAAACCTATCGCATCTGGGTTGCCTATCTCGCTGGCTGCTCGCTCGCCTTCACGCGCGGCACGGCGCGCATTTACCAGACGCTGGTGTCAAAAAGCGCCAAAGGTCCCGCGCCCCTGCCGCCCACCCGCGCCGATTTATATCGGTGACGGTGCGACAGGCGGCAATCAGCGCGGCGGGCTTGCCTCAATCCGCGCCAAAATCGCCTGAGCCTTCTCGCAATCCGCCCGCATCTGTGCGGCAAGGTCCGTGCCGGAGCGGAATTTGGCATCCGGGCGGACAAAGTCCACGAACCGGACCTTGATCGTGCGGCCATAGAGATTGCCGTCGAAATCGAACAGGAAGGTCTCGAGCAGCGGCGCGCCCGCGTCGAAGGTCGGCCGCGTGCCCAGATAGGCCGCGCCGTCGTGCCAGGCGCCATCGACGCCGACGCGCACCGCATAAATGCCGTGCCGGAGCGATTGGCCCTCGGCCAAGCGAATGTTCGCCGTCGGGAAGCCAAGCCCGGTTCCTCGCCCCGCGCCGGATTCGACCACCCCTTCCACTTGCCACCAAGCGCCGAGCATGTCCGCCGCCCCCGCCACATCGCCCTCGGCGAGCATTTCCCGCACGCGGGTCGATGAGAAGATCTCGCCAGACGTGCCGGCCGCCTCGATGACGGTGACGCCGAAGCCGTAGGTTTCCCCGAGCGCCCGCAACACGCCGGGATTTCCCTGCCGGCCTTTGCCGAAGAAGAAATTATAGCCGATTGTGGCATGGCTGATCGCATAGCCTTCGACCAGCACCTCATGCACGAAGTTTTCGGCGCTCAGGCCAGCGAGGGATGCCTCAAACGACAGAAGCGCGACCAGGTCCAACCCTTGATCCGCCAGGAGTTCCAACTTGCGGTTCAGATCGGTGAGCTGGAACAGCGGCTTGCCAGGTTGAAAGAATTTGCGCGGATGCGGGTCGAACACCATCGCGCCGATGGGAACGCCGGGCCCGACCGCCCGTTTTGCCACGTCGAGCACCGCGCGGTGGCCGCGATGCACGCCGTCAAAATTACCGATTGCGAGCGACGCGCCTTTGAGCGCCGCCGGAACGTCACGCCAGCCGTGCACGATTTCCATGCAACCCCGAATGTTTGTGGCCCCCGCTCAGGCCGGACGCGAAGGCAGCATTAACAAAGCCTCGCCCTCCAATACCGTTTTGCCGCCGACCGAGCAATCGCATGTAAGGATCACGCGCTTTTTCGCCGGGAGGAGCTCGACGATGCGGGCGGTCGCGGTGACCTCGTCGCCGATCCGGACGGGACCGCGGAAATTGAGGCTTTGCGAAATATAGATCGCGCCCGGTCCCGGAAGCATCGTGCCGAGAACCGTCGAGATATAGGCCGCGGTCAGCGCCCCATGCGCAATGCGGCCCTTGAACATCGTGCCTGCCGCGTAAGTTTCGTCGAGATGGATCGGATTGGTGTCGCCCGTCAAATCGGCAAAGGCTTGCAGATCGTCCTCCCGCACGCGGCGGACGTAATGCGCCTCCATGCCCACGCTGAGGTCCTCGAAGTAATTGCCGCCGGTCCTGATTTCGCTCATTCGCCGTCCTCTCCGCGCCAAAATGCCAAATTATTTCGCATGCCAATGTTTCATTGCACAGCAAAAAAGCAGAATAGGGCTGGCGCGAGCGTGCTCCGGCATCAACATCATGGCGGAAACTGAGGGCGGCGCACTACCAGCTAAGCTGGGTGAGCGCGGCGACCGGACGCGCCTTGCTGCCAGCGAAAAGCAGCATCAAAGTCCCAGCGTCCAGGGCCGTCTCACGTCCGCCCGCGACATGGACCCCGCTTGCAATAAAGACGCTGTCGATCTTCCGCGCCGCCGCCCCGGCGATGTCGGTGCGGATGCCGTCGCCGATGGCGACGACGCGGTGAAGCGGAAGCGCCGAGCCGCGCTTGGCGGTGACGAGCGCCAAAGCGAGATCGTAAACCGGCTTATACGGTTTGCCCGCATAGATCACTTGGCCGCCAAGCTGCTCATAGGCTTCGGCGATTGCTCCGGCGCAATAAAGCAGCCGGTCGCCGCGTTCGACCTTGATATCCGGATTGGCGCAGATCATGGGCAGTCCATGCGCGAGCAGTTCGGCGAGCAGGCCGGCATAATCATCGGGCGTTTCCGTTTCGTCGTCATAAAGGCCGGAGCAGACCACCGCGGCGCTGTCGCCAACACCACCGAGGGTGACGTTCATATCGTCAAAAATCGGCAAATCGCGCTTGGGGCCAAGATGGAAGAGCGCTTTCCCGGCATAGCTGGCGATCAGCGTGCGCGTGACGTCTCCCGATGTCGCGATGCCGTCATAGCAGTCCGCCGGAACGCCGACCTCCAGGAGCTGCTCGGCCACGGTCTCGCGCGGGCGCGGCGCATTGGAGATCAAGATCACCGTGCCGCCGCCTTCGCGGAACAGGCGGCACGCTTCAACGGCTTGTGGAAAGGGGCTCAAGCCATTGTGCATGACGCCCCAAATATCCACTAGCCAGGCGTCATAGCGGCGCGCCAGACAAGCGATCGATTCCAGAATGGGTATGGGTGATGTCTCGATGCTCATAGGATTTGCTAGGGGCGGGGGCGCATGGCGTCAAGTCTCATGGACTCTTAAGTGCTTTTGATCACAATCATGTGGCAGCGGCGTGGGTGTTAGAAATGGGCCGGACGCCGCTCAATCGATCCGAATTATTTAGCAAAATAGGATTATAGCGTGCTAATAGTTGCACGCCATGTATTTGAAAGAACTCGACGCCAACCTGATTGTGGTGCTCGACGCGCTGCTCATCGACGCCAGCGTCACGCGCGCCGCCGAACGCCTCGGCCGCAGTCCTTCGGCCGTGAGCCATGCGCTGTCGAATTTGCGAGAAATCTTTGGCGATGAGCTTTTCGTGCGGGCGGGACAGCGGCTTGTGCCGACCGCGCGCGCGCGTAGCCTGGCTCCGGCGGTCCATGTCATCGTGTCGGGGATGGAAAGTCTCTTGCGGCCGGAGACGCCATTCGACCCTGCCACGCAACAGCGCGATTTCATGATCGCCTGCAGCGAGACGCGCGAGGTGACGTTGCTTGGCGGCTTGCAAAAGCAACTGACGCCGGTCGCGCCGCTCATTCGTCTGCGTTGGCAGGCACCGCATGAGCCTTCCTATGTGGAGGATTTGCGTTCCGGTCACATCCATTTTCTGATTTTGGAGGGCGCTGCCCCAGCAGAGATGGGCGATATCTGCGTGAAATATCTGTGCGACGACAGCTATGCGATCCTGGCGCGTTCGGGTCACGCGCTGACACGATCCAAGCCGTCGCGCGGCGGGATCGAAGCGTTTGCGCATATTCTCGTTGCCGGCGCGCCGTGGCGGCCGGACCCTGTGCGCGCCTATTTGGCGGGCCACGGCATTGACCTCGAAACCAGCACTCAGGCTTCGTCCACGCTGGCTGGGCTGTTTTTGGCCGGCCAGAGCGATCATCTCATCATGGTGCCAAAGGCGATTGCGGAAGCGGGCTACCGGCTCGGGCTGGTGGCGGTCGGACAGTCCGCGCCGCCTCTGACCGTGCCCGTCAATCTCTGCTGGCATCGAAGCCACGATCGCGACGAATGTCACCAATGGATGGGCGGGCAGATTACGGAGTGGCATCAAAGCCCGCGAGAGGAATGATGCGAATGACGGTGGCCGAGACGCGACCGTCAGCCCTCCCCGACAGCCTTACCCGGCCCGGAATGAATGCCGCATTCAATCTTTCCGCGACCACGCCAGCGGCCGGCCCGCGATTCCTCTCCGGGGTCGACGCGGCTGGTGCAAGGCATGCAGCCGATCGAGGCAAAGCCGAATTTTTCCAGCGGATGCGGCGGCAGATCGAGCGCACGGAAGCGGGTAACGATCTGCTCACGGCTCAGGCTGGCGAGCGGATTGAATTTCAAACGAATTCCATCGGCCTCGACGACGGCAATCGAGGCGCGTCCGCCGCCCTGATAGCGCTTCCGGCCGTTTGCCCATGCGTCGAAGCCATCGAGCGCTTTGCCCAGCGGGCGCACTTTACGCAAGGCGCAACATGCATTTGGATCGCGCTGGAATAAATCGCCTTCCGCGTCCTGGACGGCGGCTTCCACCGCGTCCGGCTGCAAATTGCGCACATCCTGCAAGCCCAACCGCGCTGTAAGCTCGTCACGATAGGTCAGCGTCTCTGGAAAAAGGTAGCCGGTGTCGAGCAGGAGAACGGGGATGCGCGGGTCGACTTGCGCGGCGGCGGCAAGCAACACCGCCGATTCCGTGCCGAATGACGATACAATGGAAAAGCGGCCTGCGTCGACCGCACCAAGAGCCGCCGCGATCACCGCTTCGGGCGACTGCCCAGCTAACAGAGCATTTAACGCCGACGCCTGCTTTTGGGCTAAGACAGGGCCAAGCTGAATGACCGAGGGGCGCGGTAGACCGCTCCCGACCGATATTTTGTTTGGGGCCTCAGCAAAAGTCTGTTCCGCACGCGCCATTAAATTCCAACCCAAATACGCCGCACTGCCTGTGAACGCTTTGTCGGATAATGTTCGATAAAAAGAACGAAATTGTCAATCAGGAAACACCTAAAGGCCTTAAGCCGGTAAACACAAAGCCGTTACGCGGCAAACTTCACAGTTTCGCCATAATTTGTTATAGTCTGCTCATGCCCGAACGCTGGCATTTCCGCCCGCGTGCCTTGGCCAATTCAAACGGAGTGTCTTGATGGAAAATTTCGCGCGATCCGTTTAACGCGCGGCTGAATTTTTGCGAACGCTTCGCCTTCGCTCTGCCGCGCAAACTGACAATCAGTTTTCTGAAATCCTGCGGCAAGAGCGACACCATGTTCACCTGGTTCGAATCCCTTATTGATCCCTTTCGTCCTTCATCGCTGGAGACACCTCCGGCGCATTGGGCGAGGTTTTTCTGGCACTATGTCCGGCAGGTCTGGCCTGGCTTTGCCGCCATTTTAGCTGTCGGTTTCGTCGGCGGCATCATCGAGCTGTCGCTGTTCGCCTTTCTCGGCGAGTTGGTCGACCTTGCGCGCACCGCCGCCACACCCGCCGATTTCTTCGCCGAACACGGCTCAAAGCTGATCTGGATGGCCGTCATTGCGGTTCTGCTTCGGCCGGTCGTGTTTGCGCTGCACATCCTGGCGATCAATCAGGTGATCAATGCGAATTTCACCAATATGATCCGCTGGCAGACCCACCGCTATGTGCTCCGGCAAAGCCTGTCGTTCTTCCAGAACGATTTTGCCGGCCGCATCGCCAATAAGATCGTGCAGACCGGCCCGTCCCTGCGGGAAGCGATGGTCCAGATCGCCGATGCCTTATGGTTCGTTGTGATCTATACCGGCGGCGCGTTGGTGCTGTTCACACAAGCCGATGTGCGGTTGATCGGCCCACTGATGATCTGGCTCGCCGCCTATGTCGCCTGCATGGTGTATTTCGTGCCGAAGCTGAAGGACGCCTCGGCGGTGATGTCGGAGGCGCGCTCGACGCTCACGGGCCGCATCGTCGACAGCTACACCAATATCACGACCGTGAAACTCTTTGCCCACACTCAGGGCGAGGACGACTACGCGCGCGCGGCGCTCGCCGATCACACGCGCAAATTCTACGCGATGCTGCGGCTGACGACGATGTACGAGATCGCGGTAACGGCGCTGAACGGTTTCCTCATCGCCGGCACCACCGGCCTCGCGCTCTGGCTGTGGAGCCAGAACAGCATTACTCTCGGCGCGGTCGCGCTGGCGACGGGTCTGGTGATCCGCATCAACAACATGGCCGGCTGGATCATGTTCGTGATGACGAACATCTTCGAGAATGTCGGCACGGTGCAGGAAGGCATGGAGACCATCTCACGGCCGATCGCCGTCACCGATGCGCCGGGCGCGCCGGCCCTGAGCGTGCCCAAGGGCGAGGTGCGGTATGAGAACGTCAAATTCCATTACGGCCGCGAGGGCGGGCTGATCGAAAATCTCTCGCTCACCATCAAATCGGGCGAAAAGGTCGGGCTTGTCGGGCGCTCCGGCGCTGGCAAGTCGACGCTGGTCAACCTCTTGTTGCGCTTCCACGATCTGGAAGGCGGCCGCATCCTGATCGACGGGCACAACATCGCGGACATCACGCAGGATTCGCTGCGCGCCAATATTGGCGTGGTGACGCAGGACACCTCGCTTCTGCACCGCTCCGTGCATGACAATATCCGTTACGGGCGCAAGGAAGCGACGGATGAGGACGTCTTCACGGCGGCGAAGCGCGCCCATGCGCATGAGTTCATTTTGGGGCTAGAAGATATGCGCGGGCGGAAGGCCTATGGGGCGCATGTCGGCGAGCGCGGCGTGAAGCTGTCCGGCGGGCAGCGCCAGCGCGTCGCCATCGCCCGGGTGCTGTTGAAGAACGCCCCGATCCTGATCTTGGATGAGGCGACGTCCGCGCTCGATAGCGAGGTCGAGGCGGCGATCCAGGAGCAGCTCTACAATCTCATGCAGGGCAAGACCGTGATCGCCATCGCGCACCGGCTATCGACGATCGCGGCCATGGACCGGCTCATCATCATGGATTTGGGCCGGATCGTGGAGGAAGGCACGCATGATCAGCTGCTGAAGCGCGGCGGCATCTATGCGCAGCTTTGGTCGCGTCAATCCGGCGGCTTCATGATCGAAGATCGGGTCGCGTGACGCCGGCCAGTCCACCGCCGTCGATTCCAGAAGCGGGCCACGGCGGGGACGGTGCGGCGGAAGGTCGCTTTTTTAAGTCAAGCCAAATAAAACAGCCGTTTACTTCAGTTTCCGACGCAAATCCGATGCGCCAAAATCCCCCCGAAGAGCAACGGCGTGTCCATCTCAACGCCATCGCCCCTTTATGCTGTTAATCCCGCAGCCGGGACGCTATGCTTGCTCGCTTGGTGGCGACGCGTTTCGTTTTGGCCAAGTCAGGCCGAGCCCGGGGCGAAAATGGGCGATCAACTCAAAAGAATCGCGGATGAGCGGGACGCTGGGGCTTTCCGGTCTCTGTTTCTGACCTTTGGTCCGAAAGTCAGAGCCATGCTGATGCGCCAAGGCGCCGACACGGAGATGGCGGAAGATATCGCGCAAGAGACGATGCTTGCCGTCTGGCGCAAATGTCATCTGTTCTCAAGCGACCGAGGCAGCGTTTCCACGTGGATCTATTCAATCGCGCGGAATTTGCGCATCGACCGCATAAGGCGACAGGTTGTTTGGCAGCATTTCTGCAAAGATATTGAGGTTTTGCAGGTTGCGGTGGAGTTGCCCGACGAGCGCCTCGCCCGAGAGCAGAAGCGCGCCACGCTTGGCGAGGCGCTTGCCGACCTGCCGACGGAACAATTGCAAATCATCCAGCTTTCCTTCATGGACGGCCTCACTCAGAACGAGATCGCCGGAAAGCTCAATTTGCCTCTTGGAACGGTCAAATCGCGGATGCGGCTTGCCTATGTCAAATTGCGCGGCTCTGTCGAAGGCGCAATATGACGATACAGCATCATCCTCAGCCGGACATTCTGATCGCCTACGCGGCGGGTACGCTTCCCGGCGCGATTTCCTGCGTCGTCGCCTGTCATCTGTCCATGTGCAGCACGTGCGCGGAGGAGATGCGCTGGCTTGAAATGTTGGGCGGCGTGATACTGGAAAAAGAAAAACCCGGCGCCACTCCCACCAGCAAGGCATTCACACACCCGGCCGCACATTGGTTCGCCGACATGCCGCCGCCCGCTAACCCGCAGCAAAGCCCGCCCCCAATGACTGTCGGGGATGCTTGGCTGCCAACGCCGCTGGCGCTTTACCTTGGGATGCGCGGCGATGACATCCCCTGGAAACAGATCGTGCGAGGTGTGCGGCAGTTGTGGGTTAAGCTTCCAAAGCATTCCGGCCCGGTCAGGTTATTGCGGCTGGCGCCTGGCGTGCGTCTGCTTGAGCACGCCCATCGGGGTATGGAGCTAACGCTGGTGCTCCAGGGCGTCTACGCCGATCATACTGGGGAATATGTCCGCGGCGACGTTATCGAATGGGCGGAAGATACGTTGCATCAGCCGTGGGTGTCAGGCGCAGACGAATGTATTTGCTTAGTCGGCAGCGAAAAAATGCCCCGCTTTAGCCGTCTTACGGCGCGACTGTTGCGTCCGTTCATGGGATTCTAAGAGCTGATGGGCGGGAAGTGGGAAGTCGCATGGGTCACCGGCGCAAGCACGGGGATCGGCCGCGAACTGGCGCTTCAGCTTGCGCGCGATGGCGTGAAAGTCGCGGCGTCATCGCGCGGCGCGCCGACGCTTCAGTCGCTTGCCGGCGAACATCTCGCCATCCATTCCTACCCGCTGGATGTCACCGACGCAGCCGCGGTCGAGCAAGGCGTGGCCGATATTGAGGCTGCGACAGGGCCGATCGACCTTGCGATCCTCAACGCCGGGATCGGCGCGCGCCTCGATCCGCAGCGTTTCGATATCGCCGCGATCCGGTCCGCTTTCGAGACCAATTATATGGGCGTCGTTCATGGACTCGCAGCCGTCCTGCCGCGCATGATCAAACGCGGGCGCGGCCATATCGCGATGACGGCATCCATCGCGGGCTATCGCGGGATGCCGCGCATGGGAGCCTATGCTCCGACCAAGGCCGCGCTAATCAGCCTCGCCGAATGCCTGCGCGCCGATCTGGCGGGCTTTGGCGTTCAAGTCAGCATCATCAATCCCGGCTTTATAGATACGCCGATGACCCGCCAGAATACCGCGCCCATGCCATTCATGCTAAAAGCGGACGACGCGGCCAAACGGATCATCGCCGGGCTGAAGCGGGGCAAGTTCGAAATCGCCTTTCCCTGGCAGCTCGCCCTGACGGGCAAACTGCTGAAGGTGTTGCCCTATCCGCTGTATTTCTGGTCTCTTGGAACGTTCATGTCGGGTAAGAAACGTTAACCGCTCCGGGCGATGCTAAATCGCTACCCGCCGGTGTTGAAAGTTTTGCCACGGCCTCTCATGCGCTTGTTGAGTTTGATTCCGCTGTTTCTCCTTGCCGTTGCCGTGGCGGGGATCGAACCCGCTTGGGCGATCCCGGCAAAAGACCGCCCTCCGTCGCAAGCCACCGAGACCAATGGCAGCGACCTCGATCGCCGGTTGCAGGCAGGCGGCTTTGCCCCCGGTGCGCCGGCTTTTATCCGCATCTTCAAGGAAAGCGCGACGCTCGAGATCTGGCTTTGGCGGAACGGCCGCTTCTACCCATTCCGCCGCTATCCGGTCTGCAAATGGTCGGGCGAGCTTGGCCCAAAGCTTGCGGAGGGCGACCGGCAAAGCCCGGAAGGCGTGTATTTCATCTCCGGCCGCGACTTGATCGTGAATGCGCGATGGCACCGGGCGATGAATCTCGGCTTCCCCAATTCCCGCGACAAGGCGCTCGGGCTGACCGGGTCGGGCATCCTCATTCACGGCAAATGCTCCTCCATCGGCTGTTTTTCGCTGACCGATCCGGTCGTCGAGGAGGTTTACGAGATCATTGCCGCCGCCCTCGATGCTGGCCAGCCGCGCGTGACGGTGCATGTCTATCCATTCCATTTGACGCGCGCCAATCTCGCCAAGCACGCGGGCGATGAATGGATCGACTTCTGGACTCGCCTGAAGCGCGGACACGATTTGTTCGAGCGGGACGGCCTGCCGCCGCGCACCTTCGTATGCCAGGGCGAATATGCCTTTCAGTCGCGTAGGACGCGGCGTGTTTCCTTAAGCGGCAATAAGGTTTGCACGCCCTTGCGCCAACCCGCGGTCAGCGTGATGGCGTCGGTTGGCGCCAAGCTTCCCGGCCGCACCGACCGCGCCCGCACGCCCGAGGAACGGGCCAAAAGCTGCGATCCCAAGCGCCTCGATTGCCGGCTGCTGCGCCGGGCGCTCGCCAGCCCCGCCCCCTGCCCGCGCAAATATAGCCGTTGCCGCAACCGGGAGATCGCCGCTACAAAAAGCATCGAATGCCCATTGAAATTCCCCCGCTGCCGGAGAGGCCGAGGAGGTGCGTCCCGCCTGACCGCTTCGGGAAAATAGAGAAATCGCCCATCAAGCGTTGCTTTAGGATAGCTGGCACTCTCCGCTTGACAGTGCTAACAACACGCCTTAAATCGGCAGTCAGAGGCAGTTGAGCGTGTCTGCCGCTCCTGCTCTCGCTATTTTGTCCGGTCTTTTTTTTGGAGGTTCTACCTATGAAGTTTCGTCCGCTTCATGATCGCGTCGTCGTTCGCCGCATCGATGCCGAGCTGAAATCCGCTGGTGGGATCATCATCCCCGACACCGCGCAGGAAAAGCCGCAGCAAGGTGAAATTGTGGCTGTCGGGCCCGGCGCTCGCGGCGACGATAACGAGCTTATACCGTTGGATGTCAAGGCTGGCGACCGCGTGCTGTTCGGCAAGTGGTCGGGCACGGAAGTCAAGATTGACGGCGAAGACCTTCTGATCATGAAGGAGAGCGACATCATGGGCGTTCTCGAAGGCGTCGCCGCCAGCAAGAAGAAAGCCGCTTAGTCCGGTCAAGAATTTCAAGGAGATAAACCTATGTCTGCAAAAGAAGTCAAATTTGGCCAGGACGCGCGCGAGCGGATGCTGCGCGGCGTAGACATCCTCGCCGACGCGGTCAAGGTCACGCTCGGCCCCAAGGGCCGCAATGTCGTGCTCGACAAATCCTTCGGCGCCCCGCGCATCACCAAGGACGGCGTGACGGTTGCCAAGGAAATCGAGCTTGAGGACAAGTTCGAGAATATGGGCGCGCAGATGGTGCGCGAAGTCGCCTCCAAGACCAATGACACGGCTGGCGACGGCACGACCACCGCGACCGTTCTGGCCCAGGCGATCGTCAAGGAAGGCGCCAAATCCGTCGCCGCCGGCGCCAACCCGATGGATCTGAAGCGCGGCGTCGATCTAGCTGTCGCCGCGATCGTCAGGGAACTGGCCGCCAAGTCGAAGAAGATTTCCTCATCAAGCGAAGTCGCCCAGGTAGGCACGATTTCCTCCAATGGCGACGTCGAAATCGGCCGTCTGATCGCGGAAGCGATGGAAAAGGTCGGCAATGAAGGCGTCATCACGGTGGAAGAGGCCAAGAGCCTTGAGACCGAGCTGGAAGTCGTCGAGGGCATGCAGTTCGACCGTGGCTATATCTCGCCGTATTTCGTCACCGACGCCGAAAAGATGCGCGTCGAACTGGAAGACCCGCTGATCCTCATCAATGAGAAGAAGCTGTCCAACCTGCAGGCGATGTTGCCGGTGCTCGAGGCTGTCGTACAGTCCTCACGGCCATTGCTGATCATTGCCGAGGATGTCGAAGGCGAAGCTTTGGCGACGCTCGTTGTCAATAAGCTGCGCGGTGGCCTTAAGGTTGCCGCCGTCAAGGCCCCAGGCTTTGGCGACCGCCGCAAGGCCATGCTACAGGACATCGCAACCCTGACGGGCGGCGAGATGATCTCGGAAGATCTCGGCATCAAGCTTGAGAACGTCACGCTGGCCATGCTCGGCCGCGCGAAGAAAGTCGTCATCACCAAGGATGACACCACCATCGTCGACGGGAATGGCGAGAAGGCCGATATCCAGGCCCGCGTCGCCCAGATCAAGCAGCAGATCGAGGAGACCACCTCCGATTACGACAAGGAGAAACTTCAGGAGCGTCTGGCCAAGCTCGCGGGCGGCGTTGCCGTGCTGCGTGTCGGCGGCGCGACCGAAGTCGAAGTGAAGGAAAAGAAGGACCGCGTCGACGATGCGCTGAACGCAACCCGCGCGGCCGTCGAAGAAGGCATCGTTCCGGGCGGCGGCGTGGCGCTCTTGCGCGCCATCAAGGCGCTCGACAAGGTCGAATATGCCAATGAGGACCAGAAGGCCGGCATCAACATCGTCCGCAAGGCGATCCAGACTCCGGCTCGCACCATCGCCGCCAACGCCGGCGAAGATGGCGCGGTCGTCGCTGGCAAGATCCTCGAAAAGGACGAATATAATTTCGGCTATAACGCCCAGTCGGGCGAATATGGCGATCTTGTCGCCCAGGGCGTGATCGACCCGGCCAAAGTGGTGCGCTCCGCTCTGCAGGACGCCGCTTCGATCGCCGGTCTCCTGATCACCACCGAGGCGATGATCGCCGAGAAGCCGAAGAAGGACTCAGGCGCCCCGCAAATGCCGGGCGGCATGGACTACTAACTCTGGCTCGATCCGGACGACACACATGCGAAGGCCCGCCGGAAGGCGGGCCTTTTGCTTTGGCTGGAGAGGCGGACGACCGGCTTACGGTATGGCGCAGGTCGTCGCCGAGGCGGTTGCGCCGCCCTCGAACTCGACAGCGCCGACCAGCGTCGTGAAGAAGTCTCTTATGCAGATGCCCAGGCTTGCGCTGGTGGCATCCACATTGCCGGTGCTTCCCGCAAGCAGATTGACGGTGCCGTTGGGGAAGGTCAGGAGATAGTTGGTGAACGCGCCCGTAAATGTATTGCCGGTCGCGGTCATATTGGCGCTGGTGACATTTCCGGAGGCGTCGCCGATCACAATGCCGGTCCCCAGGTTGTCAAAGACATTGTTCTCGATCACCAGCGTCTGGCTCACATCTCCCGAAACGATGCCGGCAGAGCCGCCCGACATTGTCGAATTGCGCACGATAAGTGTCGACCCGCTGCCGGTGCTGCTCAGGCCGAACACTGAGCCCGTAATGGTGGCGTCGTCCACGACGACCCGCTGAGGGCCGTCAACCGTGATGCCGACGGCGCCGCCCGTGATGTTCACGCTTTTGATGTGTGCATTATCGGCCGCCGTGATGCCAGGTGCTTGGTCGGCCTGGAAGGTCGGCCGCGTGCCGGGCGCTGCGTAGGTGTAAAGCAGGCCGGTGGTGCGGCTGCGCACCTGGAGCAAGCCGCCGCCGCCAAGCAACGTCTGGTTGGCCACCATCACGCTCGGGCCGAAAATGGTGGTGCCGCCGAATGCCACCAGCAGGGCGTTGCTCCCGGCGCCGGTGAGGGCGGCGGTCATGTCGCTGCCGTTGGCCACGAAGGTGATGCTGTCGAAATCGACGCCGGTGACGGCATCCTCGACGGGCTGGGGTGGGCCGCCGTCGATGGACGAGGTCTCACGCACCGTCGCGGTGACGACGTCCCGGTCGCGCTTAAGGCCTTCCGTCATCCGCATTTCCTGCGCCGAGAGCGCGTAAGCCGGGGCGGCCGAGCGGCCGCCGAGCGGGATGCGCAGGCGCAGGCCGGCTTCGAACTGATTGTCGCGGACGTCGTCATGCTGCCAGGCCGCTTCGGCGGTGAGGCGCGAGCCGTTCCAATCCTCAAAAATATTCTCGATGCGCCACTCCGCCCTGAGGCGCGGCCCGGCGATGTCCTCGCCGAAATCGTCGTTCTCGAAATAATAGGCACCGGCGTAGACGCGCAGATCGTGGTAGCGCCCGGCGGAGAGAGGCTCGTCCTTCAGCCCCATCACCTGCATTCCACCCAATCCCCAGCGCTCCAGCGGGATGCGGTAGCCGAGTTCGGCATCGACGCCCCAGAAGGCCAGTTCATAGAACTCGTTCAGCGTCGATGGGCCGGGTACCACAAAGAGGTCGTCGCCGATGACTGCCAACTCACCCGGGGTCGAACTTACGCCCGTTCCCACCTGCTCGGAATTGTTCAGCGGCGCATAGCCGTTCAGCCTAACATCCCAGTCCGCCGAGAGCGCCTCGAAGCCGAAGGATATCTGATTGAAGTGGGAATCAAATTCGGTGTGCCGGCGGTCATAGCCGACCCAAAATCCGGGATTCCAGCCATAATCGCCCACATAGCGATAGCCGATCGCGATATTGCCTTCACGCTCGCCTTCCTCGAAAAAGCGCCCGCGAATATCGGTGAACAACAATGAGCGCTCGTCCTGCATCAGCGGCGCCCACAAGGTCGCCTCGCCGCGCCGGTCCTCCGAATGGTTGGCGCCCCAAGCGCCAAATTCCGTCCAGGCGCCCCATTTGCTGCTGGCGGAAGAGGCCCGATCCTCAGCTTGCGCAATGCCCGGTGCCAGGACAATCGAAACGCATCCCACGGCCAGACTCGTGGCAACACGGCTCTTGAGCGACATGGCACCCTCCCATAGCTAAAGTCTGCAGCGCTCCGATCGGGGCGACTGTCAGCAAGGAGAGTGATTCATTTCAAGGATGCAATCTTAAGTTGTATTAAGTAGCTCGTTTATCCCGTTGCTGCGGTTGAGACACCAATGCGGTGACGAAGGTTTTCGGGCGCGGGCATCCCCCCGCTTACACCACCGCCCGTTGCCGGAAGAAAAACACCAGCACAAGCCCCGCAAAGAAGCCGCCGACATGCGCCATATAGGCGATGCCGCCCGCATCGCCGGTCTGCGTCGTGTTGGCGATCGAGCCGATGCCGCTGACCAGCTGCAAGACGATCCACAAGCCGATCACCAAAAGCGCCGGCACCTGCGTCATCGCGGCCCCGATCAGCACGGTGACCCGCCCGTGCGGATACAGCACCAGATAAGCGGCGAGCACGCCCGCGATCGCGCCCGAGGCCCCGAGATTGGGGACATTCGATTGCGGCATCGCAGCCATCTGGGCGAAGGTCGCGAGGGCCCCGCAAATGAGATAGAACAGCAGAAACGGGAACGAGCCGAAATTATCCTCAACATTGTCGGCGAAAATCCAGAGATAGAGCATGTTGCCGAACAGATGCAGCCAGCCGCCATGCATGAACATCGCGGTCAGAACAGTCTGAATTTCACCCGCCGGATTGGCCCCGAACTCACGCGGGATGAAGGCCCATTCTCGAATGAACGCGTTGCCATTTTGCAGCTCCAGCATAAAGACCAGCACGTTGACGACGATCAGAATGTAAGTGACGATCGGAAAGCTCCGCCGCGCGCTGTTGTCGTCGCCTATTGGAAAAACCATCTGCTCTCCCTTTGCCCCTTGAGCATCGTTTATTTGACTCGCCGAATATAGCTTATCTCCGGCGGGATAAGGGCAGAAGGCTCGGATAGTTCCCAAGAATCGGTAGACAGCGTCCAGGGAAAATTCACGCATTGCCGCGTCAAAGCCTTAGCGTCTTGCGCGGGCAATCACGTTCATATCCCGAATATCGACAAACAGGGTTATCGCAGGCGTGGCGTGCGCTGGTGATGATCGGTGACGGCCTGAAAAGCGCGTCCCAGCACCGCTAGGGTTTCGTCACGAAACGGACGGCCCATGAGCTGGAGGCCGATCGGCAGGCCGTTGCTTGTCTGCCCGGCGGGAACGACGAGCGACGGCAGGCCGAGATAGTTTGCCGGCCGCATGAAGCGGGTGATGCCGACAATCGTCGCCTCGGCATTGGGGCCGCCGCCGACGTCGGTCTCGGCGATGGTTGGGGCAGCGGCTCGCGCGGCTGGGGCGACGATGACATCAATGTCCCCAATGGCATCGAGGTGGGCGGCAAGCGCCGGTCCGCGCCCGCGCATTGCCTCCAAATATTCGACCGCGCTGTAGGCCAGTCCATTCTCAAGCCGCGCCCGAACTTGCGCGCCGTAGTCCGCTGGCCGTTCCCGCAGCGTGGCCGCGTGTGCGCTGGTCGCCTCGACGGCAAGCACGATCAAGGCGGCGGCGGCAATGGCGGTCTGGTCCGGCAGATCGACCTTCACAATCTCAATCCCGAGCTTGCCGAAAACCTTCAGCGCCTCGTCGAGCGTTGCGGCGACGGCAGGTTCAAGATCGTCGACGTAGAAGCTTGCCGGAACGCCAATCCGCAAGCCTTGTGGCGAGCGCTGTGCGTGCTCACTCCGCCACCCCGGCGAGTGGCTCGTGGTCGGGTCGAGCGGATCAGGTCCGGCAATGGTCTCCATGATCAACGCGCAATCATCCGCCGTCCGCGCCAACGGCCCCACCGTGTCGAGCGAAAAAGACAGCGGCATGGCGTTGGCGCGGCTCACCCGTCCATAGGTCGGCTTGAAGCCGGTGACGCCGCAAAAATGCGCGGGCAGCCGGATCGAGCCGCCAGTGTCCGAGCCGAGCGCCGCTGGCACGAGCCTTGCCGCCACCGCCGCGCCGGAGCCGGATGAGGAACCGCCGGTGATGCGTTCGGTGTCCCAGGGATTGCGCGCATGGCCGAGATACGGGTTGTGGCCCGTCGGACCATAGGCGAACTCGGCCATATGCAGCGCACCGATCCGGAACGACCCGGCCGCTTGGAGCCGCTCGATCACCGTCGATGTCACCGGCGCGATCCAGTTCTCCCGCAGCTTCGAGCCGCAGCCCGCGAGCTTACCAGCTGAGTAGTACATGTCCTTATGGGCGAGCGGCACGCCGTGTAACGGCCCTTTGATCTCCCCGCGCGCCAAGGCGGCATCGGACGCCCGCGCCAGCTCCAAGGCGCTTTCCGCCTCGATGCGCACGAAGGCGTTGGTTTTCGGCTGCCATGCGGCAATGCGATCGAGCAGCGCCGTCGTGGCCTCGACCGACGACATCTTGCGTTGGTGGATCGCCGTGGCAAGTTCGGTCAAGGACAGCATCGCTGGGTCGGTCGAAGTCAGAGCCATGAACTGTTCACCGCTCGATCTCCCCGCGCTGCACAAGAATGAAGGTCGAGGGTTCGACCTCAAGCGGGATCGCAAGTTTCTCCGCCGCAAAGCGCATGACCGTCGGCGACACCGCTCGTGCAATGCGCGCAGGCGCCTCAGCGCTGATCGGAATGCCGGCGGCTTCAGCGATCATCCGCACCCGTTCGGGATTGATTGTATCAGGCATTCTGCGGGTCCCGTTCTGTGGATGGCTGCAACGTGTCCTCCTTCCGCTCGATCTTGGAATACAGTTTGGACTGCAGTGCAATCGCCCGTTCGCTGCTTTGGATGGAGACGCTACCCTGGCATCCCCAATTACGTCGCCGTTGCAGGCTCCTTCGCGTCCTCGCCCAACCTGGCGCGCGCTTTCGCGCTGAGGCCGCCGATCAGCCTGTCGGCGATAATACCGATGAATGCGATCGCAAACCCCGCCACGATGCCGCGCCCGGCGTCCGCCTTGGCCAGCGCGATGAACACCTCCTGCCCGAGATCGCGCGTGCCGATCATGGCGCAGATGACGATCATGGACAGCGACAGGAGGATGGTCTGGTTGATGCCCAGCATGATCTCCGGAAGCGCCATCGGCAATTGCACATGCCAGAAGGTTTGCGCCCGGGTGCAGCCCGCTGTCGTGGCGGCCTCGATCAGCGAGGGCGGCACCTGCCGCAGCCCGTGATTGGTGTAGCGGATGGCGGGCACGACGGCGAAAGCGACCGTGGCGATGATCGCCGTGACGTCGCCAACCCGGAACAGCATCACCACCGGGATGATGAAGCAGAAGGACGGCAAGGTTTGCAGCGTGTCGATGATCGGGTTGACGAAATTTTGCAGCCGGTCGCTGCGCGAGGTGAAAAACCCGATGGGGATGCCGATCAGCGCGGCAACGAAGGCCGAGAAGCCGCACAGATAAAGCGTCCCCATCGTCTTCTGCCATAGGCCGGTCACGGCGCAGAATGCGGTGAGCAGCGCAACCAGGACAGCCAGCCGCACGCCCCCCAGCCTGTATCCGGCGAGCCCCAGCAGCAGCACGGCCCCGGCCCACGGGATGTTTTCGCAGAAATTGCGCAGCGGATTGAGGAAGTAGATCAGGAGGAAGACGCGGAAGGCTTCAATCGCATCGAAAAAGTTGATGGTGGTCCAATCGACGGCGGCTTTCCACCAGGGCGCGGTGGACACCGTGATCGCCGAAGGGACCTTGGCAAGCGCAGGGAAAACCAAGCTCAGAGCCGTAGTTACCGACAAAATCGCCAGACCGAGAAACAAATATTTGTGGCGTTGCCAAACCGGCCCCGCCTCCACCTGCACGGCGGGCTTGCGCGCGGCGGCGGCTTGCGACATCCGGTCCAGCGCGATGGCGAGCGCGACGATCGCCAGCCCCGCCTCCATGCCTTGCCCGATCTTCAGGGCGCGCAGCGCCAGCAGCACGTCGTAGCCAAGCCCGCCCGCGCCGATCATCGAGGAGATGATCACCATGTTCAGCGCCAGCATGATCACCTGGTTGACGCCGACCATCAGCGTCGGCCGCGCCGCCGGAATCAGCACCCGCCAAAGCCTTTGCCGGCGCGTGCATCCGGCCATGACGCTGAAATCACTGATTTCCTGCGGCACGCGTGACAGGGCGATGGTCGTCGCGCGCACCATTGGCGGCGTGGCGAAAATGCAGGTGGCGATCAGGGCGGAAACCGGGCTGTTGCCGAACAGGATCAGCATCGGAATGAGATAGGCGAAGGTCGGCATCGTCTGCATCAGGTCGAGGATCGGCGTCACCACCAGCCGGTCGATGCGCGGGTCGCGGTAAGCCCAGATGCCGGCAAGCAGCCCGGCGGCGACGCAGAGCGGCACCGCGATCATGATCAAGGCGAGCGTCAGCATGGCGCTCTGCCATTGGCCGAACAGCGCGATATAGAGAAAGCACGCGCCGCTCAAGAGCGCCAGCCGCCAGCCCGCGATCGCATGGCCGATAAGGGCCGCGACCGCCACGATGCCGAGCCAGGATAGTGTGGGCAGAAACACCGCGCTTGGCCCAGCCCCGATTTTGTAGCTCTTGGCGAGCAGGCTGAAGGCGATCTGCAGCGGCACGTCCATGATCGCGGTGATGGAGCGCGTGAACCAGGTGAAATAGGTCTTGAGCCACGCCATGAACGCGCCGACCCAATCGGCGAACGGCACGATGGCGTCTGCGGGGTAGGCGGAGAGCCACGGCATGTTGTCGCGGAACAGCACCATGGCGAGCGTGGCGATAAAGGCGGCGCCCCAGATAAAGGGCCATGGCGAAACAGAAAGGCTGGGCCGCAGAGCAATATCGGAGCCAGCCGTGATCGTCACGCTGCCGCTCCATTTGCGGGAATGCCCGCGAGCAGGCGAACAACGGCCTCGGGGGCAATCTCCCCAATCCGGGATCCGGCCGAATCCACCACGACGAACGGTTTGCCGCGGGCGACAATCTCAGCGGCGAAACTTTCCACCTTTGCGTCGCCGCTCACCTCGCCCGCAAAATCCGTCCCGCCATTCAGCGGACGCATCAGACGCCGGGCGGACATGACCTTGGCGCGCTGCACGTCGCGGGTGAATTCCGCCACATAATCCGTCGCCGGATGCATCACCAGATCCTCGGGCGTTCCGGTCTGGATAATTTCTCCATCCTTCATGATGGCTACCCTATCGGCCAGGCGGATGGCCTCATCGAAATCATGCGTGATGAAAATAACCGTCTTGTGCAGGGCTTTCTGCAAGCGGACCAGCTCGGACTGCATTTCGCGCCGGATCAGCGGATCGAGCGCTGAAAACGGCTCGTCGAGAAACCAGATTTCCGGATTGACCGCGAGGCTGCGCGCGATCCCGACCCGCTGCTGCTGTCCGCCGGAGAGCGCGCGAGGATAAAACTCTTCGCGGCCCATCAGACCGACCAGCTCGATCATCTCCCGCGCGCGGGCAAAACGCGCCGCCTTGTCGACGCCTTGGATGAAAAGCGGAAACGCCACATTTTCCAGAACCGTCAGATGCGGCAGCAGCGCGAAATTCTGAAACACCATTCCCATTTTATGGCGGCGGAGGTCGATCAGCTCCGCTTCGCTGGCTTTCAGCAGGTCGCGGCCGTTAAAGAAGACGCTGCCGGCCGTTGGTTCGATGAGCCGGGAAAGACACCGCACGAAGGTCGATTTACCCGACCCCGAAAGTCCCATGATGATGAAAATATCGCCTTCGTTGACCGACATCGAGGCGTTGCGGACGGCCCCCACCAGTCCGGCTTCGGCAAGGTCAGTGGAGGAGGGGGATGCGTTCTTAGCGAGAAATTCCTTCGCGCCCTGTCCGAAAATTTTCCAGACGCCATGACAGGCAAGCTTAACGGCGCGGGCCGGCTCCGCGGGGGACAAATTCATGCCTGATGTCCTCGCTTGCGCTGGCGGGGGCGTGATCACGCCCCCGCCAGTAAAGTCTGCCATGCTTACTTCGCCCAGGCGCGCCAGGTGGCTTCGTTCTCGGCAACCCATTTTGCGGCGACCTCGTCAATCGTCTTGCCGCCCAGATCGACCTCGCCGCTCATGGCATTCAGCTTCTCGGTCTCGATCGTGTAGGCTTTCGCCACCTTATAGGCGACCGGCCACTTGTCCTTCATGCCGGCCCATGAATATTTCCAGATCTCGCCGGTCGGCTTGCCGCAATCATATTTGTCAGTCGGGTTCACACCCCATTTCGCATCAGTGTAGCAGGCCGGTTCGTGCGGGGGAAACTCTACCCACTCGCCCTTATATTTCGATGGCGCCCAGTGCGGTGAATACACCCACATGATGATCGGCGCCTTGCGCTGATAGGCGCTGTCGAGCTCGGCGAACATGGCGCCGTCCGTGCCGGCATGGATGACGCTGAAGGGCAGCTTGAGCGACACCACACGCTCATCGTCGAAGCCTTCCCAGGTGACCGGCCCGCCGAGATAACGGCCCTTCGGCGCCGTGTCCGCCGTGGCGAAGGCTGCCGCGCATTTGGGGTCCTGCAACGCCTTCCAGTCGGGCAGACCCGGGCACTTCTCCTTCATGTAAAGCGGATACCACCACTCTTCCTTCGCCTTGGGTCCGAGCTTGCCGAGGCGCTCGGTCTTGCCGGTGGCGTCGGACGCCTTCATCGCTTCTCCAGCCGTCGTGTCCCAAAACTCGACGCCGACCGCGAGGTCGCCGTTCGTCAAGCCGGTGGTCAGGCTGGAGAGATATTCAGCGGTCGGAAACTCGACATTATAGCCAAGCTTTTCCAGCACGCCGCCAAGTATTTTGGCGTTGACGTTCACGCTGGTCCAATCGAATAGCGCAATTTTGATTGGATCGTTGGACTCGGGCACGACCGCGCTGGCCGTATTGGTGCCGCCGATAGCAAGCGCGGATGCGGCGAGGGCGGTGAGTATGCGCGTCTTGCAAGTCCTGAGGACGCTCATCGAGAAGTCTCCGTTTGCTATTGCGACTGTGCCGTATGACGGCGTTATGCTTTTGTCCGGGGAAATCGCAGACTTGCGATCGTTCCGAACGCGATATGATCGTGGCGCACTGCTCGGCTTCCGGCAAGAGATTTTCTTGCGGAGAAAGTTTTTTGAATTTGGCGGCAACACGCTGCATAGCGTTGATGCAGGTTGCCTAAAAATTGAACTGAAAAACCGCTTCAGAGCGATTAGCCTCGGTATGATTGAAGATTGCTCTCCTTGCAAAGAGCTGAGCGCTGCTGGCTGGCTGACGCGTCTTTCGTATCTGGCCCTTTCCCCCGCCAATAGGGTAAACTCCCGCATTCTCAAAATCCTGGGCGGCACGAACCGCTCAACTAGCGGAGGACGACCCATGCCCCAAGCCTCAAACCGGCAAATCACATTCGCCTCACGGCCCGAGGGCGAACCCAGGCCCGCCAATTTCGGTTATGCCGAGACCCCCGTCCCGCAGCCGGGCGAGGGGCAGCTATTGCTCCGCAACAAATATCTCTCGCTCGACCCTTACATGCGCGGCCGCATGAGCACGGCGAAATCCTACGCCAAGGGTTTCGAATTGGGCGAGGCGCTCGGCGGGGGCACGGTGAGCGAGGTCGTTACCTCCAACCATCCCAAATTCAGCCCCGGCGATGTCGTCTCCGCGTTCGGCGGCTGGCAGGATTATAGCCTCTCCAACGGCGAAGGGCTCGTCAAGATCGACCCTTCCCGCGCACCGGTGACGACTGCGCTAGGCGTCCTCGGCATGCCCGGCCTCACCGCCTATGCGGGTCTGCTCAATATCGGACAGCCCAAGCCGGGCGAGACCGTCGTGGTCGCGGCGGCGTCCGGACCGGTTGGCGCGACAGTCGGCCAGATTGCCAAGCTCAAGGGCTGCCGCGTCGTCGGTATCGCCAGCGCCGACAAGACCGCCTATCTCACCGACGAACTCGGCTTCGACGCGGGCCTCGACCGCCGATCGCCAACGCTAAAGGACGATTTGCGCGCGGCCTGCCCAGGCGGCATTGACGTCTATTTCGAGAATGTTGGCGGCGCGGTTTGGGACGCTGTCCTGCCGCAGCTCAACGACTTCGCGCGCGTGCCCGTGTGCGGACTCATTGCCCATTACAACGACACCCAGCTCCCGTCCGGTCCCGACCGGATGACGCAGCTCATGCGCATGGTGCTGACGAAGCGGCTGCGCATCCAGGGCTTCATTGTGACGGATTTTAACGCGCAATATGGCGACTTCCAGCGCGAGGTCGGCGGGTGGCTGAAGGAGGGCAAGATCAAATACCGGGAAGATATTGTGGACGGCTTGGAAAAGGCGCCCGAGGCGTTTATCGCGCTTCTGAATGGAGGCAATTTTGGCAAGCTGATCGTCAAGATCGCGGATTGAGCACGGTTTGGCTATGCCGGAGATCCGCGGATGCGTCCAAGCCGCCTGGCATCGTTCGATAAGAGCCTGCTTGGCGTTTTACGGACCGCCTCGGGCTGGTTGCCGGAATTATAGGCTACCAGTTCGCCACAACGCCCCGCCATAGATTTTGTGGTAGTCTCCAACCCTTTTCTGAATATACGACAATCGATACACCATGCCAGCCCTCCTCCCAGCCGCCCGCTCCCAACCTGCATTCGGCGAGCGTACCGTCGTCATCGTCGGCGGCGGGCTGGCGGGGCTGTTCGCGGCACTCAAGCTCGCCCCGATGCCGGTGACCATCGTCACGCCGCGTCCGCTGGGCGAAGGCGCGTCGAGCGCCTGGGCGCAGGCGGGGATAGCCGCGGCGGTCGGCGAGGGTGACAGTTTCGAGCAGCACGCGGCCGATACCATCCGCGCCGGGGCGGGGTTGTGCGACGAGGCGATGGTCAACCTCATCGTGCGCGAGGCGCCGGCCCGCATCGCGGATCTCTTGCGCTACGGCGTGCCCTTCGACCGCGATCTGGAAGGCCGGCTGCGCCAGTCGCGCGAGGCGGCGCATAGCGCGCGGCGGGTGATCGGCGTGCGCGGCGATCAGGCGGGCAAGGCGATCATGGCGGCGCTGATCGGAGCGGCGCGGGCGACGCCCTCGATCCGAGTCATAGAGGAGATGGCGGCGGTCGATCTGGCATTGTCGGGGGGGCGCGTCACGGGGCTATACTGTGCGCCCTCGCAAGGGCAGGGCGCGGCGCAAAGTCAATATTTGCCAGCTCGCGCTGTACTTCTGGCGACGGGCGGCATCGGCCAGCTCTACACGCTTACCACCAACCCGCCCGAGGCGCGCGGCGACGGTATCGCGATGGCGGCGCGAGCCGGGGCTGTCATCGCGGACGCCGAGTTCGTGCAGTTTCATCCCACCGCGCTCGATATCGGCAAGCACCCCGCGCCGCTCGCGACGGAAGCCCTGCGCGGCGAGGGGGCCGCGCTTGTCAACAGCGCGGGCGACCGCTTCATGCTGGCGGCGCACCCGGACGCCGAACTCGCTCCGCGCGATGTCGTAGCCCGCGCCGTGCAGATCGAGCGGGCGAGCGGCCGTGGCGCATTTCTCGACTGCCGGGGCACGCTCGGCGCGGAGATGGCCGAGCATTTTCCGACGGTTTACGCAGCCTGCGCGGCGGCGGGGATCGCGCCCGCAACCGATCTCATTCCCATCGCCCCAGCGGCGCATTATCACATGGGCGGGGTCGCGACGGACGCCGATGCGCGCTCCAGCCTGCCGGGCCTGTGGGCGGTCGGCGAGGCGGCGTCAACCGGGCTGCATGGCGCGAACCGGCTGGCGTCGAATTCGCTGTTGGAAGCCGTCGTGATGGCGGCGCGCGCGGCGGAGGACATCTCCGGGCAGGATGCGGGAGCGGCGGTTGATGCAGCGGACGGCCCGTCATATTTGACAAGCGTCGATGCCGGGCGGGTCACGGCGCTGCAAGAGGCGATGACCGCGCATGTCGGGGTCGTCCGCTCGGCGGAAAGCCTGATCACGGCTTTGCACGTCATCGAGGGGCTGGCCGATGACGCGGCGCCATCCTCCCCGCTCGCCAACATGGCGCAGGCCGCGCGCTTCATGGCAGTGTGCGCCCTCACTCGTGAGGAAAGCCGGGGCAGCCATTCCCGCACCGACTTCCCGGCAACGGCGGAGGCGGCGCGCCGCAGTTTCGTCACCTTGAGCGCCGCACGCGCGCTTTCAGCCGACCTTGCGGGATTTTTCTAGCGCCATGACCGGCTTTCCAACACATCTCATCGCCGCAGCGCTGGACGCTGCCTTTGCCGAAGACCTCGGTCTTTCTGGCGACATCACGACGAACGCCATCATCCCGACTGACGCCGTTTCGCGCGCCGTGATCGCGGCCCGTAAGCCCGGCCGGATCGCGGGCTTGCCACTCGCCGAAGCTGCTTTCCGCCGCCTAGATCAGCGAATCGATTTTCGCGCCGCGATCGGCGACGGGGACGACGCCGCTGAAGGGGCGACGGTTGCTGAAATCAACGGCAACACCCGCGCCATCCTGACCGCCGAGCGCGTGGCGCTGAATTTCCTCGGCCATCTGAGCGGCATCGCCACCCACACCCGCGCCTTTGCCGCGGCGATTGCGGGCACGAACGCGCGCATCTGCTGCACGCGCAAGACGACGCCCGGCCTGCGCGCCTTCGAGAAATCCGCCGTGCGCATGGGCGGCGGCGTCAATCACCGCTTCGGCCTGTTCGACGCCGTGCTGATAAAGGACAACCACATCGCGGCGGCGGGCGGCATCGGCCCGGCCATCGAGCGGGCGCGGCAAGGCGCTGGCCATCTCGTCAAGATCGAGGTGGAGGTGGACCGGCTGGACCAGCTGGAAGAAGCCCTGCGCCACCCGATCGACGCTGTGCTGCTCGATAATATGAGCCTTGACGCGCTTCGCCAGGCCGTGACCTTGGCCGCTGGCCGCGTCATTCTCGAAGCCTCCGGCGGCGTTTCGCTGACGACCGTGCGCGGCATCGCCGAAACCGGCGTCGATTTCATCTCGGCGGGCGCCCTGACCCATTCCTCCCCGACGCTCGATCTGGGACTTGATTTCCTCGACTGACGCCGGCGGATTCCCAAGACGACATCGCAAGTTTCGCGCAAGACTCCCTCTTGCCAACCGGTTATTCCGCGTTCACCATATGCAATTATCGCGTGCGGACACCGCGCGCGCAACAAATGGTGATAAATGTTAAGGGAGATAAAACATGCCAGGGTCAGGCGGCCAATCTGCTAGAAGCGCCCGGTGCATCGCATTGGTGGGACCGTATTTAAGCGGCAAGACCACTCTTCTTGAAGCTCTTCTGGCGCGTGCCGGCGTTATTCCGCGTCTGGGTTCGATCGCGGCGGGCAACACCGTAGGCGATAATTCAGCCGAGGCCCGCGCCCACGGGATGAGCATCGAGCCCAATCTCGCCGACCTGACCTTTCTTGGGGACAAATTTACCATCGTCGATTGCCCCGGTTCGATCGAATTTCAGTTTCAGATGCTGTCGGCGTTGGCAGTTTGCGACGCAGCTGTCGTTGTCTGCGAGGCGGACGAAAAGAAGATTCCGGCGCTTCAGCTCATCTTGAAGCAGCTTGCCGACCGCCATATCCCGCATTTCCTGTTTCTCAATAAGATCGACAAGCTTGAACTGCCGGTCAGCGATATTCTGCCGATGCTTCAGCCCGCAAGCGCTCTGCCGCTGGTGCTCCGGCAAATTCCGATTGTGCAGAATGGCGTTGCGACCGGTTTCGTCGATCTGGCGTTGGAGCGCGCTTTCGTCTACCGCGAAAACGCGCCGAGCGAGGTGATCGAGATGCCCGCCGATCTGGCGGAACCGGAATCGCAGGCCCGCTTCTCAATGCTGGAAAAGCTGGCGGACTATGATGACGAACTGCTGGAAGCGCTGCTTGGCGATCAGGAGCTGCCACGCGACCGCGTGTTCGACGATCTTGGGCAGGAACTGAAAGACGGGAAGATTTGCCCGGTTTTGCTGGGCTGCGCCGAGCGGGGCAATGGCGTGACGCGCCTGCTCAAGGCTTTGCGGCATGAGGCCCCGTTTGCGGACGCCACCGCACGCCGGCTTGGGGTCTCCGGCGCGGCGTCTTGCGCGCACGTGTTCAAGACCTATCACACCGCCCATGCCGGCAAGCTTTCGCTGATGCGCGTCTTCGGCGGCTCGTTCAACGACGGCATGGCGGTGACCGGCGTTAACGGTGAGGAACGCGCGGCAGGCGTGTTTACGCTGCTCGGCCAAGAGCCGAGAAAGGTGGCGGCGGGCGGCGTGGGAGATATCGTTGCGCTCGGGCGGCTGGAGCGCATGCGAACCGGTGAAACTCTGACCGCCGGCAGAACCCCGATGACGCAAATCGCAACGGTGCAACCGCCTCAGCCTGTCTACGGCCTAGCGCTTGCCGCGGCGGAGCGAAAGGACGAGGTCAAGCTTGCGGCCTCGCTGACCAAAATCATTGAGGAGGACCCCTCCCTTGCCTTGATCCACAACAAGGAAACCGGCGAGATGGTGCTGTGGGGTCAAGGCGAAATGCATCTGCGCATCGCCCTAAAGCAGCTTCAGCGGCGCTTCGGCGTAATGGCGGAAACGCGCAGCCGGCAAATTCCGTACAAGGAGAGCATCCGCAAAGGCGTCGAGGTGCGCGGACGGCACAGGAAGCAGAGCGGCGGACACGGCCAGTTCGGCGACGTGGTCATCGAAATCCGCGCGCTGCCGCGCGGCGCCGGCTTCCACTTTTCAGAGGAGATCGCGGGCGGCGCGGTGCCCCGGCATTACATTCCGTCCGTCGAAATCGGCGTCAGGGATTTTCTGACCAGCGGCCCGCTCGGCTTTCCGGTCGTCGACGTCGCCGTCATTTTAAAGGACGGTTCCTATCACGCCGTCGACTCCTCCGACATGGCGTTTCGCGCCGCCGGACGGCTAGCCATGGCCGAGGGAATGCCGAAATGCACGCCCGTGCTGCTCGAACCTATCATGGCCGTGGACATCGTCGTGCCATCTGAGGCAACGGCGCGGGTGAACGGCATTATTTCGTCGCGGCGGGGCCAGATTCTCGGCTTCGACAACCGGCCCGACTGGACCGGATGGGATGTCGTGCGCGCGCAAATCCCCGAAGCCGAGATGCAGGACATCATCATCGAGCTGAGATCGGCAACGGCGGGGAGCGCAGGCTATACGGCCAAGTTCGATCATCTTGCCGAACTGACAGGCAAATTGGCCGATCAGGTCTTGGCGCATGGTTCGGTCGCGGCGTAACGGCTTCAGGCGCAGGAACTTTCAAGCTTATGCAGCGACGCGGTGTCCAATTGCCCCTGGTTTTCAGTGACTTCTGAAAGTGTGATCACGCCGATGGTGAGTCCCATTTGCGGTTCCGCCTTCAGATATGTCGTCTGGCCGGGACGCAGTTGGACACTGGCTTTGTCACTCCCCCCACCCAAATTGACGTTGAGTTCAAAATTACCGACGGAGACTTGGTGTGGGCCCGGATCAAGATTGCAAACGACAAAGCCATCCGGCTGGCTTGGCGCCACCGCCTTGCCATTGACGACGTAATCCGGTTGCACGGCAAATCCGAGGGCCGATGCTCTATAGATAACCAGCCTTGATTTTTTGGGCGCAAGATTGCCAGCTAACACGTCTCGGCCAATCGGCCCGCTCGTAGCGCAGCCACCAAGCAGCAAACTGATTGACACGAAAACGGCTCCAATACGCATCGAAATCCCCACCGCCCTTTTCCAAACTGCCCCCGGGAAAATACCTAGATATTTAACCATAGGCAAGATTTCGGCCATGCAGACATGGCTGGTCATCGAAGAATTTCCTAAATGATTACATGGAGCTTAATCTCAAGCGGGACCTTTACCGAGGATCTGTATCTTAAATCGCACAAATATGAGTTCGACGAGTCGGCACAGCTGGTCCTGTTTCGGTGGACAAACGCAGTCCACGAAAACGTCGGATTTGGTCAACCCGCCAATTCATTGGAAAAGGAAAGAATGGGATTGCAGGCGACGCAACAATTCCCTAACTGAAGGGACTATGCAATATTATTACAAGAATTCCGCTAGAAATGGCATCTCGAGTCTCAAAGCGCATGTCCGACAATTTTTTCCCTCGGCCGGGACACGATCACGGCTCCTGCATAGGGCAGGCTATCGATCGCGCCCACGGCATTTGCACGGAAAAAGCCGTCAAGCTAACGCCCTTGCGCGAGGCGGTGCTGCGGGTGCTGCTGTCCTCGCATAAGGCGCTGGGCGCTTATGAGATCATCGAAACGCTTGCCCGTAACGGCCGGCGGCTCGCGCCGATTTCGGTTTACCGCATCATCGACGTGCTGCTGAAGGCGGGGCTGGCGCACCGGCTCGAAAGCAAGAACGCTTTTTTCGCCTGCCTGTCCGAGCACGGCGCGGCCAATTCCATGCTGGTTCTGGTTTGCGACGGCTGCTGCCGGGTGGCCGAGGCGGAAGCGCCGGATGCCTGGGGTGCGATTAAATCCGTGACGCAATCCAGCGGTTTTGCCGTGACCGAAACCGTTCTCGAAATTCAGGGCACTTGCGCCGATTGCCGCAAAGCGCCCGGCAAAGCGGCTTGAAGGGTCATCCATGATTTCTCCGGCTGTTATTCCTTTCCCCCAGAGCGAGACGGATCAAGCTATCCTGAAAGCCTCGCCCGGCGAGGCGCTGGTCGCGGGCGAGGCTCTTAGCCTGTCCCTCGGCGGACGTCGCGTCCTCGACAATGTAAATATCGCCGTGCATGCGGGCGAGATCGTGACGCTCATCGGGCCGAACGGCGCCGGTAAGACAACGCTTGCACGCTTGCTGCTGGGGCTGGTCAAACCGGGGAGCGGCCGGGTTATCAGGGCGCCGGGTCTGCGCACCGGTTACGTGCCGCAGCGTTTCCCTATCGATCCGAGCATCCCCATCAATGTCCGCCGGTTCCTGACGCTGAGTGTGCGGGTCTCGCCGTCCGCGATCCGGTCGGTTTTGCAGGAGGTTGGCGCGCTGCATTTGATCGACCGGCCGATCTCCGTGCTGTCGGGCGGCGAGTTTCAGCGCGTGTGCCTCGCGCGTGCTCTCATCGGCATGCCGCGGCTGCTGATGCTCGACGAACCGGCTCAAGCCGTCGATTATGCCGGCGAGTTGCAGCTTTACGAGCTGATCGGCGACATTCGAACCCGCCGCGGCTGCGGCATCCTGCTGATTTCGCACGATCTGCATGTCGTGCTCGGCGCGAGCGACCGAGTGATCTGCATCAACGGGCACGTCTGCTGCGAGGGTGTTCCCGAAACCGTCGCAAACCATCCCGAATATGCCCGGCTGTTCGGGCGCGATGCGGGTAAGGCTGTCGGCGTGTACCGCCATCGCCATGACCACGAGCACGACCTATCAGGCGCGGTCAAATGCGGCGACGAATGCGGGCATAGCCATGATTGACGATTTTCTCCTGCGCGCCGGTCTCGCCGGGCTCGGCGTCGCTCTCTTGACCGCGCCGCTCGGCTGCTTCGTGGTCTGGCAGCGGCTGGCCATGTTCGGCAACAGCATCGCCCATTGCGGCCTCTTGGGCGTCGCGCTCGGCATCTTGCTCAGTATCGACCTGACGGTCGGCGTTGTCCTGGTTTCGCTCGCGCTCGCCGCGCTGCTGATCGGGATGCAGGGCCAAAAGCTCCTGCCCGACGATACGCTGCTCGGCATCCTCGCCCATGCCGCACTGGCCGCCGGGCTGCTCGGCGCAACCCTGGTCGGCGGCGCTCGGCTCGACCTGATGGGCTATCTGTTCGGCGACATTCTGGCCGTATCCAACAGCGATCTCTGGTGGCTCCTGTTCGGCGTTGCGGCGATCGGCGGCGTGATGGCGTGGCTCTGGCGGCCTTTGCTGGCGATCAGCGTGCATGAGGAGATGGCCGCCGCCGAGGGCGTCAATGTGGGCTTCGTGCGCGCCGCGTTCATGCTGCTGGTCGCCGTCACGGTGGCGCTGAGCATCAAGCTGGTGGGCATTCTGCTCATCACCTCCCTGCTCATCATCCCGGCGGCGGCGGCGCGCCCCTTCGTCTCGACACCCGAGCAAATGGCGCTCGGAGCGGCGGCGATTTCCACCGCCGGCGTGCTGGCCGGACTTGGCGTCTCGCTTCAGCTCGACACGCCCGCCGGCCCATCGATTGTCTTGGTTCTGACAGCGCTCTTCGTGGCGACGGTACCGTTCCTGCTGCGCAAAAACGCCCGGTAGGGACGGCAATCTCTGGCAATTGCCGCCCATCTCCATTAATTAAAGTCCCAAAGCGCCAGCTATTTTCGGCGCGCGGCCAGGAGCACGGGGCATGCTGCAAGATTTGCCGAGACGGCAGACCATCGGGGTAAAGGTCGGCGATGTCACGGTCGGCGCCAACGCACCGGTCGTCGTGCAGTCGATGACCAATACGGATACGGCCGACGCCGATAAGACGGCGCTGCAGGTGGCACAGCTTGCTCAGGCCGGGTCGGAATTGGTGCGCATCACTGTCGACCGCGACGAAGCCGCCGCCGCCGTTCCCCATATTCGCGACAAGCTCGCGGCCTGGGGCGTCAAAGTCCCGCTCGTCGGCGACTTCCACTATAATGGCCACAAGCTGCTCGCCGATCACCCCGCTTGCGCCGAGGCGCTCGACAAATACCGCATCAATCCTGGCAATGTCGGCTTCCGCGCCAAGCGCGACAGCCAATTCTCCGACATCATCGAGATCGCGCTCAAATACGCCAAGCCGGTGCGCATCGGCGTCAATTGGGGCAGCCTGGATCAGGAACTGCTGACCCGGCTGATGGACGAGAACGCCGCCTCCCCCGCACCCAAGGACGCCCGCGCGGTGCTGCATGAGGCTATCGTGCAATCCGCGATCCTGAGCGCGGAGCGCGCGCAGGACCTCGGCATGAGCGCCGACCGGATCATCCTGTCCGCGAAGGTCAGCGCCGTGCAGGACCTCGTCAGCGTCTACACGATGCTCGCCGCGCGCGGCAATTACGCCCTGCATCTAGGGCTAACGGAAGCCGGCATGGGCACCAAAGGCATCGTCGCCTCGACGGCCGGCATCGGCATTCTTTTGCAGCAAGGCATCGGCGACACGATCCGCGTCTCGCTGACTCCAGCGCCCGGCGGCGCGCGCACGCTTGAGGTCGAGGTCGCCCAGCAGATCTTGCAGACGATGGGGCTACGCTCCTTCGTGCCTGTGGTCGCCGCCTGTCCGGGCTGCGGACGCACGACGAGCACGGTGTTCCAGGAACTGGCCTCGGATATTCAGGACCACATCGCCGTGAGCATGCCGGAATGGCGCAAGATCTATCCGGGCGTCGAGACGCTGACGGTCGCCGTGATGGGCTGCATCGTGAATGGGCCGGGGGAGTCGAAGCACGCCGATATTGGGATCAGCCTGCCGGGGACGGGTGAAACCCCCGCCGCCCCGGTATTCATCGACGGCAAGAAGGCGCTGACGCTGCGCGGTCCGGCGATTGCGGATGAATTTAAGGCATTGGTGGCGGAGTATATTGAGCGGCGGTTTGGGCGCGGGGAGAAGGATGCGCCGGTGCGGGCGGCCGAGTAGGTGCAGAGAACCAGTCAGGCTTCGGCTTTTACCTCCAAGCAAACACGCTTCGTTACGCCCCTTGGTCCGTAATACGGCTAGAAGCCGAAGTAGGTGCGCCGGCGGGTTGTGCTGACTTCTGTAGGATGAAACGAAACACGTGCCAATGCTTCGGCCCATTTTGGGCGTCAACGCCGTCGTACTCGGCCTCGGAGAAGATTATAGGCTGTAGCCGAGAGAAATAAGTGACCACTTCAGACTTAGTGAGAAATGTCAGCGGCCGCTTGCCTGCCCAACCGTCGCGAACGCCGAAGAGGGTGCCGCACAAAATCCCGTTATCGGCGAGACCGTCGACGATCGCCGGAATGACAGCCGAAAAGGCCTCACGCGGCAAGAATGGAAGCACATGGATCGCGACAATTAGCGAATAAGCGCCAAGCTCCATCGGGATGAACCGAACATCACGGTGGATGGCATTGAGGCGTGGGTGGTTGAGCGCCGCGGCGAGTCGTCTTGTCAGCGGATCCGTGTCCACAGCATCGACAGTCATTCCGGCCTGCAAAAGGTAGCGGCTATTTGCCAGGGCGCCGGCGCCAATGTCGAGCGCGCGTCCGCAACGAACAGGCATCACTTTTTGCCCATCCACGACTAGCCGATTCGGCTCTCCCTCTAAGCGTAAAGCGGCGTATGTTTCACGACGGTCCTCGGCTGGGCTCATTGGCGAGAACTGCCTGTAGGCTGCGCACAATGCGATCGCAAGCATTCGTCGAGACGGTGTTGGCCTTGCGCATGCCGTGGTGAAGCGGCAGTGAGGCTCGTCAAGACGCTAGTCGAAGGACGTTGCATTGAATAAGCCCTGCGACGAGTGCCGCCTTCTCATCGTCATCAAGCTCTCCGGGAAGCTCTCTGACGTAGAACGCGCCCGTTTGCGATGTGAAAGCCAGAGCAGAACGGGCGATTTCATTGACGCTAATGAGGACTTCGCCGGTCGGGCTTAGCAGATCGATCATGTCGCCAACATCTTTGATGACAAGCTGGCCAGGGTGTCTATTCAGCACACGTCGAGTGGGCCTGATGGCAGCGGCATCGTTCCAAATATCGGACGGCGGGGTTCCAAACAATTCAATGTAACGCTCCCAAAATTGAGCCAAAGAGGCAACCTCGATCGACCTTTCTTCTTCAGACCTTGGCGCAGTGCTAGGACAGTGGTGAATGAAATTGCCAAAATAGGTATGACAGAAGGCGGCATATTCTTTGGTAAAGAGGATGAACTGATGCCATGCCACATCGACGCGGAGAGAGTGCATTGCATAGATTTTGGCGCGGTCTGACTGAGTAAGCGCGATATATTTCTTAACCTCAGCAAAGAGCGCTTCAGCCTCCTCGGCGGTTTCGGCAATATGGTCTTGCAATAGCTTTTCAATCAGGAAAGGAGCCGTATACGATAAAGAATCGAGCAAATTCGGATCGCCGGGTGGGCTGCAAGTCTCTACGACTGGCGCTGCAGTTGAGTTGCTCACTTTATCGGTGGCGTATATTGGCATATCGACACGCAGACGCTGCACGGACAATGACACGTCGAGCAAGGGCTATGATTACACTCGTCCCGCGGTTGCTGGGCTGCCACGCGCATACGTAAGCGTCCCTTGGTTACTTCGACCGGTCCCGGCTTTGCGCTCGCGCCCTTGATCGAATCCGCATTCTCTACATGCCGATGCGCGATCGAAGCCTGGCTCTTGATCCAGACAACCTTCGCATCGAACGGAAAAATTGACTCTGGTATGTCGGCAATGTGGATGATGTCGCGCTCAGCGATTTCCATGCTTATCGACAAGTTGCGAAGACTTGGATGCAGGGAGATATAGCCTTCTCGTGACGAAGGGCCTATGTAACCCCAAAGCACTGTCGCTTCAGCACCACCTTTGGCGATAACATCAGCAATAAGTTGGTTTTCTGCGATTTGGGGGCGACTCACTTCATCATTGGTCATCGGCATCCCCCCAACCTTACCCTATTTAAAAGTACAGTCAGGGCGTCTCGCAAGCAAGACATTTCAGTCTATTGCTACGATGCTCGATGCTATCTGTGCGCTGCGTATCGATCCGAAAATGGGTACCGGTTTTCGGATCGAATCGCGCGATGAAAATGGCCGCGTTGGGGAGCCTCCGAAAGAGGCGGCTTGCAGCTCAAAATATCACCGCGCGGGCAACCCGCGTCAGCATCCGCCGCCAGCCATCGGCCCGCCAAAGATCATCGGCGCATTTGTGAAGCTGACGCTTGCTCCCGGCGACCACCCGTCAGGCGTTTGCCCGTTGAACCGGGCAAAGGGCGTGAAGCGGAGCCTGCCGTCTGTCCAGAGCGAGGGCAATGTTTGCGCAGCGATGCAGGGGATCGCGCCGAAGTTCCCGTCCGCCGCCTTCACGGCGCTGATCCCGATGGAGCCGAGCGCGCGCAAAATGACCGGCGCTTCTCCCGCCGGCAAGCTCACCGTAAAGCGCCGGTCCCACAGTACGGTCTGGGCGGGAGCCAGGGGCATTTCTGCGCTGTCCATCCGGCCATATTCGCGGGCTAGAAGCAATGTCTCCCCTTGAGCGCGGAGATGACAACCGCCCAGCGTTGCCGCCGACGGGGCGCCGGACCGGAGCTGCCGGTAACACGCCTCGATCTTGGAGAGCTGCGTCGTCGTCGTCGTCCTGCCGCCGAAAGCCAGCGTCATCCGCGCAAGGCTTCTCAGCGCGACCTCCTCTGGCGCATCGAAAAGCGCGGGAAGCGCAATCTCGCCGAAGCCGGCGTCGTGGAGCTTTAGATTTGCAGAGAGAAAATCGGCGGTCATTCGCTCCAGCGCCTCGCGTGCCCGGTTGAGCCGGCGGGCGGCAAGGGTCAGCTTTCCCGGCGATAGTCCCAGCATGTCCGCCGCCTTAAGCAGCCGGCGAATGCGCACGCGCTCATAGCGCTCGTCAGTGTTGCTAGGGTCTTCCAGCCAGTCCTGACCGCGCTCTTTAAGGAAGCCTTCCAGTTGCGCGCGCGCAACGCCGAGCAGCGGGCGCAACAGGTCGACGCCTTCCCGGCTTGAAACCGCCGCCATCCCGGCCAGACCGTCGAGACCGCTGCCGCGCGCCAGCCGCATGATAAGCGTCTCGGCCTGGTCGTCGCTGGTATGTGCGGTCGCCAATGCGGGGATGGCGCGGTCCTGGCAGAACTGGGTCATCAGGCCGTAGCGCGCCGCGCGGGCAGCAGATTGTAGGCCGGCCTTGGGCTTGGGGCCTTGCCAGATCAGCGTGTGATGGTCAAAGTCCAGCTTGGCGGCCTCCGCTTTAACCCAATCCACTTCCGCAGCCGAACCGGCGCGCAGACCGTGATCGACGGTCAGTATGGTGATTTTTGGAGGGGCCGATCGCTGCACGCCTAGCCAGGCGCGGCAGAGCAGCATGAACGCTGTGCTGTCGGCGCCGCCGGAAACCGCAAGCGCGATATGTGGGTAAGGGTTGAAGCTGTGGAGCAGAGCGTCTAGCTGATCGTTGCCGAAGGGCGCAGGCGGCGCGTCCGTGTCATGACCGGACTCAGCGGCCGAAGTCATCGCGGATCAGCATTGGGCGCGGCCCTTCTCACGCTCGGCGCGCTGAAGCACGGGCGTGGCGCTCGGGAAGCGGCGGGCCAGCTCGGCAAAGGACGAACAAGCGGCTTTATTCTCGCCGAGTCGCTTCAGGGAAATACCCAGCTTGAGAAGGCCCTCGGCGGCTTTTTCGTTCTGCGGGTAGTTGGTTGAACTCTTCAGGAAGCTGTCCGCCGCCTTGCGATATTCGCCGGCGGTGAACGCGGCCTCGCCGAGCCAGAAATAAGCCGAGCCTGCGAGCGGGTCGCTCGAATAGTTTCGCGCGAATTCCTCAAAGCCTTCGGAGGCGGCCTGATAGTTCCGCTGCACCAGGGCGTTGTAGGCGCGGTCGTAAAGCGCCTGAGCCTGCGGCGATGACCGCGCCGAGGTTTGAACCGGCGCGGCGGTGCTCGGCGCGGACGAGCCGGAATTTGGCGCGCCTTTATCGAAATAGCCGCTCAGATTGCCATTGCCGCCGCTTTTGGCCGGGCCTTGCTCGATCGTGGTGCCGAAACCGCCGCCACGCCCGGTGGAGTCTCCACCGACGCTGAAGCCTGTTCCCTCCTCGACTGGCACCGCCGGATCGCCGTCGTCCGGATCGACCTGCGGGGCTCGCCCATACTCTGTGCCGGGCGGGGTCCGCCGCGATGGCGCGACGCCGCCAGAGCGCCGTGCAATCTGATCCAGCCGGCGAACGATTTCGCCCATTTGCGAGGAAAGGGCCCGGACCTGCGTCTCGATTTCCGACACCCGGCCATCGTCGCCGCCACTCTGGAAGGAGCCGCCCGGTTCCGTGGCCGCGCCGCCGCCCCGGCTCATGGTCTCGACCGTGCCGAGCTGAGCGTTGAGATCGACGATTTGCTCTTCTAGCCGCTCTAGCCGCTGATCGAGGTCGCCAGTATTCGAGCCCCCGGATGGAGCCTGAGCGTTCGCTCCGGCGAGCGGGAGTGCCGCCCCAAGGCATAGGAGCGCGGCAAACAAGAGGGATAGTCTTCGCATGGGGTCTCGCAATCGAACGTTGAAAGTGGATTGCCACCGTTCTTAGCAAAGATGCGCAAGATGAGCGAGTCCCGCGTCCCCGAATTGCACAAATGCCAGCTATGCCGCCCGCTAATAGCCCGCGACCGGCGCGCCCTGGTCCAGCACCGTCACCGCGCGCCGGTTCTGCGACCAGCAGGAGATGTTGGCGCAGACCGAGACGGGCCGCTCCTTGCCGAAGGAGACCGTCTTGATCCGCCCCGGATGCACGCCGCGCGCCGTGAGGAATTGCTTCGCATTCGCCGCGCGCTGAGCGCCCAGGCCGATATTATAATCGCGGGTGCCGCGTTCGTCCGCGTGACCCTCAATGATGATGCGGTATTGGCCATATTGGTTGAGCCATTGCGCCTGAGCGCTGAGCGTCTGTTGTGCCTCGGCGCTAAGCTGGGTCTCGTCGGTCGTGAAATAGACCGTGTCGCCGACGCGCGCCGCAAACTCGCGGGCCGAGCCGGGGGTTGCGGGGCCATTTTCGCCTGGGGCGCCGGTCTGGGAGGGATTTAGCCCAAGATTGGGCTGGCTTCGCGAACAGGCCGCCAGCGAGAGCAAGACGGCGAGACCGGCGATCGTCCGCATGGTCGCAAACCGGGACATGGCACACTCCTCAACTCAGGGAAAACCCAGGGTTGAAAATGTGGTTGGACCGGTTAATGAAGGATTAGCAAAATGCGCAAGAACTCAACTTTTTAGTGTAAAAACCAATTCAACCACCGTTGAGCAGCGCGCAGCCAAAAAATGAAGACGCCGTGAACACCAGCGAAAAGGCGCTGGCGCACGGCGTTTTCAAAACTGAAGCCCCGTTTCGCTAGACGAGCGAATTAGCGGACGACTGCAACGGAAACGTCGGCAGCGCCGAGCTTCAGCGGCTCGCCGCCAACTTCCTTACGGCATGCGCCGAGTGATGCGGCAGCAGCAATGATCGTCGCGACGACGATGACGCCCTTCAAACCCTGCATGATCTTCTCTCCTCTGGTTAAGCGGCCTCAAGCCACTTTCAGTAGCTAGCCGAGCCTAGCGGAGATTATCAAGCGAGCAGCCTGCTTCTGTGCACTTTTTCCGAACTGCATGGTGCGAAAATGCCACGAGGAATCAGCGCTGTCACTGCCGCCGGAAGCCAAGCCTAGCAAGGCGAAACACGCCGTAGTGGAGGCTCGGGGCCTCGGCTCCCAGTGCCTATTTCATGAGCGGCGACCAGGAGGGGTCGGAGGCGAAGGTTGAAGTCGGCAGCGGGCGCTCATTATAGCCGGTGAGGTCGATGGTGAACAGGCGAGGCCCCCCACCCTCGCCCGGCGACTCCCGGAAAAACGTGATGACGCGGCCATTCGGCGACCAGCTCGGCCCCTCATTGTGGTAGCCATCGGTCAGAATGCGTTCGCCGCGCCCATCCGGCTGAATGACGCCGATGAGGAATTGCCCGCCGATCTGTTTGGTGAAGGCGATGAGATCGCCGCGCGGGGACCAGACAGGCGTGGAATAGCGGCCATCGCCGCCGGTGATCTGCCGCGCGCCGCTGCCATCGGCGTTCATGACATAAAGTTCCTGCCTGCCGCTGCGGTCTGACTCAAAGACGATCTGGCGACCGTCGGGCGAGTAGCATGGGCCGGTGTCGATGGCCTGGCCATTGGTCAGGCGGCGCATCTTGCGGCTCGCAAGATCCATTTCGAACAGGTTCGACGCGCCTTCCTGCTGCAAACTCATGACGATGCTGTCGCCCCCCGGCGAAAAGCGCGGCGCAAACGTCATACCCGGAAAATTGCCAACAATGTCCTGGCGGCCGGTCGCAAGGTCCACGCGGATGACGCTTGGCCGCCCGCCTCCATAGGAGGTGTAAACGATTTCGCGGTTATTCGGGCTGAAGCGGGGCGTGAGGACGAGATTTTCGCCCTTGGTGACGAGACGGAGATTCTGGCCGTCCTGATCCATGACGGCGAGCCGCTTGAGGCGTTTGTTCTTCGGCCCGGACTCCTCGATGAAGGCGATGCGGCTGTCGAAGTAACCCCTCTCGCCGGTGAGCCGTTCATAGATGGCGTCGGCGATGATGTGGCCGATGCGGCGCCACTGATCCGGCGCGGCGGAGAAGGCCTCGCTTTTGAGTTCGCGGCCGCTGTAAACGTCCCACAGCCGGAATTGCGCCTTGATTTGCCCGCCTCCCGTGTCGTTCACCTGACCGACGACCAGCGCCTCGGCATTGATGACGCTCCAGTCGCGGAAACGCGGCGGGGCGTCGAGATTGGCGATGCGCTCGATGAACGCGGCGCGGTCGATCGGCTTGAACAGGCCGGAGCGTTCGAGATCGGCGGCGACGATGCCGGTGATGGCGTCGGCTAGCCCCGCACTTTGCGGCGTGCCGGCGAGAAACGGCGCGACGGCGATCGGGATCGGGCGAATATTGCCCTGGGTGATGTCGATCTCCATCACGGCGTGGGCCGGGGAGGCGGTGAGAAAGCAGACGGCAAGCAATAGCGCGCTTAGGATTCGTCCCAGCCACGCGCTTAACAGCATGTTCCGCGTCGCCCCGGCCAAAGAGCCGGGACCTATTGGCCTACTAAGCGCTCGCCGATGGGCTATTGGGTCCCGGATAGCCCTGCGGGCTTCCGGGACGACAAAGAGAGCAAGCCCGTTTCGCGGAAATCTCCGATGGGAGAGGCAATGGGCGCAATGCTGATGCGGGATGGTCATCGTTACCCCCCATACATCCGGCTGGGATCGAAATTCAGCAGCATGTCCCGCCATTGGCCATATTTGTCCGGCGGCATCCGGTAGGGCTGGCATTGGAAGACGGCCCGCATCGCGCTGTCGGCGGCGGGGCGGAAGAAGGGCGAGTTGTGCGAATTGGCGACCTCCGGCGGACGGTTCAATGTGCCGTCCTGATTCAGCATGATCCGCAGCTTGACGATGATCGCATCGCCGCCGAGACCGCCGACCGGCGGCGTCCAGCAGCGTGAGATTTGCACGCGGAAGGCGTCGATGTCGCTGGCGCCGATACGGGAATCGCGCCCGGAAGGCTCACCGGCGGCTTCGCGCTCGCGCTCCTCCGGGGCCGCCCCAATGGCTTGTTCTTGCAGCGAGGCCGGTTTCCGCCACGGCTCGCGCGGGCCGTCCTGTTGCGGACGCTGCCCGGCGGTCGGGTCGCGATTGAGCAGCGCGGCGATCTGCTTGGGGTCGAACTCGCTCCTGCCCTGGGTCGATGGCGTGGGCTTGCCGATCAAATCGGCGATGCGGTCCGCCTCGTTGCGGCTTTGCGGCGTTGGCTCAGGCCGTTTTTCGGGTTGTGACTCAGCCCGCGCGCGCTGTTCCTGTTTAGGCTTGTCGGAGCGCGGCTTCGGCGCTTCCGCGCGCTTGAGCGCCGCCGGAGCCGCGGCTGGCTTGGGCGCTGCTTGCGCGGCTACATCGGGCTTGGGCGGGGATGGCTTCTCGACCCGGCTCTCGTTCTCGCTGGGCGGCGTGGCTTTGGGCTTCGACGGCGGCAGCGCGGCCTGTTTCTGAGAGACGGTCTCGGCAGGCTTCAGCTCGGCGGCTGTCGGAATCACATTTGCCGGCTGCGCGGCCGGCGGTGCGCGCTCGGCGGCCTTCTCCCGCGCCACGTCCGGTTTCCCGGCCTTGACTTGCGCGAATTGCGACGGCGATAGGATGTCGACCGCGACCGGCTGGGCCATGTTGGGGGGCACATGCGCGCTGAAGCTGACCAGCGCCGCCGCCAGCACCAGCGCATGTAAAAATATCGAAAGCAGCAAACTCGCCCGCACGCGTTCGGCCTCAATTGCGTTCTGTCGGTTCCGCGACCAGCGAGATGCGCTGGAATCCGGCGGCGCTGATCTTGCCCATGACCTGCATCAGCGTGCCGTAATTGGCTTGGCTGTCGCCTCGGATGTAAATGACCTCTTGAGGTCCGCCCTTGGCGATGGCCGTCAATTTAGGAACAATCTCGTCGAGAGTTATTTCAGTTTCCTGAAGATAGACGCGGCCGTCCGGTCCGACGCTGAATGTCAGCGGCTCTTTCTGGGTGGCGTCGCTCGCCGCGTTCGCTTCGGTCTTCGGCAAATCGATGGGCACCCCGACCGTCAGCAGCGGGGCGGTGACCATGAAGATGATGAGCAGCACCAGCATGACGTCGACAAACGGCGTGACGTTGATTTCGCTCATTGGCTGACGCTGAGCGCGCCGTTTGCCGCGCCGCCGCGCCGGTCCGCCGCCTTGAAGCGCCGCGCCCATGCCGGTCAGCCCCGCATGTCGATCTGGCGAGAGACGATGGCGACGAACTCGTCGGCAAAGCCCTCGAATTGCTGCGCGAAGCGTCCGGCCTCGGCCGAGAATTTGTTGTAGAAAATGACCGCCGGAATGGCGGCCAGCAGCCCGAGCGCGGTGGCGAAAAGCGCCTCGGCGACGCCCGGCGCGACCACGGCGAGGCTGGTATTCTTCGACATCGCGATGGATTGGAAGCTGGTCATGATGCCCCAGACGGTGCCGAACAGCCCCACGAAAGGCGCCGTCGAACCGACCGTGGCAAGGAACAGCAGCCGCCGTTCCAACCGGTCCATCTCCCGCGTGATCGTCACGTCCATGACGCGCTCGATCCGGTGCTGCACACCGGCCAGCGGCCGGGACGAGCCTTCGATCGACCGCCGCCATTCGCGCATCGCCGCGATGAACAGCGCCGACATCGCCGACGAGCGCCGCTGAGCGATCACGCCATAGAGTTCATCGAGGGATTGACCAGACCAGAACAGGCGTTCGAAATCCTCCGTCTCGCGGCGCGTGCGGGCGAACAGCACGGTCTTTTCGATGATGACGCCCCAACCCCACACGGAGGCAATAACCAGCCCGATCATCACCAGCTTGACGACGATGTGCGCCTGCAGGAAAAGCGTCAGAAAGGAAAAATCCGGCGCGGCAGGCTGAGGCATCACAACTCCTTTCGCTCTGGTCGCAGCACCGAGAGCGTCATGCGTTCAATCTGAATCACAATTCCCTCACCCACCCGCCTTCGGCGGGAGCCCTCTCCCGCAAGGGGAGAGGGCGGAGTTCCGGCCCGCTCCGCTTTTTGCCCTCTCCCCAAGGTGAACGCTTGTCGTTCACCTTAAAGGTTCACGACTGGGGAGAGCGCGGACGCGAAGCGGCCGGGTGAGGGAGCCGCGAAGTCCGGTGCGTCCAATTTAGCGCCCGGGTAAAAGCGCAAAAAATCCTTGTTGATATTGGTCTTGTATCCGATTCGCACTGTGACGCCGCAGCAACCATTTGCAAGCAGCGATCCGGCTTTTTCGGCGGTCTGAGCCATAGTGTGGGTAAGCGTGCTTAAACTTTTGCGTGTGTCATCAATGCGATGCACGCCGATGGTGGAATAGCGATTCCGCTAGGTCTTGAAGCGCGCGGCGATTTTCCCCGGCAGCCGCAGCGGCCTTCCCGTCTGGCTGATCAGCACAACCTTTACGACAAGCTTGCAGAGCGCCTGCTCGCCCCGCCGCACCTCCTGAGCCAGCGTGAGATGCGCGCCCCCCGCCTCGATGCATTCGGTCATGATTTCAAGCAATTCGTCGATGCGGGCGGGTCGCAGATAGTCGATTTCAAGCCGCCTGACAACGAAGGCGGCCGGCACACCGCCGTCGCCGGGAGCGTGCAGATCGGAGTGGTGAATGCCCATCAGCCGCAGCAGATCGGAGCGGCCTCGTTCGCACCAGCGCAGATAGGTGGCGTGGTAGACGAGACCGGAAAAATCCGTGTCCTCGAAATAGACGCGCACCGGCAGGATGTGCCGCGTTCCCTCGATCCGCCCGGCCAAATCGGGCCAGTGGCGCTCAGTCGGCTGGGTCATCGGCGAGCGGATTGTCGAACATGAACAATTGCCCGCCACTCGGGGCTGCGGGAGCGGCGACGCCGATATGGCGGAATGCCTTCAGCGTCAGCACCCGCCCGCGCGGCGTGCGGCCGATAAAGCCTTGCTGCAGAAGGTACGGCTCGACGGTCTCCTCGATGGCGTCCTTCGACTCGCTGAGCGCCGCCGCGATGGTCTCGATCCCCACTGGCCCGCCGCCGTAATTTTCGCCGATGCAGCGCAGATAGCGGTGATCCATCGCATCCAGACCTTGCGGGTCGACTTCGAGCTGGCTCAGCGCACGGTCGGCGACCTTGGCGTCGATCTCCGGCGCGCCGTAGACGGCGGCGAAATCGCGCACGCGCCGCAAAAGGCGTCCGGCCACGCGCGGCGTCCCTCGCGACCGGCAGGCGATTTCGCGCGCACCGTCCGGCGTTAAACGAACGCCAAGCACGCGGCCACCTCGCGTGACGATCTCGACAAGCTCCGCCTCGGTATAGAAGTTGAGGCGGATTGGAATGCCGAAGCGGTCGCGCAACGGGGTGGTCAGCAGGCCGGTGCGGGTGGTCGCGCCGACAAGGGTGAATTTGGCAAGGTCAATGCGCACCGAACGTGCGGCCGGACCCTCGCCGATGATGAGGTCGAGCTGGAAATCCTCCATGGCGGGGTAAAGGATTTCCTCGACCGCCGGATTGAGCCGGTGGATCTCGTCGATAAACAGCACATCGCGCTCTTCGAGATTGGTCAGCAGGGCCGCCAGATCGCCCGCCTTGGCGATCACGGGACCGGAGGTCATGCGGAAGCCGACGCCCAGCTCGCGCGAGACGATCTGCGCCAGCGTGGTCTTGCCAAGACCGGGCGGACCGGCGAACAGCACATGATCGAGCGCATCGCCTCGCGCCTTGGCGGCATCGATGAACACTTTCAGGTTCGAGCGGGCGCGCTCCTGGCCGATGAATTCGGTCAGCCGCTGAGGCCGCAGGTTCAGATCGCCTTCGTCCTCGTCCCGCTTCTCACGTTCGACAAGTCTTCCGTCCATGCGGCGAATCTAAAGGATTCCCTTCGGCGCGGAAATGAGTTTCGGTCATATGGGAAATTGAGCCAGGGACAATCAGTCCACGCGCAACGGCAGGGATCGCCAGCCATTCGGAAATGCTACGCTTCGGAACGCGACGCGTAGACTAAGCCGGCAAGCACGATAGTAATGGCGGTTATCGCAGCATAGATATACGCGACCTGCACCCAATCTATGAGCTGAACGACCGCAAGGGCGAGCGCACTAAGAAACAACAGCGCTGCGAATGCGCCAATCCAAGCAGCAAACAATCTTTCGAAGATGGGACCATAGGCCGAGTCCATGGCCGGCATCGCGCTGGCCCTGGGTTTCGTCGAAACAAAGTCCGAAATCGACATGACGCCAGCTCCTATTTCGCTAGCTCTTTCAGGCCTTGCCTGATCAGCTCTTCTGCTTTTGCGCCATCGCCGAGCCGTGCGGCGACCGATGCCACGGCGCCATTCGCCTCGACGGCGCTGTAACCGAGATTGATGAGCGCGGAGACGGCATCGGCCGTCGGTGAAGCGGGACCAACGCCGCGCCGTCCGGCTGTTTGAGCGCCAATCTCTCCGGCGATCAGCAGCGCCGGAGCCTTGTCGCGCAATTCGCTGACGATGCGCAGCGCAACCTTGGGACCGACGCCCGGGGCGCGCGCGACCTGGGCTTTGTCTTGCAGAGCGATGGCGTTCGCGAGTTCCTGCGGGTCCAATACGCCCAAAATCGACAAGGCCACCTTGGTTCCGACACCCTGCACATTCTGCAAAAGCCGGAACCAGCTGCGCTCGGCGTCGTTCAAGAATCCGAACAGCTTAATTGCATCTTCCCGGACATAGGTTTCAATGGCGAGGGTTATGGGCTGGCCAATCGCTGGCAGGCGCGCCATGACCCGAGCCGGGCAGGACACCTCGTAGCCAACACCGCCAACGTCAACAATCACCCAGTCTCTCCCAACGCTGTCTAAAGTTCCGCGAAGTTTTCCGATCATTGTTGTGCACAGTCCGCTAGTAATTTTGTGTGAATCGGAAGCCTCGGATTTTACCTATCCGCGATTATTCCTCTGATTCGTGACCAAGCGGGGGCGGAGTTAGGCGGTAGGCGCACGGCGGGAATGAGGCTTTCCGCTCGATAGAACCGATCTGGCCAAGGCGGCCGACTGGCGGTGATGCGCATGAGCGATGGCAATGGCGAGGGCGTCGGCGGCATCGTCGCTGTCCGGCGAGGCCTTGGGCAACAGGTAGCCGATCATGCTACGGATCTGCCCCTTCTCGGCATGGCCGGAGCCGGTGACAGTCTTCTTCACTAAATTGGGCGCATATTCGGCAACGCTGATCCCGGCGCGGGCGGGCACGAGCAGGGCAATGCCGCGCGCCTGGCCAAGCTTGAGCGTGGCGTGCGCGTTGCGATTGACGAAGGTTTCCTCGACGGCGGCTTCGTGCGGCTGCCAGAGGGTCAGCACGGCGTCGAGGCCGGCGAACAGCGCGGCAAGGCGATCGCACAGCGCCGATGTTGCCTCCGACGTCACGGTGCCACATGCCATATAAGAGAGCCGGTTACCGGATGTCTCTATCACACCCCAGCCGGTCCGCCTTAGGCCGGGGTCGATCCCAATGATTCGAACAGCCATCATCCCCGCCCCGCCGAATCGGCATGGTCGACGATGGCAGGCGGCTCAAGCAGCGCGCAAGGGATTTGTTCGCGTGATGTTCGTTGGGCAGCACTCAGAGGGCCGCGTCACCAGCAGACGCGATATTGGTCGAGGCCGGAGCAGGTCTTGCCGCCTTCCTTGACGATCGCCGCGCCGGATCGCTGTTGGGGCGCCGGCGCGCTTGAAGCGGCCTTCTTTTTCTGCGGCTTCTTTTGGGGTGGCGCATCGCTGGCGGCGGATTGATCGGTCACCGCATTGTCCGTGGTCGTGCCGGTCGTCGCCTGCGCGGCGAGTTGTGCCGTCCCGGCGAGGATAAATAAAAGGCAAAGTCCGCTGAATTTCATGATCCGCCCCTTCATTGAGCGAGGCGATGGAGCCGCCGCCGCCTCACGCGTCCAGCCGCGCCATGACAGTCTCGGAAATATCGAAATTGGCATAAACATTCTGTACATCGTCGGAATCCTCGAGGGCGTCGAGCATCTTCAGCAGCTTTTCAGCCTTTTCGTCATCCACGCCCACCGTATTCTGCGGACGCCAGATCAGCCGCGCCGAATTCGGCTCGCCCAGAGTGCCTTCGAGGGCGCGCGCGACCTCATGCAGCATTGCCGCGTCGCAGTAAAACCAATGACCGTCGTCATCCGACTCGCAATCGTCCGCCCCGGCGTCGAGCGCGGCTTCCAGCATGGCATCGGGCGTGCCGGCTTTGCGCGGATATTCGATCTCGCCGACCCGGTCGAACATGAACGACACCGCGCCGGTCTCGCCGAGATTGCCGCCATATTTGGTGAAGGTGGAGCGCACTTCGCTCGCCGTGCGGTTCCGGTTGTCGGTCAGCGCTTCGACGATCACGCCGACGCCGCCGGGCGCGAAACCCTCATAGCGAAGCTCCTGATAATCGTCGCCGCCGACCTCCTGGCTCTTCTTGATGGCGCGGTCGATATTGTCCTTCGGCACGTTTTGCGCGCGCGCGGCGAGGATGGCCGCCCGCAGGCGCGGATTGAACGCGGGATCGGGCAGGCCCATTTTGGCTGCGACGGTAATTTCCTTCGACAGCTTGGAAAACATCTTGGCGCGCTTTTTGTCCTGCGCGCCCTTGCGATGCATGATGTTCTTGAATTTTGAATGGCCTGCCATGTGGGGTCCGTCGATGAAGGCGCCGCAGTGCCGGACTTATAAGCGGGGGCGCGGGGAAAATCCAGCCGTGGCGCCGCGCTCCGATTTATGACAGCCACATCCCTGGCTCGGCTGGTCGAAGCACCCCGCCGATCCGCACCGGCTCGATCCGCGTCGCGAGGCCCGTCGCGTCGTCCGTCTCGATGGCCACGCCGCAGACCGTCGCCTCGCTAAGGGCAGGCTCGAAGCGGTTGGTGGCGATTTTGCGCTGGAAACGCAGGAGCGGCTCCTCCTTTTGCATCCCGATGACCGAATTAAAGTCCCCGCACATGCCGACATCGCTCATATAGGCGGTGCCGCCATGAAGGATGTGCTCGTCCGCGGTCGGGACATGCGTATGAGTGCCGAGCACAGCGCTCGCGCGGCCGTCAACGAAATGGCCGATGGCCTGCTTTTCGGATGTCGTCTCGGCATGGAAGTCGATGATGATGGCGTCGGCCTTGGTTTTCAACGCGCCGTCGCCAAGTTCGCGGTCGAGCGCCTGGAACGGGCAGTCGAGCGTGTCCATGAACACGCGTCCCATCAGATTCATAACCATCACCTGCGCGCCGTTCGCCGCCTCGAACAGCCCCGCGCCGCGCCCAGGCGTGCCGGGCGGGAAGTTCGCCGGCCGCAACAGGCGAGGCTGACGCGCGATAAACACCAGCGCCTCGCGCTGATCCCAGACATGGTTGCCGGTGGTGATGACATCCGCGCCCGCGTCGAGCAGTTCCTGACAGATCGTCTCGGTGATGCCGAAACCGCCGGCGGCGTTCTCGCCGTTGACGATGATGAAATCCGTCCGGTATCGCGCCTTTAGCTTGGGGAGTTCCCGCGAGACCGCTTGGCGGCCCGAACGCCCGACGACATCGCCGAGGAAAAGAATGCGCATACGGGAGGCTTTCTTTAGAGCACGATCGGGCCGATCGGCCCCGAGGGGGTCAAAATCCAATCGAGGCGTTCATCATAAGGGCAGACCGGCACTTCTGGCACCTCTTGCGACGCAAAGGCAAGGCCGATGGCGGTTACGCCGCCGCGAGTGCGCAAGGCGGCAAGCGTCCGGTCATAATGGCCGCCGCCATAGCCGAGCCGATAACAACGCGCGTCGAAGGCGAGCAGCGGAACCAGCACGATAGCGGGTGAAAGCTGCGGGGCATCGACGGGCGCGGGAATCCCAAAAGGGCCGGTCCTAAGCGGCGCGCCGAATGTCCATTCGTGAAATTCGAGCGGCGCGGCTCCTCGAATGATGGGGAGGCCAAGGCGCCACCCTAGGCTCGCAAGGCGTTGCAGCAGCGGGAGGCAATCGAACTCGCTGCGGACCGGGTAATAGGCTGCGACCACGCCTGGCTCGATGCCGAGAAATCCAAGCCCTGCCGCAGCGACCTTATTTCCGGCCGCAACCCGCTCAATGACGGATATGACCTGCCTGGCGGCGCGGGCCTTATCGCGCATGATCTGCTTTTCGGCTTCGATGGTGAGGTGAGAGGTCATTGCGCACCCGTCCCTGGAATGCGCCGTAGGATGCAGCGCCGGGAGATGCAAATCAAGGTGGAGCCGCGATGACCGTCGGTTATGTTCGATCCGCCTGGGCCCTACTTTGTAGGTGGGCGCCAAATAACTGGAACCAGGGTTCCGGCAGGGTCAGCTCCCTTTTGGATCTCATCGGCCCCGGGATAGAAGTTGTACCTAACGCATCCCGCAGCTCCACGTCCATTATTTGGTGAATCGCACTTGGAATTCCAGAGCTTTGTTTGAATTGTTATGGATAAGCGTACCGCGCGATGAATGCATTGGCTTTTGCCGAGCGCTTCGATCGCGTTTCCAAGCTGCGCCAGCTCGCCGTTTCGCTCGCCGGGAAGCGCACGCTCGTCGATGAGGCGAGGCGTTGCACATGACATTGACGAACCCTACTTCAAGATTGGACAGCAAAAGCACGGGTGATTCATGAGCATAACGGGCCTCGACACAATGAGGGCTGATCCGCCCGCTTCACCGCAAGAGGTTCGAACCGCGACGATCGACGTTACGGTCAACGGCCGCGTCCACAGTGTGAGCGCCGATATTCGCACGTCTCTGCTCGATCTCCTGCGTGAGCAGCTGCATTTGACGGGATCCAAAAAAGGGTGCGATCACGGCCAATGCGGCGCTTGCACTGTGCTGGTGAACGGGCGTCGGATCAATGCGTGTCTGACGCTGGCGGTGATGCACCGGGGCGACGACATCGTCACTATCGAAGGTCTGGGAACGCCCGAAAAGCTGCATCCGCTGCAGCAGGCTTTCCTGCGGCATGATGCGTTTCAGTGCGGTTACTGCACGCCCGGCCAGATTTGCTCGGCGGTTGGGATGCTGGACGAGGCGCGGCAAGGCTGGGCCAGCCATGCAAGCGAAACGCTGGGCGGCGGCGTTGTGCTGAGCGAGGCGGAAATTTCCGAGCGCATGAGCGGCAATATCTGCCGCTGCTCCGCCTATCCGAACATCGTCGATGCAATCCGTGACGTTGCGGGAGATCGGCCATGAAGAGCTTCGACTACGCCCGCGCCGACACGCCCGAAGCCGCCGTCCGGCAGAGCGGCAACCCGGCGACGAAATTCATCGCTGGCGGCACCAATTTGCTCGATCTGATGAAGCTTGAAGTCGAGACCCCGGACAAGCTCGTCGATATTAGCCGCCTGGACCTGCGCGATATCGCTCCGACCGATGCTGGCGGACTATCGATCGGCGCGCTGGCGCTGAACAGCGATCTCGCGGCGGACGATCGCGTCCGAACGCATTATCCGGTCCTGTCTCGCGCGCTGCTTGCGGGCGCGTCCGCCCAGCTCAGAAACAAAGCCACCACCGGCGGCAACCTCCTTCAGCGCACCCGCTGCAATTATTTCTATGACACCGCTTCGCCCTGCAATAAACGCCAGCCGGGCGCGGGTTGCGCGGCGCTGGGCGGCTTCACCCGCAATCACGCGATCCTGGGCACGAGCGACCATTGCATCGCCACGCATCCTTCCGACATGGCGGTGGCGATGCGCGCGCTGGATGCGACCATCGTCACGATGGCGGCCGATGGAGCCAGGCGGCGCATCGCGATTGGCGATTTCTACCGGCTTCCCGGCGACACGCCGCACATCGAAACCGCGCTCGATCCTGGCGAACTCATCACTCATCTCGAACTGCCACCTCCGCCCGAGGGCAAGCAGATTTATCGCAAGGTCCGCGATCGCGCCTCTTATGCCTTCGCGCTCGTCTCGGTCGCCGGCATTGTGTCCATGGACGGCGGCAAAATCGCTTCGGCTGCGCTCGCCTTCGGTGGTTTGGCGCACCTGCCTTGGCGCGACAAACGGGTGGAAGACGCTTTGATCGGCAACGCACCCTCGACGGATGCCTTCGAAGCGGCGGCGGATGTGCTGCTCACCGACGCCAAAGGTTTTGGCGCCAATGATTTCAAAATCCCGCTCACCCGGCGCACGATGATCGCCTGCCTGCGCGAGCTGACCAGCGGAGCTGCCGCATGAACGAGTTAAACAATAGTTTAACGATGGACGAGGCCGTGGAGCGTAACTTGCTCGATCGCGGCAGGCAGGGTGTCATCGGCAAGCCGTTGGACCGGGTGGATGGGCCGGCAAAGGTCACGGGCCAGGCGCGCTACAGCTATGAAGAGCCTATCGAGAATGTGGCTTACGGCATCGTCCTGACCACCGAAATCGGCCGGGGCCGCGTCGCCAGCATCGACGCCGACGCCGCTCGCGCCGCCCCCGGCGTGATTGCCGTGATCGTCGACCACCCGCTGGTGCCAACGGACAGTTCAATGACAAGCGCGTTGCCGCGCACGCTGCCCGAAATCGAGAATTACGGTCAGCCTATCGGCATTCTCGTTGCGGAGAGTTTCGAGGCGGCGCGGTCGGCGGCGAGCCTGGTGCGTGTCGATTATGCGCCCGAAGCCGGGCGTTTCGACATGATGGAGCATCTTGCGGAAGTCGAGCACGAGCCGCCGACGCGCTTTAGGCCGCCCCAGGAAGTCGGGGAACTCGACGCCGCGCTCGCGCAAGCCGCCGTCACACTGGATGCCACCTACACCACGCCGCACCATCTGCCCGCGGCGCTGGAGCCACATGCAACCATCGCGACGTGGCAGGACGGCAAAGTCGAAATCCGTTCCAGCTTGCAAATGCTGCAATGGTCGCGTGGGGCCATTGCCGCTTCGCTCGGACTGGAACCAACCGCCATTCGCATCCTCGCGCCCTTCGTTGGCGGCGGATTTGGCGGCAAGACCGGCGTCGGACCTGAAGTCATTCTGGCGGTCATCGCGGCCCGCGACATCGGCCGTCCCGTCAAGATCGCTCTGACCCGCCGGCAGACCGCGCATCTGGTGCATCGCCGCTCCGATACGCGCCAACGCGTCCGCATCGGCTGCAACAGCGATGGCGACATCCTGGCGCTCGCGCATGAGAGCACCGTCTCACAGAAAGAGGGCCGCGACTTCATCGAGCCGGTCTCCATCGGCTCCCTCTCGCTCTATGCCGGTGCGGCGCGGCGTTTCTCCCAAAGCGTGGTGCGTCTCGACCTGCCGATGGCGAGCGCCGTGCGTGCGCCGGGCGAAGCGGTAGGAACGCTCGCGCTCGAAACCGCGATGGACGAGATGGCTGAAAAGCTCGGCCTCGATCCCATCGCCTTCCGCAAGCGCAATGAGCCGGAGCGCGACCCGTTGCGCGGTGTGCGCTTTTCCACCCGGCGGCTGGTCGAGTGCTATGACGACGGCGCCAGCCGCTTCGGCTGGGAGCAGCGCCATGCGTTGCCCGGACGGAGGCGTGAGGGCGAATGGCTGATCGGCATGGGCATGGCGGCCGCGGTGCGCAGCAATCTGCTCATGCAATCGCAAGCACGGGTTCGGCTGACGGCGGACGGCGTGGCGGTCGTCGAGACCGACATGACGGATATCGGCACCGGCACCTATACGATTTTGGCGCAGATCGCCGGCGAAATGCTTGGACTGCCGCTCGACCGGATCGAGGTCCGGCTGGGCGACACCGACCTGCCGCCCGGGCCGGGTTCAGGCGGCTCGTTTGGCGCGGCGGGCAGCGGCTCGTCGGTGGCGCTGGCCTGCCAGCAGATCGTCGAGCGCCTCGCCAGTCTGATCGACGCAAAGCCCGATGAGCTGACGCTTCAGGATGGCATCGCGACGGCGCGCAATCGCCGCTTGCCGCTTGTGGAGCTTCTCGCCGGGCAGCCGATTGAAGCCCTGGGCACCATCCGGCAAGGCAAGAACGGGCAAGCCGTCAACCAGGCCGCCTATGGCGCGCAATTCGCCGAGGTCGCCGTGAATGCGGTTACGGGCGAAACGCGCGTGCGGCGGATGCTTGGCGTTTTCGATTGCGGCCGCATCCTCAACGCCAAGACAGCGCGCAGTCAGGCGGTCGGCGGTATGATCTGGGGCCTCAGCTACGCGCTGCAGGAGGAGGCCGTGGTCGACCGGCGGACGGGCGCTTTCGCCACGCGCGATCTCGCCGAATATCATGTGCCGGTCAATGCCGACGTCCCGCGGATCGAGGCTTACTTCATCGAGGAATCGGACCGCTACGCCAACCCCATCGGCGTCAAGGGCATCGGCGAGCTGGGCATCAGCGGGTCGGGCGCGGCGGTCGCCAACGCGATCTACAACGCTTGCGGCGTGAGGCCGCGAGACTTCCCCCTGACGCTAGACAAACTCCTGCCCGGTCTGCCGCCGGTCTGACGCGGTTGGCGCACCGCAAAATGCGGTGACCGTCGCTTAGGGCGTGCGCTGAATATACCGATGGCTGAGGTCCAAAAGTCTAAGGTTGTTCAGGATGTACGGATTGTTTGGATCGCGCTCGCTGGATTTTAAAAACTGTGCGCGGGCGGCGGTTAAATTGCCGCGCAGCATATAAGAATAACCGCGATTATTGAGGATTTGCGTCGTCTCCCCGCCAAGTGCTATGGCTCGGGAGTAGGCTCGGTCGGCCAGATCGAACCTTTGAATGCGGTCGTAGCTTGCCGCCAGACCGATCCAGGCAGCCACGTCCTTGGGGGCGCTTTCAACCGCATCGCGAAAATAGCGTTCCGCCAGGCCATGATGTCCTCGGTTGAACTGCTCGACCCCCAGCCTGTAGGGTTCATCGGATGGGTAGTATTTGACATCATCGGGATCTTGCACTGTCGCCGTTGTTTCCCAACCTTGCGAACTATCGGTGCCAGCGCAGCCGGCGAGCGAAATGGCAAGCAAAGCGGCGGCGAGCAGCGGATGTGCACTCCGCGCCGCCCGCCTTTTTACGCCGCTGCATGCAAATTGCGCGATATCCCGCCCCGTGGGGTCAATGCTCACCGCCGCCCCCTCATTGCGCAGCGCCCGATCCGGCCGATCCGCCCGGAACGGTCAATTCGGGGGCAAGAGTTGGCGCCGCCTCTGGCAGCTTCTTGACATCCTTATAGCGCTCGACCGCGCCGACCATGCGTTGCCCATTGGCCGGAATGCGACGGTTTCCAACATATGGCGGCCAGGGGTCGATAATATGCGCCGCCGCGTTCGCAGCCTTGGCGTTGCCCGCGCCGACGGTGACGCCTTCGATTCTTTGACGATATGGCTCCGCCCATTCATGCCAAAAATCGTCGCCCGCACGGGCATGGCTCGACGCCATCAGCAAAGCCAGAGCGGTCGCAGCTATTGTTCTTATCATTTGAACCCTGCTTCTCCACCCGATTGCAGATGTGTCGTCTCATCGCGGAAAATCATGTGGCCATAGGGCCCGACCAGATCGCGGCCCGACGTCACGTAGTCGGTATATTTTTTAGGGACATCCAACTGTCCGTGCAGAAACAAGTCGCGATCGTTGCTCGGCAGCCGCTGGTCCAAGGGTGTCGAGAGGCGCTGCCCTGGCGCGACCGGCTGCACCAGATGCGGCGTGACGATCACCACCAGATCGGTTTCCTGCTGCTGATAGGCCGTGCTGCGGAACAGCGCGCCGATCACCGGCACCGAACCGAGCCACGGCAATTGCGAAATATCCCGCAGCCCCACGGTTTGCAGCAGACCGGCGATGGCGAAGCTCTGCCCATCGCGCAGTTCGATCGTCGTGCGCGCCTCGCGTTTGGTCAGCGCCGGGATCAGGAAACCCTGATTCCGTATGGCGTTCGTGTAGTCCAATTGGCTGACCGAAGGCGTCAAGCGCAGGTTAATGATGCCGTTAGCCAGAACAGTGGGAACGAAGGTGAGTTGCACACCGAAAGGCTTATAGTCGACCGTGATCGTCGTCGTTCCCCCCGATGACGGCTGCACCACGGGGATCGGAATTTCGCCGCCCGCCAAGAAACTCGCCGTGTCGCCAGACAGCGCGACGAGATCGGGCTCGGCCAAGCGGCGCGCAAGGCCTTTAGATTCCAGCGCGGTGATGAGAACGTCGACGGTTGTGCCATTATTGGCGAGATTGGCGAGCGCGACGCCAAACGGCGCGGAAGTTGCGCTTCCCGCAAAGGTTCCCAGAGCCTGGAACAGGGGAAGTCCACTCGCCGCGCTACGTCCGGCGGTGACCCCGCCTCCCCCGAGCCCAGTATTGAAGCCTTGCGTTCCGCTTTCGTTGCCGACAAACAAATTGACCCCGAGATCGCGCCCGGTCGTGCGATTGGCTTCGATGAAACGGACTTTCAGCAGCACTTGCTGGGACGGGGCGACGCGCATCAGGTTGATGACGGAGTTTTCGGGCACCATGGCCTTGGCGATGGCGACCGCGCGCTCGGCGTCCGTGGCATTTTTCGCCTCGCCGCTTAATATGACCTGCTCATTGCTGTTGGAAACGCGAATGGATGGGCTCTCAGTGCTCGCCCGGATTTTCTGCGCGATATTTTGCGTGTCGAGCGTGACCTCGATGTCAAACACCCCGATCAAGTGCTTATTTTGATCGAAGAGCGAGACGTTGGTGGTGCCGACTTTTTTGCCTTGGACGTAGAGAACCCGGCTGGACATCGCCAAGACGTCGGCGATATCGGGCGCCCCAACCACTGCGGTGTCGAACGACCGGTGCAACTCGAAGGTGCGCGATTTGAAGCGCGTGACGCTGACGCGATCGACGCCAATGCCGTTGCTGTCTAACACGTCGTCCGGCTGCGCCAGCGCCAAGCGCATCTCGGTCAAGCCGCTGCCGATCGCTGCGGCGAATAAAGCGATGGCGAAGCTCAGCAATCGTTTTTGGAGTCTTGGCAAGGGACAACCTTTGCGGGAAGCCGAGTTGAAACGAACGCCCACGGCGGCGATAATTCATTTTGAACGTCTGGGCGTGACGCTTTTTGTTTTGTCATCCCCGCGAAAGCGGGGATCCAGTATTCGACTGCAGATTCAATAGATTACTGGGTTCCCGCTTTCGCGGGAATGACAATTGAACGGATAGCGCCGACGGGTGCAGGATGGGTGATTCGCCGCAATAGCTCAATCTTAAGTTGCAACGATTTTGCCCACCGGTTTGTTCGGCGGCTGGGAACGCTAGCTCCAGTTGAGTCGGCCTATTTCGGATGGCACGCTATTGGGTTCAGCGTAATCGCGCTAAATCCAGGTATTGTGAATGTGAAGGTGTAAGTGGCGCTGACTCTGACGCCGCAGGTTGGGTTTGTAACGGTAAACATCGACGTCGTGACCGTCATGCCCCAAGCCTCGGCGACGGCTTCGTTCTGGATTTGAGCCGTGGTGCCGCAGTCGGTGACGTTCACGGCGCCGCACCGGGCCGCCGCCTGCGTGGCGCGATAAAGCGTCGTGTAGTTCCAGAGCAGGCGGCCGGTGTCCAGAATGCCGAGCAGGAAAAGCAAGAACGCCGGCAGGATCAGGGCGTATTCGATCGCCGTCGTGCCCCGCTTATCCAATCGAAACCATGAACGCCGGGCTTTTGCCATGGCTTAATTCTGCCTGACGATGGCTTGGGCGGTCAGCGTCGCGGGCAAGGTGAAGCTGGAGGTCAAGATGGTGGTGCGCGTGAGCGTCGCGTTGATGCGGATATATTGGCTCACGGCCGCCCCGCCAGCGCATGTTGTTCCGCAGGTCGCCACCGTGATTCCGGAAAGCGCCGGACAGCCGCAAAACTGCGTCGGCGCGGGGCTTGCGGCAATGCCGGTAATCCCGGATGAGTTGACGACGGCACTGGAGATGCCCGAGGCGTTCCAACCATTTTTGGCGGCGTACAAAGTGCCGGCCTCCACGGCGTTGTAAACCTGCATCGACCCGAACATGGCAAAGCCGATTTCGACGACGCCGGTGAGCAGGATGACAAACAGCGGCAGAAACAACCCAAACTCAATGGCGGCTGAGCCGGCATCGGCGCGGCGCTGGGATGTTTGTTCAGCTACCGCCTTGCTCTTGGACATCACGATGCTCCTTGCTATTCGACGAGCGCGTTCGCCGTGCTGCCGCCAATCGCGCTTGTCCCTGCGCCGCCGCAATTATTGTTGAACGCCGCGCCGCCGGTGAAGGACACCCGAAAGGCTATGAGCTGCGTGCATGTGGCGGTGGTCGTCGTGCCGTTCGAGTAAACGACGCGCTGTCTTGGCAGATACACCGCGCCGGTCAATCTCGTGGTGGAACCGCCGGCGAACGTGCTCGTAAGGGTGGTTGGCCCGGCGCGGTCGCCAAAAAACACAATTCCCGATGTCGCGCCGGTGGTCGGCGCGCTCAGCGTAACGGTGGCGCCGTTGCTGAACGAGGCGGTCGCATAGGTGCTGGCGTTTCTGGTCAGGACGATGGTCACGCCAGTTCCGTTCACCGTCGCGCCGCCGGCAACGCTGAACGAGCCTTGCTTGATGAAATAGATCCCGGGGTTCATGGTGACCGTCGGGCTATTGCTGATCGACAAACCGCTGCAATAGGTGCCTGGATTCAACGTCTGGGTTGTCGTCACACTTTTGTTCGTGAAGGCGCAGCCTGCCGGCACCGCCGGCATGGCGACGGCTGCATAGGGGTCGGCCGTGACCGTCTGGTTGATCAGCACGCCGTTGGTGGCATTGATCACGCCGCCATTGCTCACCGTGGTCTGGCCCTTCACCGACAGGGACAGCGTATTCAGCCTCGCCCCGCCGATCACCGACACCGCTGCCGAGCCCGAGGCGTTCACCGCCGCGCCGCATTGATTGAGGTTGATGGTCGCGCCATTGCTGAGGGCCATGCCCGAGGCGGTGGCTGTGTCGGTGGTCAGAATGCAGTAATTGCCGCTTGCGCCCTTGATCGCCACCGCCCGCGCGGAGACGTTAAACGCGGCTGAGCTGAGGATGCTGACCAGTTTCAGCGTCTGGGGTTGGGCGACGATCACCTCGACCGCGCCGGCATTGGCGGTGTTGTTGCCGGTTGCGGGCGGCTTATTGACGGTAATCGTCACGCCGTCGACGCCGTTGACGAAGCCGGCGGTGCCAGCGATCGCTTTTCCCTCCAGGGCGTAATCGACGGGATAACCCCTCGCAAGAGCGGTGGCTGCGCCGAGCGCCGCCGAGTCCGCAGCCGATTGCATCTGGCGATGCTTATAAATGACAAAGGTGATTTCCGTGCCGAGGCCCACCATGCCGAGCAGCACCGACAACGAGACGCCGAGCATGATCGCGACGCTGCCGCGCTGGCAGGAAAGCAATGCCCGTGCGAATGCCACGGTCCGAATAATGCCGCTTGCCAGGGCGGTCCAATCACCAACGCTCTTCATAGCGGTCTCAAATATGGCTTCCGCATTCAACTCCCGCTTTGAGCGTTGTTGCCTGATCGGTCGTGTGCCGTCTTGGGAAATTAGTAACGATAAGATCGATAGATGTTAGGCAACGGGCACTATCGTGCTTTCAAACCGGCAATTGAATAATTTGCCATGAAACCGTTAAATATATGAGTTTTATATCTACGCATTTAGACAAAATATGCTTGCGAAGCCGTTTTTTATTAAATCATTATTTGCTTAATTGAGATTTGTGCAAATATTATAGTGTTTCGATGCAAACGCTAATTCGAGCGGATTGCAGGCACCGTCAACCGTCTACGTTCACAATCGGATGGCCGAAGTTTCTGACATAGTCGGGCACGTCGGCGAATGGCATCGGTCGGGCGAAAATATAGCCTTGGCCCATCTCGCATTGCAAATTTCGAAGGTGCTCCAATTGCGCTTCGGTCTCGATTCCTTCGGCGGTGACGCCCAAACCGATCGAATCCGCCATTTGGATAATGCCTTCTACGATCGCGCTGTCGCGGGAGTCTTCCAGACAGTCGCGAATAAACATCCGGTCGATTTTTACCGCATTCACTGGCAAAGTCCGCAGATGTTGAAGACCCGCATAGCCAGTACCGAAGTCGTCAAGGGCGATCAAAACACCGGAGTCCTGAAGTGTTTGCAAAGTTTTATAAAGACTCTTATCGTGATCTTCGACGAATACTCTTTCAGTGACTTCCAACACGAAAGATTGCGGTTGAAGTTTGTGGTCTGAAATGATTCGCAAAAAATCGGTTGCGAAGTCTTCGTTGAAAAAGTCCGGCGCCGACACGTTTACGGCTAGCGGCCCGCAATCCAAACCCAATTCTTGCCAAAAAAACAGGCTTTTGGCCATCTGCGTCAGCATGGAGCGGGTGAGGAGCGGGGCGAGTTCGACATCCTCGAGCAGATCTTGGAAATCGGCTGGCGCCAGCACGCCCCTGCCCGCCGTGTTCCAGCGCGCCAGTGCCTCAAATCCCGCCAGCGCTCGTTTTTGCAACTCAACCTTCGGCTGATAATAGGGTACAAACTCTCCAGCCTCGAGGCCTCGGCGATAGTCTCGAAATATATTCGTGCCGTCCGCCGACCTTCGATTGAAATGCGGAATATAGACCCGATGGGTATTGCGGCCGGCGGTTTTGGCCGCGTAAAGAGCGAAATCGGCCGCCTTGTAGAGATCGTCAAGGTTTTTGGAATGCTGCGGTGAAAGAGCAATCCCGAGGCTGGCGCGACCGAGATCGGGCCTTCCCATTCGGTCTGCAATTAATTTGAGATTGCTTAGAATGCGTTTGGCGATGTAGGTCGCCTCATCCTGCCCGTCAATGTCGGCAAGAATAACGCCAAACTCGTCTCCACCCAATCTCGCGGCCAAATCTTGCTTGCGAATGGATAGGGTGAGTTGCACAGCAACTTCTCGCAGATAGGCATCGCCTTCCGCGTGTCCCCAACGGTCGTTCACCGATTTAAAATGATCCAGGTCGATGAGGATCAACGCGCATCCCTGACCTCCAGTGGCATCATCGAGCACCTTCGTAGCAAATTCGCGAAACTGTTTTAGGTTGGGGAGGCCCGTCAACAAGTCACGATGCGCCGCTTCCCAAAGCTCCTCCTCACGCAGACGCCGCGCCGCGATTTCCTCCTCAAGTTCAAGGCGCATCCGGTGCAACTGCAAAAGCGAACTCGCCACCGTGCCTAACTTGGAGAGAAGGTCAATTTGCTCGTTCGAGAATTTGCGCGGCTCGAAATCGATGGCGCAAAGCGTGCCCACCCGAACGCCTGGCGCAGCCTCAAGTGGGACGCCGGCATAAGCGCGGATATGGGGTGCGTCCGTCACCAGCGCATTGGATGCGAAGCGTTTATCCGCCGTTGCGTCGCTAACCAGCATCGGCTCGGCGGACATGATCGTGTGCGCGCAAAAGGCGATATCGCGCGAGGTGCCATCCAGATCTATTCCGATTTTCGCCGCAAAACGCTGATCGTTTTCGTGCAGCAAGGAGACCAATGCGACCGGCGCCTGAGTGACAGCAGATGCGATCGAGCAAAGCTCTTGCAACGCCTCGCTAGAGCCCCACTCATCCGATCTGAGTTGGCGCAAATGTTCAAGCCGGACTGTTTCATTCGCGGGGATGGGAAAAGCCATGACGCTCCGCCAGAGGTCGCATCTCAAACGATCATTGCTTGAAATGGAATAACGGCGCTTTAACCTTGGCGGTGAGTTTGTAGGCGTGGTGCTTGGATCGTTAAGGTCAGTCTGAAACGCGACAACCAAGCGTCACGATACATCTCGTCAGCAACCGCTCAGCGAGTTTTCCGGCAAAGATTGTTAATGCTCTCGGCCCGGCATCAATCTCAGTCCGGTGCCAATGATTGGCGCGTCGTCTTTTGCCATTGTTCAATCTTTATGTTCCGCTCGATGCGGCTCGTGGTCAGTTGGTGCCCCTCTAGCGCAATTGGCGCGCTTTCGGCAAAGCGCATAACCAAGATGCTCGCCGATTCGGGGAGGGGTACGGGCGCTGCACGATCCCACATCACAACGCTCACGCCATTCACGCGGACAATTCTGTCCTGTTCGCGAAAACCTAAAATGCGCGCCACGTTCGGAGGTAAATACGAAACGAGTTGCGCCCATTTGGGCGTAAGAATGTAGGCTTGTTGCGGTTTTCCCCAATCGGGGCCACCAAAATACCAAAGGAAACACCAGAAAGCGTAGTCGCCGTCGACCAGGATCGAGTCGCCAGATTTAAGAGCGCTATGCGCAAACAAGGCGGCCGGCCGATACCCGTCCCCCTTCTCCCGCGTGAATTGGCCGGCGATGCCGACAGCTGCCCAAGCGAACATGATGCCGAGAGCCAACGCTTTGCGCCAAGGCATCCAAGACGGCTCGGGAGCGAAAAACCGTTTTACCGCTATTGCCAGGTAAAGGCACAAAAATGGCACCACCGTCACGAACACACGCTCAAGCCAAATAGGCCGCACTGCGTAGGAAATCAGCGCCGCGATGGCCAGCGGCGCGAACACCAAGGTTGCTATGCCAAGGCGCTTTTCCCTATCGGTTGCAATAAGATAGCCGAGAGCTGCCAGAACGGTAGCGCCAAGTAGCGCCCCTGCGCTGCTTGGCCCCAAGGCACCGGCGGAGAGGAAACGCCACGTTTGAATGACATCCTCGAATGAAGGTGCTCCGGGATGCTGCACATCGCGAACCATTGCGATGACTACGGCCGGAAGCGCCAGCGCCGCGACGGTTGCCTGGCATAGAACCCAAAGCACGCCCGCTCGCAGGGTCCCCCGCTGATACAAGGTTGCCGCACTCAGCAAAACGCAACCTGAAATCATGACGAAGCCCGCACTGTGGGAGTAGATCAGCGCCAGTTGGCTGCCGATCAGATTGAGCGTCGCCGGCCAAGACATGGGCCTATTTTGGGCATGCGTTTCCAGCCACATCGTTTGAGCGGTCCACACCCAAATGATGAGCACCATAAGAAAGCTGTACATCCGCACTTGATCGCCATAGACGAGCGCGGCTGGAGCGAAGGCGAGGAGCGCCCCGGCGATGAGCGCGCTATTGAGATCGTGTCGCCGGCGCACCCCCCAGATCAGGAACGCGACAGCAATAACGCTCCAAAAAACGCTGTTGAGCATGAGCCAGAGATCGCTCAGCCCAAAGGTGGACCAGAGGTTCAATTGCAGATAATACAGCGGCGGATGCACGTCAAAACGCAGGTTGCTGATCAGCGTTTGCAAAAACCCATCCGCGACGAAGGTGGCGGACAGCAATTCGTCGAACCATAGCCAGCGATGATCGATGCCGATCAGGCGAACGAGCAAGGCAGAGGCTAATGTCGCCGCTATCAGCAGTGCCGGCAGCCGCAAACGCGGAATGGCTGACGTATCGAGCGCCGGCATAAAGTGTAGTCTCCAATCGTGCAGTGCGCGCGACTATAAGCATCAAGCAAAGTGAAGCATCAAGGTATGTTTTGCGTCAGTTAACGATCTGCTGTCCATGGCATCCGGAACGGAGAGCCGACGACGGTTCTGCACGGTTGGATGCTTCGTGCAGAGGGGAGGAGCGAAACGCTGTCCGGCAAAGGCAGCGAGGACGCTGGGATCAAAACGCGCCGTTCTGGTTCACAAATTGGGTGACCGAATTGTCAATTAGTGCGATATGAATGCCGCTTGGCGAAGGATTGTCGAACGTGAACAATTCATCGGCCATAGATAGGGAGACAAAGTCATGATCAGGACCGTATTCGCAGCCATCATGATTGCTGCGTTCGCCGTGCCGGCGGCTCATGCAGCTTCGGATTGCAGTGCCAAATATGACGATTTCTGGGAGAAGATGCGCCAGTACGGCAACGCCAAGCCCAAGACCGAGGATGTCGTTGCCGTCAGTCGTCTGGGCGTCCGCGCATTTGATGCGTGCCAGGCGGGCGACGAACTGAAATTTGACGACTTCTGGGACAAAATCAAGCAATACAGCAATTCTAAAGAAGATTCGGAAAAATTCTGGACCGAGCTTCAGAAGACTGGCGCTGGTAAGAAATAGGCAGGCAAAATTCACCTGCGCGGTGGCCGGCTTTAAGTTGGCTGCCGCACAGTTCTGACGACGCGTTAGCCCGAATGTCTCGTCAGTGATTATCCCGCGGGCGATGATTGGACCAATAATGCCTCGGTCATCGCCGATCAGGGCTTGCGCATTTGGGTCTTCGGGCAAGGTCCGTCATGCGCGCATCTGACCAGAAAACTTTTGCGAGTGTCGCGGCGGCGTGTTTCCTCGTCACGCTGCTAGCCACCGCCCTCCCGAGCACCGTTCGCGCTCAGGACGAGGCGCCGGTTGGCGAAGTCACTTCATTCACGCTCGACAATGGCCTGCAGATCGTCGTGATCGAAGATCACCGGGTTCCTGTCGTCACACACATGGTCTGGTACAAGATCGGGTCGATCGACGACCCGCAAGGCGCGTCTGGCCTCGCGCATTTGCTTGAACATCTTATGTTCAAATCCTTCGATGCCGGAGCCGAGGAAAGCTTCGCGCAGATCATGTCCCGGCTCGGCGCGATCGATAATGCGACGACCGGCGCCGATTCGACAAACTACTTTCAGCGCGTCGCCAAGGAGCGCCTCATCGACGTGATGGCGGTCGAGACGCGCCGCATGAGTGGATTGACGCTGAAGGAGGACCAGGTCCTGATCGAAAGGGACGTCGTGCGCGAGGAACGCCGCTCGATCTTTGAGAGCGATCCGATCAAATTGATGGCCGAACAGATGATGGCGGCGCTGTATCAGAATCACAGCTATCGCCGCCCGCCCATCGGCTGGTCACACGAAATCAGCACATTGAAGCTGGAAGATGCCCTTTCCGCCTATAAGAGCTTTTACATTCCCGCCAATGCGGTGGTCGTGATTGCCGGTGACGTGACGCCATCGTACGTCCGCGAGCTCGCCGCCCAAACCTATGCAACAATCAAGGGCGACCGGCAGCCGCCGCACCGCCTTGTCACGGTCGAGCCGGAACCGATTGCATCCCGCCGCGTGGACATGGTCGATGACCGGGCGCCCCAGCCCGCGCTCTTCCGGTCCTATTTGACGCCGAGCTATCGAAGCGCCGCCCCGCTGCAGGCGGAAAGCCTCGAAGTCTTGGCGACCATTCTCGGCGAGGGCGAAACGAGCAGGCTTCACCGCGCTCTGGTTATCGGGGAGAAGCTGGCGCTTGGCATTGGTTCACGGTATTTCGGCGAAGGACGCGATAGCGGCAGGGTTGCGATTTTTGCGATCGTGCCCGCGACTGGCGATCTGCAAAATGTAGAGCAGCGGATCGACCGGGTCATCGATGACCTTCTGGGCGCGGGGATTACTGACGACGAGTTGGCGCGCGCCAAAGCTGCGATCGAAGCTCGGCTCATTATTGCCAGCGACAATCAGAAGAAGCTCGCCACCCGCTACGGCGAGGCGCTTGCCGTCGGGCGGACCGTCGAGGAGGTGACCGATGCGCCGAACCGGCTTGCGCAGGTGACAAAAGCGGATATCGAGACAGCGGCTCGCACATTCCTGGCCAAGCAGCGCTCGGTGACCGGATTTCTGACCCCTGCCAAGACAAAGGAAAGCGCGCGGTGACGGTCTCAAAGCATTCTTTCAAGCTTGGGCTAGGCTCCTTGCTTTGCGTCCGGTCCCTCATTTTAATCGTCATGTTTTGTCTCTCTTGGCACTCGCCGCCGGCGGAAGCGCGAACCGTGCAGAAACTGGTGACGCCGAGCGGTGTCAGCGTCTGGCTCGTCGAAGATCACGGCATACCGATCGTCGCACTGGGATTTGCTTTCCGCGGCGGAAGCCTTGAAGACCCGCCGGGCAAGGCTGGGCTGGGTCATCTTTTGGCGAACATGCTTGACGAAGGCGCCGGTGCGTTCGATGCCGACGCGTTCAAGGACCGGCTCGAAGCGTTAGGCTCCCAGCTGACATTCTCGATCTCCCGGCTGGCCTTCTCAGGCGGCCTGGTTACGCTCAGCAAACACCTTGATGCTTCGGCGGAGCTGTTCGGTCTCGCTTTGCAAGACCCGCATCTGCGCGAAGCTGATTTCGAACGGACGAAGCAGCAGGAGATGGCCTCGGTTGCGTTCGAGAACCGCGATCCCGAGCGGGCTGCGATCCGCGCGTTTTACGAAACGGCTTTCGCCGGCCACCCTTACGCGCTCCCCGTCAAAGGGTCTGCCGCAACGCTTGAAAAGTTGTCGGCGCAGGATGTCCGCAGCCACCGTGAAAGGCTGATCGCCAAAAACCAACTGCACGTCGTCATCGTCGGCGCAATCGACGCAGCGAAGGCGGGCAAGATTGTCGATACCATCTTCTCGGGGCTGCCCGCTGGAACCGCCCGGACGGTCGTGTCACCGATAGCGCTGAAGCCGATGATGACGGTACTTGCCGCGCCGCCAGGCCAAGGGTTGGAAACTGCGGTTTTCGCGCTGCCGATGCCTGGCCTGGACGATCGCGATTTTTTCACCGCGTTAGCGCTCAACCACATCGCCGGAAGCGGCAATTTCGACGCGCGGCTGACAAGCGAGCTTCGTGTCAAGCGCGGGCTGACTTACTCGATCGCGACCCAAATCGCGGCCGATAGCGTCTCCTCGTTCGCGCTTGGGGTGGTGTCGACCAAGCCGGGCAAGATGGACGAAGCCCTGGCTGCCGCCAGGATGGTTTTTTCGAACTTACAAGCCGATGGACCCGAGTTGAAGGAGCTGGAGAACGCCAAAAGCGGCCTCAACGGCGCGTATTTGTTGGGTCTTGATACAAGCGCCAAGCTCGCCGATCACCTGCTGGGCCTCTGGATCGACGGGCTTGACGCCGATTACGGCGAGACGCGCAAAACCAGTTTAAGCCAGGTCCAGAAGGCGGACGCCGATCGCGTGGCGCGAAAATTCCTCGATCCGAAAGACCTTAACGTGCTGATCGTCCGACCGGGCACGGGCGCCGAAGTGAGATAAGTTGGACTTTCCAACTGGGAAAATACGTACTTCCGCAGAACTACCCCACATCCGCCGCATATGCTCGAAACTGTCGGCACCGGCATGTCGTTCGAAGCAGGGTTCGACGCGCGACATCGAATGCCGGGATTTGTCTAACCTCAGAATAATGAACTTTTTCCTTCCCTAAACGTCGATCGCTCGGCGTTCTAATTCAGAATAAGGAATACAAATGGCTTTGCTGTCGTGGGCTGGGATCCGATGTCCCGCAGCGTTTTTGAGCGCAGTTCTTTTCTTCACCACTTCAAGCCATTCCGGACCGCTCTCGCCGGGTGAATCGACGGAGAGCGACGTGCCGGATTTCAAGCTCGTGCGCATTGCCGGACCGTTCGATTATCCCTGGTCGATGGCGTTTCTTCCCGGCGGCGGAATGCTGGTGACCGAGCGCCCGGGCGGCCTTCACCATGTCGCGGCTGGTGCGAGGTCGATCAAGCGCATTGGCGGTCTTCCGCCGATCCTCAACGGCGAGCAAGCCGGCTTGATGGACGTAATCTTGGACCCCGATTTCGTAAATAATCAGACGATCTATTTGTCATACGCGCATGGCACGGACGACAGCTCCACTGTCCGGGTGCTTAAGGGGACGCTCGATCTGGATGCGAAAGCGCTCACGCGTCATGAGGTGATCTTCGAAGCTCAGCCTTATGCGGCGGATCTGATCAATTTCGGCGGACGTCTGGCGTTCGATCGCGGTGGATTCTTGTTTCTGACATTAGGCGATCGCTACGAGGCCAAGCGCTCCCAGGATCTGAGCGACGATTGGGGCTCCGTCATCCGGATGCGAACGAATGGCAGCTTTCCGGACGACAATCCATTCGTAGGGAAAGCGGGCGCCCGCCCCGGCATTTGGAGCTATGGACACCGCAATCCGCAAGGCCTCGTCACCGACGCGGAAAGCGGACAAATCTGGCTGCATGAACATGGGCCCATGGGCGGCGACGAGTTGAACCTTGTTCAGCCGGGCCGCAATTACGGCTGGCCGGCGATCACCTATGGGATTGATTATGACGGCACGCCGATCAGCGCTCAGACTTCGGCGGATGGCATGGAGCACCCCGTTTATTATTGGGTTCCATCTATTGCACCGTCGGGCCTGGCGATTTATCAGGGTGATCGCTTCCCGCAATGGCGCAATACTTTGTGGATGGGAGCATTGGCCGGCGAGGTGCTGGTTCGCTTAAGTTTGTCCGACGGCCGGGTGATCGAGGAAGAACGGTATTTGAAAGAAAAGCCCGGCCGAATTCGTGACGTGCGTGCGGGACCTGACGGCCTTATCTATCTGCTCACGGATGATCCAGCTGGCGCATTGTACCGGGTCGAGCCGCTGCCTCGCAGCGCGGCGCGGGCCAGTTGCGAGGGAGCTCCGACGCAGCGCGGGTGCCGCAGGTGATGGGTGATTTTTGCGCGGCGCTGAGCACTTCTGCCCCGCGCTTAATGCAACTCCTAGCCCGGCTCACCGCCGCTCCCCGAGCACCATCAATGTCGAGGTGCCATGCGCGAGCACCCGCCCATCCGCACTCTTGACGCGCGACTCGCATGAGATGATCTGGCGGCCTTGCGACACGACCTCGGCCTCACACCGAACACGCCCTGTCTCCGCTAGAATGGGCCTGGAGAAATTCCCCTTGGTTTCGATGGTGGTATAGGCGGTATTGCCAGGCAGCACGGAGAAGGCGGCGCAGCCCGCCGCGCTGTCGATGAGCGTCAGCGCCCAGCCGCCATGCACCGTCCCAGCCGGATTGAGCAAGTGCGTGCCGGTATCGCCCTCGAACGCGGCAGTTCCATCGCCGACCTCGGCAAGCCAGAACGACAGGCTCCGGCAAATCGGCGGCTGAGGCAGCCGCCCGTCGATGATTGCTTGTAAGACCTGCCTGCCGCTCATGCCCGTAATGTTTTCCTGAAATGCAACGCCGTAACGAAAGTCGGCTGTCTCGGGCATGACGAATTTTCCATAATTTGTGAACGATGATCGTCGGTGAGCCAATGATGGCGCGGCCGCAGTGGCGATGCAATTCGCGAGGGGAAACCTTTCAAAAACAAAAGGCCCCGCAAAACGGGGCCTTCGTGTTTGTTGCTTGTGCTAACTGACTATTCGCGATTGCCGAACAGCGACAGCAGCATGAGGAACATATTCAGGAAGTCGAGATAGAGCCGCAGCGCGCCCATGATCGCCTTCTGACCGGCAACCAGCTGGCTGTCACCGGCGTAATATTCTTCCTTGATCTGCTGGGTGTCGTAAGCGGTCAGGCCAGCAAAGACCAGCACGCCGATGACGGAAACAGCAAATTGCAGCGCCGTCGAGCCGATGAAGATGTTCACGATCGAGGCGATGATGATGCCGATCAAGCCGATGAACAGGAACGAACCCCAACCCGACAAATCCTTCTTCGTCGTGTAGCCGAACAGGCTCAGCGAGCCGAACGTGGCCGCCGTGATGAAGAACACGCGGGCGACCGAGCCATGCGCATAGACAAGGAAGATCGACGCGATGGATGCGCCGACCAGCGCGGCGTAAATCCAGAAGGTCAGTTGCGCGCCCTGGACGCTCATCTTGTGAACGCGCGCCGAAAGGAAGAACACCAGGCCCAGCGGGGCAAGGAGCAACACCCATTTCAGCGGGCTAACGAAAACCAGCTGACCGAAATAGGTCAGCATCTTGCCGTTCGGCAGTGCCGCGACAGCGTCGGCCTGGTTGGTCGTGATCGCCATCGCGTAAACGAGATAGGCCATTACGCCAGTGATGGCGAGGCCGCCTGCCATGTAATTATAAACGCGCAGCATGAAGACCCGCAGGCCTTCGTCAATCGCTACGGTGCCTGTCTGCGCGCCAGCGACCGCATTTCTGTTGAATTCCGCCATGTCGAACCCCTTAGGATGCCATTCAATTGGGAAAAACGAAGCTGAGACTGTTTACCCCGGATCGCGCCGCGCTTCTACTCATTAAGAGAAGAAAGCTCTGTCGCAAACCAAGTCGGCCTCTACCCGCCGCCCCTATTCCGCACGCAAATATGGTGCCGCTTTCGCGTTCAAGACCCGGTAAGTGCCGAACAGCCCGAACGCAACCATGAATATGGTCGCAAGCGCCGACGCCTGCAATAGGGCCAATGGGGGCGCGGTAAATGAAATATCCATCACCTGCGTCAGCAAAATATAGGCGACCAGCGCCCCCGCAGCCGAAGCGATGATCGCGGTCGAAAGGCCGAGGATCAAATATTCCGCCATATGCGCGATGAGAACTCGCCGCCGTGTCGCACCGAGAGTTTTCAGGATCACCGCTTCATAGATGCGGCGCGCCCGCACTGTGCTGAGCGCCCCGGCCAGCACCAGCACGCCCGAGAGCAGCGTCAGGCTGCCCGCTACGCGAATAGCCGTAAAGACTTGTCCGAGCAATGTGTTGACGGTCTCAAGCGCGTCGCGCACACGGACGGAGGTGACGGTCGGGAACTCCGCCGCCACGGCGCGCACGACTTCCGTCTCGCCGGAGGGGTCGGAGTTCGGCCAGCTCAATGTTGCGAGGATGTTGTAGGGGGCGGCCTCCAGCGTGTTGGGCGAAAAGATCATCACGAAATTGATGTTCAGCGAACTCCATTGCACGGTGCGGAAATTGGCGAGTTTCGCCGTCACATTGCGTCCCAGCACGTTGAAGGTAATCTTGTCGCCGATCTTGAGGCCCAGAGCGCGCCCAAGCTCGGACTCAAAGGATACTAGCGGCTCGCCGGAATAACCCTTTGGCCACCACGCGCCTTCAACAACCTTGGAATCCGGCGGCGGGGTTTCCGAGAAGGTCAAGCCGCGGTCGCCGTTCAGCACCCATTGCGCCTCGGCGGGAACCTTCAGCTCGGAAACCGGCGTTTCGCGCAGCGCCACGATCTGGCCGCGCAGCATCGGCGCGCTGTTCAGCTCGGAGCCTGGCGCCTTCGCCGCGATGAGCTGGGAGAAGCGGCCGAACTCGGTTTTGTTGATGCCGACGAAGAAGTGACTCGGCGCTTGTTCGGGCATTTGTGTGCGCAGCTCCGCCGTCATCGACGCGTCGGTCAGGGCAATCGCCGTCAACAGCGTCAGCCCTGCGCCCAGCGAGACGGTCACGGTCCGCGTCAGCCCGGCGGGGCCGGCGATGTTGGCCAGGGCTAGCGCCAGCTCCGGCCGTCTGGGACGTGGCAGCGCCCGCGCCAGTGCCCGGAAGCCATAGCCGAGCGCGCCGAACACAACGAAGGTCGCGGCCACTGCGGCAAGCGCCAATGCGGCGATGCGTGGCTCCTGCGATAGAAAAATCGCCATCAACACCAGCACGATCGCGCTGACGATCGAGCCAGCGGCGAAGGCGCGCGGCGGCCAGCGCGTCGGTCCGTCGACCTCCTCGCGCAGCAACTCGGCGGCGCGGATCTGACGCGCGCGGCCGAGCGGCCAGAGGATAAAAATCAGCGCGATCAGCAGGCCGTAGGCCGCGGCAAGCAGCAGGGGCGCGGGATAGAGGCCGACCTCCAGGCGGACGGGCAGGATTGCGCCATAAAGACTTGTGAACAGGAAAGGCAGCGCCGTTCCAACCGCAAGGCCGATGGCGATGCCGAACATCGCCACGATCAGCACCTGGATCAGAAAGCTCTGCGTGATCAACGCGCCCGACGCGCCGAGCGCCTTATAGGCTGCGATCACCTTGCGCTTGCGCTCGATGAAGGCGCTGACGGCATTGGCGACGCCGATGCCGCCGGTCAGCAGCGCGGTCAGCCCGACGAGGGTGAGGAAATCCCGAAGCCGGTCGATGGATTGCCGGATGCCGGGCGAGGGGTCGGTGCGGTCGCGAATTTGGAAGCCGGTATTGGGCAGGGCCTGCTTCACCCTCGCCTCATCGAGCGGCGCCGCGCCGGTTTGCTTGACGCGATAGCGCCAGTCGATGAGGCTGCCGGGCTGAGCAAGGCCAGTTAGCTGCAAAGTCTCCAACGAGGTCATCACACGCGGCCCGAGCGTGGGGCCGGCCGAGAGCCGGTCCGGTTCCTTGGTCAGGATCGCCGCGATTTCGACGGGCGTATTGCCAAGATTGAAGCGGTCGCCGAGCTTAAGCCCGAGTTGTTCGAGCAGGCCGCGCTCCGCCGCAACCGCGCCGGGACGCCGGATGTCGGCGAGCGTCTTGCCGTCCTCGAAAATGACGTCGCCATAGAACGGGTATACCCCGTCGACGGCCTTAATCTGCACCAGCGCCTGGCCGGAACCGTCCGTCAGCCGCGCCATCGAGCGCAGGGTCGCGGCTTCGCTCACCGCGCCCAGCGCTTCGAGCCGTGCCCGCTCGTCGGGGGTTGCCTGGCGATGCACCAAACTCGCCTCGACATCGCCACCGAGCAGCACCCGGCCTTCGCGGGCGATCGCATATTGGATCGCCGCCGAAAGCGTGCCCACTGCGGCGATTGCCGTAGCGCCCAGCGCGATGCAGGCCACAAAAATATAAAAGCCGGAAAGTCCGCCGCGCAGCTCGCGCATGGCAAGCCGCAGGGTCAGCGGCAGCGCCGGCCGAGCCCGGTCCCGCTCGCGTTCGGCCGCGATCGCCGTCATGCTACGCTTTCCAGGGTGCGGCTCTCCTGCGCGATCCGCCCGTCTTCCATGCTGATAATGCGGCCGCAGCGCGCCGCGAGCCGCTGATCGTGGGTGATGAGGATCAGCGTCACGCCATGCCGCTTGTGCAAACTGAACAGCAAATCCATGATCTGCTCACCATTGCGGGCATCGAGATTGCCGGTTGGCTCATCGGCGAACAGGATTTTAGGGCTGGGCGCGAGCGCCCGCGCGACAGCCACCCGCTGTTGCTCGCCGCCGGAAAGCTGAGCGGGAAAATGGTCGAGCCGATGGCTTAGGCCGACCGTGCCGAGAACATCGGCGGCGCGATGCCGTGCATTCGACCGGCCGAGGAATTCCAGCGGCAGGGCGACGTTTTCGAGCGCGGTCATGGTCGGCACAAGGTGGAAAGATTGAAACACAATGCCGATATTCTCCCCTCGGGCGCGGGCTAACCCATCTTCATCGAGGGCCATGAAATTGTGTCCCGCAACGCGCACGGCGCCGCTCGACGCCTTTTCGAGGCCGGTCATGATCATCAGGAGTGTCGACTTGCCGGAGCCGCTCGGACCGACCACACCAACCGTTTCGCCCGCGTCAATCGCAAGATCGACCCCGCGCAAAATCTTGACGGAACCCGCCCGGCTGCTGAGCGTAAGGTGGACATCTTTAAGGTCGATCATCTTATCCTGCACGGGCGGCTGGCTCCTGTTGCGACGAAGAGTACTCATCCTATACGTCCCGCATTGCGAAAGGCTGGCGCATGATTGAAACGTCCATATGGAAATCGCTCGTGGCTTTTGCGAGCCTTATCGGCATGGCCAGCGCCGCCTTGCCGCAAGCGGGCCTCGCAGCGCCAGGCGCGCGCGAAATCGTGATCGTTGCTTTCGGCGACAGCCTGACCGCCGGATATCAGCTGCCGCCGGACGCGGCGTTCCCGGTGCAGCTCGAAAAGGCGCTGCGCGCGAAGGGACATGATGTGCGTGTCGCCAATGCAGGCGTTTCAGGCGACACCGCCGCCGATGGGCTGGCCCGCTTCGACTGGGCGATGCCGGACAACGCCGACGCCGTGATTTTGGAGCTGGGCGCGAATGATTCGCTCCGGGGGATTCCCGTCTCAGAAACCGAAAAGGCGCTCGCCCAGATCCTCACCCGCCTGCGGGATCGCAAGATCGACGTGCTGATCGCGGGCATGGAAGCGCCGCGCAATTGGGGGCAGGATTATGTCGACGAGTTCAAGGCCATGTATTCCGCGCTCGCCAAAACCTATGAGGCGCAGCTCTATCCGTTTTTCCTGGATGGCGTTGTGATGGACCGGACGCTCAATCTCGGCGATGGGCTGCATCCGACAGCGGCGGGCGTGGCGCGGATCGTTGAGCGCATTTTGCCCGAAGTCGAAGCGCTGATTGGGCGGGTGAAAACGCGGCGGGGGGAGCCAAGTTAGTCGTCGGTCGAAAGATGCTCGCCAATCCGGCCGTTAAAGGTTATTTTTCAAAAGCAAACTGAGCCCGGCAGAATTAAGGCCATGACTCGGGGGACGAATGGAATATCGCAAGCTGGGGCGCACTGACATCAAGGTCAGCGCCATTTGTCTTGGCACGATGACCTGGGGCGAGCAGAACAGCGAAGCCGAAGGCCATGAGCAGATGGATTATGCCATCGGCCGCGGCATCAATTTCTTTGACGCCGCCGAGCTTTATCCGATCCCGCCGAAAGCAGACACGCAGGGCCGAACCGAAGAGATCATTGGCGCCTGGTTCGCCGCGCGCCGCAATCGCGAGAAGGTCGTGCTCGCCACCAAAATGGTCGGCCGCTCCAGTTCAACCTACTTCCGAGGCGGCGCGATCAGCCGCCTCCACCGCGAGCACATTATTCAAGCCGTCGAAGCGAGTCTGAAGCGCCTGCGGACGCACTATATCGACCTTTATCAGTTGCATTGGCCCGACCGTCCTATCCAGGTATTCGGCGGCATTAACTACAAGCATCCGGATGATTCCGGCGTGCCGATCGAGGAGACGCTGGGGGCTCTCGGCGGGCTGGTCGAGCAGGGCAAAATCCGTCATATCGGCCTATCCAACGAGACGGCCTGGGGCGCGATGACGTTTCTGCGCGTTGCACAGATGACGGGCTTGCCGAGGATCGTTTCGATCCAGAATGTCTATAACCTGCTCAGCCGCAATTTTGAGCATAATTTGTCCGAGATTTCGCATCGCGAGGATGTCGGGCTGCTGGCCTATTCGCCTCTGGCGCAGGGCTTCCTGACGGGAAAGTATCTCGACGGGGCAAAGCCCGCCGGTGCGCGCACGACCCTGTTCGACCGGGGCCAGCGCTACCAGAGCGCCGGCGCCGAGACCGCGATCAAGCGCTACATCGCGCTGGCGAAGGAGGCCGGGCTCGATCCGGCGCAGATGGCGCTCGCCTTCGTCACGTCGCGCTCCTTCGTGACGTCGAACATCATCGGCGCGACCTCGATGGCGCAGTTGAAGACCGACATCGCCTCGATCAGCGTGACGCTGCCTGCTGATCTCGAGGCGAGGATCGACGCGATCCATCAGGAGGTCGGCAACCCCTGCCCGTGAGGGTGTGTGGTCCGGTCAGAGCAGCACGACCTTGTTGGGCAGTTCGTCGATGTCGTCGGGCGCGGGCGGGGCGTGGGGCGCGAGCACGCGGGCGATCGCGCCGACGGCGTCAATCAGCCCGGCGCGCAGCCGGTCCTGACGGGCAGCCTCCAGCAAGGGTTCGATCATGCCGCGCCAGGTGTCGGGCTCGACCCTGCCGTCGAGCCCTGTGTCCACGAGCACCTCGGCGTAGCGCTCCTGCAGCGCGACATAGAGCAGCACGCCGGTGCGCGCCCGCGTCCGGGTCAGGCCGCGCGCGGTGAATTCGCGCAACGCGACGTCATGGGCGCGCCCGCGCTTGACGAAGCCCGGCACGAAGCGGCCGCCCCTGCCATACCAGAGCAGCGTCGCGACCAGCAAAACGGCGCAGATCAGCTGGATCAGGAAGATCCGCGGCGCGCTGGTCGCGGTCATCGCCAGCAGCGGCCAGGGCACGAAGAGCGCCAGCGTCAGCGCCATCACCAGCGGCACTGCACGATAGCTCCCCGCCGCCCGGTCGATCACGACCATGATCTCGGCCGATGTCAGCGTCTCGGCCTGCGCGACCGCGTCGGCGACCGCATCCCTGTCTTCTGAATCCATCACCAGTCTCCCGAAGCCCCGCCGCCGCCCGACGAGCCGCCCCCGCCGGAAAATCCGCCCGAGCTCGACCCGGAGCTCCAGCTGCTGCCGGACGAGCCCGTGCTCCAGCCCGAGGACGTCGAGGCAGGCAGCGTGATCCAGCGCCAGTCGCGCGTCCGGTGCTGGCGTGCGCCCGATTTCTGGCTTGCGAATGCCGAAATGATAATCGTCAGGAAGATCGCGACGAACAGCACGAGCAGCAGGATGTCGGCGGTCGACATCGCGTCGTCGCGCACGACGGCGCGGCGCTGCCACTCCTCGGCGTCGCCGGTCAGCACGGTCAGGATCGCATCGACGCCGGTTTCGATACCGCCGGCGAAATCGCCGGTCTTGAAACGTGGCGCAATGGCGGTGGTGATGATGACCTTGGAGAGCGCGTCGGTGAGCGCGCCCTCCAGCCCGTAGCCGACCTCGATGCGGACCTTGCGTTCGGTCGGGGCCACCAGCAGCAGCACGCCGTTGTTCTTGGCCTTGTCGCCGAGCTTCCAGAAGCGGAACAGGCCGTTGGCGAAATCCTCGACACTGATTCCCTGCAGCGACGGCACGGTCGCGACCACGAGCTGGTCGGTGGTCTTGTCCTCATGGGCCTTGAGCTTGCCCTCGATGCGCTGGCGGGCGTCGGGAGCGATC
>JANNOQ010000020.1:0-1603 GCA_031399085.1 Rhodomicrobium sp.
GGCGCGTTTATGCGGTTGGCGAGCAGGCGCGCGCGGACCACGCCGCCCACGTCGGGTGATACAACCGTGATGCCGCCGTTGCTGAAGCGCTCGCCAATATCGCGCACCATGACGGGCGCGGCAAAAAGATTATCGACCGGAATATCGAAAAAGCCCTGGATTTGCCCCGCGTGCAGGTCAACCGTCAACAATCGGTCAGCGCCGGCGTGCGTGATCATGTTCGCGACGAGCTTTGCGGTGATCGGCGTGCGGGGACCTACCTTGCGATCCTGGCGAGCATAGCCGAAATAGGGCACCACGGCGGTGATGCGCTTGGCCGACGCGCGCCGCAGCGCGTCGATGATGATCAGCAGTTCCATCAGGTTGTCGTTCGCCGGGTAAGCCGTTGACTGAATGACGAAAACGTCCTCGCCCCGCACGTTCTCCTTAACCTCGACATGGATTTCGAGGTCTGAGAACCGTTTGACAGCGCAGTCCGTGAGGCTTAGTCCGAGATGGGCCGCAATCGCCTGGGACAGCGGCAGGTTGCTGTTGCCTGCAACAAGTTTCATGGGGCCAATATCATCAAAAAAGCAGGGGGTGCGAGCCCCGATGCATACGCAGAACGTGTCGGCTATAGCAGTGGTAGGCCGGTGTGTAAATCGCTTCTAAAAATACAACCACTGGAAGCAGAGATCGCGCCCTGCGACTGAGCGGCGTTAAAGCTGCCGCAATAATGCATGTTTCCCGTTCCAAAACAGAAAAAGCACCGCCGTTTCCGGAGATGCTTTTCTTGGGCAGGCGTCAGAAAGTTCAGGTTGTCGGGCGAGGCACGATCTTGGCGACTTCCACAGAGGCCGCCTCGGCCGCCGCATCAGCCGTCGGGCCCCATGTCACGTCGAGCGAATTTTCATCCACCTGATTGCGCTGGACCACGTTGCTCACCGGCTTCCCGCTCGGGTCGACCACCTGCCAGCTGATTTTGATGGGCTGCTTGCCGTCCTGAGCGGCGCCCATTTCCACATTGCCCTGAACCGTATAGCCGTTCGGGGATTTCGTTTCCGTTACGCGAACGCCCTGCGAGGCAAGATGCTTGCGCATTGCGGCTGCGAGCGAGGTCTGGCCGTCGCCCGGAGCGCCGGAGACCGACTGAACATACACCGTCAGATCAGGTTTGACAGCGGCGGCCCGGACTGGCGTTGCCAGCGGCCTGGGCTGCGCAGGCGCGGGCGCAGGCGTCAGCGATGCGGTTGATGAAACTGGCTTGGCTTGTCTTGCGGTAGGCTGTGCGCCGGCGACAGCGGCTGCTTCAGGCGTTTTCGCGCCAGTCAGCCAGGCATGGAGGTCTGTCGCGGCTTTGGCGGCGACACGATCGAGCGCAGCGTCGTCCACAAGCGCCCACGGATCTCCGGACTTTTTCGGCGAAACGATTTCGTCGCCCTGAATGCGTTTCACGCGCTTGCCGGTCTTGTCGGTGATATCTCCGATATATGTCACCCGAGATCCGCGCGTTTCCTTCCCGGCCTGCATCAGACCCATGACGGAATAATCGGCGTCTTTGGGGTCCACGACGGGGATGTTCTTCTGCTTGGCGGCGGCGGTTAGCGCGTTCACCATTTTCGTG
>JANNOQ010000029.1:0-1557 GCA_031399085.1 Rhodomicrobium sp.
AAAACTACCATGACTACGGCTGAAGGACTTTTACAGACTGTTCGTAACGCCAGCAAATAAGGTCGTTAATCGGACTGAAGTTTCGGTGGGTCGGCTTCTGTCGGCTCACCGATTTTTTTGTGGCTATAAGTCACTGCCAACTTCGTGTGATCCGGTCCCCGTTCGCGCATATAATCGTGTAACACTCATCGTCGCGACGACGAATAATGAGACAGGCAAGCCGCAGGGGTAGGGACATTACTCTGGAAAAGTTTTCTAATCTTGAGCGCACGGCAAAGGGCGAGCCGCGCGCATGGGTTTCGTTGTCCGGGCTGGAGACGCTCTGGTTTAACACGGGCACGTTGTGTAACATCGCCTGCGTGAACTGCTATATCGAGAGTTCGCCCCGAAACGACCGGCTTGAGTATCTCTCCCTCGCCGACGTCAAGGCGTATCTTGACGAAGCCTCCCACGAGCAAATGCCCCTCAATCTTGTCGGCTACACAGGCGGCGAGCCATTCATGAATCCGGACTTCATCGCCATTCTGAGCGATACGCTGTCGCGAGGTTTGCAAACGCTTACGCTGACCAACGCCATGAAGCCCATGTGGCTGAAACGCTCGCAACTCGCCCCGCTTTTTGAAACATACGGCGCCCGCGCGAGAATCCGCGTTTCGCTGGATGATTGGCGCGAAAGCGTTCACGACGCGGAGCGGGGCGCAGGCGCATTCGCGAAGACTCTCGAAGGTCTGGCCTGGCTGACCAGCAACGGCGCGACGGTGGAGGTCGCGGGGCGCTTCCTCGCCGGCGATGACGAGAACGCAATGCGCGCTGGCTACGAAAAACTGTTCGCCGAACGCGGAGTTTCCATCGATTGCCACGACGCGCAGGCGCTCGTGTTGCTGCCCGAAATGAGCGCTCTTGCCGACCCGCCGGAGATAACTGAAGCCTGCTGGGGCATTCTCCACAAGTCTCCATCTGACGTGATGTGCTCAACGTCGCGAATGGTGGTGAAGCGGAAAGGCGCAGCGCCGTCCGTCGTGGCGTGTACGCTGCTTCCCTATGACGAGCGCTTTGATTTTGGGGCCACCCTGGTCGAGGCAAGCCGCGCAACGCCGCTGGCCCATAAATACTGCGCGACGTTCTGCGTTCTCGGCGGCGCGGTTTGCGGCGCATCTCGCGCAGACTGAAGCTCATGAACGCTCGACGCATTGCCGTAGGCCTCATGTGCAAACCGCCGCGCGCCGGAGTGAGTAAAACCCGTCTGGCGACGCATGTTGGGGCCGAGCACGCGGCGGCGCTTTCAGCGGCTTTTTTGAAGGACACCGCCGCCAGCATTGCTGTCTCCCTCGATCTGGCCGACGTTTATGCGCTCTACACGCCGGAAGATGCCGCGGGGGAACTCGCCCCGATGCTGCCGACGGCATTTCAGTTGCAGCCCCTCGCTTACGATGACGTCGGCGAGGCGATGCACTCCGCCATCACATCGCTTCTGGGGGGCGGACACCTCGGCCGACGTCCACGTCGCCACCATCCCGCCCGGCGAGGCCTCGAAGTCGCTCGCCCAGTTCGGCGCCC
>JANNOQ010000039.1:0-2040 GCA_031399085.1 Rhodomicrobium sp.
GAAGCCCAAGCATTTATGGATGATGCAAAACGCATCCTCGTCTTTTCCGACGCAGGGGGCACAGGACGGAGCTATCACGCCGATTTGGCGGCTAAGAACCAGCGCCGCCGCATCCATTATCTGCTCGAGGCTGGATGGCGCGCCGATACCGCAATTCAGGGGCTGGGGCGCTCGAACCGCACCAATCAGAAGCAGCCGCCGGTGTTCCGGCCGGTGACAACCGATGTGAAGGCGGAGAAACGTTTCCTGTCCACCATCGCGCGGCGGCTCGACACGCTCGGCGCCATCACCCGCGGCGCACGGGCGACCGGCGGGCAGGGATTGTTCCGGGCGGAGGACAATCTGGAGAGCGCCTATGCGCGGGCGGCTCTGCGCGACTTCTTCCATCACCTCCAAGCGGGCCAGATCGCGGCCTGCTCGGCGGCTGATTTCGAAGCGGCGACGGGCTTAACGCTGACTGACGATGGGGGCGGTCTCAAAGACGACTTGCCGCCGATCAGTCAATTTCTGAACCGCATGCTGGCGCTTCGGATCGATCTGCAAAACAGGCTGTTTGAGGTCTTCGAGGGCTTGATTGACGAGCGCATCGAAGCGGCGATGGCGGCCGGGATCTATGAGCAGGGTGTGGAGACGATCACCGCGGAGCGGTTGGGCGTCGCCGAACGGCAAACATTATTCGCCCATGCGGCCACGGGCGCGAAGACCACGTTGGTTGCCATCAACCGCCGGCAGCGAAACAAGATTTTGCGTGCGGAGGACGCACTGGAACTGGGTGCAGCGTCTTCGAGCCGGTTACTCATCAACGCTATTTCAGGCCGGGCCGCGGTTTCAACGCCCGCGCCGAGCGCCCTTGACGAGGGTGGGGGCGTGATCGCCCGGGTGCGCCTGCACCGGCCGAAGGGACGTGACACCGTCACGCTCGACGGTTTGGCGCAGTCGGAGTGGCGCATCGCCGACGCATCGGTCTTCCGCAAGGCTTGGGGGGACGAGATCGAAACAATCCCGCTATTGACGGATGACACGATCCATCTCATCACCGGTTTGCTGCTTCCCGTGTGGAACCGCCTCGGCGACGGCAAAAACGCCATGCGGGTGTACCGGCTCGAAACCGATAACGGCGAACGCCTCATTGGCCGTGTTGTCAGCCCTGACATCTTGGCGCAACTGCTGGAGGAATTTGGCATCGGCGCAAGCGCTTCGCCGATTGAGCCAGTGGCGGCTTTCTCGAGCGTGCTGCGTCATGGCCAGACTTTGCGCCTGCAAGGAGATCTGCATATACGCCGATCACTGGTGATGGGCGCCTACCGCATTGAGCTCACGGGTTTCTCTGACACCGCCGTGCCGCAGCTCAAGGCGCTCGGGCTAACCTCCGAGATCATCGCCTGGAAACTCCGGCTGTTTGTGCCCGCCGGCGAAGACAACGGCCCCGCAATCCTGGAGCGGCTGTTTGAGCGCTGGCCGGTTCGCCACTCCTCAAACCAAGCCAACGCCGCTTAGATGCGCCTTGCTGAGAAAGGCGCAGTCGTCATGCGGTCACATGCGAGCGATGCCGCGCGAGCCCTTGGCGCTTGCGCGGAACAAGTCTGCCGCCACTATCTCTCCAACGGTCGTCGCGTCGGCCAGTATTGGATCGTCGGCGATGTCTGCAATTCGCCTGGCCGCAGCCTGTTCGTGCGGCTGCGGGGGCGCGACTTGGGGCCTGGCGCCCGCGGCAAATGGATGGATGCGGCGACGGGTGAGCATGGCGATCTGCTCGATCTGATCCGGGCTGCGTGCGGCCTCATGAGCCTCAAAGATGCGATCGAAGAAGCGCAGCGGTTTTTGAGCTTGGCCCCAATGACCATCGCATCATCACCCGTGCGGTCTCAGCGATTTGGCGCATCGATGGCAGGTGCTGCGCAGCGGCTTTTCGCAAGCTCGCTGCCGGTTCAGGGCACGCATGGCGAGGCTTATCTCCAGACGCGCGGCATTGATTTGAGATTTGGAAACGGTCCGCTACGGTTTCACCCACGCCTCCTCTATCGAACCGGCGACGCCACG
>JANNOQ010000041.1:0-42581 GCA_031399085.1 Rhodomicrobium sp.
CTCTCGTTCTCTGTAACGTGCTCGACCATCAATCCGGCCGGGATCAACGAAGATACTCGCAAATTGCTCGCCATGGCCCTGATTCTCCTGAGAAACCAGTGCTACGGCGCCATGCAAAATCATCAAATGTGAGTCAGAGCCCAAAACTGACCCCGCTTTACGCGAGGCATTGGGCTCGTTAGGACCTGTGATTGCTGAGATTTGTGGAGCTGGGTCTGGCTCTACCCCGACGGTTTTGCGTGTGCTGTTGCCCAGCTGGAGCGGGGTCATTCGCTGACGCCGATCCACAACGTACGCCATCAAAGTGGTCCCACGACGCTCCGATATGGTACCGATTACCCGCCATGCTGCTTCCAGGCGCTATGCTGCGCCGCCTTCAGCGCAAGACTCATCCAACTCTCCCACATCGGTCCGACGATGCCGAGCCACATCGCCAAAATAGCGTCCAGCACCCGCGCCCTCAGCGGCTATGACAGCCTCGCCCGCGACGGGGATTAGCCAACGGGTCAACGCCTCCCGGCCGCTGTCGGTGAGAACATAGACGCCGCGCTCGACCCGGTCGAACCAGCCGTACACATTGCTACGGAGTATTTTCGGTGCATCCGGCGCGATCAACTTCAGGGCTCGCGGACGCCCTGGGCCCTTCGACAAAGCTGCGGCGCACGCCAACGCTTGTTGCCGATAGGCCGTCATGATCGGCTGCCGCGTGCTGCCACCGATCGCCGGATCCCCTCGACGACGTTGGTGCTCGCTTACCAGTCTTGAACGCCGCTTATTATCCCGCCGCGGGCGCCACGGTCCTGGCTCAATAAGAATCTCGACGCCTCCTGAAGCGGTTACGCAGAGCAGACCGAAGCCGAGCAGCCGGCAGAGCTTGCGCACGCGGGAATCGCGTTCACGCCCCCGTCCACGGCGAGAAGCACAAACTGCCAGCCAGACTTCATCGCAAGCCGCGGATCGATCGACCGCTTGCAGCACCAGTTCCAGATTGAAGCTGAGCTTCAACTCGCCAACGACAACAGCAATTGGTTCGTTGTTCTTGAGGGCAATAAGATCGCAGCCGCAAACCTCGCCCTTCACCTCGAAGCCAAGGCTTTCCAGAAAGCGCTTAACTGGTAGATAGAGACTTCTCTCCAAGGCCCATCCCAAGAAGTTGGCGCGCGTGCTGACACCAAGGTTCGATCGAGTCTGATGGAAAAGCAACGGAGTTTGCCGGACTCTGCTCCCCCAAGGGGCGAAAGGGCCTGTCCAGGCCTGCCGGCGAGGTGGTGATGCTGCGGTCAGCTATATCGATTCGGAGGCATGCTTGGTCCATCTGCGGAATAGGGAATCGCGGTCAGCTATTGGCTGGGCCCTTGGGACAGCCTCGATAACAAAGGCGGTCAACCTACGGGAGGTTATCAGGCAATCACCGAAATGTGGCTGCGATACAGGTCGAGAAATGGCGGTCAGATTGGGCACGTATCTCTCCGTGTACGATCAATCGAGTGAAGGGCGAATTCGCCTCGAAGTGGTCGAAGGGCATACGGCAGAACTTGAAGGATTGGGGATGCCGGTCACGCCGGGCGCGCAGGCAGGGACGCACTTTGGGGACCGACGCCTGCAGGCTGCAAACCATTCTAGATTAACGACGGTGGCGCTGCGAAATAAAAGCTCGGGTGCTCGTTGGATCGGAAAAACGAGGGCTGGGCTAAGCTTGCCCGCCCGCGATCCGCACAATTTCTCGCGCTATATCCTCAGGTGAAAGAACAAAGTCGATACATCCGCTGGCGATCGCGCTCGCGGGCATGTCGGGCTGGCCTGCGGTATCGAGTTTCTGCGCGATGGTAATTCCGCCCACATCTTTGATGCCGCACAATGCGTCGGCGCCGTCTCCATCATAGCCGGAGACAATGACGGCAATCAGTTGTCCATCCCAGTTCTCCGTCAGTGACCGCAGGAATACGGTGATGACATCAGGCCATCCCCGAGGCTTTGAAATCGGCTCGAGTCGGAAATGGCCATCGTGAACGTGCAGATCCCGTTGGGGAGGGATGATGAACACGTGGTTGGGGAGGAGGTCCAGTCCTTCGGTAATCAACTGAACCGGCATTTGAGTTGTGCGCGGCAGGATTTCGTGCAGCCGGGTGTCAACCGTTCGCAGATGATTGACGATAACGATCGCAACGCCCATGTCGGGCGGAAGATGTTTCAGCAACCGGATATAAGCATCGAGGCCGCCTGCCGAACCGCCGACACAGACCACAGGAAAGTCTTTTGAAGATTTTTGCGCGATCATTGACATTCACTCTGTTGCAGACTTTGCCAATTTGCAGACCCGTGACAATTACACGCTACCTCAGCTCTGGCCTTCGAGAAAAATGGCGTTAAGTGTCTTGATGATCAGCTCTGGTCGGCAAGGCTTCGAAAGGAAAAACGCTCCGGGATATTCACCTAGCATTTGCTCCTTCGAATAGCCGGACATCATGATGAAAGGCAGGCCACGGGCTGCCAGTGCGATGGCAGCGGGGCTGGCGCTCACGCCCGCCAGATTGGAATCGACCATCGCCGCATCGCAGGCGCCGCTTTCGATCAGCGCAAGCGCCTTATCGAGCTTCCCCACCACGCCGGCGATTTTGAAGCCAGCGTCGATGAGGACACCTTCGAGGCTGAGCGCAATCATGGGCTCGTCCTCGACAATGAGAATGCGGGCGGTCCGTGGTCTATCGGCTGGCATTTAATGCGGACAGTTCAGGTCGTCCCCCCTCTATCGAGCCGGCGACGGGTTCACTCAATTTCCAAGACAATCCGCTCTCACGATATTCAACCTCGACTGCGCCATCGACCGCCAATTCGACCATGCGGCCAATCACCATCTGACCAAAACCTCGCCGGCCTGGGGGCGCGACCTTGGGGCCACCCTCCTCGAGCCAACGCATCGTGAACGTCGGCGTGGGCACATTAGAGACCTGCCATGATATATGGACCCGACCGACTTTGTTCGAAAGGGAGCCGTACTTGCTGGCGTTGGTGGCAAGCTCGTGCAGCGCCATGCCAATGCCTTGCGCGGCCGCCGGTGTCAGGCGTACAGGTGGTCCCATGAGCAGGACGCGTTGCCCAATCAAGTCCTTGAAATGGGCGAGTTGACCTTCAACGAGGTGCGATACCTCGACACCCTGCCAGTTGTTCTGGACCAGCAGATCCTGGCTGGTGGTCAAGCCCTCGATCCGGTCGGTAAGACGCGCGACGAATGTTGCCGGGTCGGCGTGCTCTGCAGTCTGTTGGGCGATCGCCTGCACGACGGCGAGCAGGTTCTTGGCGCGATGGTTCACCTCGGCCATGAGCAGGTTGGTGTGCTCTTCGGCGCGCTTTATCTCGGTGATATCGAGGTTGGTGGCGAAGGCCCGCAAGGGCTTGCCGTCGGGGCCGTATTCGGCGGACCACATGGATTCGATAAAGCGCTCGGCCTGATCGTCGCCGCGAACGCGGTAAACAATCTTGCCGAGGCGCATGCCGGCGAGGAATTCCTGCAGGGCAGCTTCCACACGTGGGCGGTCCAGGGGTACGACGTGGTCGAGCAGAATCCGAACGCTTGCGGCCGTATCGGCGACTTCCTCGGGTGGTGAGGCATACCCCATGACCGACGCAAAATTCTCTGCGGTGCGCAATCGACCGCGTGCGAAGTCGACGTCAACGTAGGTCAGTCTTGCTGCATCCGCCGCGTGGCGCAGGCGCGCCTGACTCTCACGCAAGGTTTCATCGGCCCGCGCGCGCTCGGTGACGTCTTCGATCGCCAGCACGATGAGCGGCTCGTTGTCGGCGGCTGGTACAAGGCGCTGTGCATTGAGGATCATGATCCGAGCGCCGATCTTCTCAAAGGAATGACGCACTTCGTAGTCATCGATCTGATGATTCTGGAGTAGCAGTTCCTCAAGGAGGGTGCGCAACGCAGTGATGTTCCATTGGCCGTTGCCGAGATCGTAGATAAGCCGGCCTTCGGTAGCCGTCGGATCAACATGAAAAGTCTCGTAGAATGCCGCGCTCGCTGTTTTCACACGAAGGCCGGCATCCAACACGACCAGCGGACTGCGCATGCTGGCTACGATGCTCTCAGCATAATCGCGCGCCAGTTGCAGCGAGCTGTTGAGCCGGCTGAGCTCGAGGTTGCGGCTATTGAGCTCGTCGTTGACGGTGGCGAGTTCCTCGTTGCTGGACTGGATTTCCTCCTTCGAGGTCTCAAGTTCCTCGTTGACGCTCTGCATTTCCTCGTTGGCTGATTGTGCCTCCTCATTAGCCGACTGTAGCTCTTCGTTCGCAGCCTCCTGCTGCTCAATGACGACCTGCAGATACTCGCGCGTCGCCGCGAGTTCCTGTGTGAGCCGAACGAGTTCGTCATTGGTGATGGCTGCAATGTGATCAGCGGTTGTGTTCGTCTCGGCCGTATTTTCTCGATTACCGAGCGATCCGCGATCCCGCTTGCCATGCTCATCAAAAAGCACCAGGAAGCCGCTTTGTTTGGCGTCGCCGCCGTTGATCGGCAGCACCTCGACTGCCAGCTCCCGAAAGCCGTTGTCGCTATTCACGCGCAAGCGCTCCTCGCGTACAGGGCGACCTTCCGCTTCAGCGCGAAGGATCGCCGCACGCACCCCGACGAGCAGTCCCTGGCGCAGCATCTTCAAGAGGTGCAGGCTCGGCGCGCCCGCCGCCGGCGCGAGATAAGGGCCGGTGTCGCCGCGGAACTGGACGATCTCCATGGCGGCGGAAATGACCACGCCCGGTGGCACGTACTTCGCGAGCAGGATGCGCTCCGCCTCCTTTGGCAGATTGGGGCGAGGCACGTCCAAAGGGGCCGGAGCGGCCCTCAGAAACGGATCGGATCCGCCGCCGCCGAGCGCGGAGCGGAAAGACAAACCGGGCACACTGCTACCGGACCGCCGCACGAAGATCTTATTGCGTACGTCTTCCACGTTGAACAACGCGCGCGATGCGCCCGCGGTCTCCGACCTGCCGAGCCACAGGTGGCCGCCCGGCTTCAACGCATAGTGCATCAGTGCCATGACTTGCCGCTGAAGCACTGGCTCCATGTAGATCAGCAAGTTCCGGCATGATATAAGATCCACCCGCGAGAACGGCGGATCCCCAAGCACATTGTGGCGCGAGAAGATGCAACGCTCACGAATGTCTTTGCAGATGCGATAGCCGGCCTCTTCCTTGATGAAAAACCGCTGGAGGCGCGCTGGCGAAACCTGGTGTTCGATGCTCGCCGGATAGACACCCGTTCTCGCTTTTCCGACGCAAATACTGTTGAGATCGGTGGCGAAAAGCTGCATTGGAACGTCGCTGCCCGCAGCCTCCGCGCACTCTGCAAAAACCATGGCCAGCGAATAGGCTTCTTCGCCGGTCGAGCATCCCAGCGTCCAAATCCGCACCGGCTCCTGGAGCGTGCGCCCCGCGAGCAGCTTCGGGAAAACCGTCTTCGCCAGCGCGTCGAAGGATTCGGGATCGCGGAAAAACGTCGTGACGCCGATGAGAATATCCTGGAACAGCGCTTCCACCTCCGCCGGGTCACTCTGGAGGTAGTTCTCGTAATCTTTCATGGTCGACATCTTGTGCAGCACCATGCGGCGGGTGATGCGGCGGAGCAGCGTGTTCGTCTTGTAGTGGGTGAAATCAACACCCAATCCGCGATGTACAATCTCCACGATACGCGCGTAACCGGACGGCACGATGCCCAACGCCTCCGGCTTTGCTTCAGGGGCCACATAGGGATGGCGTGCAATGCGGGCAATCTCGCGCGAGATGTCGTCCGGTGCCAACACGAAGTCCACACACCCCGAAGCCACCGCACTGCGGGGCATGCTGTCGTGCTGGGCGCTGTCGTTCTGGGCGAAGGTGATGCCGCCCGCGGCCTTGATTGCCTCGAGCCCGAGCGTGCCGTCACTCATGGCGCCGGAAAGCACCACGCCGATCGCCTTGTGCCCGCAATCCTCGGCCAGTGAGGAGAAGAACTGGTCGATCCCACGGCGCCGCGCGTAGCGATCTTGCGGCAGCAGTTGCAGCTTGCCGCCGGCAATGATCATGTCGCGCCCAGGCGGGATCACATAGACGCAATTGGGCTCGACCTCCGTCTCATCGCGCACCTCACGGACCAGCATTGTCGTCGCCCGCGACAGAATCGCCGTAAGATTACTGGCATGATCCGGCGCGAGGTGCTGGATAATGACAAAGCCCGCGTCCGTATCGATCGGCAACGCTTGCAGCAATTGCGTCACCGCATCCAGCCCACCGGCCGACGCACCGATGCCGACGATTGGAAAAGCCGCGCTGGTCTCAATGAGTGCGTCCACCCCTGTTAGATCATGGTCAACTTCAGAAACCGGGAGGGCGTCGTCCGACGATCGCAAGATGATGGGCTGCGGGGGAGACGCATCAGGTTGGTCGGAAATGGGCTTGGTCATGCAGGCCTTCGCTACGCTGTGCTACTTGCTTGACGCGGGGAGCCGATCCAAGAATGATGCCGACATCTCAGAATCCGTCATGGTTTGGGTTTCAGTGGTACCACTAACACGAATTCGGTGCCGCGCGGTTGCGGATTGATGGCAACCGTGGCTTCAACTGTTGCACGAAGGCTCTAACGAGCCGCATGCCGAGGCCTTTGGTCTTGGCTAGGTCAAAGCTCCCGGTTAGACAGATTATGGTTCGCTTCGCGTTCTAGTGAACCTGCCCTCTGCCCATTATAAGCCATCTGCGCCGAAGCCTGTTCGCGCCGCGCATCGAAAAGCGGCACGACCGCTCCCACCGCACTCTCTCCGGCGCGCGATGCAAAGGGCAAAGGGGAGAAATGGGCGAAAAGCAGCCGTCATGCTGAATTCCGCAGTGAGGCGGGAGCGGCGCTGACCGACCGCGCCCTGACGATTGGCCGTGCGTCAATGAAGGAAGCCGACAAATTGTCGGCTTCCGGGTGCTCCAGGCGTGGCACGGGAGCACGATTGCCGCCCTTGACCCTGCGCAGTCATCGTGCTGGTGCGCACCACTCGTGTTGCAAAAACACCGGACGCAGGTGACGGTTGTGCACCGCAACAACGCCTGCAGAGACTGCATCCGGTATGCTCGGCAAATTCCTTACCAGTGCTCGTCTCCCATACTCTCGCGGTTTTGTCCCAGAAGCGATGACGAGGGTGGCCATTGGCATGGAACGCAGCGTGAATGACCCCATCAGGCCGAACCAGTACCCTACCCGTAGCCGTCTCCCAAATCCGCGCCGTGTTGTCCAAAGAAGCGGTAACGATGCAGCGGCCGCCGTCGACGCTGAATGAGGCTTAAACGACCGCGCGGTCGTGTGCGAACCGGGCCAGCTGCTTGCCGGTGAGTGCCTCTCCCACACTCGCACCGTGCGGTCGGCCGAGGCAGACATGACCGCGACCGTCCGGGCTGAACGCCGCACTCGTGACTGGGCCGGTATGTCCCAGCCCACACTCCGAACCCACACTCCGCCAGTGCTTCGATCTGCGGAGGTGCTCCATCAACACGCATGACTGAGATGTGCAAATGACATATCCTCTGGCCGCATAGACCATTGAGACAATCAAGGATTGGAAAATCATGCGGAGACATTGGCTCGCCTTGTTTTCGCCCGTCCTGATCATTCTTGTTGTTGCCGGCGCTTTCGCGGAAAGCCACCTTGAACGCGAGGCGCTTTCCCTCCAAGCGCAGGAGCTGTTTGGAAAAGGCAAATACGCGGCAGCCCTGGCCGTCCAGCGCAAGTACGAAGCGACCGTTGAGAAAGCGGAGGCTTTTGAAAGGGGCGGCCCCCCCGGTAAGAAGACCGTTGCCGCCCTCAAGGACATTTCTTGGTTTGCACTATTTGCGCGCGCGCCTTTAGAGGCGCTCAAGGAGTCGGAGCGGGCACGCCAGCTCGCCCCGGGCGACCTGCTAGTCGATGCCAATCGCGCCCACTCGCTTCTCTTCCTGGACCGCTTCCGCGAAGCTCGCAAAATCTATCTCGCTCACAAGGGTAAACGCGAGACCCCAGAATCCGACAAGAGATGGGAAGATACAATTGTCGACGACTTCGCCAAGATGCGCGCGGCCGGGATCGTCCACAAGGACTTCACGAAAATCGTCGCCGAACTGGGAGTAGCCCATCCTGAGCTGAGCGACAAAATCCAGGCTACACTCGCCATGATTAGTCGGATGTACGATGCGGGCAAATACCAGGAAGCTGCAGCGGCAAGCGAGTCCCTGATTGTATTGATGCGGAAGCGCTACGGCGAAGAGCACACTGAATTTGCAGTGGCCTTGGATTGGCTGGCAAATGCCTTCCAGGCCCAGGGCCGCCTCGCCGACGCGGAGCCGCTTCTTCGCCGCAGTCTCGCCATCCGAGAGAAGGTGCCGGGACCGGAGCACTCCAACCTGAGCGCTTCCCTCGACAGCCTGGCAGTGCTGACCCAGTCCCAGGGCCAATACGCTGAAGCCGAGCGACTTCTCCGCCGCAGCCTTGCCCTTCGTGAAAAGGGCCTGGGGCCCGACCACCCCGATGTGGGCACGTCTCTCGACCGCTTGGCCATGCTGTACCAGGTCCAGGGCCGTTACGATGATTCGGAGGCTCTACGTCGCCGCAGGCACTCCATCAGCGACAAGGCGATGGAGCCGGATCAGTACGCCTCTGCTTACATTGACGCCGAGACGGTTTATCGCCGCAACCTCGCCATGCGTGAGAAGGCGCTAGGACCCGAGCACCTAGATGTCGCCACGTCTCTGGACAACCTGACTGAGCTTTACCGGTCCCAGTCGCGTCACGCTGCAGCCGAGCCGCTTCTTCGCCGCAGTCTCGCCATACGCGAGAAGGCGTTAGGGCCCGACCATCCCAAAGTGGGCGCCACCGTCATCAACCTGGCCGACCTGTATTGGCACCTCAACCGCTCTGCCGAAGCCGAACCGCTTTATCGCCGCAGCATTGCCATAGCCGAAAAGTCCCTAGGGCCAGAGCATCTGGAAGTCGCCGCCGCTCTCGACCGCTTGGCCATGCTGTACCGGTTCACAGGCCGCTTGTCAGAGACCGAGCCGCTTCTTCGCCGGAGCCTCGCCATCCATGAGAAGGCGCTGGGTCCCGACCACTCCTACGTCGGCACCGCCCTCGACAACCTAGCACGGCTTAAGCTGGTGCAAAACGATTGGAGTCAGGCGGCCGACTACTGGCGGCGCAGCACTGGCGCAATCGAACGCCGCGCAGAGCGCGGCCTCGCTGGCGGCATCGAAGGCTCAGCCAAGGGGGAGGCGCAGAAATTGAGCTCGCAATTTTCCGGGCTCGTCAAGGTGACCCACCGGTTGGCGGCATACGGCCACCTCGACACGGAGGCTGCAGCGCGGGCCATGTTCAAGGCAGCGCAATGGGCGCAAGGCTCGGAGGCCGCAGCCTCTCTCGCGCAAATGGCAGCACGGTCTGCCAAGGCTTCACCGGAACTTAGCCTGCTGACCAGGGAGCAACAGGACTTGGTAAGGGAATGGCAGGCCAAGGATAAGCAGCTTATCGCTGCGAAAAGTGAGCCGCCAGGCAGGCGCAATCTGATCGCCGAGAAAAGCCTCTACGATCTGAGCGAGCGGCTCGCCGCCATCGAGACGCGCCTCGCCGGCCTCGAGGCACGCCTGACTAAGGAATTCCCAGACTACGGAGCTCTCGCCAGCGTGGCACCTGTCTCCGTAGCAGAAGTGCAGGCCCAACTCGATCCAAACGAGGCGCTTGTACTATTTTTTGACACCAATGGTGAACTCAGCCCGCTACCCGAAGAGACTTTCATTTGGGTAGTGACCAAGAGCCAGACGCGCTGGGTAAAAAGCGAGGTCGGCACCTATCAACTGAGACAGCAGGTGCAAGCCCTGCGCTGCGGCCTTGATGCAACCTCATGGGAGGACTCGTCGAAGGCGACGCTGGATGAGCTTATCCGACTGATTGATCTTCCACATTGGAAGGTCGACCAACGACGTGAGTGCGAGGCACTTCTCAAAGCCAAGCCGAGAACTGAGATGTTCGGGCTGATGCCCGTTGAAGTTTTGCCCTTCGATCACGCCCGCGCTCACAAGCTCTACATGGGCTTACTCGGACAGGTCGAAGATTTCATCAAGGGCAAGCACCTGCTGATCGTCCCATCTGGCCCCCTCACGCAGCTTCCGTTCCACGTGCTCGTCACAGCGCCAGGCACGAGCGATCACAAGGCGGCTGCGTGGCTCGCACGCAACCATGCCATCACCGTGCTGCCCTCCGCATCTTCGTTAAAGGCGCTGCGCCACGTCGGCAAACCCACCGCGGCCAAGAAACCGCTGATCGGCTTTGGCAATCCGTTGCTCGATGGCGATCAAAACGACCTACGTTATCGCGCCCATTACACCAAGCTTGCGGCAGCGGCGCGCGAACAGCAGTCCTGCCCGGTGCCAGAGCGGCAAGAGGTTGCATCGCTCAGGGTAACCAACCGAGGGCTTCGGCCGCTCGCGACCAAGCGAGGACTCGCCGAGGTTGCGCAAGTCAAGTCACTGACACCGCTACCAGAAACTGCCGGTGAGCTGTGTTCGGTGGCCCGCGACGTCGGCGCGGATCCAAGCGAGATCAGACTGGGCAGCCGTGCGACAGAGCGCGAGATTAAGGCGCTGAGCGCCAGCGGTGTTCTCGCTCAATACCGCATCGTACACTTTGCTACGCACGGCGCGCTTGCCGGTGAGCTCACCAGTACCGCCGAGCCGGGGCTGATCCTCACACCGTCTACAACCGCTACGGAGGAGGATGACGGTTATCTCACCGCTTCCGAGATCGCGACCCTAAAGCTTGACGCCGATTGGGTCATTCTTTCTGCCTGCAACACGGCCGCAGCGGGTGCCAGCGATGCCGAGGCACTGTCGGGGCTAGCACGGTCCTTTTTCTATGCTCAGGCACGCGCGCTGCTGGTCTCGCATTGGGAAGTAGACTCAGCGGCCACTGTGAAGCTGATATCAACGACAATCAGTGAGATCGCCCGCGACCCAAGCGTCGGCCGCGCCGATGCCTTGCGGCGAGCAGTCCTGGCGCTGATCGACGAGGGCGCACCGCATGAGGCGCACCCTGCGTACTGGGCGCCGTTCGTGGTAGTGGGAGAAGGCGCAGCTGCGCGATAGCGATCATGTCTGAGAACTCGGGCCAGGGCGGACGAATCAATAGCGCAGCTCGATTGAGACGCACATCAGCTCCTTGGGAGCAAACGTCTTCAACCACGCAGTCAAGCGCAATGGGCGTCGCATCGTCACCGGGAGCGGAAGGATCGGTGTTCAGTCTGCGCTAGGCTTCCGGCCAGCCGCCATGCCTGTCGCCGCGTCGCAGCGATGCGACTCATCAACAGAAGTTCGAAGACCTCCTGCGCCTGCAGCAAATCCAAGCGCGCCTCGGGGACCACTTCGTGGCATGTAGAACACGCTACGGCTGATCGTCCTTTATTGACCTATTCCGCTACTGGCCCACTGCGTCAGATGTTGTTTTTCGGGTTCCGTGGTAGAGCGGGCGTTGGGGCGCTGCGCATGTCACTCGATCGGCGCGCGGCCTGCCATATGCCAGATTGAGAATCAGCTTGGCCGCCCACACTCGCACCATGGTTGAAGTATTCCTGTCAGCCAGAATGGTGACGAGCATGGCCACCGCCTCCAGCGCGAAAGACCGAGACAAATCCCGAAGTCCTTTATGCGCATCGCTCAATGGCTCGCCGTCTTGTGCCTTTAGCGATGGCACCGAAGGAAGGACATCGCCATGCGGCAAAATCCATCTTCATGAACGCGCATTAGCTGGAAGTCCTTCGCCCGCATCCGCTCGTAGGTGTGCCACCTCATCCGCTTTGGCTTTTCGGGAAAATCATGCGTGCTGTCGATGTCGATGAACCCCGGCTCGCCCAGCTTGGCGCGGATCTTTTCCGCCTGGCCGCGCGCCCGCTCCCACCAATCTTCATATTGGCTCGCATAAGTGAGCCGCCAGCACTTCCGGCAATAGAATCGGCGGCCACTGTAGAGTACTCCGCAGGCCCGGTGACAGTTCGGACATTCGAACCACATACGCCGGCTGCCAAAATTCGTCCGCGTATAGCGATAATGGATGTGCTGGACGACGCTCTCGCCGTTACAGCTGTAACGGAGCTCGGCGTGGTCTTCGAATGCGTAGATGCCGATGCCGCCGGTCCGCTCATCGCCGCGATGCCACCAAAGAGTGCTGCGCCTGCCGGAGCGGAGGAAATCGTGCTTCCGGAGATAGGTCAGTTCGACGCGATGCCAGGACTCGCATCGGCCGGCGCCACGATTATTCCGCCCACTGTTCCAGCCGCCCATGTCGCTCCTCAAAATTTTCGAAATCAATTGGCTAATCTATTTCGATGTCAATCGCCCAATACCTCTTCTAATCACTGGCAGTCACAAGAAAGTCGAGCCCTGCCCAGCGGATCTATATTCCCCTATTTTAGATTATTGAAGACGGAAACCCCACCACGCACGCGGGCGCGATCGCGCGTACTGCTGTGGAAATTACGCATCGTCGTTTCATTTGCTGCGTGCCGATCTCCATTCGATGAGCCTGCATTTCGGTGAGCAATAGCGTCCAGCTCGGCGACCAGGTTGATATTCACGCCGGCAATGAGCGCATCGCTGCGCCGGAACGGGCGTGCATTTGTAATCGCGGAGCATTTGGCTTGCGCGTCTGCCGGCGATGCGCTTTGCCTCCGCCCTACATTCATCCGAGCACAGCTGGCGGGAATAGTGACCGACGAATTGGCGTCCGCACAGCTTGCAATGGCGGCTCCGGACGTGCTTCGGATCGATATCCCAGATCGGCTTAACCGGATTCAGGCAATTGAGCACAAGCGTCCCTCATTTTTAGGGCGTCAAGAAATTACGAAATACCGTTTCCCATGGGTGGTGAAGCATGGATCTTGAACCATCTTCGAAGCCTCCGTCGTTGCCGCGTTAGTCCCGGAAAGCCCAAGCCGCGCACGCGCGCGCTTTTTAGGGGCATGCAAAAAACTCCATTGCGTTCACAAGCCTTTGGCGCCTTTTCGCAGATCCTCGGCGGCGGCGCGTATGTCGAGACGCGGTCTGTAGCGAGAAAGGATCTTTGTCGCCAGATCGGTTCCGTCAGGTTTTTTACGCAGGTCGCCGAATCCGGCGATTTCCGCCAGCTCGAAAAATGCACCATCGCCAAAATCCTTGAGCGTTTGCAGATAGGGATGGAGGATTACGCGCTGGCGCTCGTCGGCCCACATGCGGATCGTCCAATCCGCCTGCTGCCGCAGCATCCAGTTGCACCATTTAAGAGCTTGGCGCTTGCGATGGCGCATCCGCATGGTACGGCGGGCTGCCTCGCGAAGACGCTGACGCCCGTTGGGAGAAAGCTCTACCCTGGTGTTTCCCTCGGCGCGTAGCTTGGCCCATCGGGCGATCATCTCCTCCCGCGCTCGAAGAGCGGTCGCCGCCTTGCCGGCTTCCGTGATCGGTCCGCAGCTCAAACCGCCATGCATCCGGCATCTTCCAGACGCGCCGCTCTTGTTCCTTAGCGCTTGCGCCTTGCAACGACCGCCGGCTCGCGTCCGGGCTCCGCAACGAGGGCGCTCTGCACGCGGAATGCCTTTTATCTTGCGTGCCTCAAACAATGCTCCGGGCTTTGCGATCTTCATTCTGGTAAGCCCACGACGCACGTGCCCGCCTGCGCGTTGGGTGATGTCGAGAAAATCATCGCTTGGGACCATCACGTTGCGTCCTCTGCCGTGGGCTTCGATCGAAGGAGACGCCGCCCTGCCTGAAGTGCCGCCGCCTTTTGCGCGTCGCTCCGTTCGGCTCTAAACGGATTGGTTCCCATCCGATAGGGCCAGAGGGCGCAGGTGACGGCGGTACATCGCCGAACTTCAGAAGCGGATTGAGAACAATCCAGACATTTCGCCCGGATGGCCTTCAGCAACGGCATCTGCACATGGCCGATTTCTGCAAGTAGGCTTCTGGACATTTCGCGGGGGTCCAAACCTTGTGTCTCGCCGTCCGGTAATCGGAAAATCCCGAGCGCACGGCGAGCATGGTATTCGGCGCCGCATTTGCCGACTTGCGACTGCAGTTCACCAACCATCACCGATCTCCTTCGGACCCAACGCTTCCCAAAGCGGACGAGCCCCCCGTCCAATCGAACCTCGCCGATAACGTAGGCGGGAACCGTTGGGGGTCTGAATCCATGCCGCTTCGTCAGTCACCGCGCGAAGCTGGGCACCATGAATGGCCAAGTGCAGAAGGAGCCCATGACCGAATTCGTCGCCGATCCCGAAGATGTCAGTGTCGGTCCAGCCCAACTCAAGAAAGCGATGGGACCAGGGGCCGGACGAAAGTTGCCGTGCCACCGCCAAGAGACGCTGCTCGGCTACGCTCTTTGCACGGCACGCGGCCAGGCTTGCGAGCCACGGCTGACGTCGCTGGCGAACGCTGATCGCGGTTTCGACAGCCGTCCCCCCTGTGCCTAACGTGCCTATTGTGCCTAAAACGGGCTCGAGATAGGCACAATAGGCACGATAGGCACGCGTTCGCTGCGGTGAAAAAGAACGCCAAGGATCGAATTTGGCGAGGGTCATCGGACCGTTCTCCCGTGAATCAACCAGGCTTCCCTGCGGACCGATCCATTAATGCGGATCGGTTCACTAAGGCGAATTAGCCAGCCGTGCTCTTCCAGCGTGTTGATGATTCGCAGCGCGGTGCGGCGATCCCGAACCTCGCGGGTCGTGCAATCGTTATAGATTGCCGCCGGATAGATCGCCGGCTCTTCCCACTTCTCGATTAGCCAATCGAGAACGCGCTGGGCAAGTTTCAGATGACGGCTCGTCGAGGCCATTGCCCGGAGCCTGATCGCTTCAACAAGGTAGTGCTGGATCAGGTACGCAGCGTTTACCATCATGGGGGCGCCGATTTCCGTAGCCTCCACGTCAATCCAGAGCGTGAGCAGGCCGGCAATGCGCGCGGCATGCTCCGCGGCTTTGTTGGCAAATCCGGCGACGGGCTCGAAGTCACCGCTCGGCACCAGACCTTCTTCGATAAAGTCGTGCAGGTTGATCCAGATCTGCGTCGCCTCTGCAGTGAGCACCAACTTTCTTGGATCAAGCTCATTTCGCGTACCTGCCTTGAGCGGGAGCGGAACACGGACAAACTCCGCAAGCTGATCTTTGTACTGCTTGAGTTCAGCGCGTGCGGTGGGCGGTGGTTCCGCGAAGAACCGCGTCCCGGCAGTACTCAATGGAAAGGCCACGAGGACGCGCGAGAGAAAGCCCTGATTGAAAAGCAGGTCATCGTCGAGCAGTTGCGAGGCAACATCTGGCTGGGCCATCAGGTGCATCGACAACCGGCGGCCGTCGAGCACGATTGACCCGTCACCCGCACGCACGCGTTTGATCGGATCTCCATCCCAAACGCTCGAAACCCCGGCAGCGGTCTTCAGGCGGTGGTCTGCGGACATACCATAACCGCCGATGAAGCTGCCGCCTTCTGCCGAGAACAGTCCCATGGCCGGTTGCCCGATCGCGGTCAGCTTGCAGTAACCCTCGAATGTGGGTTCCGGACATATGAGGACGGGCATCAAAGGAGCTTCCGGACGCGAACCGAGCGCCCGAAGATCGGCCTCGGCGTCATAGCTCTCGCTGCCTCGCCTGTTTTTGCCCACTCGCATTTCAGCCTTGGCCGCATTGTTGCGGGTTTCCCAAACGGCCTCATCGATCTCGAATTGCCCCACTTCGGCGCGGTAGGCAGTGCGCAGCATTTCTTCGTGGTCGTAAATTGCGCGAAGGGCCAGGCCGTCCACCGCCGATTTGCGCTCACCCGAGGCTGCAATTGTCATCAGGAAAAGTGATAACGGCCTTCGCTGACCACTTGGGAGAACAACGTCAGCATGGCCTTGACCGACAAGGGCAATTGCGCCGAGCACCGCCTGGGCACAAATTTCGATCGGTGCCCGGGTGTGCGCCTGGATGGCTTGTGCTGGCACCTGCAGTGGCCCGAGCGCCGTGACCGGGAATGGATCGGGTTCATCGACCAGACGAGTGAGGGGACGCGGCCCTTCGGGCTCTAATATCGAACGCTCCCCAAGAGCCCTGCGGACAGCTTCAGACATGGCCGGCTCCCCTTCGAGCCAGGTCGTTGAAATCCTGACCATCGGGCGCGGAGGTCATTTCAACTGCCCAGCCGCATCGGGCCGCTCGTTCGCCCAATGCCTGACCAGATTTGCGCCCGGCACCATCACCATCACAGGCAACGAGCAGCGCGCCGCTAAATTGCTCTGCATCTGGCAAGCGGAGCGCTGCCATGCCTGATGTCGAGAGAGCCGCCCATATCGCGTATCCTCCAAGAATCTCGCAGAGACTTAATCCGGTTTCGATCCCTTCACAGACGACCAAACCGGTCTTGCCTGCTTGGAGACGCACCGCCCCACCTCGGCACGAACCGAGCATCGCTTTTGCTGGCTTAAGATCGGTTTTTCGAGGCGCTTGGCTGTCCAGATAGGTTCGGTGTATGGCGCACAGCTTCTTGTCGACCGTCTCGACTTGGGCAACCATGACTGAAAGGCGTCGGCCGGTCGGATGGCGCATCGCCGGGTGGAATCGCAGCGTGTCGGGCAGCGCGCAATAAATGCTGCGCTGGCGTAGATACGTCTCAGCGTAGCTGCCGAGTATGGGAACGGTTTCCGCCCAGAGACGGGACGCCAACCCGGTATTGGACGTTCCGGCTGATTTCGGCTTTATACAATCGCTCACAGTCCGACGAGCGTTGGCTGCCCAGCCGCTGAGCTTGAGATTAAGAGCCGCCCGGATGTCGCGATACTCGCACCCGGTAAAGCAGTGGAGCAGAAGCGCACCAGCGTCACCGTCGCGGATGGACAACGAGGGATTGCGATCATCATGCGCTGGGCAGCGAGCGGTTCCGTAACGGCCATGCCAGCGGCCACCCAGCGAGCGCGTCAGTTGTTCAGCGCGCATCTGTCGTCTCCCGCTCAGCCGCAGCGAGCCAGTCGCGGAGTGCCTCGATCATGATGAGACGGCGCTTGCCGATCTTAAGACTGCGGAGGGTGCCGCTGCCAATCGCTTCGTAGAGCTTAGTCCGACCGATGCCCGTCAATCGGGCCGCGTCCACTGGAGAGACCGCCAGCCGCTCCCCGATCTCCATGCATCCGTCGCCGCCGAATATTCCGTTCATGCTCGTCCATCCGCAAAGAATTGAACATGAGCAAACAAAACCGGAATTCAGCTAGTCAAAAAAAGCGATGAATTGCTGATCAATTTCTGACCACCGCTAGCTCCATGCCCGCAGGGATCTCGATGTCAGTAGCGGAATAGAGCTACGGATCGCGCTCAGACGTACGGACCGCTCTCATTGGCTGGGCTTGAATTATTGTGAGTTGCCCTGCCACTCTTCGATCGCTGACCGGATCGTGCCCTTGGAGGGCAGCTTTTGGTTTGGATGGCAAACCTTGAAACGTTCTAAGACGATACGGCAGGTCTCGTTGGAGCGATCTATGACGGCCCCTGCACTTTGCAGGTCATCCAAGACAGGGAGGATACGATCACGCTGATCGGGCTTCCGACCTGGTCCGTGGGCGCTGCCAGCTTCGGGAACAATTGCCGTAAGCAACCGCGCCTCATCAATCGAAAATTGCGCTTTAGCCCCTATCAGGGCAATGTCGCGAAGATTGACGATCCTTATGCGTTGGGGCAACAGCTGAGTGTGAGCTAGGCGATCGTTCGCAACGATCAGTGCAGATCTCATCGCGCCGGATTGTTGCGCAGCTGCGTCCATCACAGATGTTGCGGTATCCAGACGATCGAAATCCGGTGTCAAAAAGAACTTCACTCGCGTGTCGCCGAGTGCGCGCGTACCTAACGTCCACAGGCCTGCCGTACCAGGGACAGCGCGGACATTCCCCTCAAGCTGCAGCGCCGATGCGAGCGCGCGGGCTACGGCAAGTGCCTCTACGCGGTAGAATTGATCTGTCTGCGTGACCTCAAATGACTCGCTGGTGTGGATGCATATGGCTTGTGGCCTGCCATCAAGATCGGTGACGTTTACGGAGTGAGTAATGTCGCACACTTGGCAGGGAACGGCTGCTGGGCGATCGACCGGAAACAACCAACCTGCATCAATAAATGGCACCAGTTCTTCGGCCGTCGCCAGCTGGTGCGCTGCAATGTCTAGCCCTGCATAGGCCAAAAGCGAGCATACTAGCGCGGTTGGATCGCAATTTTCGACGTCATCCGCATCGTCGGCTTTTAGGATTCCCCAGCGCCTAAGGAGTTCATCTGCGACATAGAGATCCGCGTCAACCTGCTCTCGCAGATTTGTACGGCCATTGGATTTGAGTTCCACTGCGCGGGCAGGAGGTTTACGGCCAGGTTTTGAGGGTGCCAGGAAGAGCATAATACGCGCGCTCAGAACAGACCAGCCGTAGCGCTCGAATGGACTGCGATCACCGAAATCAGTCCGTGCGCAGTCGTAGACGTCGGCTTCACTGTCGCGATGACGCTTTGCGTCGATTGTGTAAAGCGTTCCTCCTGGCGACCTGACACGTATCTCGTCGACCTTCGCCCGGACAAACCGCGTCTGATCCTTGAGGGGAAGATCGGGCTTCTGTAACAGACGCTCAAAGTTTATCTTTCTCCTGATGAGCGGCTCGAGTGGCGGCTCTTCATTCGAGAACGAGGCAAAGAAAGCATTGGCGACGTCAGAGATAAATCCGCCGCCGCCAAGGGTGACGACATCGAGTTCGCGCCGCTTTATATCGAAGACAACGGAAATGCTGTCGACTTTGCTACGCACCCGCGTCTCAACTCGCGAGTTTTCAAATGCTTCGTCGGCTACTAGCCTTGCTTCAGCATAGACGGTTACCTGATCCAATTCCGTTCGGCTATGGGTGAACTCGGGGAATACGGTTCGGCGAAAGTGGTGGGTTTCCAGCTCACCGGGAGCATCGAACGCATCGCACACCCGGATTGCGTCGCGAACAAGCGTCTCGAATTTATCCAGCCGGTCCCGTTCAAATGCGAATGTCGCGCTCTTCTCCAATCTAACCCGGAACGCTTTCCAGGACCGCTTATCGAGGCCCTTGTCAGCGTGCAGCGCCGAGAGACCATACTCAAAGAGTTCGTCATCCTTCAGCGCAAGCCAAACCGCAGCAGTTTCGCTGCTACAGCAGAGTTCATCAAATTCATCCCGCAACTGACGATTATGGTAAAGCACGGAACGAACGGTTGCCGTATTCCCGTGCCGGGCCAGACTATAAATCTGATGGAATTTTCCCCATACCCGCGACAGGCGGATGATCGCCTGCTGGACGGATTGGCCCAGTTCTCGACCTTGAAGATTCCAGTCGATCTCGCCTATGCACTGGGGCGCAAGTTTTGAGACCAGATCGCGGAGATAGCTCTTGTCGCACGCGGCCACAAGACGGGGGAGGTCCATCGACACTGCTGCTCTCCAAATTGCTATAGAGACCAACGCTCGATTGATGAGAGTAGGACGGATTCCCGCCCCTCCCTACGCGTTTGAATGGAAGTCAGTATTTCTGCGTAAAGTCCTGCCACGCCTCCATCAACGCGCGGCGTTTTGTGAACAAGTCGCCCCTTGCATATGCGGCCTCGGCCTTGTCCCTCAAACGGTGCGCCAGCGCCGCTTCGATGACTTCTCTTGGAAAACTCGTCGTCTCTCCGGCCCAGTCCCTGAAAGAGGATCTAAAGCCATGAACGCTGATATCGTATCGTCCTAAACGTTTGAGGACCGCGGTCAGCGTCATGTCGCTCATTGGCTTTCTCGGGCCACGTCCTCCTGGAAAAAGCAGATCGTGCGCCGATCCTCGTTCGCCCAATTGTGCAATGGCGGCAGAGCCGAGAGGAACGCGATGTTCCTTGCCCGCCTTCATTCGGCCTGCCCGAATCGTCCAAATGCCTGCCTCCAGGTCGATTTCAGACCAAGTGGCTCCGCGAACCTCTCCAGAGCGGCTTGCCGTATAGATTGCAAACGCCAATGCCCGAGCACCAAAACCTTCGCGCATCGCGAGCTCTGCCATCAGAGCAGGCATGAGACGCCAATCCAAGGCCGGGTAATGCACAACGGGGCGGACCTTGGACGCCTGCGGAAGGAGCCGGTCCAGATGGCCGCGCCATCGGGCTGGATTTGTGCCTTCTCGAGCCTCGATCGCCGTTGCATAGTCAAGGACGGCTTCGATCCGTTGGCGGACTCGGCTTGCGGTTTCTGGCTTCTCGGTCCAGATCGGCGTCAGAACCGCGAGGACATTCTCTGTCGTGATCGTCTGCACCTCGATCAGGCCAAGGGTGGGGTAAGCATAACGGACCAGTGTCGATGTCCATTGCGCTGCATGTTTCGCGTTTCGCCATCCGTCACGCTTCGCGGAGATGAGCGCCTCTGCCGCCCCCTCAAAGGTCAACGTCCTTCTTTCAGGCTTAACGGTCAGAGGATCCTGCCCGAACGCGATGGCACGCCTCGCCTCCATTGCAAGCTCGCGTGCCTTGGCGAGACTGATCTGCGGCCACGCGCCGAGCCCCATGTCCCGGCGGCGGCCCTTGATCTGGTAACGGAGCACCCAGGAGCGGGCGCCTGAGGCCTTCACGAGAAGCAGCAGGCCCTGCCCATCCGTGTGTCGCCCGGGCTTTGCTGTCTGGACCTTGCGAACAGAAAGCGCCATCATCGTTCCCACATTCGTTCCCACACTTGAACGCGGTTTCAGGTGTACGAGGATGGACGCTGACGATCAACGACGGATTTAGGCTATTGGGAAAGCTTTGGAACATTGTATGTCTGCGAACAATCGCGGACTATGCCGATCGCTACTATGGCGGACTCTCTCTCCGCCAGATTATCCCATAAGTGGTTGTTTTAATTTGTAATTTAAGGAATTTCAGCGGACCCCCCATTCCGACCCACATTTGCTCCAACGCCACCTGGGGTTATACGTTGACGGTCCGATGGACCAATCGGGAGCTAGGAATCGCGGCGCGCACGGCTAGGCAATTCCTCTCCTGAATTCACGAGCAAAGAGGAAACGCGCGATGCCAAGAGGAAAACCGGTCGTGTTGGACACGCGATCGTTCGCCAATCAGAAGGAGGCCACCGCCTTCTTTAGGAGGGGTATGCGCGGGCTTCGAGGCCGGTGAGTGGCGTTACGACCAGCTAGCAGAGCACATCGTCGAGTGGCTGCCCAAGTTCGCCCTCAATGAGAGAGAGTTCAATGCGCTGAGCGGGAATAATGCACGGCGTGCGCTACGCGCTGCCGCTGAGACGGACGCTGACCGAGGGTAAGCCTAAAGTCACGGACGTACTGGGCTTCGACTACTGGCTGATCGCACGTGGCAGGGGCCACGCCGTCGTTCACCAATATCACCAGCATTAGCCTCCACTATTTGGCATCGGAAGGCCGCACAAGGAATTGCTAGGCATGTGCATTGTGCGAACGCTTTGAATCTTCCTATCCCCTCGCATTTTGGTACTCCTAGTTTAATGCAGAGTAGGCATCGCAGTGATCGCCGCCATCATCCGCTGGTCAGCGACCAACATCGTTTTGGTGCTGATCGCGACGGCTCAAGCCATCCGCTTGCGCTCGCGATTCTCGCACGAGCGGTTGCCAACAATATCGCCGTGCCCCACACGACCGATGCCAAAGCCATCGGCGGCAAAGGCGTTACAGCCACCGTGAACGGCGTGGACGTATTCTTTGGGTCACCTCAGGCAGCGGGTGAGCGGGCGCCGCTGTCGGTCGATCAGATTGCGCGCATCACCGTCCTAAACGACGAGGGCAAGACGGTTTCGGTGCTGCTCGCGGGAAACGTGGTCGCGGGCGCCATTGGCATGCGCGACGAACCGCGCCTGGATGCGCAGGCAGGGCTTAAAGCCCTCACTGATGCTGGTATATAAACTGTGATGCTGACCGGTGACAATCGGCGCACGGCGGCAGCAATTGGCAAACAGCTTGGCATAGAGGTGCGGGCGGAACTGCTCCCAGAGGACAAGCAGCGCATCGTGTGCGAACTGAAGGAACAGGAATTCAGGGTCGCCAAGGTCGGCGACGGTATCAATGACGCGCCGGCCTTGGCGGCGGCCGATGTCGGAATCGCCATGGGCGGCGGCACCGATGTCGCCCTGGAAACTGCCGATGCCGCGATACTGCATGGCTATCGCGCTGGGCCTTAAGGCTGTGTTCCTCGTAACGACCGTGCTCGGCTTGACGGGGCTTTGGCCAGCGATCTTGGCCGACACGGGAGCGACTGTTTTGGTGACCATCAATGCCCTGCGGCTCCTGGCACAGACAAAATGGTAGACGTGGACATATTGCAGCATTTGGGGTTTGACGCGCGCTTGATGCCATTACCAGGCACAAGCTCGCTTAGTGATTTGGTGCGACACACTGCCATCGCTCAACTTATGTCTTAACTCCGTTTTCCAACCCGCATATCAAACTTGCGCCAACGTTTACGGCTATGTAACTCTCGGCTCATTTGAATTATGTAAGGGAGAAACAATGAAACTATCGCATCTCGGACTTGCTGCCGGCCTCACACTTTTGCCGGTCTCAGCGTGGGCTGCAGACGGGCATGATCACGCTCATTCGGCAAATGGCGGACAGGTTCAGAAAATCGGCGTGTACGAAGGCGAGTTGGTTGTTAAAGGGTCTGACATCACCCTCTATGTCCGAGACGAGCAGGATAAAACTGTTGATGCCACGACGTTTTCCGCCACGGCCATCGTGCTGGCAAAAGGCAACGAGCAGAAAACCGTGGAGCTCAAACCTGCCGGGGACAATAAACTCGCTGGCAAAGTCGATTTTCCGTTGGACGCCAAAATACGCGCCACGGTAAGCCTCAAAGCGGGAACCACAGACGCTGGCAAAGGCCGTTACACTCTGGAACAAAAATAGATTATTGGAACCATGACGTTTATGCGCTCCATGAATTTTTCAGGCACTCGAATGGTGTCTCTAGGACGCTTGATCGTCGTCGTTATGCTTTTGATAAGTCTCGTATTGCCTGGAATTTCACATTCGACCCATGTAGACGCAGTAGCTTCGTCGCAAACTGCTGCTTGCTGCGGTGGTTCGCAAACGCAAAAGAGTGACACGCAAACATGTCACCAGTGCTGCGGCCATCAGAGCTTTCTAGTCTCGGCGACCGCTCCGCATTCCCTCGGCCCGTGCCCAACAGTACGGGTTACTGGGCTATCGCACCTCGTGTTGGCTAGTGACCGAGGCATTGAACTCGAACGACCTCCCCGCGCCTAAAGTCTCATTCGATTGCTAGAAGCCGCGCGTTGGCCGCAAGCCGATGCTGGTTGCTGCTTGAATCACAATTGAGGCCTTAGCGAGCCGCTAAATGCGGCGAGGGGATAGCATGATTTCAAAAAAGCTTTTACTTGGTGCAAGTCTAATCGCGCTTGCGGGTGCGGCGGGCGTTTATGGTCCGGCTTTTCTGGGCCTTGATGGCGCTTCGCGGTTGGCCCGAGCCGCACTCGACGAGAAGCACGGTGCCCATGGAACCGGTCATGAACATGGCGCCGCGCATAGCGGTGCTGAAGAGCCGGGGCACGGGGAAGAAGGCGTTATTAAGCTCAGCGAAGCACAAATTACCGCTGCGAACATCGCCCTTGCCCCCGCTGAGAACGGTGTTTTAACCCGGCAGATTTTCGGATCCGGCACAATCATCGTAGACCCGGACCGCGTTGCAAGGGTCGCGGCCAAGGTCTCTGGCACCGTCGCCGAATTGCGTAAACGGTTGGGCGATAGCGTGGCGCAAGACGAAGTCATTGCCGTGCTCGAAAGCCGCGAGGTGGCTGATGCCAAAGGTGACTATCTTTCAGCGCTGGTCACTTACGAGCTCCAAAAGACCTTGGTCGAACGTGAACAGGCGCTCTGGGATAAGCGCATCTCGGCGGAACAGCAGTTTATTAAGGCCCGCTCCATCTTTACGGAAGCGTGGGTCAAGGTCGAATTAGCGCGTCAAAAGCTCCTCGCACTCGACGTTCATAAGAATGAGATCGATGTCGTGCTTCCGGAACAAGCTGCGGCGACCGCCAGCCAGCGAGACGTGGTCCAGATGCCGAAATCTTCGGATCTGATCTTACGCCGCCACGAGCTTCGTGCGCCGATATCGGGCCAAGTCATCGAGCGAAAGGTAGATCGCGGTGCGCCGGTTGGGCAGGACAATCAAGAAACAGAAATCTTCGTTCTCGCGGACTTAAGCACTGTCGCCGTTGAGCTAGGTATTCCCGTGGCTGATCTGGACGCCATCAAGGCGGGTCAGAGGGTTTTGATCAAGGGCAGCGATGCCAATCACGGCGATGCCGGTGGAAAGCAGGGCGAAGGGAAGATCATTTTTGTTAACCCGATGGTTGACAAGGAAACCCGCTCGGCCCGCGTTCTCGTAGCTTTGGAGAACAAAGACCTTGTCTGGCACCCGGGAACCTTCGTTTCCGCATACATCATTGTGGCGGAGGACCCCGTTGAGGTCAGCGTGCCGAGCGACGCGCTGCAAAAGATTCAAAACGAGACGGTCGTCTTCGTCCGCAATGGTGAAGGCTTTGAAAAGCGCGATGTCGTTGTTGGCAAGACGGATGGACGGCGCTCTGAAATCATCTTCGGTCTGGACCCCGGCGAGCGCGTCGCCAGCAGCAACGTTTTTACGTTGAAGGCTGATCTAGGCAAATCCGAAGCCGAGCATTCGCATTAAGGGATTCCATTATGATCGGACGCGTCCTCACGTTTGCGGTGGAACAGCGCTGGCTTGTGCTGTTGCTAACCCTTGCTACAGCCGGTTTCGGCGCCTATGAGCTGACAAAGCTGCCCATCGACGCCGTGCCTGATATCACCAACAATCAGGTCCAGATCAACAGCGTCGCGCCTTCCCTCTCGCCTTTCGATGTGGAAAAGCAAGTCACCTATCCCATCGAGACTGCGCTGGCCGGAATACCCGGGCTTGAATATACCCGCTCCTTATCCCGCAACGGATTTTCACAAGTCACAGCCGTATTCAATGAGAAGACCGACATCTATTTTGCACGACAACAAGTATCGGAGCGGATTGGTGAAGCGAAGGAAACGATGCCGCCGGGCGTCGACCCTAAATTAGGGCCGATCTCAACAGGCCTTGGCGAAATCTACATGTGGACGGTGTCGTTCGCGCCTCCTGATCCCGCGAAGATCCGTGACGGCGAACCAGGCTTTCAGGTGGACGGAAGCTACTTAACTCCCGAGGGCCAAAAGCTTGATACCGATTTCGCCAAAGCCAGCTATCTGCGCACAGTGCAAGATTGGATCATCCGGCCGCAACTTAAGTCTGTTCCCGGCATTGCCGGCGTCGATTCCATCGGCGGCTATGTCAAGCAATATCATGTTCAGCCAGACCCATCGAAGCTTGTCGGGCTCGGCCTTTCCTTTAATGACATCGCGGAAGCTTTAGAGAAAGGCAATACCAATCGCGGCGCGGGTTATTTGGAGCGCAATGGCGAAGGTTTCGTAGTCCGCTCAACGGGTCGCCTTGAAAGCATGGATGATATCGGCGCTGTCGTCGTTGCCACGCGAGAGGGCTTGCCGATCCGCGTACGCGACATCGCGGTCGTCAGTATCGGGCGCGAACTTCGCACGGGGAGCGCAAGCACGGGCGGAAACGAGGCTGTTGTCGGCACGGCACTGATGCTGATTGGCGGCAATGGCCGGACCGTCTCTGCAGTAGTTGATGATAAAATCAAGGAGATCCGCGCTACCTTGCCGCCCTCGGTCGAGGTGAAAACGGTTCTCAACCGAACCGTGCTCGTCGATGCCACGATTAGCACTGTCTCTAAGAACCTGGCCGAAGGCGCGTTGCTGGTCATTCTCGTCTTGTTCATTTTTCTCGGCAATTTTCGCGCAGCGCTCATCACCGCATTCGTGATCCCACTCGCGATGCTGATCACGATGACGGGAATGGTCGAAAGTCAGATCAGCGCGAACCTCATGAGCCTCGGCGCGCTCGACTTTGGCCTCATCGTCGACGGCGCGGTCATCATCACGGAAAACAGTCTGAGACTGCTATCGGAAAAACAACACCAGCTTGGCCGGGTGCTAACAAAGCGCGAGCGCCTGGATACTGTCATCGTCTCGGCGAAACAGATGATCCAGCCGACCATTTATGGGCAGGCGATCATCATTCTCGTCTATGTGCCGCTCCTCACCTTTACCGGTGTCGAGGGCAAGATGTTCGAGCCGATGGCTCTTACAGTCATTATCGCTCTGGCTGGGGCGTTCGTGCTGTCTTTGACCTTTATTCCTGCCATGATCGCCATCCTGGTCACGGGCAAGGTCAGCGAAGAAGAAAACCTGATCGTTCGCTCTCTGAAGAAAATCTATGCACCGGCTTTGGGAAGTGCAGTTGCGCGACCGATGGCGTTCATCGTTGGTGCCCTTATTCTCTTTGTCGGCGCTGTGCTGCTTTTCGGTCGGCTCGGTCAAGAATTCATCCCGACTCTGGACGAGAAAAATATCGCGCTGCACTCGCTGCGCATTCCGAGCACTGCTTTAAGCCAGTCGCAGGATATGCAGCTCCAGGTCGAAAAGACCGTCAGCCAAATGCCTGAAGTGGCCTTTATGTTTTCCAAGAGCGGCACGGCCGAAGTATCGTCCGATCCCATGCCGCCCAATGTCTCGGACGGCTTCGTGATCTTGAAGCCGAAATACGAATGGCCCGATCCTGCTCTGCCGAAAGAAGAATTGGTTGCACGTATTGTAACCGCCCTCAAGCAACTGCCGGGCAATAATTACGAGTTCACGCAACCTATCCAAATGCGCTTCAACGAGCTTCTGGCAGGCACGCGGGGCGATATCGCCGTCAAGGTGTTTGGCGACGACTTCGATGTCATGTTGAAGACGGCCAATCAAATCGCAGGCGTCTTGCGCGGCGTCGAGGGCGCGGTTGATGTCAAAGTCGAGCAAGTGGCTGGGCTGCCATTTCTCGACATCGCTGTTAACAAGGAGGAGATTGCGAGGCTGGGCATAAGCTTAGCTACGGTGCAGGACGCTCTCGGCGGAGCAATCGGCGGGCGCGAGGCAGGCGTGCTCTTCGAAGGCGACCGTCGTTTCGCCATTATCGTGCGGCTGCCCGAGACGGTGCGCTCCGACCTGAAAGCACTCGAAAACCTTCCCGTTCCTTTACCCGTGATAAAAGACGGCGCGATGTCAAGCGTGCCCCTGAAAAGGGTCGCAAGCTTCGAATTTTCGGAAGGCCCGAACCAAGTCAGCCGCGAGAACGGAAAACGCCGCATCGTCGTGCAAGCGAATGTGCGTGGCCGAGATATTGGCTCGGTCGTTGAAGAGGCGCAAGGCCTGATCGCCACGAAAGTAAAGCTGCCCGCCGGCTATTGGGTTAGCTGGGGCGGCCAGTTTGAGAACCTTCTCGCAGCGCGTCAGCGACTGATGATCGTCGTTCCTGCCTGCTTTGCACTGATCTTTCTGCTTCTCTATTCGGCACTTGGTTCAGCGCGGGATGCTGGGGTTGTTTTTAGCGCGATACCGCTAGCGCTCACGGGCGGCATCATTGCCTTGTGGCTCCGGGGGATGCCGTTTTCGGTGTCGGCCGCTGTTGGTTTCATTGCACTGTCAGGCGTGGCGGTTTTGAACGGCCTGGTCATGTTGTCTTATATCAAGCAGCTGATAGCCGAAGGTGTTGAAGCTCAGCACGCGATCATCCAAGGAGCCCTCACGCGTCTGAGGCCGGTCGCTATGACGGCTTTGGTTGCCTCGCTCGGGTTTGTCCCAATGGCGATTGCGACCGGGACCGGGGCCGAAGTTCAAAAGCCTCTGGCGACGGTGGTGATTGGCGGACTGATCACGGCAACGCTTCTCACGCTGCTCGTGCTCCCCGCGCTCTACAGCCGGTTCGGCAAAACCGTGGTGCAGCGCGAGGAGGAAGATGGTTCACCCATGCACGTAACGCTCCAAGCGGCTGAATAAAACCGCAGCAGGGCTATCGGTCGAGAGAGCTGGCACCCTAAAGGCTGCCAGCTCGAAATCAATCCCAGATGCCTTGTCTTAAATATTCGCAGAGAACGGAAAGGAGGTCACTGTGAGGTCACTATTCTATATTGGCGCGCTGAGTGCGGCTTTATCAGGTTTAAGTACGAACTGTCTCGCGGAAGGGCGTGTTTCAGGCGTCGAACGCGCGCCGATGATTATTCGCGATGGCGAGCATGGCGGAAAGCGAATCAGCATCGAGGAACATCATTTCGAGATCGTGATTCTCAATGGCGGCGTTATGATTTATGCAAAAGACGATGCCAGCGAGAGCATCGAGGCGACGCGCGTTCGCGGTTTCGTTCAAACCTCAAAGGGACCAGTTTCGCTAACATTCGAACGAAAGGGCAAATCGCAATTTTTTGCGCCAAACATTCAGGTGCCAACCGCAAAATTCATCGCCATCGATGTGCTGTTCAGTGACGGTCACGGCGTCGGTGGCCGACTGCCGCTGAGGAAAAAGCCAGTAGCAGGACTGAGTTCGGCCGAGCCAGTTTAACACAGAGTCGTTTTGCTTTCGAAGCTGCCGGGGCATATTCGCGGGAAGCTTGGCGCTGATTCCCAATGCGGGCCACAGGGTCAATGCAAGCCATCTGGAATTTAATTCAACGCGACGACTTCACTGCATACCAATTCTTCGAGCTGCCGGCGCCCAAAAGACGGTAGCGGCTTGCCGTTCACGAAGAAGGTCGGCGTGCCTTTAACACTTAGGGCTTTTCCGTCCGCAACGTCTTCACGCAATACTGCGTCGACGCTCGGCAAGGATATCTCGCGGGGCGCGCCACGTTCAGTCCCGCCGCGCGGGCCGTTTCCCAGGCTTTGGCGAGGTTTGGCCGAGCATGGGATGCCCACATAGGCTGCGCTTCGAAAAGGGCCTCAAGCACTGGCTGGAAGACGCCCTGCATTCGTGCAGCCTCAAGAATCCTAGCAGCTTCCTCGGACCCCTCGTGGAACGTCGCATAACGCAACACCAGGCGCGCCTCTTTCGGGTGCTACTTCAATATCTGCTTCACCGCTGGGCAGAAAGCCTGGCACAGTTCGAAACTGATGTCAGGCGCGAGCGTCAGGCCGAAGGCATCGCTCGGGTGATCGCCGATCCGAAACTGCGCCGCGAGAAATATCCGGGTGGGAAACAGCGGATCGATCGCGCCCGCGTAGTCGATTTGAAACAGGCTGGCCATGGACCGGCAGCAATAGCCAGGACGCTCGGGATAAGCAGGATGTCCGTCTGCCGAGCGTTGCGCAAGCGGATGGAAAGCCGTCATTGATATCACGGCGACGAATTATCGGCCTTGGCCTGCTGACGTCAGGAACGTGCGCCAAGCGATTTGCATGCCGTCATTCTTGGCGTCACGAGATGCCAAAGAGATCCGATTTTGATGGCACACTGTGCGCTGATGGCATAGCATTTGGCCCAATTGGCGCTGTGCCATCTTGGCTCATTACGGTCCGAGTGGCTGGCATCAGAGCGCTTCTGGCATCGGTGTCCATAGCCAGATGGCCAAGGTTATTTGGTTGCTGCCACGCTGCCTTCGTTCAATCACGTGTTCTGAATCACCGCCGCCTATTGGTTCACCGCCTCGACCTCCTTTGCCAACCCGGCGGTCACAATTGCCCGTGCGCTATCCGACACTTTTGCCGGGATCCGCGCGTTCGATGTTCCGGCCTTCATTGTGGCGCAGTTCGTTGGCGCCATCGTCGCAATTTACGTTTGCCGATTGTTGCTGGGAGAGCAACCGGCCCGCACACAACCGTCGCCGTCGCCAGCGGAATAATCCGCGCGATTGATTTGGGCGAATGAGGCGATCTGCGTTACATTGTTCAGTTAACAAACTATAAGACGATGGAAACGCCTATCTAGGAGAGCGCAATGCCCACCCGGTTTGCGCCTGCCACTCGTCTGCCGCTTATCCGCCGGCGGGCAGCTTTGAGCATGATAGGCTGCAGCTTGGCCGCGCTCGCAGCGGCCTCTACGCGCGCGCAGGAGACACCCAGGGACATTACCCTCGGACTGACGCCGGTTTTTCTAAATAACGATCTGGAGCTGCTTTCGGCGCTAAGAGCCTATCTGGAGGCGTCGGTCGGGCAGTCGGTGAAGCTCGTTCTCAGACGAACCTATGAGGAAATTACCTCGCTTCTCATCTCCGGTCAGCTCGATGCGGCCTGGATCTGCGGCTATCCCTTTGTGGCCTTCCGCGACCAACTCGAACTCGTCGCCGTCCCGGTATGGCGAGGCAAGCCGCTCTATCAATCCTACATTATCGCAGGCACACGCAATTCTGCCGCCTCAATCAACGATCTGCGCGGCACCGTTCATGCCTTTTCGGACCCCAATAGCAATTCAGGCTATCTCGTCACCGCCGCTCTGCTTGCCGAGCAATGCCTTCGGCCCGAGAGCTTTTTCAGTCGCGTATTCTTCACCTATGGCCATCGCAATGTGGTTCGAGCGGTCGCGGCAGGGCTTGCCGAGAGCGGTAGCGTCGACGGCTATGTCTGGGAGGTGATGAGCACCTCCGAGCCGGAGACGACGCGGACTACGCGGATTCTGCGGAAATCGGAGTGGCTCGGCTTTCCGCCCATCGCAACGACACGTACGGCGCTTGCTCGGGGCGAAGTTCAATCTTTGAAGAGCGCCTTCGTCCGCATGGTAAACAATGGCCAGGGCCAGCTTGTGCTGCGGCTTCTGCATCTGGACGGTTTTGCCGAGGAGCCAGCCAATCTGTTTGACACCATCGCCGCCAAAGCCGATCTCGTGAAGCGTTTAGGGTGAACCCGCAATGCGCCCCACGCTAAAGGCCTCGGAGTGGCCGATAACCATCAAGGTGCCCTTGCTGGTCATGCTGTTGATGCTTGCGATCAGCTTCGTTATCTCGAACACGGTTCTGACGCGCCTTGCAGAAACACAGGAACGCCATCTTCAGACGCTGAGCCGCGCCTATCTCGACGGTCTCGGAGGGACGCTTTCGCCGCTAATCCTGCGCGAGGATGTTTGGGAGGTTTTCGACACGCTCGACCGCGCACGCTCGGTCTATGCGGGACTGAATGCCCTCACCACAATCGTCCTCAATCCGGCGAACCGCGTCATCGCCGCGAGCGATCCGATGGCTTTCCCGACAGGGCAGCCGCTTAGCTCCCGCTTTCTGCAGGGCGTGGACAAAGACGGCAAACTCGTCATCGACGAGGATAAGCGGACGGCGCGAATGCTAGACGCGGTAATGTTGCAAGGGCAAAAGGTCGGCAACCTTTACACCGAGTTGGATGTCTCCACCTTGATGGCTGAGCGGCAATCGGTGCTGCGGCAGCTCATCGTAAGCAATGCCGTCCTTACGCTGTTCTTGATGGCGGTCGGGTATTGGGCGGTCAGGCGCATGGTGCAGCCTGTGAGAACGCTCGGGACATTCCTCGACCGGGGCAGCGATGGACCCGTCGAGATTATACCCGATGCGCAGCTCCTTTCACCGACGAGCGAATTCGGCCGGCTGTTCCGCCGCTATAATGCCATGGCGAGAGCCGCGAATGAGCGGCTGCATCTTGCCGAACGGCTGGCGGAGAGGGAACGGCTCGCAAGTCTAGGACGGCTCGCCTCGGGCATGGCGCATGAGATCAACAACCCGCTCGGTGGGCTGTTCAATGCACTGGATGCGATCAAACGCTACGGCGATCGCGAGAGCGTTCGCGAGTCTTCGATCAAGCTCCTGGAGCGCGGCTTGAACGGCATTCGCGATGTCGTTCGGGCAACGCTAATGACCTACCGCCAGCCGGACGAGCCTCGCGCGCTCAAATGCGAGGACATCGAGGATCTGCGCTATCTGATCCAGCCCGCGCTCCGCCAAAAGGGCCTGACGTTGGAATGGCGCAACGCTTTGGACGGCGATTTACCTCTGCCCGCCGCATCCGTGCGTGATACAGCACTCAATCTGTTACTCAACGCCTGCGCGGTCTCCTCTGAAGGGGGCCTCATTTCGTTCACTGCCCAGTCGAACCGGCAGGGCCTGGAAATTAGCGTCAACGATTGCGGACCCGGCATGCCTGCGGCTTACGGGAACTTTCTCGAAAATGGCAGCTCCACTGGCGGCCCGATGAAAGCCGGCTCGGGCCTCGGGCTATGGATGGTGCGCCGCCTGCTCGACGCGACCGGCGGTTCGGCAAAAGTGGACGCAAGCGCCGCCGGGACCACAGTCCGCCTGACCTTCCCGCTTGAGATGGAGGACGCCCGCAATGTTGCTTGAAGGCCGGAACATCGCTGTGATCGAAGACGACCCGATCATGGGAGAGTCCCTGCTCCAGAGCCTTTCGCTTGAGGGCGCGAAAGTCAGTCTTTATGCGTCGGGACAGGCCGCGCTGAAGAGCGTTGCGCCGCGAAATCTGGATCTAGTTGTCTGCGATATCCGGCTTCCCGACACGGACGGGCAGGCTCTGTTCCAGCGGTTCGGCGTCAATGCGGACGCGCCACCGTTTCTGTTCATGACGGCCTACGGTGATATCGATGAGGCGGTCGAGCTGATGCGACAAGGCGCGGCGGACTATCTCACCAAGCCCTTCGATACCAGCTTCTTTCTGGTTCGCGTGGCTGGGTCGCTACGCCGGGTGCCGACCAAGCCGGACGGCATGACGCTCGGCGTTTCGCCAGCCATGCGCGACATCGAGCATCTGCTCCGCATTGTCTCAAAGATCGACAGTCCGGTGCTCATCACAGGCGAGACAGGGACGGGCAAGGATGTTTGCGCCCGGTTTCTGCACCAGCTTGCGGAAAAGCGCGGGCCCTTCATGGCCGTGAATTGCGCCGCGATCCCGAGCGAACTTTTGGAAAGCGAATTGTTTGGCCATGAGGCCGGCGCATTCACAGGCGCCAGCAAACGCCACCTCGGATATGCCGAGCGCGCGGGCGAGGGAACCCTGTTTCTCGATGAAATCGGCGAACTCGCCCCGCCGCTGCAAGCCAAGCTGTTGCGGGTTTTGGAGGACAGGCAGTTTTACCGGGTCGGCGGGGAAACGCCGGTGGCGTTCAAGGCCCGTCTTGTCTCAGCGACCAACGCCGATCTGGACGCGCGCATCGCGGCCAAGCAGTTCCGCGCCGACCTCTATTACCGCATCAATGTCGTCGAGGTAAAAATTCCGCCGCTGCGCGAACGGTCGCAAGACATACCCTGGCTGATCAACAACGCGTTCGCCGAGCTGACCGCTGACAAAGGCAAATCCCTGCGCGGCGTGAGCGCCCTCGCCGAACAGGCGGCGCTCGCCCATCCTTGGCCCGGCAATGTGCGCGAGCTGAGAAACCGCCTGGAACGCGCCATCGCGCTCAACCTTACGGGCTGGATTTCGCCGCTAGATCTCTTTCCCGAGAAGCAGCTCAGCGCGGCACCCATGTTGCAATCTTCCTGGTCGTTGGCGGATGCGCGGGAAGCTGCCGAAAAACATCAGATCACGCTAGCGCTTGGCGAAAATGACGGCCAGATGGGCAAGACTGCCGACGCACTCGGCATTTCGCGAACGACGCTCTGGGAAAAGATGAAGCGTTACGGTTTGGCCGACGTCTGAACGGAGCATGGTCTGGATGCCGATGTTCGGATATCCGAACATCCTTTTCCTCCCGATGTCCGGGAATTCAAACACGGCCGGCGGTAATTTCTTGTAAGCTATTGAAAATATAGCATATTCTACTACAGCGACCCTGGCACAACGCTTGCTCTAGCTCTCGGTAACAGAACCGAAGAAGCAAAGGGGAGGAAGCGTATGAAACGTTGCCAGAGTTTAGTGGACACTGGCCGCCGCCAGTTTCTTAGAGGCGCGGGCGTTGCCGCCGCGGGCCTTGCGACTGCCGCCGCCTTGCCGCACGAGGCAAAAGCCGCATCGACGCTTGCGCGTGTCTCTTATCCCGCCAACCGGCTCGCCAATGTCGGCGATCTGAAAGTCAACGCGCCGCTCGATGTGAGCTACCCCGATGCCGATGCGCCGGGCGTGCTGCTCAAGCTCGGCCAGCGTGTCGAAGGTGGCGCCGGACCTGACGGCGACATCGTCGGCTTCTCGACGATCTGCCCGCATAAGGGCTTTCCGATGACCTACAAAGCCGCTGACCGGACGCTCAACTGCCCCGGCCATTATTCGCGCTTTGATGTCGAAAAAGGCGGCCAGCAGGTCTGGGGGCAGTCGACGCAAAATCTGCCGCAATATGTGCTGCGCGTGGACGGCAAGGGCGACATTTACGCCGAAGGGCTGGATGAGTTGCTCTATGGCCGTCTCAACAATGTGCTGTCGTAAGGGAGGAACGGATCATGGCCTTTAAACGCAATATCGACCGGCTGCCGATCATCCCAGCCGACGCCAAGAAGCAAACGGCCGTCTGCCATTACTGCATCGTCGGCTGTGGCTACCATGCTTATACGTGGCCGGTGAACAAGCAGGGCGGCACGGCTGCGGGCGAGAATGTGTACAACACCGATCTGTCGAAGCAACAACCGGCGGAAACGGCGGCTTGGTATTCGCCGTCGATGTACAACATCGTAAAGCAGAACGGTCAGGACGTTCACATCGTCATCCAGCCGGACAAGGATTGTGAAGTCAATTCGGGCCTCGGCTCCATACGCGGCGCGCGCATGGCGGAGCTGAGCTATTCCCAGGCACGGCAGACGCAGCAGCAGCGCCTGACCGACCCGATGGTCTGGCGCTATGGCTCGATGGTTCCGACAGGCTGGGACGACGCGCTCGACCTCGTCGCGCAGGTGACGGCCAGGGTCGTCAAGGACAAAGGTGAGGACGCACTCTTCGTTTCCGCTTTCGATCATGGCGGCGCTGGCGGTGGCTATGAAAACACCTGGGGCACGGGCAAGCTCTATTTTACCGCGATGAAGATCAAGAACATCCGCATCCACAATCGCCCGGCGTATAATTCGGAAGTGCATTCGACGCGCGACATGGGCGTCGGCGAACTCAATAATTGCTATGAGGATGCCGAGCTTGCCGACACAATCGTCGCGACCGGCTGTAACTCCCTTGAGACGCAGACCAACTATTTTCTGAATCATTGGGTGCCGAATTTGCGCGGCACGTCACTGGACAAGAAAAAAGCGCAACTGCCCGGCGAGCCTCACCAAAAAGGCCGGATCATCTTCATCGATCCACGCCGCACGGTGACGATCAACGCCTGCGAGGCCGAAGCGGGCAAGGAGAATGTGCTGCACCTCGCGATCAACTCCGGCACGGACCTCGCGCTGTTCAACGCGATGTTCACTTATGTCGTTGAAAAAGGGTGGGTGGATAAGGAGTTTATCGGGGCCTCGACCAAGGATTTCGACAAGGCGGTCAAAGCCAACAAGACCTCGCTTGAGGACGCGGCCAAGATCACCGGCCTGAAGGCCGAAGATATCGTCAAGGCCGCTACCTGGATCGCTGAGCCAAAGGACGGCAAGCGCCGCCGCACGATGTTCGCCTATGAGAAGGGCATCATCTGGGGCAACGACAATTACCGTACCATCGCAGCCATCGTGAATCTGGCGCTCGCGACCGGCAATGTCGGCCGGGAAGGCGGCGGCGCGGTGCGCATGGGCGGCCATCAGGAGGGCTACTCCCGCCCGGCGGATGGCCATGTCGGCAAGCCCGCCGCCTATGTCGACAAGCTGCTCATCGAGGGCAAGGGCGGCGTGCACCACATCTGGGGCTGCGATCACTACAAGACCACGCTCAACGCCATGGAGTTCAAGCGCGTCTACAAGAAGCGTACCGACATTGTAAAGGAAGCGATGAACAGCGTCCCCTACGGCGACCGCCCGGCGATGGTGAAGGCCATTGTCGATGCGATCAACAAGGGCGGCCTGTTCGCGGTCGACGTGGACATCGTGCCGACGCAGATCGGACAATCGTGCCATGTCTGGCTCCCCGCCGCCACGTCGGGCGAGATGAACCTGACCTCCATGAACGGCGAACGCCGGATGCGCATCACCGAGCGGTATATGGACCCGCCCGGCCGGTCCATGCCGGACTGCCTGATCGCGGCGCGCATCGCCAATCACATGGAGCGGGTGCTGCGCGAGATGGGCGACGCCAAATATGCCGACCAATTCAAGGGCTTCGACTGGAAAACGGAAGAAGACGCCTTTATGGACGGTTATCACGCCAACGAGAAAGGCGGAAAGTTCGTCACCTATGAGCGCCTGCGGGCGATGGGCACCAACGGTTTTCAGGAACCCGCGACCGACTTCAAGGACGGCAAGATCGTCGGCACCAAACGGCTTTTCACCGATGGCAAATTCGGCACGAAGGACGGCAGGGCGACCTTTATGGAAGCCCAGTGGCGCGGACTGCAGGCGCCTGGCAAGGACGATCAAAAGAAGAAGTTCAAATATCTCATCAACAATGGCCGGGCGAACCATGTTTGGCAGTCCGCCTACCTTGATGTTGAAAGCGATCTGGTGATGGACCGCTGGCCCTACCCGTTCATTGAAATGAATCCGGACGACATGGCGCCGCTATCAGTCAAGCAAGGCGACCTCGTCGAGGTCTGGAACGATGCCGGGTCGACCCAGGCGATGGTCTATCCAACGCCCACTGCTCGCAAAGGTGAGACCTTCATGCTGTTCGCCTATCCCACAGGCGTGCAGGGGAACGTCGTGAACGCCGGCACGAATGAGCTGATCATTCCGAACTACAAGCAAACCTGGGCGAATATCCGCAAAATTTCGAACGCGCCCGAAGGCGTGAAGCATCTGAGTTTCAAGTCTCAGGAATATTCGTCCTCGTAAGGGCTGATGGCGAATTCGCCGGGCGGGCATTGACCTCGCCCGGCGAATTCGCCCCGCCCTGGCGCGAAATGCATTTCAAATGCTGTGTTGATTCACACGCTTCGAAAGCGCCTCGGCGCTTTCCTTGCGCTCGCTGTAGCGGTCGGTGAGATAGGCGGAACGGTCGCGCAAAAGGAGGGTGAATTTCATTAACTCCTCCATGACGTCCACGATCCGATCGTAATAGGCCGACGGTTTCATTCGCCCGTCTTCCTCAAATTCAAGGAAGGCTTTCGGCACCGATGACTGGTTCGGAATCGTGAACATCCGCATCCAGCGCCCCAGAATCCTGAGCTGATTGACGGCGTTAAAACTCTGAGACCCGCCACAAACCTGCATTACCGCAAGCGGCTTGCCCTGCGTCGGGCGATGAGCGCCAAGCGCGAGCGGAACCCAATCGATTTGCGCCTTCATAATGCCGCTCATCGCGCCGTGGCGTTCAGGCGAACACCAGACCATGCCTTCCGACCATGCCACCAGTTCGCGCAATTCACGAACTTTTGGATGGTCGGGTTCGGCGTCGTCCGGCAGGGGCAGCCCGCTCGGGTTGAAAGTGCGTGTTTCGGCGCCCAGGCGCCGGAGAATTCGAGCCGCTTCCTCCGTAACGAGGCGGCTGTAGGAGCGCTGCCGCACGGAGCCATAGAGCAGCGCGATACGCACGGCCCGGCTGTTGTTCGAAGCGCCCAAAAGCGTTTCGCCGTCGATGGGACGGAAGGCGCTTTCGTCTATATTCGGCAGCGTGTCAACCCTGTCAGGCAATGCGATTTCCCTTCTCGTCGATCAGCAGAATACCATCCTCCTTGTAAAGCGGACCGGGCGGCAGGCGGTCAAGGAGATCGAGCACCGTCTCGCTCGGGCGGCAAAGCCGTACGCCGCGTTTGGTGCAAACAATCGGGCGGTTGACCAGCACAGGATGGGCTATCATGGCGTCAAGCAGAGTATCGTCAGTGACGTTGGTGTCGAGAAGCCCCAGCTCGGCGGCAGGCGATTTTGTCTCACGCAACGCGTTGCGGGGCGTGAGGTCCGCAGCCGCAAACAGACCAAGGAGCTGCGGGCGTGTCCAGCCCGTCTTGAGATATTCGATCACCGTAGGCTTATCGCCGGTGGCCTCGATGATCGCGAGCACATTGCGCGACGTTCCGCAATCCGGATTATGGTGAATAACAATGTTCATGCCGCCGATCCCTCTTACGCCTCATCCATTGGTGCGTGAAGCGGCGCAGGCCGCCCGCTCGTTAGAATGGTCATTGACCCATCGATGCTCAAGGCATAACTTCGCCCGCATGGTCAAATCCAAAGCCCGCTTGAGAACCGCCGAAAGCTCACCGGACTTGCTCAGCCGGGCTTATTGGAACGGCACGATCAAAATGAGCCTATCCAAGTTTTTCATCCTGTGCGTTCTGCACCATCGCCCCATGCACGGTTATGACATATCCCGCGAGGTCGAGCGCACGACGAATGGCTGCTGCTCGCCGGCTGAGGGCACAATCTACCCGGTTCTGCGCGACTTCGAAGCGGGCGGCTATGTGTCATTCGAGTCCCAAATCGTCTCTGGGCGTGAGCGCAAGGTGTACACGCTGACGGAAAAGGGACGGCAAGCCTTCAAAGTCGCCGTGGACGCTTGGATGGAGGTCACGAACTGCCTCCTCGCCACGCAGCGCATGGTCGGAGACGATGCATCGTCCAAAACAAATTACTGCGCTTAATTGCTTTTGCCCTTATACATCGACGGTCGAGGCATTGAACATCAAAGCCAGGTGAGGCATGAACGAGGCATTGCCCGTCGCAGTTATCGGAGCCGGTCCGACCGGTTTAGCGGCCGCTGCGCATCTTGCGACCCGAGAGCTAACGCCCCTCGTTTTCGAACGCGGCTCACGCGCGGCGAGTTCGCTCAAGGAATGGGCGCATGTCCGCATGTTCTCGCCTTGGCAGTATAATGTCGACGCGGCCGCCCGGATGCTGTTGGAGGGGACCGGCTGGAGCGCCCCCGATCCGGATGGTCTGCCGACGGGCGGCGAACTGGCAAGCCTCTATCTCGAACCGCTCGCCAAGCATCCTGCCATCGCGCCTCATCTGTTATTCGGCGCACGCGTGACGGTGGTCACGCGCATCGGCGTCGATAAGATAGCGGACACTGGCCGCGCCAATGCGCCATTCGTCATCCGCTGGAAGGACGCGGAAGGAAACCACCGCCAAAGCCTTGCCCACGCCGTCATCGACGCGTCCGGCACTTGGCGCACCCCCAATCCTATGGGCGTCGACGGGTTGCTGGTGCCGGGAGAGTCCGAAGCGGCAGGTGTCATCGCCTACGGCATTCCCGATGCGCTGGGCGAGGCGCGCGCCGATTATGCCGGCAAACGCGTTTTGGTGATCGGCGGCGGCCATTCGGCCATCAATGCCGTGCTCGACATCGTCAAGCTTCAAGAGAACCACCCGGACACCCGCCTCATCTGGGCGTTGCGCCGCGATCGCCTCGACCGGCTGCTCGGCGGCGGCCTCAATGACGCGCTTCCGCAGCGCGGCGCGTTTGGCCTCGCCGCAAAACGTGCGATCGACAGCGGGCGTCTTGAATTACTAGCACCGTTTGCCGTTCAAGGCTTATACCCAGCGGCCGCCGCAATCCGCGTGAGCGCGACATTGCGTGGCGAGCCACTTATTAGCATCGAAGTAGACCGCATCATCGTTGCGGCCGGCTTCCGGCCGGACACGGGGCTGTTTCGGGAACTCCGCGTTGCGCTTGACCCGGCCGTCGAAGCCCCGATCAAGCTCGCGCCGCTAATCGACCCCAATCTCCATTCCTGCGGAACCGTGCCGCCTCACGGGGCCGCCGAACTCGCTCATCCCGAGCCCGGCTTCTATATCGCCGGGTCGAAATCCTATGGCCGCGCGCCGACTTTTCTGATGATGACCGGCTATGAGCAGGTCCGCTCCATCGTTGCCGAAATTGCTGGCGATCATCGGGCGGCGCGCGAAGTCCGGCTGGTGCTGCCCGAGACGGGTGTGTGCATCACAAATGGAGCGTCAGACGCAAACACGGAAGGCTGTTGCGGTGGTTCCGCTCCGGCAGAGACCAACGCCTGCTGCCTCGTTGACGCCGCGTCGACGGCTAGTGGCAAAGAGGGTTGCGGCGGCAAGCCCGCGCTTGCGGAAGGGCCTCGGCCGGCTTCCAGCGGCTGCTGCGGAGCTGCAGCGTGAGCGCCAGCGCGGAAACCTTGCCACCGCCTAACCGACCGGCGCGATCTGACGCACTCTTCATCACCGCCCTCGGCATCGCCCAGATCTGCTCCTGGGGGTCGCTCTATTACAGCTTCCCGCAGATCGCCGAGGCAATGGGGGGCGAACTTGGCTGGTCGAAACCGGAGCTTTACGGCGCGGCGACGCTTGGCCTGGCTCTCAGCGGCTTAGCCGCCTATCCGGTCGGCGTGGCGATCGACCGGGGACACGGGCGCGCGCTGATGGGGGCGGCGTCGATCCTGGCAGGCCTGCTCATGCTGGCCTGGTCGCAGGTCGAAAGCCTGGCGCTGTTTTACATTCTATTCGCGGGGATCGGCTGCTTGCAGGCGGCGACGCTATACGAGCCAGCCTTTGCCGTTGTCGCGAGGCGCTACGGCGCGGGGGGAGCGCGGCGGGGCATCACCGCACTGACGCTGTGGGGCGGCTTTGCCAGCACCGTATTCATCCCGTTCATCCAAATACTGCTCGATCAGATCGGTTGGCGGGGCGCGCTGGTGACTTTGGGGTTCGTGAATATCGTCATTTGCGGAGGGCTTTATCTCAGCGCGATCCGCCCATCGATGGACGCGCCGCCGCTCCACATCCCGCTCCCGGACGGCGCTGCGGCAGGAGCGCGGGGTCCCCTCTCCCGCGCGGCGCGAACGCCCGTATTCTGGGCTTTGGCGGTTTTCTTCACTGGGTTTGCCGCGACTTTCTCCGCCTTCACGTTCCATCTCTACCCGCTCTTGATAGAGCGCGGGCTCGACACCTCGGACGCGGTGGCGGCGATGGCGTGCATCGGTCCGGCGCAGGTCGCGGGACGGATCGCGGTCTGGGTGTTCGCGTCCCACGCATCGGTACGACGAATTGGGTCGTTGGTCGTAGCACTATTTCCCCTCGCCATCGGCGCCATCGCGCTGTTGCCGCCGACCCTTCTCGGCATGGCCGCCGTCGCGATCCTCTATGGCGCGGCCAACGGCATCATGACCATCGTGCGCGGCATGGCGGTTCCGGAAATGTTGAGCCGCGAGGCCTATGGCGCGATTAACGGCGCGCTTGCTGGTCCATCTTTTGTCGCGAGGGCCGCCGCTCCGGCGGGCGCCGCCGCTCTCTGGGCCGCGACGCAGAACTACGACGGCGTGCTGATCGCGATCTTCGCGGGGGCGGCATTGACCGCTATCGGCTTCTGGATCGCCGCTCGATGGTCGGCCCAAGGCACGCACTGAATAGCGCGAGTGATAGGTGCATCTGTTAGCGACTTCTTCCGGCAGGCTGGCTCTCCCTTTTGACTGAGGAAGAGGTCGATTGGTTGTAACCCACCGCATGGTTTCGACTATTCGATTGGCCGGTTACACCCGAGGAAGCCAGAGCAGTTGCGGCGACTCGAAACGCGGCCTGAAATTGCGCGCGAAATTCATCTCTGCCTCGCCGAACTGCTAGGTCATTCCAGTCCGATCCAGAATCATATTGTGCAAAGCGTGGCAACAGCACGGTGCAGCCCACGGCTTTAACCACCTCCTCTGCGTCTGTACACCGTCAGCCTCTATTGCTACTCAAAGGCGGGTAAGTGTCAAACAAGGCCGGTGAACGCTCGCAGACCGTTGTCTAATGGCCAATCGAGAGGAAAGGGACACGAGTCGGCTCGGTCACATCTCCGCAGCTTCCGACGTCCTTCAGCCGCGGAAGCAACCCTCGCATCAATTAATTTCGGTACTGGGCCAACAGCGCCGTCATCTGGCATAGAATTTCATTTGCCGGCGCCCTCGGCTCGCCAAGCTGGCGAATGATCTCTGCTTGGCGAGAACTCGCAACCGACCCGTAGCTTATCAGCGTCGTCATCACGTTTTCATGGCTGAGGTTCTGGCTCCATGCTTTGAATTCCTCCGGCGTATTGCAGGCCCGCTCCCCGAGTTGCGTCAGCGTCTTTCGGAAGCTATGAGGATTGAAATAGGGTAGCCCGGCCGCGCCAAAGGCGTCTCGAAAAATCTGCCTTATGGGCGCGGCGCCAGACCAGAGCTCTCGCGAGAGGCCTTGAGCCTCAAACCTCAGGTCGGCGCCGACTGCGACCAAAGTTTTCGGAAAAAGCGGATCGTCATTTCCGAACAGCTTCTCGCGAGTGAGATAGGCAACCCAGTCGCCGATGATCTCGACGGCATTGCCGCCGACGGGGAAAAACCAAGTCGTGAAGGTCTTGCTGAATTTCGTCTTCACATCGCGGGCGTCCTGACGGATGCAACCCTCAAAGACATCGACATGCTTCAATCTAAGCGACGCGATGGCGCTGTCTCGCGCGCCGGTCAAAATCGACAAGGCGACGACTGCGCGATTTCGCCGATCGATCTCGGTTTCCGCCGGCATCGAGCCGAGAACATGGTGGATTTGTTCAAGGGATGGAAAGCGCGGCTCATTGCCGGCTTTGGCAATCCGCAAGTCCTTCTCCGAAAGCGAAAAATAGTCCGCATCGGCATAGTTCAATCTTGATCGAAAACCAGGCTGGCCAGCGAGCCAATGAAAAAAGTTTTTCAAGACGGCGAGCGTCCGTTGCTGCGTTGCCTTACTCA
>JANNOQ010000043.1:0-15933 GCA_031399085.1 Rhodomicrobium sp.
CTCTCGTTCTCTGTAACGTGCTCGACCATCAATCCGGCCGGGATCAACGAAGATACTCGCAAATTGCTCGCCATGGCCCTGATTCTCCTGAGAAACCAGTGCTACGGCGCCATGCAAAATCATCAAATGTGAGTCAGAGCCAAAATTGCATGCCGGTTCACACCAGGGCTGGTGAGGCTCGAGCGGCATCCAGGCAGTTTGTTGGCGTTTTGTCGGAAAGTCGCATTCAGGCGGCGCCGGCGAGAGTGACGTTGAATGTCAAGCAGCGGCAGAAGACCACCACTTCCCGGCCGCTCAGCGTTCGATCTGCCAATGACCTCGTTGGGGCATCCGCCGCCGATCTGGGGACCTCGGCGGCGGTCGGAGCCTGTGATCAAAGCTCGATCTGCTCAGCGATGGCGAGCGCGTCGTCCACCCATAAAGAGCCGACGGAGGAAAAGCAAAAAACCCCTGCGCGGACGGGGGCTTTGGCTCCAAACACCAGACTAACAAATGGCCTCGTCTTGCTCCGCCACGCTAGCAGGAATTTGCGCGGCCGTTGGCTGCCCACCCCTCAATGAACGTGTAAAGTCCCGCGCGCAATATTGGCCCGCGACTCAAGAGATGAAGCACTCGTCCGCTGTGCCCACTCGATTGCTTGAATGACTATTTTGCAATCGTCCTTCTTGGATCGTTGCGAAGAGGCGAGTTCGGCAGATATGAGGGCGGCACAGCAGGCGACGTCATGGGTGAACCGGGAATAGAGCGCACGGCGATAATTGACGGCGGCCAAGCGCCAAAGCGTTTCATCTTCGCGGTCGAGCTCTTCTTGAGTTGTACTTTGATCGTGCGCAAATTTCATCGCTACAAAGTTTCTTTCTGGGATCGACGTATAATCAATACGTTGGAAAACGGTGACAGATTCGGCCTTCAAGAACAGGCTACAAGTCATAAGGAACAGTGCGTAGTGACCAATCCTACTGCGGTAAGGGTTCAGGGCGCGGCGCAGTCTGTATGGCCGCAGTAGCTTCTGTACCCATCCGAGATGCACCGACTGGACCAGTTTCTCCTTAAGGGAGAGGTCGGTTTAAAGCCCAGCCTTGCGCCCTGAGCGGAGTTGCTGGAGCGAGCATCCACTCGCGCCGGCCAGGGGATCATCAACGCGGTCGTTGTTACGCCGATGACGTGCTTGGCCTCGGCTCTAGTCTGGAAGACGGTGCGCCAGACGACCTCGCATTTCAAAGTGTTGAAGAACGTATCCACCATCACATTGTAATAATTGTCAACCGGCGCGCAATCGGGCACCTCGAATCGGCTTGCAAAAGAAACCCTTTTGAGGGTGCGTTTTGACGCTGTTTCTTTGTTCGGCGAAGGGGCGTTCCCCCGTCCCGGCTAGCTTCGGCTCAAAGCGAAGTGCGCAGCGGCGGTGCTGCGGACGCTAGCGCTTTCGCAATCTCGAGGATCTGAATAGCCAACTCACCGATTGGCTCGGCACCGTGGCCAATATCCGGGTGCACGGCACCACCCAGCGGATTGTCGCCGAAGCCTTCACTGCCGAGCAGCCTGAACTGCAACGCTTGCCGGAGCATCGCTTCGACGCAGTGCTCAAACTGGAACGGCGCGTCAGCCATGACGGCTTCGTTGCCATTGGCGGCAATTATTACAGCGTTCCAGATGGCACCCGCCGCGTGGTGGAAGTGCAGCAGCTGCCCGATCTCATCCGCATCCTCGACCTCGGCATCGTCGTCGCCGAGCATCCCGTGCTTGAAGGCCGCAAGCAGTATCGTATCGATCGCAGCCAACGCACCGGCGGCGGCGCCAGGCGCACCGCAAACAAGGCAACCGGCATCACTCTTGGCCGCATTGGCGATCATGTGCCGCTGCGCTCCCTGGCGCTCTATCGGGCGGTCGGCGAGCAACTGGCGATGGGAGACCGGCCATGACGCTCACCACCGCATCGGGGCGTGTCGACAATATCCGCCGCAGTCTTGTCAGCCTGAAAATGCCGCGCGCTCTCGAAATGCTCGATGCCACGCTCCGCCGCATCGAGCAGGGCCAGATCGACGGCATCGAGGCCATCGACGATCTGCTCGCCGAGGAGCTCAGCTTGCGTGAGAACCGCCGCATCAAGGCCGCGTTGCGCATGGCGAAACTCCCGATCATCAAGACGCTCGCCGGCTTCGCCTTCTCATTCCAGCCTTCGCTCGATCGCAATCGCATCATGGCGCTGGCCGGCCTGGACTTCATCAATCGCGCCGAGGTCGTCCATCTGCTCGGGCCGCCCGGTACCGGCAAGAGCCATCTTGCAACGGCGTTCGCGGTCGAGGCCGTCCGCGCCGGCAGAAGCGTCTACTTCATCCCGCTTGCCGATCTGATCGCCGCCCTCGCCAAGGCCGAACGCGAGGGAACGCTGCGCGAAAAGATCCGCTTCTTCTGCCGCTCATCGCTGTTTGTCGTCGATGAAATCGGCTACCTTCCGGTCACCCCAGGCGGCGGCAATCTGTTCTTCCAGCGCGTCAACGCTCGCTATGAAAAGGGCGCCATGATCCTCACCTCCAACCGCGGCTTTGCCAAATGGGGCGAGGTCTTCGGCGATCCCGTCGTCGCGCCGGCGCTCCTCGACCGGTTGCTGCACCATGCCGTCGTCATCCAGATCGAGGGCTCCAGCTACCGCATGCGCCAGCACGCCGACCTCGTTCCGGAAAACCTCAGATCCACCACACCCGGCAAACCGCCAACCGCTCCGAAACGACGCGGCCGGCCACCACCAAAGGCGACCACAGATCAAACCTCGGGCTGATCACCAACCCAACCAACGCCGCCAAACTAGGAAATTTTAAATGCCCACTTCTGCGGAAAATTCGGTGCCCATTGACACCGTGCGCTGAACGTTCTCGATGATCGTCCGCCGTCATTGCGACGAACCGCTCGTGAACGGCCTTATCGAGGATGAACTGATCGTGCTCCCGGGCGCGCGCTCGCGCTCTTCCCGGGCATTGGCCAGCATACGGAGTTTATCGTTCCATTCGCCTTCGAGCGTGTCGGCGACGAGACGGTTATTGGGATCGACGAGCATGAAACGGTGCTGGGCGAGATCAGCCTCAATCTGGGCGCGCTCGATCGCGCGGCAGCGCAGCCGGTCCGCATTTTCATGCCGTGCTTCGATCTCCTTGCGGACTTCGAGCGCCAGTTCGATGGCCGCCGGCGTCATCTGCTCGGCAATCAGCAGGCCGATGGCTTCGTCGACGGGAGGTCCTGCTATCGACTGGCAAAAGGGTTCGGCGCGATAGCTATGGGCGCGATCACAGATGTACCAGGCTTCCAGCCGCCCGCGGCGGCAGCGTAGCGAACCCGGAAATGCCGCCCGCATTGCCCGCATACGGCCAGGCCCTGCAGCAGCGCCGGGCCTTCCCTTGGGATTGACTTCGCGCCGCGTCATATCCATGGCCGTTCGCCTTGAGAACCTTCAGGTTCTCTTAATGCTGCTCCCAACTGATGTAGCCGGGATGAGCATCGGGGATGCAGGCCAGCCAGTCGTCATTGACGCGCGCACGCACGGTCTTCTTGCCGTCAATGGTGCGCCGAAACTGACGCCGGCCATAGGCGTAGGTGCCGGCGTAGCGCGGATTGTTCAGGACGCGCACCGCCGTCGATGCGGTCAGTGGCCGAAACACCGTCTGGCTGTTGTGCAGACGCGATGGGAACAATAGGCCTTCCTTGCGAAAGGCTTTGACGGTCTGGGAGGCGGATTCCACGCGAGCGAAGGTCTCGAAGAAATGAACGATGGTCTCTTTGACCTGCATGTCCGGCTCAAGCGCCACATTGCCGGAATGGTCATAGACCAGGCCGGTCGGCAGGGGACAACGAAACTCGCCGCGCCTTGCCTTGATGAGGATGCCGCCGCGCAGCCGCGCCTTGATCACATGCAGTTCGGCTTCGCTCATTGTTCCCTTTAGGCCGAGCAGGAGGCGGTCCTTGAAACTTGCCGGATCGTAGACACCATCTTCATCGAGGATCAGGGTATCGGCAAGGGCGCAGATCTCCGGCAAACGCTGCCAGTCGGCATTGTTACTCGCCAGACGGGAGACCTCTAAGCCCATCACGATCCCAGCATGGCCCAACCCTACGTCGCTGACCAGCCGCTGAAACCCCTCGCGCCAGGCCGCCGATGCGCCGGACTCTCCCTGATCGTTGTCAATGACGATAATCTGTTCGTCGCGCCAGCCAAGGGCGATGGCGCGCCCGCGAAGTGCATATTGCCGCCTGGCGCTCTCGGCATTCTCGACGACTTGCCGCATCGAGGACTGGCGGATGTACAGGTAGGCGCCGCGTTCAAGGTGACGCGGCTGGACTTTGAGGTGTGCATTCATGGTGATCTCCGACCGTTGATGCCATAGCGATTGCCGCAAGGGCGTGAACGACGGCGCTGTGTCCGCCGTGCGCCGGCCAAGCGGTTGACGAGGGGCGGATCCGCTCTTGAGGGGAGCTTGCCGTTACCGACAGCGCCTTGGCCCATCCTCACATGCCCCGACACAGGAAAAGCATGAGGCCGCTGCGGACCTTGAGTGGCAGAGCTTCGCCGAGGGCTGCTCCACGCAGCACCTCGTACTGAGCCGCAATGGCCGATGATGACTCCGCCGATGTCGCGGCAATGCTCACCTGCCCGTTTTTTTTAACGCCCGCTCGATCGTTCTTGGATGAAGCTCGATATCGAGTTCGCTGCGCACCAGCTTCGCCAGTTCCCGAGCGCGGACGGGTTCGCCTGGGGTCAGCCGCGCCTGCAGGAATGCCAGGACTTCGTCGCCGATCTTGTGGGGGCCGCGGGGGCCCGGCTTTGCCGGCACCAATCCGGCAATCCCGGCTATGTCGAGGTTCGCCTTGGCCTGGTAGTAGGTCGGCCTGGAGACCCCATATTCGCCCGAGGCCTCCGTCACCGACACGTTGTCGATGGAGACGCGGCGCAGCATCTCGTATTTGACCTGCACGGCGTCGCGGGGATCGAAGAACTCGCCGCCACGGAACTTCGGATCGCGCACCTTGTCTGGAGCTGGGTTGAAGGTGCCCTCTTCGATGAGGACGTCCGCCTTGGATAGCTTGCTGTAGTACTTCGCGGACATCTCTGGCTCCGGTTGCAGGGCGAGATACGGACGTAAATATAATTACACCGCTTTGCTCAGGCGCGTCAAGACCGCGTTCGCCGCGTGCGTCCTGCATATGCAAGCAAAAATCAAAATGACGATCATCTGAATCCCCTTTACGGCGCAATCCGCTCTACATTTGCGGTATAATTATCTTTACATATTGCGGCGCGATCAGAGCCCCGATTTGCCGGACAGGCGACCCACCAGATCGGCCAACTCTATTATTTCCGCGACCTGCAAAAGGGCTCGCCCATTGCCCATGACAACTTCCGGATCCGGGCTCACAAGATCAGTCCATTGTGGGGGAACAGACCAAATAGCCGTATCATCTGCTTGCAGCAGACGGCGTTCGCCGTGCCGGTTGTATCGCCTCCCGACGCACGGCAACTGCCGTCCGAATAACGGATGAAACGGATGCGTCACCCGGACTAACTGCTCATCTGCGCAGGTCGAGGCTGCATTCCCTCGTGAGGTACAAGCGGCTGGAGAACGGCCAATTCCTCTGGCCGCCAATCGAGGACGGGGTGATCAAGCTGTCGGCGGCGCAGCTATCCGCGCTGCTCGAAGGCGTCGCGTGGGCGCAGGCGGAGCGCCGCGACGTCGTCCGTCCTAGTACTGTGCTATGAGGGCGCGGCACGACGACTCACCCGCCCGATCGATGATGCGTGCGGCGCCAGAATCAGCAACGCTCTGGCTCGTTCTCGGCAAGACAGCCGCCACGAAGCCGGCGCGGTGCGTCAACTGGTGCTCCTGGCCAGCGACGGCCCGCGTCCCGGTGATGGCGCGGGCCTTCGCTTCGGCCTACCGCTCTCACGTCAAAAGACGGCCGCCAGGTCGATCAGGCCGATGAAGCCGGTTTTATTCCGCCACCGTCGTTGCGGTGTCGGATTTCGTTGTTGATCTGGACACATACCGCAATGCCGGGGTGCTTACTCGAACACCATGCCCTAATCATCTGGACCTGAAGCTGATGCCGATGCGCGGCAGCAGATCTATTTTGTCCTTGGCGCGGTGCTTCACGACGGCGGCCACATGAACGGCGACGAGCGCGAGCAGTCCATAGACCAGCCAGGCGTGGATGTCGCTTGTCAGCGGATCGAGGGGAACGCCAAGAAGTTGCTCCTGGACCGGAAAGATCTGCGGCATCGGAACACCGAACCAGACGACGCCGTGTCCACCAAAATCCGTCAGCGCCCATCCCGTGATCAACGCCATGACAATGAGGACGTATATCGTCAAATGTCCGATCTTTGCTGCTTTGCGCTCGGCCGCAGGCATCCTGATCGGCAGTCTCGGAGCAGGCGCTATGAAGCGTGCCGTAATTCTCAGCACTAAAAGCGCGATAAGAGTGACGCCGATGGATTTGTGGAGGTCGTAGACATATTCCTGCAGCGGCGAGTCGTGCTCCATGGCGTTGCGCATGACATAGCCCGACGCCCACATAAACAGGAAGCAAAGCGCCATAAGCCAGTGCGTCACGCGGACGATCCGATGATACCGATCCATGGCTGGCGCGGCCGTCCCGGCCGTCATTGCATGTTGCGCGTTGAGGTCTGTCATGTTGCATCTCCCATGAAATCAGGATGCCGGGCCGGACGCTGCGCAACGGAAGCCGATATGCCGGTGGCCGCGCTCCGGCGCATTCGAAAATCCAGTGCGGTGAGTGGCGGTTAGCGCCTTTGCGTCAGCGTCGTAGAGATAGTCGCCGCCTCGGGTGACGCGTTCACCCGGCGCGTGCGGCGCTTCCCGCCCATCGGAGGGGTCATAGGGATATGGGCTTTGCAATGTGGAGGTCCATTCGGCGAGCGATCCCGACATGTCGAGAACGCCGAAGGGCGAAGCGCCCGGCCGGGCGCCAACGGGGCCGGTCACGCCGGTTCGGCCGCTGATAAAGACCCGCGTCTGGTCGGGCGGGCTCGCGCCCCAGGGATAAGCGAGGCCCGCCTCGCCCCGCGCTGCGGCCTCCCATTCGGCTTCGGTCGGAAGCCTTGCGCCGCGCCAGGCGCAATAGGCGCGGGCTCCGGCCCAAGTGGTTTCTGTGACCGGATGATCTTCATGGCCGGGAACCGACAAAAACCTTCCCGCGCGATAGCCGATCCTTGCCTGATCGTCGTCGAGCGCGATGATCGGGTAGAGGCCGCCGCCCTCGCGTCCCTCACGCAGCAGGTCGAGGACAGCGCTGCCGCTGGCCGGAGCGCGAAGTCCGCCTGGTGAAAAGTCAAGTTGGGAATCCAGATTGAGCGCGTTCAGATATTCGGTGAAGGCCGCATTGGTGACCTCGGTCCGATCGATTCGGTAACCGCGCAGCCGCACTCTGTGGGCCGGGCGTTCAGCGCGGGGACCGTCGCCGCGTCCCATGGGATAAGATCCGGCCGGTATTGCGATCATGTCACGGCGCGCCCGGCGCGAATAAGGTGCATCGGCTTCATCGAAGGCCTGCGATGCGAGCCGCGAATAGTCCGGCGGAACGCTCCCCTGACCTGCTTGAGGAACGAGCAGGATGGATGTGAAAAGGGCCGTCGCGGCGATCCTGCCTCTGGCGAGCGCGCCGGACATCGACCCAATTCTTATTTTGACCAGCATGACTTGCAGACCTTGAGTGGCTTGCCCCGCGGAGATATCGCTTGCGGAGACGGTTGCTGCTGCGATAACCAGATCATGATGCCGAAATTATTCGTTGTCAACGAATATTGTTTGAAACAAATTCGAGGCGTCCGTGGCGGACAGAGATGACGCAAAAAAATTTGAAACGCCCGAACTGGTCGTTAAGGAAACCGGAGCTTATGTCCCAGAGCAGCAGGCTTATCTGAACCTGATCCGGACCGCTGAGGTTCTAAGTCTGGAGGTGAGCGAACTGCTGTCGGGTCACGGATTGTCTGGGAAGCAGTATAATGTCATGCGGGCGATCCGCCGTGGCGGCGCGGCCGGACTGACGGCGTCGCAAATCGGCGATCAGATGACCGACCCGCGCGCCGACACCACAAGGCTGCTCGACAGGCTCGTGCGGGACGGACTTATCGTCAGGCAGCATGATATTGCGGACCGCCGCGTCGTGCGCGCTTTTCTTAGCGAGGCCGGATCGAACCTTCTCGACGCCATCGACGAGCCTCTTATAGAGACGCATCGCAAACAGCTCGCAAATCTCGCGCCGGGCGAAATTAAGAAACTGATTGCCTTGCTCAAGAAAGCGAGAGGGGAAACGCCCTAACGGCGCTACCCCGCTGATTCGCTGGCATCCGAGCGACTCCAAGCCGCGAGAGCAGGCGCGCGCGGTGACTACCGGGTCTTTCACGGCCGCCGCCAGCGCTTAACGGCGGTTCAGGACGCAGGATCTTGGCTTCATGCATGTCGCATGCTTCACTTATGGAGATCCTCCGCCTGCGCGGTTTGCCGATATACGCCGCCGAAGGCGTTAACGGGAGACCAGTCCGGCCGGAGCGGCGGCAGTTCCGGCATGAGGCTGGCATAGTCCTGCACGCCCCAGGCGACCTTGCCGCCGGCCATGGTCAGCACGCTCTCCAGCTTGCGGATCTCGCTTTCAGGCACAGTGAAATAATCCTCCGACAGCACGGCGAGGTCGGCCAGCAGGCCCGGCGCGATGCGTCCTTTGAGGTTTTCCTCGTTGGAAAACCAAGCGTTGTCGGTCCACAGCCGGAGCGCCGTCTCGCGGTCGAGCTTGGTGTTCGGCCCGAGCAGTTGCGCGCCGCCGACGCCTTTGCCCGCCACCAGCCATTCGAGGCACAGCCACGGACTATAGCTCGACACGCGGCTCATATCGGTGCCCGCGCCGACGGGCACGCCCGCCGGCAGCAGCTTTTTGATCGGCGGCGCGTCCTCGGCGGCTTTGGCGCCGTAGCGGTCGAGAAACGCGCGCTCCTGGAACGCGATGCGGTTCTGGATGGCCACGCCGCCGCCCATCGCCGCCACGCGCTCGATGTCGCGTTCGCTCATGGTCTCGCCGTGATCGACGATCCAGCGCAGGCCGTTCACCGGCATGTCGCGGTGGATTTTCTCGATCACGTCCAGGTGGCGCGTGACCGTTTCGCCATAGGTCGCATGGAACCGGAACGGCCATTTCTTCTCGACCAGCAGGCGCAGCACCGCCTCAAGCTCGGCCTCCGCCTTCGCGGGCGGGGTGACGCGCGGGCCGGAAAAGATCTCGTAGTCATAGGCCGAGAGCACCAGCATTTCGCCGCCGCCGATGAGACGGAACCATTCGTCGCCCTCGCCCGCCTTGAACTCGGACGTCCAGCGGGTGAAGTCCTCCAGCTCCTTTCCCGGCCGCTGGATGAAGGTGGACGCCCCGATCCGCACGGTAATCTCGCCCCGCCGGTTCAACTCGCGGATCAACTCATAATCGTCCGGCCAGTTCTGGAAGCCGCCGCCGCAATCGAGCGTGGAGGTGATGCCGAGCCGGTTCTGCTCGCGCATGAAGTGGCGGGTTGAGATGAGCGCGTCGTCAAAGTTGAGGCGCGGCGCGTCGAACAACGTCGCATAGAGTACAACCGGCGACGGGTTCGCCATCAGCAGGCCGGTCGGGTTGCCGGCGCTGTCGCGCTCCAGCTTCGCGGCAGGCCAGCGATTGTCAGGCGTGTTCTTGTCGATGCCAAGCGCGCGCAAGGCGGCCTGATTGACCAGCGCGCTGGTATAGACGAATAGGATATAGACGGGCGTGTTCGGCGCGATTTTGTTGATCTCTTCGAGCGTCGGCATGCGCGGCTCGTCCGTGAACTGCGCCGGCGAGAAGCCGCCAACGACGCGCACCCAATGTCCGGGGAGCGTCTTCGCAACCATGACCCGCAGCCGCTCCATGGCCTCCTTGAAGGTCGGCACGCCGTCCCAGCGCAGCTCGAGCGCATATTGCAGCCCCTCGCGCACCGTGTGCGTGTGGCTGTCGTTCAGCCCCGGGATGACGCGGCGCCCTTTCAGGTCGATGACCTTGGCATCGGGAGATGCCGCGGCGCGCACATCCTTTTCGCTGCCGACGGCCAGAAATTTATCGCCGCGCACGGCGGCTGCCTCAGGCGCTGGCGTGGCCGGGTCGAATGTCGTGAATTTACCGTTGATGAGTATGGTATCGGTCAAGCCTCCTCGTTGCTGCGCAACGCTTATCGGAGAGATCATGGCCGCAACCCCCAAGGCCGCAGCGCCTTTGGCGGCGTCCCGCCTCGTGATGCCAGTCATGACAGCTCCTTGACGCAAAAGGTCGGCAGCGCGGGCAAGCGCTCCTGTACGAGAGCGCAGGTTCCTGCGGGGACGGTGAGCATGGGCCCCAGAAGGCACGTCAGGTGCGGGGCGCTCCGCAACGTGAAAAGCTTCATATTAAGCCGTTTGCAGTCGGACAGCGTCTGCCCTTGCCGGCCTTCGATCGGATCGAACGCTGCCGCGGCTATCGCGTGGGCGGCGGTGAGGCTGAAAAGGGCCGAGGGCGGACAGGATCGTCGTGGCATGGTCGAACTCCAAAATTGTTTGTCGCGGCATTCATGATCGCCAACGCCCTGGAATGCCGCGATAATGACATATAGCGGCATTAACATTCGTTTGCAACGAATGTTGTGTATAACGATATTTTGATGAATGGTGGAGCGTCAAAAGCCCGAGGCCACTGGTCACGATTCAACGGTCGGGGATTTCCAAGCTGGAGCAATCAGATGCAACGTTGATATTTGGGGCAGAGATGCGCTTCGCGACGATCAGCGTAAATGAAGAAGGGATTTGTGCGAAGGCGGCATCAAAGGCAAGCGCGGCTCGTCCGAACGAGGCGCAAGCAATCTTGATGCTCCGAATGTAAGCCCCTGTTTTATTGACCATCATTGCGGCGTCTCAATGCGCTTCAAGGAATCTTAGTTGATAAACTATTTGTTATAAACGTTATACGTTCAAAACGAATAAAAATGATACTATATCCAAATCCGCGAAGGGCAAGGCGTGTCAGCAAGCCCGGCTGCTATCTGATCGTCGAATCCAAAGTTTATCACATGGAGCGTCTCATGACTCGATTTCGGAAGCGCCTGATCCAATCCACACTTCTCGCATCTGGCGTTCTTGGCATCTTTACGAGCGCCTCAATGGCGCAGACAAACCCGCCGCCGGTTAAACATCCCAACCCCTTGCGAGAACTCCGCGTCATTGGTTTCGCCGGCGGCTTCAACCTGCCAATCTGGGCAGGACAGCGGCAAGGCTATTTCTCCGCAGAAGGGATCAGGGTTAACCTGACCTACACGCCGAGCTCCGTTTATCAGATCACGAACCTGCTCGCTGATCGCTACGATATCGCGATGACTGCGATTGATAACGTTATCGCCTATCAAGAGGGGCAGAACGAAGCGCCAATCGGAGCGAACCCGGATCTTTTCGCCTTCCTCGGCTCGGACAACGCCTTTCTCTCGCTGGTCGCACAAGCCCCTTATAAGCGCGTTCAAGACCTTAAAGGCAAGACCTTGACGGTCGATGCCATGACGACCGGTTTTGCCTTCGTGCTTCGGGAGATCCTCGCGCGTAACGGCATCGCCGAAAATGAGGTCAAGTTCGAACGGGCAGGCGGCGTCGCCAGCCGGTTCCAAGCCATGCTGGAAAAGCCTGAGCACGCCGCGACCATGCAAATGACCCCTTTCGAGCTTTTAGGCAAGGCACAAGGGTTTAACACGCTGGTGCGCGCTGAAACTGCTCTCGGCGAGCCTTATCAGGGCATGGTCGGCGCAGCGCGCCGATCCTGGGCGCAGGTCAACAGACCAGCCGTCGAAGGTTTCATCCGGGCCTATAAACGATCCGTCGAATTCCTGGCCGATCCGGCGAACCGGCCTGTCGCGGAGGCGTTGCTCGTTGCCAACGTTTCCAAAATGACGCCAGAACTGGCGCACCAAGCATATGAAATTCTGCTTGACCCCGATTCAGGATTTTACCGGGATGTCGCTCTGAATGAAGCTGGCATCCGGACGGTTCTGGCCCTTCGCGCGAAATATGGCCAGCCTCGTAAAGACATGACTGATCCGATGCGTTTCGTTGATCTCAGCTTTCGTGAGCGGGCGCTCGCTACCAGCGTGGCGCGATGACCGGCGCGCTGAAGAAGAAGCTCAGGCTCGAGGTCACCTCGTAGTAGGTCGAAGGCGGCGGGCGGGTTTACACTTGCCCGCCGCCATGCGTTCGGTACCCTCATGATAAGACCGCCGTCCTTGGGGCGGCGGTGCTTAGTAACACCTAACGCATCTGCGGATGCGACGAGCTCGTTGCAGTCATTCAGTCGCCCGGTAAATGGTTCTCAAAGAAGAAGCCGACGGATACGTCTACTGCTGCAAGATCCGTATCTTCATGCGAAGAGCCCCAGCCCATGCCGTCGTTTGAACTGTTGATCGCCTTTCTCGCCCCAGCGATCGCTTTGCCTTGTTCAATGCTTTTCTGGAATCATGATGCTAATTGAGGGGTGAGGCTCAACTTTGCCCAGCACGCAGGCCGTTGAAGACCAGGTCGATATGGGCGGCCATAAAGCGGTCGGCCTCAATGGGGTCGAAGCGGTCGAAGGTCATTTTCCACACCATGGCCATAATAGCGGGGGCGAGAATGATCATGGGCAGATCGCTCGCCGGGCCGCGTCGGAACTCGCCACGCTCGACGCCGCGCGCGATGATCTTGCCGAGCAGGGCGCGGCCTTTGCTGATGGACTGGGTGTAATAATGCTCCGCGATTTTCGGATGCCGCCCGCCTTCGGAGATGATGATGCGCATTAGGACGTTGAGATCGGTCGTGAACATGTTCTGATACAAGCGTTGAAATACTGCCTTCAGCAAATCCTCGGACGAGCCGGGAAAAGCATCGATGAGCGCCTCCACATGACCAAAGACGGGCGCAGCGCGTGAGCGGATCGCCGCCTCGAATAATTCGTCCTTGTCGGAGAAGTAGCGATAGATGGTGCCTTTCACCACGCCCGCGCGGGCAGCCACGACCAGGGCGAGATGCAAAACCTGGCTGCAAATCGATTCCAATCAGAGTGATCCCGCTCTAGACGCTGCTGCAACACTCGCAAAGGAATAGCGAAGGTCGTGGATACGCACGTCGCCGAGACCTGGCGGGCGGTCGGGCGAGGCTAGATTCCGGGTCCAGCATCGCTGGAATACCAAAGCGGCAGCCCGTTGATGCGAGAAGCTCCTGAAGAGGCAAGGATTTGCGCCTTCAACTATCGTGTCCGACAAACCCGGCTTGTATAGTGCCGCGAAAGGGAATCCTGGTCTGCACGCGGTTCAAGAGCAAGGCTTACGGCGGAATAATCGATGTGAGAACGCGCATTTAGCCGGAAACGAACGCCAGCGCTTAGTGGCTGATCATCCATGGGCGGGCCTTGGGGAAGCTTTTCGCGCCCCCGGTGCCGGCCGCGCCTTCCCCGGCTTTCCGCCTGGAGCCCGAGCAACAACCGCAGCCGCTCCCATGCGCCTTGGACTGGCGCGGCTCGTGCGAAGCGCGCTCATTCGTGGCGATGGCGTTGCGGCGGCCGGCCTCCATGCCCGCGATGGCGGGCGCGGTGATAAAAGCGCGGCGAGCGGCGGCGCCGCATTCGGGACATGCGAGAGGGTCGGCGCAGCGCGCCATAGGCCGCATCGCGGTGAACGGTCCGCATTGCGCGCATTCGTAATCATAGACGGGCATCGGCTTCTCCCATGCAAGCGTCGGTCCCTCCCGGCGGCGGGAGGGACGCAAAATTTCAGTTCACATCCGGCGAGAGCGGCAGATCGATGCCCTTGGTGTCGAAGATCACCGGCCCGGCGGCAGACGGATTAATGTCGAAGCTGAAAATCTCCGTCGGCAGCCAGAGCGTCGCGCAGGCGTTCGGTATGTCCACAACTCCAGAAATATGCCCTTGCACCGGCGCGCAGCCGAGGATCGAATAGGCCTGCGCGGGCGAATAGCCGAATTTCGTCATGTAGTTTATTGCGTTGAGGCAAGCCTGGCGATAGGCGATATGCACGTCCAGATAATGCTGCTTGCCCCATTCATCCACGGAAATACCTTCGAAGATCAGGTAATCCTTGTAGTTCGGCGTGACCGGCGACGGCTTGAAGATCGGGTTCTTGATGCCGTACTTCGCCATGCCGTCCTTGATGATCTCGACGCGCAGATGCAGCCAGCCGGCCATTTCGATGGCGCCGCAGAAGGTGATCTCGCCGTCGCCCTGGCTGAAATGCAGATCGCCCATCGACAGGCCGCCGCCCGGCACATAGACGGGGAAAAAGATCTTTGACCCGCGCGAGAGATCCTTGATGTCGCAATTGCCGCCATGCTCGCGCGGCGGCACGGTGCGGGCGCCCTCGGCGGCGGCCTGACCGCGCCACTGGCCGTTGAGGCGGCCCATATGGGCGGTGTCGGCGAAGGGCGCGGTGGCGAGCGCCGGGATGCGATTCGGGTTGGTGGCGATCAGGCCGCCTTCGCGGGCGTTCCAGGTCTCGAGCAGGGCCTTGCTCGGCAGGCAGCCGATCAGGCCGGGATGGATCAGCCCGGCGAATTCGACGCCGGGGATGTGGCGCGAATGGGTCATCATGCCCTTGATGTCCCAGATGGATTTCTGGGCCTGCGGGAAATGGTCGGTGAGGAAGCCGCCGCCGTTCTTCTTGGAGAAGAAGCCGTTAAAACCCCACATGCTTTCGGGCTTGGCGCCGACATCGAGCAGGTCCACCACCAGGAGATCGCCCGGCTCGGCGCCCTTGACGCCGATCGGGCCGGAGAGGAAATGCACGATGCTGAGGTCGATGTCGCGGACGTCGTCGGCGCTGTCGTTGTTCTTGATGAAGCCGCCGGTCCAGTCGTAAGTCTCGATGATGAAATCATCGCCCGGCTTCACCCACGCGACGATCGGGATGTCGGGGTGCCAGCGATTGTGGATCATGTCGTTTTCGTAAGGCGACTGGCTCAGATCGACCTTGATGATGGTTTCCGGCATGGATGTTCTCCTTTCGACCTTGGGCAATTCGGGTTTTGGCGGCGCTACGGGTTCAGACGGAGAGGAAGCCGGCGATTTTGGCTTCATCCACGAGGGAGCGGTCAGCTTCATGGACGATGTCTCCATTTTCGATGACGAGGATGCGGTCGGCGACGTCGAGCGCGAAGCTGAGCACCTGCTCAGACACCACGATGGAGAGGCCCCGCTCGTCGCGGATGCGCTTCAGCGTGCGGCCGATGTCGCGAATGATGGAGGGCTGGATGCCTTCGGTCGGCTCGTCGAGCAGCAGTACCTTCGGCTTGGAGGCCAGCGCGCGGGCGATGGCAAGCTGCTGCTGCTGGCCGCCTGACAGGTTGCCGCCGCGCCGGGATTTCATCTCCAACAGCACTGGGAACAGCTCGTAAATGCTGTCGGGGACTTCGCTTTCGCCGGTCGTCGTCAGGCCGGTCTCGATGTTCTCCTTCACCGTCATGGTGGAGAAGATCATGCGGCCCTGCGGGACATAGGCGACGCCCTTGGCGACGCGGTCGAAGGTCTTCAGCTTGGTGATGTCCGCACCGCCGACGGCGATGGTGCCCGCGCGCGAGGGAACGATGCCCATCAGCGATTTCATCAGCGTGGTCTTGCCCATGCCGTTGCGGCCCATGATCGCGACGATCTCGTTGGGTGCCACCGCCACGTTGAGGCCGTGCAGCACCTCGCTCTGGCCGTAAGCAACATGAAGATCCGAAATAGCCAGCATCGACGCGCTCCTTAATGTCCGAGATAGACTTCAATGACCTTCGGATCGTTCTTCACCTTGTCCATCGTGCCCTCCGACAGGATCTGGCCCTGATGCAGCACCGTCACCTTGTGGGCGATGTCCTCGACGAACTTCATGTCGTGCTC
>JANNOQ010000052.1:0-1505 GCA_031399085.1 Rhodomicrobium sp.
GCATCCAGCATACCTGTTGTTCATCCTGGCGCTACTTGTTGTGGCATCACCAAACGCTGCGGAGAAAACTGGGGAGGCGCGCGGGCAGGAACTTGCGCAAACTCATTGCGCCCGGTGCCATGCAACAGGCGCCGATGATGCGAGCGCTCATCCCTCCGCGCCGAGATTCCGCGATCTGCATCGACGCTGGCCGGTCGAAATGCTTCAGGAGGCTTTGACCGAAGGATTGATGACCGGTCATCCTGACATGCCTGAATTTCAATTCACGAGTGAGGAGGCGGCCGCTTTCGTCACTTACCTTGAAACTCTCGCTCCCAAGACTGCGCCGACAGAACCCGCCCGATCCCAAAAATCACAAGGATGGCGCGATGACAGATGAACCGCCGATGGATTTAACGGGGCAAAAGTCTCAGCCAAAATGGCGACGCGGGCTTTTCATGCTCCTGTTTCTTCTCCTGTTCCGTTTCGGTCAATCGGTGATGACGGCCGCTGCCGTGCTGCAGTTTTTCTGGCTTGTTTTCGCCGATGGGCCAAACGCTTACATAGCGCGATTTGGGCGCTCATTGGCGCGCTGGATGAATGACGTCGCGCTCTATCTGTTTCACGACACCGACCAGAAGCCATTTCCTTGGGATGCCTGGCCTACTCCGTGATATCCGCCAAAATTATGCAGTCGGTCCACCTTGCTGAAGCTGGCCCGTTAATCACCGTCACTGCTGTTATGACGCTTTTCCGATCACGCCGGAGGTCCAGACGATCAAATCCGTCGCGGCGGCCCCGAACGCTTCGCCTAATGCGGTCGTGGCGGATGGCGCGTCGATGACCGGGACGGGGCGGGACGCCTTGAAAAGGCGGGCGTCAACGATTCGCCCATCGGGTGTGGAGAGTTTTGCGGTGAACTCGACAACCGCTTGTCGATCCGGCCCGGCTCCGATCTGAAAGCTTCGTATCTCCGTCAGGAGCGTGAAGTCGGCTGTAAGACCGTCGGTCGGCCGCGCGACATGTTGAAGATAGCCTGCGTTCTCAAAGCTTTGAATGACCCTGGCCTGGAACATTTTCGGCAAGGTGTCGCTCCATTGCGCCGCGCCAAAATCAACCCTTTTGCCATCGTCGGCCGCCGCCAGAATACGCACCGAGTCAAATTCGAAGAGCACGACGGGATCGGCCACAACAATCTGGCCGCGTGGCGCAAACGGCAGCGACGGGAACTGTTTGAGTGGCATCAGATCATAAATCACCGCTATCGGCTTGCCGGACGCGCCGCCGGTCATGCGCTCCAACCCGGCAACGACGCCATCGACGCGATCGGCGTTGCGCGCGAGGGCCTTGGAGAATGTGTCGATGTTAGCTATTGTATCCTTAAGCGGTTCCGCATTGTCGGCCAGAATGCCGTCGAGACGCTTCAGGGTATGCCGGGCAGACTGAGTGAGGCTGGCGCTCGAGTCATCGGCGGCGATGAGCAACGGCGAGGCATCGCCCTGACGATCGAACGGCGCACTCGCCGC
>JANNOQ010000083.1:0-2002 GCA_031399085.1 Rhodomicrobium sp.
CGCTCGAGTTCGTCAATGGCCTTGTCATCCTCGATCGCGATAGCGGCCAGATTGGGGTCGCGGCGGTCAAGAGCGAGAATGGCGCGCCCAAGCATCTCCTCGGCCAGGCCGCCCATTTTTGCGATCTGGCTGTCAAGCAGCTTAAGTTCTTCCTCAAACGCCTTGACGATGTGCTCGCTCATGCAATTCTCCTGCCGGTCAATGTGAAAGCCAACTCGCCCGGCGTCAGCCAAACCGTCCGGTTATGTAGTCCTGAGTGCGGTTGTCTTTCGGGTTCGTGAAGATCATGCTGGTCTCGCCTTCCTCGACAAGGATGCCGAGGTGGAAGAACGCTGTGCGCTGGGATACGCGCGCGGCCTGCTGCATCGAGTGCGTCACGATGACGATGCAATAATTCTGACGGAGTTCGTCCATCAGTTCCTCGATTTTCGCGGTTGCGATCGGGTCGAGCGCCGAACACGGCTCGTCCATCAGGATGACTTCTGGGCTGACGGCGATCGCGCGCGCGATGCAGAGGCGCTGCTGCTGGCCGCCGGAAAGGCCCGTGCCGGCTTCATGCAAGCGATCCTTCACTTCCTTGAAAAGCCCGGCCTTCTGCAGGCTGTTCACGACGATCTCTTCAAGATCGGTTTTCGACTTCGCAAGGCCATGGATGCGGGGGCCGTAAGCCACGTTCTCGAAGATCGTTTTCGGGAATGGGTTCGGCTTCTGGAAAACCATCCCGACGCGGGCGCGCAACTGCACCGGATCGACGGCGGGCGAATAGATATCGTCGCCCTCGATGGTGATGTTGCCGGTGACGCGCGCGCCTTCGATCGTGTCGTTCATGCGGTTGAGGCAGCGCAGGAATGTCGATTTACCGCAGCCGGACGGGCCGATCAGCGCGGTGACAGCCTTTGCCGGCATGTCGAGGTTGACGTCGAACAGCGCTTGCTTGGCGCCATAGAAGACAGACACCTGACGCGCGCGCATCATTGCTTCATGATCGGTCGAGCTAGCGCCTGCTTTGTCCCCAAGCGCGGCCTGAAATGGCGTCATCTCCGACGCTTTTTGAGATACGTCCATCGATTGAGTCTGCATCATCTGAGTTTGATCTCCAATCTTAGGCTGAGAAGCGTCGGTTTACCACTTCCGCTCAAATCTCTGCCGGAGGAAAATGGCTATTCCGTTCATGAACACGAGGAAGGCGAGCAGGATCAGGATCGCGGCGGAGGTGCGGGCGACGAACCCTCGCTCCGGGCTGTCAGACCAGCTGTAGATTTGTGCGGGCAGGGCGGTCGCGGCCTCAAGAATGTCGCCGGGCGCGCTGGTGATGAAGGCGTTCATCCCAATCAGAAGCAGCGGCGCGGTCTCACCCAACGCGTGCGCCATGCCTATGATGGTGCCCGTCATGATGCCGGGCATCGCCAAGGGCAGCACGTGATGCATGACAACCTGATGTTCCGAGGCGCCAATGCCAAGCGCCGCCTGTCGTATGGAAGGCGGCACCGACTTGAGCGCGGCGCGCGTTGCAATGATTATCGTGGGCAATGTGAGCAATGCCAGCACCATGCCGCCAACAAGCGGGGCCGAGCGCGGCAGGCCGAACAGATTCAAAAACACTGCAAGACCGAGCAAGCCGAAAACGATCGACGGCACGGCCGCAAGATTATTGATGTTCACCTCGATCAGGTCAGTATAGCGATTTTTCGGGGCGAACTCTTCCAGGTAAACGCCCGCGGCGATACCCGTCGGGAAGCTGATGAGGAAGCAAACCAGCAACGCGTAGAACGAGCCGACAATGGCGCCGGAAAGGCCGGCCTGCTCAGGGAAGCGGCTGTTGGAGTTGAAAAACAGCTCGGTGCTGAAAGGGCTCGAAAGCACGTTCAGTCCCTTGAGCTGCTCGAACCATTTGATTTCATTCTCGCCGCCAACGCGTGGGTTTGGAATGAGCGGGTTCTGGCGTTTGTTGAGCGTGTCGTAAAACGGCGAGAGCGGAACCCGCAGATTTTCAACGGTTTTG
>JANNOQ010000109.1:0-42977 GCA_031399085.1 Rhodomicrobium sp.
GCGCATCGCGTTGATCCAGAACGCCTATAACCTGCTAAACCGCACGTTTGAAATCGAACTGGCGGAGTTTTCGCATCGCGAGGATGTTGGCCTGTTGGCTTACTCGCCGCTGGCGCAAGGCTATCTCACCGGCAAATACGAAAATGGCGCGCTGCCGGAAGGCTCCCGCAAGCAGCTTTTCGACCGCTTGCAGCGCTATGAGACGCCAAACGGGCCGCCAGCGACCACCGCCTATTTGAAAATCGCCCGCGAGCACGGCCTCGATCCGGCGCAGATGGCCATTCAATTCGCCGCCACCCGCCCCTTCGTCACATCGGCGATCATCGGGGCGACCAGCATGGAGCAGTTAAGGACCAATATTGACAGCATTCATCTAACGCTCAGCGAGGAGGTGCTTAAACAAATCGACGCAACGAACCGGATCTACACATATCCTTGTCCCTAACGCCGCTCTAACTTTTTGGAGGCGCGCTATGCCAAGATTGTTCACTGGCCTCGAACTTCCTGACCCCATCATCGACCGCCTGGCGATGTTAAGAGGAAAGCTCTCGGGAGCGCGCTGGATCGACCCGGAAAATTATCATTCGACCTTGCGCTTTGCCGGCGACATCGACGAGGCGACAGCCCGGAGTTTTGCCTCGGACTTGGCGGACATTGATTTCGAGAGTTTCGAGCTGCGCTTTAGCGGGTTGGGAGTCTTCGGCGGCAACAAGCCACGCGCGCTGTGGGCCGGCATCAAGCCGGTCGAGCCGCTGCTCCGGCTGCAGAAAGCCCATGAGCGGGCTGCCCGGCGCGCTGGGCTTCCCGCCGAGTCGCGCAATTTCACGCCGCATGTGACATTGGCTCGGCTGCACAATACGCGGCCGCAAGACCTTGCTGAGTATCTGTCTTATTTCGGCGGCTTCATGGCAGCGCCGTTCGAGGTTGAACAGTTCGTGCTGTTTTCAGCGCGCCCCAATCAGGGCGGCGGCCCCTATCTCGTCGAAGCCGCTTATCCGTTCAGCGGCGCGAGCGGTCTGGAGGCGGGCGCCGCTTGAGCGGGACGCTGCGTCGTAAGGCTGACAAGCAGCCCGCGACAGGCCGCGTCGATCAGCTGGCAGACATAGTCGAACGACTCCTTATCGCCAAAGAAAGGATCGGGGATTTCCTGCACGCATAGATTCGGCGCGTATTCCATGAACAGCGTGATTTTGTGATGCCGGTCCTTGGGCGCGAGCTTGAGCAGGCCCTCACGGTTTGCCCGGTCCATGGCCAGAATCAGATCGAATTGGTCGAAGTCGGCGGGGGTAACCTGGCGGGCGCGCAACCCGCTAATGTCGATGCCTCGCGCTTGGAGCGCCGCCTGTGCCCGTCGATCGGCTGGATGACCGATATGCCAACTGCCAAGCCCAGCCGAGTCCACGCTAAAACTGTCGCTCAACCCTCTTTGCGCAGCGATGTGCCTAAACACGCCCTCAGCGATGGGCGAGCGGCAGATATTGCCAAGACAGACAAAAAGAATACTGGTCCGAGATGGGTTAACGACCTCTTTCATCTACGGATGATGACAGAAGCCCGTTCCCCCCGCAATTTGAACTAAAGACTAAGCGTTAGCCAAAACGCCACACTGTGGCGCGGCATCACCGATTGGCACGAATAGCCAACAAATTCAACAGTTCCCGGAGTTTACACCCTCGCTTTTAGTGGCGCGGCGGACACGCTCGGCGCTCGCGTAATTTTAGCTTTCGACCCGAAACGCGGTGTGCCCACGGCTCACCCCCAGGCGGAAACAAACATCCGGATCGCCGTCGCGGCTAGAAAGAATGAGAAGGCGAATTTTAGTCCGCGCACCGGCAGGGCGTGGGCCGCGGCGGCGCCGATCGGCGCGAATATCATCGACGTAGGCATAATGAGAAGCAGGGCGAGCAAGTTGACATAGCCGAACGAGAATGGCGGCAGGCCTGGCTCGGCCCAGCCGCCGAGAATGAAGCCGATCGCGCCGGGCACGCCGATGAGAAACCCGATGGCGGCTGCTGTGCCGACGGCGCGGTGGATTGGATAGCCATAGACGGAGAGTGTGGGGACAGTGAGCGTGCCGCCGCCGATGCCCATGAGCGCCGAGACGCCGCCGATGATCGCGCCGATGATTTGCGCGAAAATTCCGCTCGGCGGAGTGTCGCCGAGCCGCCAATGCGGCTGCGCAAAGGCGATATACAACGACATGACCAAAGCGATGACGGCGAAGATCGCGGTGAGCGTCCGCCCGTCGATAAAGACAGCCAGCGCCGAACCCGCCAACACGCCGATGACGATCCCCGGCGCCCATCGCCGGATCAGAGGGAAGTCGACGGTTCCGCGCCGGTTGTGCGAGCGCGCCGATATGAGCGAGGTGAAGACGATCGTCGCAAGCGAGGTGCCGACCGCGATATGCATCCGCAAATCTTCGCCGACACCGAGCGCCGACAGAATGAAATAGAGCGCGGGGACGATGACAATGCCGCCGCCGACGCCAAGAAGACCTGCAATGAAGCCGGAAAATATGCCGCAAACGATCAGCGCGAGCGAAAACAACGCGATATGGAGCGGATCGAGCAGATCGGGGGGCATCGGGGACTTTCTGACATGGCCGGGGTTCTGGCCGCCCTCTTATGGTCCGATCCGCGTCTTTTTCCAAGAGCTTGGCAGACATCTGCCTAGCTCATCGCGCGTGATCGCGAACTCGGAATCATGCCTCTGGTGTCGCCTCGGACGGCGCGAAGCGCCGAGCCGGGGCCTACTCGCATCGCCTCGCACTTCATGCCGATCTGTTAAGCCAATGGTCTCCGGCTCAAAGGCCGGGGTGACTGTGGATGGCCAGTGCCACAGAATTCATATTCATCCAATGACGCGCGTCGGGTTACTCCGCCGGCTTTGGCGCCTCAGAGTTTCCGGCGGGCATCGCCGGACGGCGATTGAAACCCATGCGGCGCATGGTGTTTGATAAGAAGCCGTCGCTGGCTGTTACGCCGCGGGACAGCACATAGAAGGTCGGCGTGAAGATCAGGCCAAAAATGGTCACGCCGAGCATCCCGGCGAAAACCGCGGTGCCAAGCGACTGGCGCATTTCCGCGCCTGCCCCGGTGGCGAACACCAGCGGCACCACGCCGAGAATGAAGGCGAGCGAAGTCATCACGATCGGCCGCAACCGGGTCCGCGCGGCCTCGACGGCGGCATCGAAGCGCGACATGCCCTGCTCTTCCGCCTGCTTGGCGAACTCCACGATCAAGATGGCGTTCTTGGCGGCAAGACCGACAAGCACGACAAGGCCGATCTCGACCAGCACGTTCCGGTCAAGCCCTCTGAAGGTCACCCCGATCATCGCGGCCAGAATACACATCGGCACGATGAGAATGACCGCGAGAGGCAGCAGCCAGCTTTCATAGAGCGCCGACAGCAGCAAGAATATGAACAGCACGCCGAGGCCGAAGGCAAGCAAGGCCGTGGACCCGGCGAGCTTTTCCTGCAGCGCGATCTCGGTCCACTCGAAGCCGAAGCCGCTCGGCAGCTTCTCGGCCGTCATTTTCTCGATCGCGGCAATACCCTGACCGGAGGAGAAGCCCGGCGCGAGGCCGACCTGCACTTCGGCTGCTGGATAAAGGTTATAACGCGGCACGCGATAAGGACCCGTCGTGTCCTGGAATGTCGCAACGGAGCCGATCGGCACCATGTCGCCGCTCGCGCTGCGGGTCTTGAGGTTTGCCACATCGCGCAGGCTTAGGCGGTAAGGATTATCGGCCTGCGCCGTCACCCGGTAGGTGCGCCCGAGGATATTGAAGTCGTTCACGAAAGAGGAACCCATATAAACCGACAGCGCCTCGAAGACGCGGCTGATCGGAACGCCAAGTTGTTCGGCTTTGGTCCGGTCGATGTCGGCGTAGATTTGCGGTGTGCGCGTATTGAAGAGGGTGAAGGCCTGAGTGAAGCCCTGCGTCTGCATCGCTGTGCCGACAACGGCCCAGGTTGCGCCCTCAAGCGCCGGGAGGCCACGTCCGGCACGGTCCTGAACATAACCTTTCAGACCGCCGCCCGTGCCGATGCCCGGAACCGAAGGCGGCTCCAGCACGAAGACGAACGCTTCGGTCAGCGCAAACATTTGCTGGCGCAAATCGCCAAGAATGCCGCTTGTTGCCAGCCCCTCCTTTTCACGCTCCTCGAACGGCTTGAGCGTCACGAAAATCACGCCGGCATTCGGCGCATTGGTGAAGGTGGCGCCGTCGAGCCCGACAAAGGCGACGGCATCCTTGACGCCAGGCCGCGAGGTAATGATGTCGCTCGCCTTCCGGATGACGGCGTCGGTGCGGTCCAGCGTCGAGCCGGGCGGCAAGGTGAAAACGGTGATGAAATAGCCCCGGTCGAGCTGCGGGACGAGGCCGGTCGGCGTCGTCGCGAGATAGCGGTAGGTGACGAAAAGCAGACCGCCATAGACCAGGATCATGATCAGGCCGAGGCGGATCAGGCGCGCCGTGATCCACCCATAGGACGAGGAAAAACGCTCGAAGGCCCAGTTGAAGCCTTTGAAAAAGATCCGGAATGGCGCGCCGAGAAAGCGGGTGATGCGGTTCCCGGACTCCTGATCATTGTGAGGTTTGAGCAGCAAGGCGGCCAAGGCGGGCGAAAGGGTCAGCGACACGATGGCCGAAATCGCCGTGGAGGCGGCGATGGTGATCGCGAACTGCTTATAGAATGAGCCTTGCAGACCCGTGATGAATGCCGTCGGCAGAAACACGGCGATGAGCACAAGCGCAATCGCTATCAGCGCAAAACCGACCTCATCCATCGTCTTGCGGGCCGCCTCGCGCGGAGAGTAGCCTTCCCGCAAATGGCGCTCGACACTCTCCACCACCACGATCGCATCGTCGACCACGATGCCGATGGCAAGGACCAGGCCAAAGAGCGACAAATTATTGAAGGTAATACCAACCGCCGCCATCACGGCGAAGGTGCCGACGAGAGAAACGGGAATGGCCAGGATCGGGATGATCGCCGCACGCCACGTCTGCAAGAACACGATGACGACGAGCGCGACGAGAATGACGGCTTCCTCAAGCGTCAGGATCACCGCGTCAATCGAGGAACTGATGAACTCGGTTGGATTGTAGACCACGGAAAAGCCAACGCCGGGCGGGAAATCGTTCGACAAACGCTTCATCTCGGCAAGAATTGCATCCGAGGTCGTGAGCGCGTTGGAGCCGGGCCGCTGGAAGATACCGATGGCGGTCGCCGTCTTATTGTTCAGATAGGCGTTGAGATTGTAATCCTGCGCGCCAAGCTCGACCCGCGCGATGTCGCGAAGCCGGACGACCTGGCCGTCATCGCTCGAACGCAGGACGATGTCGCCGAACTGTTCCGGGGACGAAAGACGCCCCAGCGTCTGGACGGAAAGCGTGAAGCCGCCCGGAGAGGAGGCCGGAGCCTGGTTGATCGAGCCGGCCGCGACCTGCAAATTCGCCGCTCTCAGCGCGGTAACGACCTCGCCTGCGGTCATGCCGCGCGCTGCGACGCGGGCGGGATCGAGCCAGACGCGCATGGAATAATCGCGCGCTCCGAAAATGAGCACGTTGCCGACGCCGTCCACGCGCGTCAGCACGTCCTTTACGTAAAGCGTCGCATAGTTCGAGATATATTGCTGGTCGCGCGACCCGTCCGGCGAGATCATATGCACAACCATCATCAGGTCGGGCGAGGATTTGAGCACGGAAATGCCAAGGCGGCGCACTTCCTCGGGCAGGCGCGGCTCAGCGACCGACACGCGATTCTGCACCAGAACCTGCGCCTGATCGATATTGGTGCCGGGCTTGAAGACGACGTTGATGGACAGTTGCCCGTCGCCCGTCGATTGCGACACGATGTATTGCATATTGTCGACGCCGTTCACCTCTTGCTCGATCGGAGCGGCAACGGTCTCGGCGATGACGTCGGCGGACGCGCCGAGATAGGTCGCGCGGATATTGACGGTCGGCGGCGCAATCTCAGGGTATTCGGCGATCGGCAGAGTGCCTTGGGCGATGACGCCGATGATGGTGATGAGCAGCGCCAAGACGGTCGCGAAGATCGGCCGGTCGATGAAGAAACGTGAGAACGGCATAATGGGTCGCCTGAGCTTTTTAAGGGTGGCCGAACCGGATTAGTTGGCGGCTGTCTTGATTTCACCTTGCTTCGGCGTGACCGTCGCTCCGGGGCGCACCGCCGGATTGGCAATCCCGTCCACCACGACCTGGTCTTCGGGGTTGAGGCCAGTTTGCACGACGCGCAGACCCTCGAAGATCGGACCGAGCGTGACGGGCGCCGGCTTCACGATATTGTCGGGGCCGACCAGGAAGACGATCTTGCGCGCCTGATCGGACACCACCGCATTGTCGGGGATCAGCAGGGCATCGACTTCGCCGCCGAAAAGCTGCAGCCTTGCGAACAGGCCCGGTTGCAGCAGCTCGCCCTTATTGTCGACAATGGCGCGCCCGCGCAGCGTGCCGGAGCGCGCATTGAGCTGATTGTCCACGAAATCCATCCGACCTTCATGGCTAAAATTGTCCTCGTCGGCCAGCTTGATTCGCACGGGGTTGCTGACGTCGCGCGACGAGGAACGGTCGCCGGACAGAAAGAGGCGCGTATAGCGGAGGAAATCGGATTCCGAAACGTCGAAGAGAAAGTGGATCGGATCCTGGGAGACGATCGTCGACAGCAGGGTTGTCGAGGCCGCCTGGCCCCCCGCGACAAGATTGCCGACATCGACCTTGCGATCGGAAATCCGTCCGGTTGTCGCCGCCCGCACATCCGTCCATTCAAGGTTCAGCTCAGCCGTCCCGACCGCCACCTGCGCGGCCTGAAGTTGGGCGCGGGCAACGGAAAGATTCGACTTCCGCTGCTCGAAGGTCTGCTCGCTGATTGCGCCTGATTTAGCCAGCGGTTCCGCACGGCCCACATCCGCCATCGCGAATTCGACTTGCGCCTCGAAGCGGGCGACATCCGCCTTCGCGCTATCGACCGCAAGTTGATAGGGACGCTTGTCGAGCGTAAACAGCAAATCGCCCTCTTTGACGATCTGCCCGTCCTTGAAATTCACCTTCTCGACAAAGCCCGAAACCCGCGCGCGCACCTCGACCGTGTTTACGGCCTCGAAGCGCCCGGAATATTCGTCCCAGCGCGTGATGCGCTTGGCGAGCGGCTTGGCGATGGTCACCGACGGGGCCGGAGGCTGCTGGGCCTGCGCTGCACCCCCGGCGACATATAGCGCTGCGATCGCAGCCGCAACCGGCCAGAAGGCTCGCTGTGTAACGTTCATGAGGATCGACTCCGAAAGAAACGGCGTTCGTTCAATCTAATCGGGCAGCCGTTAACGTCCCATTTTGAACGGCGCAGGCAGGGCTGGTTGATGCAATGCAGCATATCGGTGCGGCGTCGCGATCGCAACAGGCGTCGGCTTCAAACAATCGGGAACTGTTGCCAATGCGCAGCAGGAACTCGCGGTTGCTCGCATCAAAAATTGGAGACGCCAGTATAGAAATAGCGGCCGAGGCCAACCGTAAAAATCAGATTGCCGTAAAGCGCGTGCTCTAGCACCAGCGCCCAATAGGAGCGCGATGTTTGGTAACGCCAGGCGAACAACAGCCCGCCAAGGAAGCTGATGACAAGCGTCGTGACGTTCTGGAAGACGATATGGCTGAAGGAAAACAGCACGGCGTTGAGGACGATGCCAGCCTGCGGATCGCCGCCAAAGAGCGGGCTGTAGCGATGGAAGAAGAACACACGGTACATGATCTCCTGCGTCGTGACGGAGATCAGCGGGTAAAGGATCATGACCATGATCCAGGTATCGAATGCGTAGCGCGGAAAGCGCAGAAAACTTTCGGGACGGTCATTATAGCCGAACAAAGCGATGGCCGGACCCGCGACCGCAAAGATGCTGACAATGCTCATCCAATCGCGCAGACGAATGCCCGTGCCGAGCATCTCGCGCCAGGAGAAGCTGCGATCGAGCGTCAGCAGAAGAATGAAGAAGATGAAGACCGGTACAAGCAGCCCGAACAGCGGAACCCGGTAACTGAAGAGCACCGCGTAAACTGCAATGGGCGTCATCACAAAGAAGGCGAGCATTTCGATCGTCAGCCAAATTCGCCTGATAATCGTGATCTGCTCTCGTTCGGCGGAGGCGGGCGTTGCGTCCTCTTTGCGCTGCTCGCTGCTCGTTGGGTGAATGCTCATCGGCTAAAGCCGGCCCTGTCGAGGTCGGCCGCCCGCCAGCGGCCATACCGCCACGATGCCCAGACGGGATGACGCTCGGCGCGGATGTCGGGAGCGGGATCGAAGCCGCTCGTTCCCCAGGGTTGGCAGCGCGTCATGCGCGAGAGCGTCAGCCAGAAACCGCGCCATGCGCCATTTTTATCGATGGCATCGAGAGCGTATTCCGAGCAGGTCGGGAGATGTCGGCAGCGCTGACCGATCAGCGGCGAGAGCGTTACGCGGTATAGTTTGATCGGCAGCTTCAACCCGGCGGCCACGAGTTTGCCGAAGGTGAGAGCTTGCTTGGACACCGGGAACTTCCTCAGCATTCGGGGGAAATAGGGTGGCGAAGAGCGTCGTGCCAGAGCGAGGTCAAGACAAAGCGGCCAGGGGAAGTGGGTCGGTGCTATATTTGCGCGAGGTGAGTTCCGTTGGCGAGCGGTAAGCCGACATCGTCACTCATAGCTGGCGCTACAGATGCGGTTCACTCCGGACATTTGTCGCGTCTTTGGGTAATGTGGCGATTGCCTGGATGTAGTCCCTACAACAATGACGGCACGCCAGCAGGCATCATGCCGGATTGGCCCCTAATCGCGGCCAAACATACGGGTCGTGGCGGCATCGATAACGAGCCTGAAAGGCTTGGTCGTTCTCTGCGCGGACGTCAACCAGAAGGAGATTGCCATGACAGAAGTTCAATCATCAGTGGTGCCAACAGTTGTTCTCGTTCACGGCGGTTTTGTCGACGGCGCCGGCTGGGAGGGCGTTTACAAAATTCTCAAGACTGACGGCTATGAGGTCAGCATCGTTCAGAACCCGACGCTGACTCTCGCCGACGACGTGGCCGCAACCCGGCTCGTGATCGTGCAGGCAAAAGGTCCTGTGGTGCTGGTCGGCCATTCTTACGGCGGCGCGGTGATCACCGAAGCTGGCAATGATCCCAAGGTTGCCAAGCTGGTCTATATTGCAGCCTTCGCGCCCGACGCGGGGGAGTCCGTGGCCGCGCTCATTAAAGACCCGGTGCCTGGTGCGCCGGTGCCGCCAATACTGCCGCCGCAGGACGGCTATCTGTTTCTCGACAAGACAAAGTTCGCCGCTTCCTTTGCGGCCGACGTGGACGCCGAAAAGGCCGCGTTCATGGCCGACGCCCAGGTTCCCTGGGGTGTCGGCGCTCTCAGCGGCACGATCAGCGAAGCGGCGTGGAGGACCAAGCAGAGCTGGTATCTGGTCGCAACTGAAGACAAAATGATCCCTCCTCAGGCGCAGCATTTTATGTCCGAGCGCGCTGGCTCCACTGTCGTCGAGGTCAAAGGCAGTCACGCGATTTACGTATCGCAGCCAAAGGCTGTAGCCGCGATCATCGAAAGCGCTGTCGAAAGCCTTCAAAAAGCGGCGTGACACCGACGGAAGGGCGCCGCGAGCGGGCAAATTCCGAGGCCGGCGGCGGCGCTACCACCCGGCAAATCTTCAAAAGCGCTTAACGGTCATCTGTCGGACTGAACCCCACGCTGCCCGGCAACGGCTAGCGCTAAAAAAAGCGCCCAACCCCGGCGATGGTTGGGCGCTCTATGCGTGTACTACGCGGTGCGCCGGGAGGGATGCCGGCGCTGTGACGAGGTCTTCGGTTAGACGGGGGGCACTACCGATGGTGACTGACCTCGCCACTCTCACAGTACATATACCAATATAACACAGTGAGCCTTAATTGCTAGAAAATCTGAACTAACGCTTGACAGTTGCGAACAGGTCGCAGTGCGTTTGGGTTTCAGAAGGAATCACAAACGCTTGCCCCGCTTTGTTCAGATAGGCGTTCTCAATTCGAGCCGCCTCTAAACTTGGGCATCCCCAGATCTGGCGAAAATGTGAACAGCTTTGGGTCCGCCGCCTTATTCGTTTGCAGGTCCGCGAGCTGGATGCGCGTGTTCAGGCCCTGCTGATCGGAAATAATCCATTCCTTGAGTTTGATTTGGGGCCAGTCGAAGAACAAGCGGATCTGACCGCCGGCCCTGCCCTCTTTATCCTGCACGGTCAGGACGACGATGTTCTCGCCGATGTCCAGCGCAATTATGTTGGCGTCCCGCGCCAAATCCACGTCATCCGTCAAAAGCAGGCGGAACGGTGTTGATTCCAGCGGATAGCGGTCCGTCGTGTTCAGATCATGATCCTCAATGGCGAGGTATTTGCCATTCGCGATGATCTTCTGCCGGCTCGGCAATGCGTAGTCGAAACGAACCTTGCCAGGCCGCTCAATATAAAACCGGCCCTTCTTGCGCTTGTCGTCGGCGTCGGTCTGCAGGAACTCGCCTTCCAGATTCTTTGCATTGTTGAAGTAGCCATTGACCTTTTTGAGGATATCAACCTGTTGCGGCGCGCCGGTGAATTGGCTCGTCTGCGGCGGCGCGAGGCCGAATTGCGCGTCCCACCCCGCGCCCGCCCCAACCGCGTTCGGCTGGCCGGGAGCCGCAACCTGGGGGTCCGGCTGTTGATCGCCCGCGTTTGGAGTTTCGCCCTGGGAGGGGAGCGGCATTCCCGCTGCCGGCGGCGCGGCAGCTTCACCCTGCGGAGGAACGGCTGCCGGCGGGTTTGAAGGCGTGCTTTTCGAGTGCACGGAAACGCCGGACCCGTCATTTTGGCCAAAGGCGTAAGGCACTGTCAGCAAGGACAGTGCCAGAACCGCTAGGGGCAGTCCCGCAGTCCGGTTCATGGCTTTCGTAGGACGTGGATGCCCGTTCATGTCTTGGCTCTCTCTTGGCGGACGAAAATTGGGCACACTCTCGCTGGAAAATAGCGCGAAATCTAGACGAAGATTACTTTTTATGATCTATCACCTCGCCTCGCCTGTAAGCACCTCTCGTTTACCGGTGCGGTTGGGCGCGCTGATGACGCCATCGGCCTCCATGCGTTCGATCAACGAAGCCGCGCGGTTATAGCCGATACCAAGGCGCCGCTGCAAATAGCTGGTGGTTGCCCGCCGGTCGCGCAGTACAACCTCGATGGCCTGATCGTAGACATCGTCGCCCGTCGCCGACCGCGATCCGGCATCGCCGCCGCGCCCCTCCTCATCGCGCCCGTAATCATCATCGAGCAAGCCTTCCAGATAATCCGGCTCGCCCTGCACGCGCAGGAAGTTCACCACGGTCTCAACCTCGTCATCGGCCACGAATGGCCCATGCGCGCGCATGATCCGGCCGCCAGCCGCCATCGTCAGCATGTCGCCGGCGCCCAAAAGCTGCTCCGCGCCCATTTCGCCCAAAATCGTGCGGCTGTCGATTTTCGAGGTGACCTGGAAGCTGATGCGGCTGGGGAAGTTCGCCTTGATGGTGCCGGTGATGACATCGACGCTCGGACGCTGCGTCGCCATGATGAGGTGGATGCCAGCCGCGCGGGCCATTTGCGACAAGCGCTGCACCGCGAATTCGATGTCCTTGCCCGCGACCATCATCAGATCGGCCATCTCGTCAATAACGACGACGATATAGGGCATTGGGCTGGGGTCGATGTCCTCGCGCTCATAGATGGCGCTGCCCGTTTCCTCATCGAATCCGGTCTGCACGGTGCGGGCGAGCGGTTCGCCGGTCCGCCGAGCGCGGGCTACTTTCTGGTTAAAGCCGAGAATATTACGCACGCCCAGCTTACACATCCGCTCATAGCGGGCGTTCATCTCGTTGACGGTCCATTTCAGCGCCTTGATCGCCTGCTGGGGGTCGGTCACGACCGGCGTCAGCAAATGCGGGATGCCGTCATAAACCGACAGTTCCAGCATTTTCGGGTCGATCATGATGAAGCGGCATTCCTCCGGCGGCAGGCGGTAAAGCAGCGACAGGATCATGGTGTTGATCGCCACCGACTTGCCGGAGCCGGTGGTGCCCGCGATCAGCAAGTGGGGCATTCGCGCCAGATCGACGATCACCGGATCGCCGCCAATCGTCTTGCCGAGCGCGAGCTGCAAACGGCCTTTCCCCTCGCCGAATTCCTTGGATTCAAGCAATTCGCGCAGGTAGACGATCTCCCGATTTTGGTTTGGCAGTTCAATGCCAATCGCGTCGCGGCCGGGGATGACGGCCACACGCGCCGAAACCGCGCTCATCGAGCGAGCGATGTCGTCGGCCAGACCAATGACGCGGGAGGATTTCGTGCCGCGCGCCGGCTCGAATTCATAGAGCGTGATAACAGGACCGGGATGCACGCCGCCGATCTGGCCCTTGACGCGAAAATCCTCCAGCACGCCTTGCAGCATTTCCGCGCGGCGGCCGAGCGCGGCGTCGGACAGCTCCGGATCGTTGTGGCGCGGCGGCGCGGGGCTCAGCAGTTTCAGCGGCGGCATGACGAAATCGCCAGGTTCAGTGTCATCTGTGAGCGAATGGCGTTCGACGGCGGAGCGCCCCCGCACTTGCACCGCCTGCGGATGCAGACCGGCGGGGCTGGATCCTCGATGGACGGGAGCGAGGACGAGCGGGGGCGCTGGGGGCGGCGGCGCGTCGAACGCGATATCGTCGTCATCGTAATAAGACTGATCCGGCTCAGCCTCCTCGTAATAATGCTCCTCTTGCGCAGCGTCGTCATAGCGGCCGTTCGCGCGATGACGCGGCGGCTCATCCAAATCCTGGCGGTATGCCGGCGGCGGCGCGGGAGCGGGCCGCAACTGCTGCGGCTGAGACGTGGCACGCGGCGACGGCTGGTACTGCGCTTGCGGGACGGCCGGGCGGCTCGGCGGTTGCCTCGGGATGATGCGCAAGCTGTCAAAATACGGCTCGATGCGGCCGTCAAGAACGGTCTGCGCCGCCTCGGCCACGCGAATCGGCTGCGGCCTGCGAACGCGGGGGCGTGACACCGCAATTTCATCCTCTTCCAGCCCATGGCGGCCAAATCGCGGATTGAACGAGCCTTCTTCCGGGCGGGACGGCGCGAAACGGTCGGGATCATCCGGCTGCCAATAGGCCTTCCGCGCGGACTGTTTCGAGGCTGTTTCGCGATCGAGCGCCTCGGCAAAGCGCCTGGCAAGACCGCGCGCGCCGGAAAGGGCGGAGGCGGCGCCCGCTTTGAACAGACCACCGCGCCCCGCGCCCCGGTGCGCTGTGCTTTGCCAAGCCATCCTGAAGGTCTCGCGGCCAATCCCACTGGCGCGCATTAAGGTCCAGATTCCCAAAATGCCAGACAATGCTCCGCCAACCGCGCTGGCAAGCCCCGGACCGAGAAGTCCGCCCAAGTTGAGAAAAACCGCGCCGCCGAAATCCCCAATCACGCCACCAAGCCCGTGCGCCAGCAGCCAGCCGCCCGGCTTGGGCAGAATGCTGAGCGCGCTGGCGACGAAGACCAGCGACAGCGTCCACATTGCGAGACGATGGCGCGGATTGGCGATCATCTCGCCGCTGACCAGCGCGATGCCCCAGGCGGCGGGCGGCAGGAACAGGGTAATCGAGGCAAGTCCGAGCATCTGAAACAGCATGTCGGCGAGCGAGGCGCCCGTCGATCCCAACAGGTTGCTCGGTGCGCCGCCGGTCGCGCGGTTGAGGCTCGGATCGCCGATCGACCAGGTGAGCAGGCTGATCCAGCCGACCGCCGCCATGAGCATCAGCGCTCCGCCCGCCAGCCGCATCGGCAGGCGATAGATCTCGTTCTCCATCCCGCCTGGAAGAATGCGGCCGGTCGGGCTGATGCGGTAATCGGACATAGGCTCAACTCAGAAAACTGGCCATTCGCTCTAGGGCCTCGCGCGTGAGCGTCAGATCATCGACCAGCGCGATGCGGAGATAAGCCTCGCCCGGGTTGTGACCGGCCGAATCCGTCTGCGCCAGGTAGGCCCCCGGTAACAGTTTGACACCGCATTCTTTCCAAAAGGTTTTCGCCGCCGCCTCGCCGCCGCCGAAACGATCCATTTTGGGCCAAAGAAAGAACGCGCCCGCCGGATCGGCGAAGTCGAGCTTGCCGCCGAGGATGTCGCGAGCCAACGCGAATTTCTGGACATAGAGCGCGCGGCTCGCCTCGACATGGGTGTCCTCGCCCCAAACCAGCGCCGAGGCGTGCTGCACCGGCAGCGGCATTTGCGGAGCCGCGACATTGCGGAAGCGGAAGAAGCTGGCCAGGAAGGTTTGATCGCCAGCGATGAAGCCGGAGCGCAGGCCGGGCAGGTTGGAGCGCTTCGAGAGGGAATTGAAGGTAAGCACATTGGCAAAGTTGCCATCGAGCCGAAAGGCTGTTTCGAGGCCGCCAGGCGGTGGCGCGCCAGTGTAGATCTCCGAGTAGCATTCATCGAGGAAGAGCAGAAAATCGTGCTCGCGGGCCAGACCGATGGCTTTGGCAAGATAGCCGGCGGAAGCGACCGCGCCTTGCGGGTTGGCGGGCGAGGCGAGGTAGAAGGCGGCTGTGCGAGCCAGGATGCCGGTGGGGATGGCGTCGAGATCGGGGAGGAAGCCGTTCGCCTCCTCGGCGGCGAGGAAAACCGGCTCGGCTCCTCCCGCCACCGCCGCCGCCAGATAGGCTTGATAGAACGGGTTGGGCATCAGAACGACGGGCCGTGCGATATCTCCCCGCCGAGCGATGGCAGGGAAAATCGCCGAAAACAGTCCTTCGCGGGAACCAGTAAGTGGAAGGATGTGGTGCGCTGGGTCGATCGCGCCATTCAGCGACGGATAGCGCCGCTCGATCCATGCGGCAATGGCGGCCAGCAACTCAGACGTGCCCTGGATCGGCGGGTATTTCGCATAGCCGGCAAATGCGGCTAGCAATGCGTCCGCGACAAAGCCGGGCATCGGGTGGCGCGGTTCTCCGATGGTCATGTCGATGGGCATGTACTGCGGCTCGATGCTGTCGAGGAGGCCGCGCAGCCGTGCGAAGGGCGACTGGATCAGACGTCCGAGGTCATTGAGCGGGGAGTGGGCGTGAGCGTTCTGAGGCATATGTCGAGCTCGCGAAACTCCGGGCAAATGTACCGAACGTCGAGACTATCGAGCCAAGTCAACGCAGTCCAGCTAGGCTGAATTCGATTTAAGTGCATCACCTGCAACACTAGGTTGCGTGTCTAGCATTGGCCGGTCGCGAATATGTGGCGGCATAGCAACATCCGCAATTTCACAAGGCTGTCGCCAGCTTCCGCGCTTGCCTCATCTAAAAGTTCCGTCAAACGTTGCGATCGATCATTTTGTTCTGGCGTATTGCGTGGAAAAATTAAGGGTGGCGTGTTGTGAATATTTTGCGCGTTTGCGTTCCCATCGTTTTGTTGGCTGTTGCAGGCTGTTCCACTCATCCTCTGCCTGAAGATGTATCGCGCAAAACCACCTATGACATTGTGAAAAAACTTCGCTGCGAAGCGCGGGAGGGGATTTTGCGCGAGAACCTTTCCCCCAGGGCGCTCGCAAATATTTATATCGGCTTTGATTTCTCGTTCGATATGACGGAAAGCAACAAAGCAACTGGCGGACTTCTGGAATTTTTTCATCCCTATGGAGGGGGCGCAGGGTTCTCGCTCAATTTGAAGGGTGGAGCAGACAAGAGCCGTCGAAACCAGCGCTTCGTGCGCGTCATCGATTCATTTCAAACGCTCAAAGATTATAAATTTTGCTCTGAAACCGAAGAGGGGGCAAATCTGGTTTATCCCATTTCTGGGTCTGTCGGAGTTGATGAAATTATCCATACCTTTATCAAGGTGGAGCGCTTGAGCGAGCTTGCTTCAAAAGACGGCAAGATTTTCTCGGACACCTTGACGTTCACGACAAACCTTACTGCTGGAATAACCCCGTCATTGAACCTGAACACTCCGGCGGGCAGCCTCAATCTAAAAAGGGCATCGATTGACGCTTCAGTGGAGCGAAAGGATATCCATCAGGTGGCAATAGCGATTTCCCCCAAGGCCGGCGCGACGGACGTCTCGGATTTGATCGGCGAACGCCGATTTGCTCGCGGCGCCGCCGTTAGCGTACAAAACCCGGCTTCGTCCGTGATCCTAGAGCTGGAACGCCTGCGAAATCGCGATGAAGACCTGCGCGCGTTCGATGCGCTTCGCGATTTTCAGTAGCAATTGGCAGCGTCCTGCGATTGGGGCGCGCCAGCGCGAATTATGCGCGCTTGTTCAACGGCAGACGGCGCTGGCGTCTACGAGCTGAGCGGACCAGTCCTTTTGGGGGTTTAAATGGCAGGCAATTCGGACCAACCCTTTTGGGTGAAGGCGCTTTCTTGGCTCAGCTCCGTCTCCAAACATTTTGAAAGACAGGCCGCGATCCGGCGAGACGCCCGCCTCAAGAAATATTCGAGCGAGATAAGCTGGGTTGATGGGACGTTCGGCATCACCGTCGGTTTCGAACGAATCCTCGCCGAGAGTGAAGACCACGCGCAGCGCTTGTCGAACGAACAGGCGACAAAGGAATTTCCGCTCATTACCAGCCCTTTCCTCGAGGAAGCGATGGTGCCGCCCTATGTGAAGGACCCGATCCTCGCGCTCAGCCAATGGAAAGTTCAGGAGATCCCGCTCACCGAATTCGAGATCGAGAATGCCAAAAAGGGTGAGTTGGGACCCGCTCAGACATCCGGCGCGAGCAAGGCCGCTGGTCTTGCCAATCCTGAGCCGCCATCAAACTGACGCTAAGAATGACGGGCGGGTGGCATCGCCAGTCTGCGGTTGTCCGATGCCATCAAGAGCGCGCAACCATCACGCATCCGAGCGCGATCAACACCGTCCCCACTATCCGCAGCGGCGTGACGGCTTGCGACGGCGCAGGTCTAGTCTAGTTGGAGGCAACCTGTCATGAATCGGTTACGCCTAAGAATAGAATTATGAATTCGTGCCTTTCTTTCGTGACCGAGCTTCGCCCCTGCTGTAATTAAATTCTTCCAACTTCGGGTAGGGGGTTATTTCATGGCCAATCGGCAATCAGTGGTCTTGCTTGCTCCCGTGGGAGCACTTTTGCTGACTTTTGGCGGTTGTGCTACAATGAGCGATGCAGGCAATTCTCCAAAAGTAGCGCAAACCAATTACGCCGTGCCTGCTAATTATCGACAATTACTTGCGAATTATGTGGCCAAGGGCACCGATATGAGCAAGGTTCTCAAGGCAGAAATTTCTCCGCCTGGTGCGTGGGAGGACCCGATTTTTGGCGGTTCGCGTCCGATAGCATGCACCCGGATAACAATCCGTGGCTCAATAATCGACCAAACCTACAGTACCGGATTTATGTTTGAGAAAGGCCAAATTGCTGAAGCGTTCGACCCGGCTGGGCATAATCCCGCCGCGGGCGGCGCTTTCGCAGGCGCCGTAAAGAACGCCGTCACTTGTGGCAAGCTTACTTACGGTGCGTTCCCGGAGTTTTCGAAGTCGAAGCTGCATGCGTCCGAACGGCAGTGAACGGCGCGATGCTATCGAGAATGCGCAATCTCGATCAAGACCGCGCAACCATCACGCAGCCGAGCGCAATCAACAGCGTCCCCACCACCCGCAGCGGCGTCACGGCTTCCTGCAGTAAAAACACCCCGAACAGCATCACCAGGATGAAGCTCACCCCGACGAACGGATAGGCCAGCGACAGGTCCACCTTGGACAATATCCAAAGCCACACCGCCACGCTCAGGCCGTAAATCGTAAGCCCCGTCCACACCAGCGGCGATGCGGCGACGGCGAAAATGACCTCTTTACCCCCTTGCGGCAACGCGGCGGTCACCGTCGGGCTGCTCATGCCGAGCTTCAAAGCGAGCTGGGCGCAGGCCGACGCCGTAACCGTCGCGAGGATGAGGGATAAGGTCGTGAGTGTCATAGCGATTTCTCTTTAGATGCCGAGATCGACATAGCGGGCGATCAGAACCACGATCACACAAACCACGCCGGCGAGCTGACTGGCCCGGTCCCGCAGCGCGAACTCCACGGGGTCTTCGTTGACATCCCCTCGCCGCGCCGCGATCCAGACCCGGTTGGTCCAGAAGATCAGCACCAGGCAGATGGCCCAAAGCACATCGCGATTTGCATATTCGAGCTGAACCTCCGGGCTGTTGATGAACAGCGCGAAAACCACGATTGAGGCAGTCGCGTTCGCGATGCCGAGCATAAACATCGAATCGCTATCGACTCCGAGATAGCCGCGGCCGAGCACTTTGTCATCCGCGCCATTGATTTTTCGCAGCTCGATATAGCGTTTGAGATAGGCAAGGCTGATGAACAGAAAGATGCAGAAGGCCAGCAGCCAGGACGATAAGGCGACCTGAATCGCCACCGCTCCGCCAAGCACGCGAAGCATATACAAAACCGAGAGCGTCAGCACATCGGCGGTAAAGACCCGTTTGAGGTAAAGCGAGTAACATAGGTTGATGACGAAATAGGACACCAGCACGGCGATGAAGGCAGGCGGCAACAGCGCCACCGATAAGGCCAGCGCCGCGGCAGGAAGCCCGATCGCGCCAACGAGACCCATGCCGGGGGACAGCGCGCCTGACGCCAGCGGCCGGTTGCGCTTGGTTTCGTGCATTCTGTCGGCGTCGCGGTCCTTGAGGTCGTTGATGAAGTAGCCGCCCGAGGCGCAAAGGCTGAAGCAGGCAAAAGCTAGGCAGGCCTGCAAAATGGCGGGTAAATTCTCATATTCGTGCGCCGTCAGCAGCGGCACAAAGACGAGCAGATTCTTGGCCCAGTGATGCGGGCGCATGGTTCGAATGAATGCACGCACCGGCGCCGGCTCCGCTACCAAACTCAAACGCAATCTTCCTTAGGGTTGGCAGACGCTCATACGCGATGCGCGGTTCATGTAAACGATTTTCTTGTATCAAGATTAGCGCGCGGCGGGCTGACGTTTTCATGTAAAGCGCGTTGGATGGGCACTTTGCTTTAGCAGGTTCGGCGCGCAATGCCAAATTGAAGAACGCCTCGCCCAGCTTGCCTTGTTTGCCAGAAAAGCACGGCCGGCTGCCTTGTTCAACTGACGTTCAGCGCGTATTTTCAAAGCTGAAAAGGCCGTTGCGCTGGTCCGTCGCGCGGGCTGTTTGCCCTTTGCAAGCGATGTCATCGAGGTTCGAGCGATAATGCAAGTGGACGATTCGGAGCGGCTTGGCTCGACAAAAAGCCGAAACCTCGCCCAGCGCATGGCGGCGATGGCCGGCAATGCCCTCATTCTCACCGTGTCGATTGTTGTCTCGTTGTTCATTGCCGAAGCCGCTTATCGCATCGCGATGGGCGTCCGCTTGTTTGCCGCGACGGACTGGCGCCAGGAAGGTTTCCGGTCGAACCGCATTGGCGACCGGGGCATTTACGACCCGGTGCTGGGTTGGACGCTGAAGGCCAATTACCGAAGGGATGGCTTTAATACGCTTGACCACGGAATTCGCCGTAATTTCAGCGAAACCGGGATCAGGACAGGGGGAATTTTGGCGGTTGGCGATTCCTTCACCGAGGGCTTCGACATTGTAGAGGACTGGGGAAGCTGGCCGGCGCATCTCGAAAAGCTGATGGGCGTGCCGGTGATCAACGCCGGTGTCGCCGGTTATGGAACCGATCAGATTATTCTCAGGGCTGAACAGCTCGTTGCGACCGTCAATCCTAAGACCATCATCGTTGGCATCCTGGAATTCGACCTATCCCGCACGGCGCACTCCGAGGCCGGTGCGCCGAAGCCATACTTCACGACCGAAAATGGCGCGCTGATCTACCATCCGCCCGGTCCGCTGGAACCCAAACAAGATGCAGGCGCCGTGAGCTCTTTTGTCCGCGCCGTCCTGGGCCGTTCGGCGCTTGCGGACCATCTTGCTAGCCGCGTCGCGCCGCGGTTCTGGCATCCCAGCGAAGCGTCGGTGTTTAAGCAGGTCGATAACGACCCTCGCGAAATCACCTGTCTCTTGCTGCAGCGACTGAAGCGCAGGACGGATGAAATGGCGGTGCGTCTGCTGGTTTTCACTCAATATAGTGGCGAACGGGTCTTAGCAGGCACGGATATCTCGCCTGACATGCGGTCTGTAACCGAGTGCGCTCAGAAGGCGGGCATCAAAGTGGTGGATCAGTTCGCCCCGCTTCAGGCGCTGGTCCAGGGCAATCCCGATCTGCTGGCCACTTATTACGATCGCTATCATGATGGCGAGTTCGGACACATGTTTTCCAAGGGCAATGAGCATGCCGCGCAACTTTTGGCTCAAGCCTTAAGGGTTGAACCGGAGGCGCCCGGAGCCGCATTGGAACCCCCGGCCACACCAAGCAGATGATGCGAGCCGGAATGCCATTGCAAGACTGGAATTAGCTCAGCAATCCTTGCAGCACCGGCGCTGCGCGTTTGTCGAGGCCGAGCTTGCGGTGATGAGGCTGCGGGACGTCGAATACCGCGTAGAGCGTGTTCACTACCGAGCCGATTGTGAGATAATCCTCGACATCGAACGCTTCCGGCAAGTCCGCGCGCGGTCGCATGGTTTTGAAGTCGAACGGCATTCCGAGCGTCTTCTCCAGCACCGGGTCGACCGCGAGATGCGCTTTTGAAATTGGCGAGATCAAATCGGCCATGTCGGACGCGCCGATGACCATCCCGCCGCGAATGCCCTTGCCGCCCATCAGGATCGAGTTGGAATATTGATTGTGATTGGTGCCGGTGGCATCGATCGCCATGTCCGGCGCGCGCATGGTGCGGCCGAATTCGCTGGCGAGCATCACCGTCGTCACGTCAAACATGGAGCGCTTTGCGTCATAGGGCGTATCGGCAAGGCCCTGGAGCAGCGCGGCGACCTTTTCGATCGCGCCGCTGAATAGCTTGGGCTGAGTCTTGGCCAATTCCGGCGCGTGAACGTCGAACTGCTCCGGCAGCACGTAAATGGCCGCGCGCGAAAGCGACAGGCGGAAACATTCAGCGATCAGCGCGATGCTCTGCTTCTCGGTGCTTTGGTCCGGGTTGCTTGGCGACAGCGCGGCAAGCTTGCGATGCACCACGGGCGAATTGTCCAGCGCCGTCAGCATCAGGCTCGCGCCGCCGGACAGCCGGCCGCTGCCTTGCGCCGCCGCCTCGATCCGCGAGCGAACGAACGAGGTCAGCGGATCGCTGGCGTGCGCTGGTGGAAGCTGTCGCAGCCGCTCGGGCAGGCCGCGCAGCACTTTTGGCTCCAGCGGAATGACGCCCGAATGATTGAGCGCCGTGAAATCGGCTTGATCGGCCGGAACGATGGCGTCGACCGCATCTGGATTGTGCCCGGTTTCGGCCAGATTGAGATGCGGGATGAAGCTGTCGCCGCCGAACGGATCGCCGGTGAAGAGGAAATTCATGTTCTGGGCATGACCGTCAAAGCTCGGCGTCATGACGACACCATTCATAACGCTGAAGCGGTCCTTGAAGGGCAGCAGCGGCTTTATCAGGCTGGTCGCCGCGCTGGTGATGCCGTTTCGGCCCGCGCAGGGAAAGGGATCCTCGCCGAGATAGTTTTGGATCTTGCCGGCGGCAGTCATCGCCAGCGGGCGCGCGTCGAACATGTAGGACGCATCCGCGCCGCCGCTGAGCACGATCATCAGAAAAAAATGCGGGTCTTCCACTAAAGCGTCCGCCTCGGCGGCTTCGAGTAAGCCGGCATGGGGCAAGAGCAGCGTGGCGGCGCCCGTCAGGCCGAATCTGAGGACGTCGCGCCTCGAATGGATCATGCGCCGGTCCTCATTGTGCGAGCAGAAAATAGGGGTTGAGCATCAGCGCGAGCGTCATCGCCTCAATCGCTTCGGGTGCGGTTTTCTTGGCGTAGGCGCCGAGAACAAAATCGCGCCAGATCGCATACTCCTCTTGTGGCGCGTCGTAGCCCATGAGCGACAACCAGAACCCCGTCAGAACCTCCTCGCTTTTGGCCTCCCCGGACGGCCAGGTGCACACAGCTTCCAGCGTGTCGTAAAACGAGTCGTTGAGCAGCAGTTGGGGCGCTTTGCAGCTCTTGGCGAGGCTCTGCGCGAATCCGGAAAACGCAAGCCGAAGCAGCACCATGTTTACGGCGTTCGGCATCCCGTTTTGGAATTTGTGCTCGGTGCCGAAAGCGGCCCAGGTGCCGACCAGATCGTCGAGTCCGTCGGCGGGCATGAAGCGGTCGAGCTCGATGGGACCGTCTTCCGGCGCGATGCGGGCTGAAAGCTCCTTCGACAGCACGCTCAGTCCTTTAAACTGCGATGTCGCCGAATGAGCGGGCAACGCCGCGACCCAGAGCGCCGCCACAAGAGCGATGATAAAGCGACCCATGATTGCTATTCCGTTTGCAGTTTCGCCAGCTCCTTCTGCACCCAAAGGAACAATTCCTGGCGCTCCTGGCTGGACATCGGCTTGTTCTTCGGCATCCGAATCTTCAGATCGCTCGCCGAAACGCGACTGGCGATCTGCTGCAGCGTTTTCGAACCCGGAATCTGCTCATTCTGACTGTTCAAATGCGGAAATGTTTTGCCCTTCGCGTCGGGCGAGTCGATCCATTTGCTGAGATCGAGCGGGTTCAGCGGATCCTTGCCGCCGTGACACTGAACGCAGTTCTTCTCCAAAATATGCGCCACGCGGCAAGGCGGGCGATTGTCAGCCTTGGTTCCCGGCGCGTAGTCGTAGCATTGCTGCGGATCTGGATTGCGGGTCTGGTAGGTTTGCGTCTGCAGGATGCGCAGCATGGCGTTTTTTAGCGCGATCGAGGAGTTCTGCGCCGCTTCCTGCTCGAAGGTGCTGGTCAGACTGTCCAGATAGCTGCCATCAACTGTCTGATTCTCGCCCACCATATATTCGGTCAACCGTTTCATCAGGCAGCGTTTCGCCTCGGGCGCGTCGCGAATGATTTTGGAAAGATCGCCGACGCTCTCGCCATAGTTGTTCTGTTCGGCCCAGCGTGGCGAGCGGATATAGCCCACCTCCCAAGTCCGGTTCGCACCTTCCGGCGCGCGCCAGGCGGACAAATAAGCCTTGCGGTCCATGCTGGCCAAATCGTCGAAGACAATATCCGCCGAAGCCGAGGAATCCGCGAACAGCGCACCATTATTGCGGAAAAAGCCTGCCATTGGGTCAAGCTTGTAATGACAGGCATAGCAGGAGGTCTGCGAGCCATGCGCACCGCCAATATGCTCTTTGGGGTCCTCAAAGCCGACCGGCGTCAGGTCGTCGCAGAAAAAGCGTTTCAGGACATACGCCGCGCGTTTGCGATTGTAGTTGGTCGACGAATTGGCGAGCGCGGTCCCCTGCTCGAAGCCGAAAGCCAGCCAGGTGCGGCTGATCGGGAAGGCGGACCGGTCAACCGGCTTGAATTCAGCCACTGAGCCCGGTTCGTAGAGCGCCGGCTCAAACTTGGAGAGTTCCGCGAAGGCGCTTTTAAGCTGCGCGGAGGCCGTCTTGATGGTTTCGATCAGGCGGCGCGTGTCCACCTTGCCTTCCGGCTTCTCGCATTCCTCGTTTTCCGCCTTGTCGAGCGCCTCATAGGCGGCCTCGGGAACGCCGCCCCGCATCAGGGTGAAAATCTCGACATCGGTGAAAGCGCGGAACAGCTCCGCACTGATCTCGCCTCGACTATCGTTGATCGACGCGATTTCTTCGCAGAAATCCTCTACGGCCAAGGGTTTGGGCGCTTCCCACGCGGCGCGTAGCTTGTCAAAACGCGTCAGCAACTCGCCGACGGCCTTTTCGCGAAGCTGGCGTGATGTGAGCTTGACTTCGTCTGGCGGAAGCTCGTCCTCGGAGGGGGTGTAGGTCAAGGGCGCCGGATAATAGTCGCCCTCCAGGTCGAAAAGCTTCAGATAGTCGCCATTGTCGAGCAGCGCCTTCGCGGAACTGATGGCGTTGGCGAAATCGAATGCGCTGGGCGTGTAAGCGCCGTCAACGCGCAAGCTATCTACCTTAAAGCCTAGAAAATACATGTTGAAGTCGAGGATGGTGTCGCCGAAGCGCTCGTCACGCATAAACTCTGCGGCGATTTCTGCTTTCGGAAGCTTCGTCAGGCGCTCGATATCGTCGTTTGGCGTGAGCCCTTCACCAGCCCGCAGAAGCCGTGCCGTTTTTTCAATCCACCAACGCTTTTCCCAGCCTGACAGGGGCGATGTATCGTCACGGGAAAGCGGCAGGACCTGCCTCTCGACGGTAGCGTTGAGCGGCCCGCTACTCCGATCCTGATCAGCATTGGACGTTACCGCTGAAAGCACAGCCCCGCCTAAGAAAACCACAGCTATAATAGCGCAGGCGGCCAAAATTTGTGAAGTTGATGCTCGCGAAAACGTCATTCTCTCACTTCTGCCGGATTTTGGAGGAGGCTGGGTATGATCCATATTTCGACCAAATCCGCCGTTTGTTGGTCGTATCCAAAGCAGGTATTTGAAACGGGATGCCGGTCATTTTACAATAGATTCTAGGCGTTAGCTTATTCAGGATTCTTGCATGAGCGTTGGCCGTCATCAAGCCGGGGATACCGCAAATTTGTATCGTGCTGTACCGCATCATGCGGCTTAGAATGCAAGGTGGTTGTGGCCGGCTCCTTACTAAGGAACCGGCCAGCATCCGCTTGCAGACTATGAACCTTAGGCCCCGCACTTGCCTTCAAGCGCGGTAAAAGCGGCGTCAAGCTTCTTGCCGTCTTCCGTAGCAGGATCGGCGACTTCGGCAATCCCGAAGGCTTCGGCCACTGGCTCGCCAAGGGTAGCGAGATAGGCATCCATCTTCGTGCTGACCGCTTCAAGCTTGGCCGTATCGGTCTCGGGAATGGCGGCCATTTCTTTGTTGATGGCGCAATAGCCAGCGACTTTCTTGGCATCCGCTGACAGGTCCATGATCGTCTTCGCTGCGGCGTCGATCTCCGCTGCGCTCGGCGGCTCGTCCTTTTCCGTTTCGGGGGCGGTGGTCTGAGCCATGGCGGGAACGCCAAGGAGCATACAAATTCCGGCCATTGCGAGCAAATGTTTCATGTCTTTCTCCCGTTTATGTATAAGTTGATATTGAATGCCGGTCAGTAACCTGAACTTTGGCAAGGTTCAGGTGCATCACTATCAAGAAGATTAAGCCTCCAGCAAGAAGATAGGACTGCAAAAAATTAAATGGCGTTTCGGCCAAGAGATTGAAGGCCGGGATAAAATTGCTTACAAATATGAAACTCACGGCGAGGACCATAAGTTCACGCGGTTTCCCCATGAAACGTCCCGCCGTGAAAGCGAAGATCGGCAAGAGCACACCATAATGATGCTCCCAGGCGATCGGCGAGGCGATTGTCAGGCTTAACGCCACAATCGAAAATGCCAGTCCCCGGTTCGCAGGCGTGCTTCTACGGACCAGTCCTGACAGCAATATGACGGCAGAGCTGATGAACGTTCCCCAATAGACCCAGGTGCTATAGGGCGGGAAGCGGTACGCATCGAAGCTGGCATTATTATAGAGGCCGGGCGCTGACAGGCTGGCCCAGCGGTTGAGAAGTCCGTTGATGGATTGGTTCGCGTAATAGGATTCGCCCCGTTCCGACATGAACGACAAGACGTTTAGATAGTCGGTATGGTTCGCCCAGCCGTAGGACAAAATTGCAAAAAATAATCCCGCCCCGCCAACCAAGACGCAAGCCAGTACGAAGCGCCACTCGCGGTTGAATGCGCCCCACAGCGCGAACAGGCCATAATGCGGCTTTATCAGACAAATCAGACCTACGATCACGCCGCTCGCCCATTTCCGGTTCAGCGACAATAAAAACAGCGCCGCGGCGAACAGAGAATTGATCCAAAGCTGAATTTGTCCAAGCGTGAAAGCCTTTACGACCGGGTAAAAGGTCAGCGTGAAGCCGCAAACCAGGATCAGACGCGCTACCGTCCAGGCGTTGAACGTATAGGATGCGCCCGATGCGCGCAGACCGGCTTCCAGCAGGCCGGCCGTTGACAGGGCGGTGATCAAAAGGAACACCCAGCCGACAATGTCGTTGATCGCAGGCGCGCCGGCGAACGCCATTTCGTCGGACGTGCGCACCCGTTCCTCGCCGAACAGCATAAGGGCTTCGAGCCCGAAAAGCGCGGAAGGTGGATACTGAAATTTAATGCCCTGGTCGAAAAACAACGATGCGTAGAGCGGCTTTTCCTGTGGCACCCGCAAATATTCCCGCGCCGCCGCCATCGGTCCCCAGGAATCATCACCGCCCTTGCCGGTAAGCACGTCCCAGCTTTGCTGAAACACCGTGTCTTGAAAGCCGCCGGGCGAAAACTGCCAGATCAAGCCGCCGACCAGAATTGTGTTGGCGAGAAAGAACAGCGCCAGATACCGGGTGAAGGCCGCCGTCAACAGCGTGGACGCGGACTTGCTGGCGGCGGCGGACAGACGGTCCAGATGGGTATCCTGCATCGCTGTTTTCACGGCCATCATCGCAACCGACCATCATTGCAAGGCATCGGCGTCTGCTATTTTAGGCTGCGGCTTCCTGGCTTCATGGCGGGAATCGCGGCGAGTTCCGGCGGCAACGCGTCCGCCTTGTGGTTGCTGATATCGAGCGTAATGAGCGCGGTCAGCGGCACGCCGAGATCGACCGTACCGCCCGACCGGTTGACGAGGCAGGCGGCGGCGGTCGTCGTGCCGCCTTCCTGCGCGATCGCCGCGATACATTCGCGCGAGGACAGGCCCGTCGTCACCACATCCTCGACCATGAGCACGCGCGCGCCAGGCTCAATGGAAAAGCCGCGTCGGAGCTGGAACCGGCCATCCACACGCTCGAAGAAAACGGCCGGAATACCGAGCTGCCGGCCTATCTCGTAACCGATGACAACTCCGCCCATCGCGGGCGACGCCACCATATCAAAAGGCCCCAGCCCGGCCGCTCGCAGTCTCGCCGCCAGCGCCGCGCCGAGCCGTCCGCCGCGCCGAGCATCCATCATCACGCGCGCGCATTGCAGATAGGTGCTGCTGTGAAGCCCTGAGGTCAAAATGAAATGGCCGGTGAGCAGCGCTCCGGCGTCGCGGAATTCCTGCAAAGCCTCGTCTTCGGTCATGAGCACGGTTCTATGCAGTGGCCCGCGAAAGCGCAAGCGGGACGGTAGGGTGTTGGAAATGGGCGCTTCCACCGACTTGCTCCGATGCTAATATCCAGAAGTCGCAGGGTTAAACAGGGAAGATTTCGATGGCCCAAGAGGGCTTGGTTGACGCGACGGTTTCCGTCGCCTGCACCCATTGCGGCAAGATCTCCTATATGGACGTTTATGCCTCCTGCGGCGAATTCAACTCGCCTTTAATCCAAGCCGCTGAAGGCGAATATTATTCGGACCCATATCCGGACGGGTATATGTATGAATTGCTCAAATGTCCCTTCTGCAATCGTATAAATTTATGCCGCTACGACTATTGGGGATATGATCTTTTGCAGCATGGCAAACTGCACGAAGACGACATCCGCGCGGACCATGTTTACCCCGTTGCACCGTCGATTTTGGCGGACTTGCCGCCTGCAATAAGACAGGCTTGGCGACACGCGCTTGACGCAAGACGCGCCGATGGAAATGCGTTTCCGATCGCGGTGAGGAGCGTCATTGACCTTGTGTGCATTCACAAGCTGGCAGCCGGCAATGGCTTTCGCGACAGATTGACGGCTCTAGGCAACCATAGTGACTTCCCATCCCGGCTGATCCCTGTGCTGACCGCCATGGAGCCGCTCGTCAATGCCGCTGCATTGGAGATGAACGAGGAAGACAAGGCCGTCGCGGAGGAGGTGTGTCTTGCGCTGCTCAACGCCTTCTACCGCCTGCCGGCATTGGCCCGGAATGCGCAACTATTATGGGACGAATACAGATGAAAACCGCCCGGGCCGCAAGATTTTCGCCGTCGACCCAATGCGAGCATTGCGGCAACACGTCCACTATGGAAATTCAGGGGCGGGCAGGCGATCTCGAGACGGTCATCGATGTCGAAGAAACCGAAGAATCCAGCGGATTCAGCCGTGAAGTAGGATTTATTTACGAACTACTCAGCTGCTCGGGCTGCAAAAAGGTGAATTTGGCGCGGTTTTATTTCGATGATTTGGTCGAATTGGACGAGGACAGAAGCGCACGAAATGTGGTCTACCCGGCTCCTCCATGCAACCCGGTTGGACTGCCGGACGCCGTTCAAGCGGCTTGGGAGACGGCGCTGAGACTTCGCTATGGCGACGGAAATATCTATGCCGGTTCTCTGCGGCGGTTGCTGGAAGCGGTTTGCCTGGACCGGATGGGTCCCGGCGCGAAGCTCGGCCAACGATTGCGTCATCTGGCGAACCAAGAAGACTTCCCACAAAGCCTGGTGGTGATCGCCAACCTTCTCAGGGAGCTTGGCAATATCGGCGCGCATGCCGACGGACGGGTCATTGCCAAGACGAACAATCGTAAGCTCGAAGAGCTCATGCTCGCCATATTGAGCCACGTGTATCAAGCTCCATTATTGACGAGCAAGGCGGCGCAGTTCGCCGCGCGTCAGAGCAAGGGCTAGCCCGTCAAACCGATTGTTTTTGCGGCCGGAACGTCGTATCCGGTGGGTCTCCTTCGCAGTCTCGTCTCCTATTTGTCATGGAGTTTTCGATGCGCTTTGCTTCGGCGTTGGCCGCCTGCCTCTTCGCTTTGGCGGCCGTCAGCGAACCTGCCGCTCATGCCGCCTCGCTCGACGGTCTCGCGGTCGAGGTGAAGAACGAAAGCGAGGCGGTCCTGTGCGCCGAGAAGGATAATGTCTCGCTGTCCTTCGCCAATAAGGATGTGCGCAGCTTTCGCATAGAGGCCGCGCATCCAGTCTATCTTTCCGTGGGGATGCGCGACAATTTCGAGGCGGATTGGACCGCCTGCGATCTCGCCCCCGAGCCCGGCTACAAGGCGCCCGCCCCACCGCGCAAGATCACGCTGCTCGATGGCAACGACATGTGGGTGATCGGCTACACCTTCGGCACCTTCTGGCGTCCGGCGAATGCAACGGTACGGATTGGCGACCGGGTGGAAAAAGGCATCCATATGTTGCAAGTCTGGATGCTGCGCACGGATGGCTCGGAGGAAGTCCTCGTGCTCTACCCGCAAGACGGCTATTGGCGGCCGCGCCCGATGACGCCCAAGGGCTTCCGCAACACCGCCTATGGCTCCTCCTTCCTGATCGGACCTGTCGAGTTCGAAGGGCGGCCGGTCGTTAATATTAAAGAGGTCGTGTTCGATCCGAAATCGCGCAGCTTCAAGTTGGACTTCGCCAAAGGCGGCTCGGCGACCGTCGGCATGGTGCAGGTGGACACAAACAAGATGGCGCTCGACATCGCATTCGACCGCGCCATCGACGGCAATCCGTTCGCCATGATGCGGTCGATGTACATTACCGAGTTCAACAATGACGTGTCTCGCATCGCCGTGCGGGAAAAAGGCGCCAAGGCTTGGCGCGAAGACAACATCATGACATTCGGCGGCGCGGTCGCCACCGACATTTGGGCCGGCCGGCTTAGCCCGTCGCAGCACAACACCACCTCGCCGGATATGGTTTTCAATAGCTTTTCCGACGGCCCGATGCCGAAGCGGCCAAAGAGCGAGCCGCCGCCTCCCGCGCAGCCGGTGAATTAGGGAGCTTTCCTACCGCCGCGAAGCGCGCCTAGTGCGCCATAAGAGAAGGGCTGCGGTCAATAGGATATAGCCTACTCCGCCGCCGATCCAACTCATGGACGCCGACCGTCTTTCGTCGAGCAATATCAGCGCGTCCCGGCCGAGGAGCTTCAATATCGCGGCGGTCGCAGCTTTGCGTTCTTCGGCAAGGCGAACCACGCGCTTCAGTTCGGCGGCGGAGTGGATTACGGCCAGCGCGTCCTGCGCCCCGCATATTCCGGCATCGCCCGACGCAAGCGTGACGAGATCGCCCGTCAGCTCCCTGAACGATGTCAGCTGATCCGGCCGAACCAGCGAACGCAAAGCGCTGGTCAGACTGGTCAGCAAAGGCACTCGAACCTCGGGAAAGCTGTCTTGCCAGCTCAGCGCGGGCACCCAATCCCAGAAGCCGACCTCGGAAACCGCTCTAACCGCCGCGTCGATATCAAGCCCAGCAGCCAGCATCGCCGTCAATTCGGCGCGAAATGGCTGGGACAGCTGTCCGGCTTTCGCCACCCCTTTGATCGCGGAAATGGCGGTATGCGCGGGGACCGCGGCGGTGGAAACCAGCCCGACGCTTGCCAAGCCGATGACCATCGGGTCGACCGGCGTCCCCCTGCCATATTTGTCGGCTTCGTTGAACAGGTCCCGCAGATCGCCGACGATCAGCAGGTCGCTGATCCGCGAGCCGGTGAATCCGGCGCTGCTCGTGCACTTTCCGTCCCACAGACCTTCCGCGAAGCGCTCGATAGGAGCGAAATAGCTGGCCGCTTCCTCGTCGTAGCGCTTTCGCAAATCCGGGGCGACGGCAACGCGCTCCTGCTCGGCCAGCGCCATGAAACTGTCGGCCAAATATTTGCTTTTGCCGTCCAGCGCGGCCTTCAATTCCAAATTCAGGCGTTCCGGGGTGAGCTTGGACCGCAAACCCAGCCGCGTCAGGGCGAGCGGGTCGTCGCCGGCAAGCAGCCACTGCGCGGCGCCCCATGCATTGGGCAGCACGAATAGTCCCAGCCCCGCCAAACACGCAGCTATGGCAAAAATAAATGAAAACAATCGCATGTAAAATGTCCTCCCCCGAGGCCCAATTGGCGCGCTTGGCTGGTGAACGGGGTTTTAAGATCGCGCCAACCCCCTACCGCTTGATTGCCCTAAATCGCCATGTTAATTTTCGTAATTGCTCCACTTCATTGAGCGCGGCTTTTTAGATTTTCGAGGTCATTTCAATGAAATCCCCTTTACTGTTCGTTGCTTTCCTCTTGAGTTTCGGCGGGTTGTCCAATTTCGTAGCGGCTGAGACGATTGACGTCTATGACGATCATGGCGGTTCGGTTGCCAAGTATAATTCGCGCTGGGCGGGATTGGCCGCCAAAGGCGTCAGCGTCCGCATCGTCGGACCTTGCCAATCCGCCTGCACGGTGCTGCTGGCTCATATCCCTCGAAAGAGAATTTGCGTCACGCCCGCCGCCTCGTTCGGATTCCATCGGGCGAAGCGGGAGGACATGACAAAGGTCCTATGGGCGGCATACGGGTCCGACATAAAGGGCTGGATCAATGCGCGCGGCGGCCTTACGGACGACTTCAAATGGATGCGGGCGCCGGACACATACCGCTATTTCAAAAAATGTTGAGCGCGGTGGGCCGAAGGGAGCCGGTCGTTAAGACAGCACCCGCTGGACGGAATTCACAGACGATAGCCCTTTGACGCCAGCAAGAATGTCGCGCAGGTGTTTGAGGTCCCACACCTCGACGTCGATCAGCATGTCGGTGTAGTCCTCGCGGCGGCCGGTCATTTGCAGCTTGTCGATATTGCCGTTCTTGTCGCCGATAATGCCGGCGATCTTGGCCAGCGAGCCAGGCTCGTTGACCGCCGTGACCTTGATTTGGACCGGGAAACGCTCCTTGGAGGCTTCGTCTATGTCCCAGGTGACGTCGATCCAGCGGTCATTATGGTCGAAGTGATCCTTCAGCAGCGGCGAATGGATCGGGTAGATGGTGATGCCCTCGCCTGGCACTAAAATGCCGACGATGCGCTCGCCGGGGATGGCCCCGCCGGTCGCGAATTTGATCGGCAGATCGCCCCGCGCGCCGCGAATAGGCACGCCGTTCATGCCGTTCATCGAATGCTCTTCCGGCACGCTGCCCGGCCAGCGGAAGCGCAGATTGGCGACGCGGCGCAGATTGAACCAGCCTTCGTCCGACCGTTTAATGACCTTGCGCTTCGGCGTTTCCGGCAGGATTTCGTCCGGGAATACGGCCTTGAACACTTCCGCCGCCGTCAGCTCGCCCCGCCCGACCTGGGCAAGCACGTCATCGAGCGTCTTCTGCGCCAAACGTCCGAGCGCCGCGGCGACCGCCTCATCGGCATAGGTCTTTTCCTGCTGAGCGAAGGCCGCCCGCAAAATATCGCGGCCAAGATTGCCATATTGCTTGCGGATTGCTTCGCGGGTGGCGCGACGAATGGCAGAGCGCGCCTTGCCGGTCCTGACGATTTTCTCCCAAGCTGGCGGCGGGGTCTGCGCATCGGAGGTGATGATCGAAACCTCATCGCCATTTTTCAGCTCGCTGATCAGCGGCATGTGGCGGCCGTTGACCTTCGCGCCGACACAGCTATGGCCGATCTTGGTATGCACCGCATAGGCGAAGTCGATCGGCGTCGAGCCGCGGGGCAGGGCCATCAGCCGGCCCTTGGGGGTGAAGCAGAACACCTGGTCCTGGAACAGCTCCAGCTTGGTGTGCTCCAGAAATTCTTCCGGGTTGTCGCCTTCGAGCAGGTTGGCGACCAGCTTGCGCAGCCATTGGTACGGCGTTGCATCCTCAGCGCCCGCAACGCGCAAGGCGCCATTAGCCGACACTACGCCGTCCTTATACAGCGAGTGCGCCGCGACCCCGAATTCGGCAATCTCATTCATCGGCTTGGTTCGAATCTGCAGCTCGACGCGCTGATGCCCCGGGCCGACGATGGTGGTGTGGATCGACTGGTAATTGTTATATTTCGGCGTTGAAATATAGTCTTTGAACCGGCCGGGCACAGTACGCCAAGTGGTATGAATGGCGCCGAGCACCAGATAGCAATCCTCGACCTTCTCGGTGATGATACGAAATCCGTAAATATCGGAAAGCTGCTCTAGCGAGATTTGCTTATTCTCCATCTTCCGCCAGATGGAGTACGGCTTTTTCTCGCGGCCCGCGACTTTGGCGGCGATGCCATGCTCGGCAAATTTAGACTGCAACTCTTTTTCAATCGTCTCGATGATGTTCTTGTTGCGCTGGCGTAGCGATGTGAGCTGGCCCACCAGCGTTTCAAAGGCCTGCGGATGCAGCCATTTGAAAGCCAATTCCTCCAACTCGTCCTTCATCTCCTGAATGCCCATGCGGCCGGCGAGCGGCGCGTAGATGTCCATCGTCTCTTGCGCGTTGCGCCGGCGGCTCTCCGGGCTCTTATGCTCAAGCGTGCGCATGTTGTGCAGACGGTCCGCGAGCTTGACGAGCAGCACGCGGATGTCGCTGGAGATAGCGATCAGCAATTTGCGGAAATTTTCGGCCTGTTCGGCGCGTTTGCTGACGAGGTTAAGCTTGTCGATTTTCGTGAGGCCATCGACAAGCGTGCCAATTTCCTCGCCGAACAGCTTGTCAATGTCGGCTTTGGTCGCTCCGGTATCCTCGATCGTGTCGTGCAGCAAGGCCGTGGCGATGGTCGCATCGTCGAGTTCGAAGTCGGTCAGGATAGCGGCGACTTCGAGCGGGTGGGAGAAATAGGGATCGCCGGAGGCGCGCTTTTGGTTGCCATGCGCCCGCATCGCATAGACATAGGCACGGTTCAGCAGCGCCTCGTCCGCCTTCGGATCGTAGCTGAGAACCTTTTCGACTAGCTCATATTGCCGCATCATGACGGGATGCCCTCACCCGCCCCTCGCCGGAAACGGAGTGCCCGCTCCGGTTTCAGCGCGACCGGTTGCTCTGGTGCTGATCCGAAGGGATGCTGCGTTCCATGCCGCGCAGCAGTTCTTCCTCGGTCATGCGGTCGATGTGGAGATCGGAGGACGGATCGTCGCGGCTCAAAATCGGCCGGTCGGAGCTGCCCGAGAGCAGCGGAACGGCGTCAGGCTCCGGCTCGTCCACTTCGACATAGCGCTGCATCGAGTGGATCAAATCTTCCTTCATATCCTCAGAGGAAATGGTGCGCTCGGCGATTTCCCGAAGCGCGACCACAGGATTTTTGTCGTTTTCACGCTCGATCGTGATTGGCGACCCGGCGGAAACGGCGCGCGCGCGATGCGCGGCAAGCAGCACGAGTTCGAAACGGTTCGGAACCTTATCGACGCAGTCTTCAACCGTCACGCGGGCCATGGCGGAGCATCCTTTTGCTTGTCAGGAAATATCATTCTTTAAGTAGCGATTTTTTCGTGTCCGCGCAAGTATTGCGGGTTTTCGGTAGGGGGAAATCGAAAACGCGTAGGACGGTTTCGCTTTCCCTGCGACAACGCTTCCGTCCAATGAAAGGGATAAGGGCGTAGGCAATGATGAATTGGACCAGTCAGCTATTGGACCGGAAGAGAGTTTGAGAGTTTTCTTTTAATTGAATTTGCCGCTACGCAATCGGTTGCCCATTGGAGAAGCTGTGTCATGGCTATCAGGCTTGCGTTGACGACAATCCTTTTTCTGTGTTTTTACACTCCCGGCATTTGTAACCTTCAGGTTCAAGCACAGACGATCGGGGGCGAGACCGGCGCGACGGTCAGGACCCAAACCGGCATCGTGGAAGGCGTCGCGGAACGGGGCGTATTTGCGTTTATGGGCATCCCCTATGCAGCGCCCCCGGTGGGGGCATTGCGCTGGCGTGAACCGCGTCCCGCCCCGAGCTGGACGGACGTGCGCAACGCGAAAACCTACGGTGCCGCTTGCATTCAAACTCCGGAAGTCGGGGGCGACGTCAGCCTTGGCGATCCGGGTCCGCTCAGCGAGGATTGCCTATTTCTCAATGTGTGGACACCCAAGCTCGAGGCTTCCGCCAGACTACCGGTGATGGTGTGGATCCACGGCGGCGCGTTCGTCATTGGCACTGGCGGGCTAACGATTACGGATGGCGGACCGTTGGCTGAAAAAGGCGCAGTTGTCGTAGCGCTTAACTACCGGCTGGGCCAACTCGGCTTCTTCGCGCATCCAGCGCTGGAGAAGAAGAACCCGGGCGGCGCGGCGAATTTCGGCCTCCTCGATCAGATCGCCGCTCTCAAATGGGTGAAACAGAATATTGCTCAGTTCGGCGGCGATCCAACCAACGTGACAATTTTCGGCGAATCGGCCGGCGGCAAGAGCGTGCTTGCCCTGTTCGCCTCCCCGCTGGCGCGCGGACTGTTTCAAAAGGGCATTGCTCAAAGTTCCTATGTCATTCCCGAGATGACCCGGGCCAAAGCCCTGGCGATGGGTTCAAAGGTTTCCGATGCGCTTGGGCTGAAAGGCAAAAACGCGACCGTGGCGCAACTCCGCGCGGTTCCTGCCGAAAAATTCGGTCAGCTCAAAGGCATGGGCTTGTCGTCGGCGCCGGTTCCAATCAGCGGCGACAAGGTGCTGCCCCGCTCGATTGAGGACATTTTTGCCGCCGGCAAGGAAGCGCCGCTGCCACTGATCGTTGGCAATACGAGCAATGACGCCAGCGTCGCGGCGGCCTTCGGGATTAATCCCGCCGAGCTTCTCAAAAAGGTGGGCGCGGCGGGTCTGCTGGTGAAGGTGCTTTATCCGGGCATCACTGATGAGAACGAACGTGCCCGGCAAGTCACGCGTGATCTGATCTTCACCATGCCGGTGCGATGGATCGCCGATCGCCACTCCAAGCTTGCCCCGACCTGGCGCTATTATTTCGACTATACCGCTGTGAAACTTCGGTCGAAATTCCCTGACGGCGTTCCGCATGGCGGCGAAATTCTGTTCGTGATGAACACCGGCGATCTGTACGAGCCCACCAAGGATATTTTTACCGATGAAGATCGGCGATTCTCCGGGCTCATCAGTGATTATTGGTTCGAATTCGCCCGTTCGGGCGCCCCTGCCGCCGGCGGAGGGCCAGCATGGCCGAACGACCGAAACAGAATGGACAAAACCATGGTGTTCAGCGAGTCAACGAAGGTTGAGGATAATTTTATGAAGCCTCGCTTGAACGTTCTCATCGGGCTGACCAAAATAGTCGATAAGCTATTGGATCGCAATTAGTGAGGCACGGCGAATTCAGCTTCTCGACAATCGACGGCGCGGGCGGCGCCGAACAGTCTGTTAATAAAACAAAATCATCATTTCGGCTGGACTTACCAGCGGCGTTTCAATCAAGATGATCATTGCCGACAGTCTCGATGATTCGCCCCATTTGGGCGCCTCTTAGGCGCTTCAGCAACTGTGCCGCGTTCAAACCGTAGACCGGATGGCGCCAGTAAGGCGCGATGTCCAATATCGGCTGGAGCACAAATGGTCGTGCTTGTATTCCAGGATGTGGCAGAGTCAGCCGTAAATGTTTACATTTAAAATGTTGCAAATCTCGTTTTGGCCAATTTAGGATTTGACTGTTGTAATCGATGATATCGAGGTCGAGCGCTCGCGGCCCCCAATGCGTGGAGGATCGGCGCCCTGCTCTTGCCTCGATTTTCTTGAGCAATGAGAGGAGAGCGATCGCTGGAATTGATGTGCCGACCGCGACGGCTGCATTGGTGAAGTCCGGTTGGTGGACCGGTCCGTAGGGTGTGGTTCTGTAAAGGCGCGATTGCCGCAATACATTGATTCCGAAGCGTTCAAGCTGTCTGAATCCTTCGAGGATCGTTGTATCTGAATCTCCCCACCGACTGGTTACGTTCGACCCCAGACTTATGATAATCATTTTGGACTTCGTGCTGACATTTACGTTTTTACATCGACAATGAACCCCGGGGGTTCGGGGTAGCTGCTGGAAGATCGGATCGGCTTGTAACGTTCGTTGCAGGCCTGTTCGCTTCTCAGAAAGGGTCATATGCAAATGAATTTTTACCCTTCGGAACGGATCGCGCTTTTTATAGACGGCGCCAATCTCTACGCCACTGCAAAAGCGTTGGGATTTGATATCGACTATAAGCGGCTGCTCACTCTGTTTCGATCCAAAGGACGCCTTCTCCGCGCCCTTTACTATACCGCGCTCGCCGAGGATCAGGAATATTCCTCGATCCGCCCGCTCATCGACTGGCTGGATTACAATGGCTACACCATGGTGACCAAGCCGACGAAGGAGTTTACGGACGCCTCGGGTCGCCGGAAGATCAAAGGCAACATGGATATCGAGCTGACAGTCGATGCCATGGAGCTGTCCGAGCATCTCGACCACATCATCCTGTTCTCGGGCGATGGCGACTTCCGCACCTTGGTCGAAGCTTTGCAGCACAAGGGCAAGCGCGTAAGCGTCATTTCCACCATGAATACCCAGCCGCCGATGGTATCGGACGAGCTGCGCCGTCAGGCCGACCAGTTTGTCGATCTGTCGGACATGGAGGAGGCGATCAGCCGCCAGCCAAGCGACCATCCGCCGCGCGGCGAAGGGGGTGGGCGAGGCTCGCAAGCGGCGAAATATCAGAGCGCCGATTCGGACGATTTCGCCGACGTTTAGATTACGATTCGAACGCCATCCTAATGATCATTATCCCGGAAACGCCCAGCGTTGTCCGGGATAGGGTTGTTTGATCTACGCGCGCGCGGCCCAGCTTTTCCAAATTGTTCCCAAATTTCCAAACCGGAGCTTTCGCATGGAATGCGCTGAACCCGGCCGCGACTGCCCCTATTGCCCACGGCTTGCCAATTTCCGGACGAAAAACCGTGCCGCATTTCCCGGCTGGTTCAACGCGCCGGTGCCATCCTTTGGCGACGAGGGTGCGCGCTTGCTCGTCGTCGGCCTCGCTCCCGGCCTTCGTGGCGCCAATCGCACCGGGCGGCCCTTCACCGGCGACCATGCGGGCCTTTTGCTCTATGGCACGCTGCTGAAATACGGCTTTGCCTCCGGGAAATACCTTGAAGATGTCGCGGACGGGCTTCGCCTACATGGTTGTATGATTACCAACGCGGTGCGCTGCGTACCGCCGGAGAACAAGCCAGAGCCGGGTGAAATCAATATGTGCCGTCAGTTCTTGACGCAGCGCATGAGAGTTTTGCCAAATTTGCAGGCAATCGTAGCGCTTGGCCGGATCGCGCACGACTCCGTATTGCGGGCTTTGGCGTTGAAATTATCCGCTTTTCCATTCGCGCATGGAGCCAGCCATAATGTGCCTGGACACGCGGTCCGTCTCTTCGATAGTTACCATTGCTCTCGCTATAACACTAATACTGGTATGCTGACTCCAGCAATGTTCGAGTCTGTCTTCAAGACTGTCCGCGACTATCTTGATATTTCTGATAATAGCGAGGTAGACTAACGGCGTCATTCCGTCTGTCTTATTTGTCTTGTAAAAGCGGGTAGCAAAAGGCCATGCTTGAAATCTCGGCGGTTAAAGTCGCTCATGTCATTGTTCGAGCAAGAGAATTCGATGCGCAGACCGATAGATGGCAAGATTCGATGATGAGTGGCTTCCGGCAAGATGATGCCGAGTCCACTCTTGAGGATTTCTCAGGCGATTCAACGCGCAGCGAGTTGGCTAAATGTATTGGCGGGCTTAATGACGACGAGCAGGCGAGCCTGGTAGCCTTAGCAAGGCTGGGACGCGGCTCAATCGCACCCGAGGAGTTGAAGGGCGCGATTGACTCGGCGAAGCTGGACGCGCCGATCAGCGTGGAAGATTATCTGATCGGCATTCCGCTGCTGGCCGACTATCTGGAGGAAGGCCTGGGCAAGCTCGGCTTTTCAGTCGAGGACGCGGAACGGGCCGGGTCATAGCGCCGCACGCAGGCGGCGGTCCGGTCAGCCCTTGTCACGCAGCAATCTGGCTTTCTGGCGATCCCAATCGCGCGTTTTTTCCGCCTCGCGCTTGTCGTGCAATTTGCGGCCCCGCGCCAGCGCCAGCTCCACTTTGGCGCGACCGCGATCGTTGAAATAAAGCCGCAACGGCACCAGTGTCATGCCATCCCGGCGCACTGCCCCGATCAGCTTGGCGATTTCGCGCTTATGCAACAGCAATTTGCGCGGCCGTCTTTCCTCATGATTGAAGCGGTTGGCCTCGGCGTAGCCGGCAATGTAGGCATTGATGACATACAGTTCGCCGTTCTGATCGGTCGCGTAGCTGTCGGCGATGTTCGACTTGCCCTGACGCAGCGACTTCACTTCGGAGCCGGACAGCACGATGCCAGCTTCGAACACGTCCTGAATCTCATAGGAGTGACGCGCCTTGCGATTCTCCGCCACGTTTTTGCGAGGCGGCTCTTTTTTGACGGCTGCCATGGCTGGACCTATGCGTTCACGGCCTCGGCCAGACGCAGGCCGGATAGCCGCATCGCCTCGTCAACCGCGCGCTGGCCCGTCTGCGAGATGGGGCTGAGCGGCAGGCGAACTTCGGCGCGGCAAAGGCCCAGCCGTTCGGCGGCATATTTCACCGGCACTGGGTTGCTTTCGACGAACAGCGCCTCATGCAGCGGCATCAAGCGGTCCTGCAGCTTGAGCGCGCGCGCATAGTCGCCTTCGAGGCAGGCATTCTGAAATTCGGCGCACAAAGCCGGCGCGATGTTAGCCGTCACGGAAATACAGCCATGCCCGCCATGCGCCATGAAGCCGAGCGCCGTGGCGTCCTCGCCCGAAAGCTGGCAGAAATCCGGCCCCATCGCCGCCCGCTGCTGGCTGACGCGCACCATATTCGCCGTCGCGTCCTTCACACCGGCGATGTTGGACAAAGCGAACAGCCGCGCCATCGTTGCAACGCTCATGTCGATCACGCAGCGCGCTGGAATATTGTAGATGATGATGGGCAGGTCGGCCGCGTCGTTGATCGCCTTGTAGTGGTGATAAAGGCCCTCTTGCGTCGGCTTGTTGTAGTAGGGGGTCACTACCAGAATGCCGTTCGCGCCGGCGGACTTGGCGAACTTCGCCAATTCGACGGCTTCGGCGGTGCTGTTGGAACCCGCCCCGGCAATCACCGGAATTCGACCTGCCACTTGCGCGATGCAGGCTTTGACGACGCGCTGATGTTCGTCATGCGATAGCGTTGGGGATTCACCCGTCGTACCGACCGGCACCAGGCCATGCGTTCCCGATTTGATCTGGAAATCAATGAGCCGGCGAAAAGCGTCTTCGTCGAATTGGCCATTCTGAAATGGCGTAATCAGCGCCGTAAACGATCCTCGGAACATGCCAAGCCCTTCATCACTGTGGTGCTGCCTTAGCCGCGCCTCAGATTTAACCTATAGGAACCATAGTGATTTCCACTTGGAGGGGCAAGCAGCGGCTCCGTCCGGAGCAGGCGGTTGAGCAAAGTAGTGGATGGTTAAGCTTTTCGCCATTTTCTTGCGTCAAGCTTGGGAAGCCAGAAAGCGTGCCAGTGAGGTTCAAGGGCGTTATGATGAAGTTGATTGATAGGGAGTTTCGCGGCTTAGAGCACGGCTTTGCTCGCCTTACGCCAGGAAATCTGGCTGGCGATCTTACCGGTCATCTTGCCAATGCGTAAAACGATGACCCGAGCTTCACTTGTTGGGCCTGCCCTGGCGATCTTTATAACCGTTGCCGCCTGCGCCGGTATTTTGGCATTGCTTGCACCCTGGCCTGACGGCAGTGGGCCCGACTCGCAGCTCTCTGCGCATTCCGTGACGGCGCTTTCCGCGCGGCCGGAGGCGACTGAACGGCAGCCTAAGGCTTTGGTTTCTGTGACCAAAACCGAGTTTGGCGATGGGGTGTCTGCCGCCGGCGTTCAGCTTGCTAAGCGCGATGTCGTTCCGCTTCCCGTTAGGCAGGAGGCCGCTCCAGCGCCGGACCAGACGGAGGTGGTCTCTGAGGTCGCGGCCACAACCGAAGAGCCGCTGGCCACCGCCGCCATGCCGCGGATGGAGGGACGCCTTTCCAAGTCCGATGGCGACGCCGCGCTTGCGCCTCTGCTTTCCTACGCAGTTTCGGATGCCGACATCGAAGCCTTGAAGGAATTCGTCAAGCTCGTTGGAAGGGCGGAGTTTAGCCGGGCCCGGCCCTTCCTGGAAACAATGCGCGATCCCGTCGCGAGGAAATTTGCCCGCTGGTACTATTACCGCGCGGAAGCGCCGGATACGACGGCGGCGGAAATCGGAGTGTTTCTAAACGACAACCCGCTTTGGCCAAACCGCGCCAAATTGCAGGCAAGCGTGGAAGATGCGCTTTTCTGGCGCGAGACCGACCCTAAAAAGGTTCTGAGCTTTTTCGCCGACAACCAGCCAATCAGCGGCACGGGCAAGGCGGCCCTCGGCGGCGCACTGATCAGCGTCGGCCGCAAGGACGAGGGCGAAGCCCTGGTGCGCGAGGCGTGGCGCAGGCATGTGCTGACCTCCGCCATCGAGAAACGCATCCGCAAGCTGCACGTGCTCGCACCCGAGGACCACCGGGCTAGGGCGGATTATCTCTTGATGCAGGACGACAAAAGCAGGCTCGCGGCAGTGAAGCGGTTGCTGCCTCTTATCGAAGGCCATTGGCGGGCTTCGGCGAAGGCGCGGATCGCGGTGGTTGAACGGTCGAAAAAAGCCGGCGCGCTGCTAACGCAACTCGACAAGGAAGTGAAGAACGACCCGGCCGTGCTGCTGGCGCGCATTCAATGGCTGCGCCGCAAAGGCGAGGACAAGCAGGTCTGGAGCCTGCTGCGGTCCGCGCCGAAATCGCCCGAGAAGCTTGTCGATCCGACAGCCTGGTGGACAGCACGCGATAGCCAAATCCGGCTGGCGCTCAATAGCGGCAACGCAAAGACGGCTTATGCGCTCGCCAAGGAGCACAATGGCGAGCTGGAAGATGAAAGTTTGAGCGACTCAGAGTTCCTCGCCGGATGGATTGCGCTTCGCTTCCTCGATCAGCCGGGCGAGGCACGCAAGCATTTCCTCGCCTCGGCGCAAGCTGGCGGCCTGCCGAAACGGCGCTCGCGCGCGGGCTATTGGCTCGGCCGGGCGGAACTTGCGCTGAAGAACGAGCGGGCGGCGACCGCGCGCTTCGCCGAAGCCGCCCAACATAGCCACACCTTTTACGGACAACTGGCGCACCAGATGATCGCCGCCGCCGACGCCAAGGCCGCGTTGCGCAATTTCGTGCGGCCGACCGAGAGGGAAATCGCCGGCTTCGTTGCGCGGGATGTGATGAAGGCTATCGTGATCGCGGAGAAAGCGGGCTTCGACAATTTGATGACCGAGTTCCTTTTTGACCTTGCGCGTGAGATCGACAGCGCGCCGGAGATGATCCTGCTGTGCGAACTCTCTCTGCGCACCGCCCCCGCGCACCGGGCCCTGCGAATGGCCAAGATCGCGATGAACCGCAGCTTTCCGGTCGAGCATTATGCCTATCCGAATGCGCTTCCGCAGTTCAAGGCGGTCGGCGGTGGCAGCGCCGTCGAGATGGCGCTGCTGCACGCGCTCACGCGCCAGGAGAGCGAATTCAACCCGGTCACGGTGAGTTCCGCTGGGGCGCTCGGCCTGATGCAGCTCCTGCCGTCGACGGCCAAGGAGGTTGCCCGCTCCCATGATGTCAAGTTTGAAAAGAATAAGTTGACGAGCGATCCGGCCTACAATGTCTCGCTCGGCACGGCCTTCCTGCAAGGGCTGATGAGAAATTACGATGGCTCTTATGTCATGGCGCTGGCAGGTTACAACGCCGGTCCAGGCCGCGTGCGCCAATGGGTTGGCCAGTTTGGCGACCCGCGGAACAAGACGGTCGATCCGATCGATTGGATCGAGCGAATCCCCTTTACCGAAACCCGTGAATATGTGCACAAGATTCTGGAAAGTGCGCAGGTCTACCGGTCGCGTCTGGCGCGCGAAGATGCGACCTTGCGGCTCGCCGAAGATCTGCATCGCGGCCGCAAGGACAAGCCGCGCTTCATGCTCGGCGCGACGAATTAGGGTTTAAAGCGGCCTGGGGCAGGCTGCGATAGAGCGGGATGAGGAAAATTCAGCCCGCTCCGAATGTAAGGATGAGCGGCCTTGGGGCAGGCCGCTACGGCAAGCGGGCGGGTGCGGGATGGACGAGGCGGACGGCCAGGGCTGGGACGACATACGCTTCACCTCCCATGACGGGCTGACGCTCTACGCCCGCCATTATGGCTCGCCGTCGCGCGCGCGGCCCGTGGTCTGCCTGCCCGGGCTGACGCGCAATTCGGCGGACTTCCACGATCTGGCGATGTTCCTCGCCAACCACCCGTCG
>JANNOQ010000016.1:0-122926 GCA_031399085.1 Rhodomicrobium sp.
GACTATGAAAAGCTGGCAAATTACGAGCCCGGCGTCATGACCCGCGTTCATGCCACCGATGGCAGCTTGATCGGCGAATTCGCCCGCGAAAGGCGCATCTACATTCCGGTCAACTCGATCCCGAAAGAGGTCATCAGCGCGTTCATTTCGGCCGAAGACAAGAATTTCTATCAGCATAATGGCCTGGACATCACCGGCATCGCCCGTGCGATCCTGACAAATGTCGACAAGGCGATGAGCGGCGGCGGCCGGATGGAAGGGGCATCGACCATCACGCAGCAGGTCGCTAAAAACTTCCTCTTGTCGAACGAGCGCAGCATGACGCGCAAGGTGAAGGAGGCGATCCTCGCCGTCCGAATCGACCGCGCGTTTCCCAAGGACAAGATTCTCGAACTTTATCTGAACGAAATCTATCTCGGCATGGGGGCCTATGGCGTCGCTGCCGCGGCCTTGACCTATTTCGGCAAAGAGCTGAAGGATTTGAACGTCGAGGAGGCGGGGTATCTGGCCGCGCTTCCCAAGGCGCCCAACAATTATCATCCCCTCCGCTTCCCCGAGCGCGCCGTCGCGCGCCGCAATTGGGTGATCGAGCGCATGGCGGAAGATGGCTACATCACGCAAACGGAGGCCAAGCAGGCCCAAGACATCCCGTTCAAGGTCAGCCCTCGCCCGTTCGGCACGGCGCAATTCGCCGCTGAATATTTTTCCGAGGAAGTCCGGCGCACGCTGATCGACCTTTACGGCGAGGATAATCTTTATGGCGGCGGGCTTTCGGTCCGCACCACGCTCGACCCTGGAATGCAGAAGCTGGCCCGCAAGGCGCTTCGCGACGGTCTCGTGCGCTATGACCGCAAGCAGGGCTATCGCGGCCCGGTGACGCGGATCAGCCCTGGCGGGGATTGGGGCGCGGCGCTCGGGGATATCGAAATCTTAGCAGATGTCGATCCGTGGAAGCTCGGCGCGGTGCTGGAGGCCGGTCCCGAACGCGCCATTGTCGGCTTGAGGCCGGGCAGAACGGCGGCCGGTCAGATCGAGAAAAAGCGCGAGACGGTTGCCTTGCCATTGCGGAACATAAGCTGGGCGCGCAACGCCGAAGCCGGCTCAAAAGGCAAGGTTCGCCTTGGCAAGCGGCCAAAATCAACGAGCGAGGTGCTCGCGCCGGGCGACGTCATCTATGTGGCTCCGAAAGAGGAGATCGCCGCGGATGACGACGAGGAGGATAAGGAGGACGCCGGCACCGCCGAAGGCTGGCGTCTGGTGCAGATCCCCGAAATCGAGGGCGCGATCGTCGTCATGGACCCGCATACGGGCCGTGTGCTGGCCGATATTGGCGGATTCAGCTTTGCGGGCAGCCAGTTCGACCGCGCCATTCAGGCCAAGCGACAGCCCGGTTCGGCGTTCAAGCCGATCGTCTATGCCTCAGCGCTCGACAATGGCTATACGCCGTCCAGCATCGTGCTCGACGCCCCGCTCGCCATCGAGCAAGGCGCGGGGCAGGACATTTGGAAGCCAGAAAATTACGAGAACAAATTCTACGGGCCGTCCACCTTGCGGCTCGGCCTGGAGAAGTCGCGCAATCTGATGACGGTGCGTCTTGCTCAGGACCTTGGAATGCCGCTGATCGGCGAATATTCGCGGCGCTTTGGGGTTTATGACCAGCTCATGCCGCTGCTTTCGATGGCGCTTGGCGCGGGCGAAACCACGCTCGTCCGCATGGTGACGGCCTATTCCGCGTTCGTAAATGGCGGCAAGCAGGTCCACGCGACGCTGATCGACCGCATTCAGGACCGCTACGGCAAAACCATCTGGCGGCATGACAACCGGCTGTGTCCGAGCTGCGGCGCCGCGGATTGGCAAGGCCAGCCCGAGCCCGATCTGACCGACGACCGCAAGCAAATCATCGACCCGCAGACCGCCTACCAGGTCACCTCGATGCTGGAAGGCGTGGTTAAACGCGGCACAGGCTATCGCGTTTCCAAGGTCGGCAAGCCGCTCGCCGGCAAGACCGGCACGACCAATGATGAAAAGGATGCCTGGTTTGTCGGCTTCTCGCCGGATTTGGTTGCCGGCGTTTTTGTCGGTTTCGACAATCCCAAGCCGATGGGCAAGGGCGAGACGGGCGGCGGCGTGGCGGCCCCGATCTTCCGCGACTTTATGAAATGGGCGCTGGCCGACAAGCCCGCCACGCCGTTCCGCGTGCCGCCGGGCATCAAGCTGGTTCGCATCGACGCCAAAACGGGAATGCGCGCCCAGCCCGGCGCCACCGACAAGACCATCCTCGAAGCCTACAAGCCGAACGAGGACCCGCCGGACCCGTTCTCCTTCGTTACCTATCCGGGCGCCGACTTGCAAGCCCAGCCGGATGGCGGCGGCGTCAGCGTTGGCGGCGGCGGCTATTCAAGGCAGCCGCAGGCGGGCGGCCTCTACTGACAATCGGGACATGGCGGTTGGCGCTGAATCTTGAGAGAGGCGGCGTCTCGCTCTATGTTTGCCGGCACCCCCTCGCATATTTTGACAGGAGTAACCAACATGCGTGCCGAAACGCAGGCCATCATCGACCAGATCCGCGAGTCGCTTGCGCTGCTCCGGAGGCATCTTTGACTGGGACAAGGCCAACGCGCGTCTTAAGGACCTGAATGCCCGCGCCGAAGACCCCGATCTGTGGAACGAGCCGCAAAAGGCGAGGGGCGTCATGCAAGAGCGCCAGCAATTGGACGAGTCGATCAAATCCTATTCCGAGCTGGAAAGCGGCCTGAAGGATAATATCGAGCTGATTGGCCTCGGCGAAGAGGAAGGCGATCAGAGTGTTATCGCAGAGGCTGAAGCCGCGCTTGCCGCGCTCGCCCGCGTCGCGCAAAAGCGCGAAGTCGAGGCGCTGCTATCCGGCGAGGCCGACGCCAATGACGCCTATCTCGAAGTTCACGCGGGGGCTGGCGGCACCGAAAGCCAAGACTGGGCGCAGATGCTCTCGCGCATGTACATGCGCTGGGCCGAGGACCACCGCTTCAAGACCGAGTTGATCGAGTCGAGCCCCGGCGAAGAGGCGGGTATCAAATCCGCTACTCTGCTCATCAAGGGGCCGAACGCCTATGGCTGGCTCAAGACCGAGTCAGGCGTGCACCGGCTGGTCCGGATTTCGCCCTATGATTCGGCCGCCCGCCGCCATACCAGCTTCGCCTCGGTCTGGGTCTTCCCCTCGATCGACGACACCATCAATATTGAGGTGAACGAAAGCGACTGCCGGATCGACACCTACCGGGCGAGCGGCGCGGGCGGCCAGCATGTGAATACGACCGACAGCGCCGTGCGCATTACCCACATCCCGACCGGCATCGTGGTGCAATGCCAGAACGAGCGCTCGCAGCATAAGAACCGCGCCTCCGCCTGGACGATGTTGAAGGCACGGCTCTATGAGCAGGAGTTGAAGAAGCGCGAAGAGGCGGCGCAGGCTCAAGCCGCGGGCAAGACCGAGATCGGCTGGGGGCATCAGATCCGGTCCTATGTGCTGCAGCCCTATCAGCTCGTGAAGGATTTGCGCACGGGCGTGGAAAGCACCAACCCGCCAGCAGTGCTCGATGGCGATATCGACGCCTTTGTCGAGGCGGCGCTTGCGCAGCGGATTAAAGGCGGGGGACCGGCAGAGGTGGAGGATTTGGCTTAAGGTGCTCGTGGGACGCTCGAGCGCCTTGCCTTTGACCACCCCTCACCCACCCGCCCGCGGCGGGAGCCCTCCCCGCAAGGGGAGAGGGCAGCGTGCCTACTTTTTAGCCCTCTCCCCTTGCGGGAGAGGGCGGACGCGCAGCGGCCAGGTGAGGGTAGTAGCGACGCCCGGCGCGGCCAGTTAAGGCACGGTGTTCTAGCTGACGGATAGGGAAAAAATAGCGCGGGCAATGGCTTCCAGGAGAGGGCTAAGCCAAGCGGCACAGATCGGGGCGTTAGAGATTCGTGGCCACGCCCGTCCCTTGCCATTGCGTCTAAAATCTGTCATCTTCATTAAAGGTAGGTCAGCTTTGCTGTCCTTTAGGACGCGGGAACTCGTACGTCTTTCGTTTCGGATTGGAAATGAGGCGGGCGGGCATTCTTGCGCGCAAAAGGCACGCGTGCGAAGCGGATTTGCTGATGCCGGCGGAAAGCGGTGAGTCTGATACCTCCTCGGCGAGGCTCGCGGTTCAACCCTTTAACTCCTGGCGACCGGCGCCGTGCCGTTTGAGGCCTTCGGGACTTGGCGGTCGCCGGCAGCACGACGGCCCGGCGTTTTCCGCCGGATCATGATCGCATCGAGGCCATTGTACATAGCCATGACGGAACGGATGCCTAATCGCGCCGCCCTCCCCGCAGACCTGCGGGGCGGCGGCGATTTTCCGCGCGCGCAGGGCCTGTACCGGCCCGAGTTCGAGCATGATGCCTGTGGGATCGGGATGATCGCCGACATCAAGGGGCGAAAAACCCATGCGATGATCGAGGACGGGCTGAAGATCCTGCTCAATCTGACCCATCGCGGCGCGGTCGGCGCCGATCCGCTGGCGGGCGACGGCGCGGGAATGCTGGTCCAAATTCCGCATGAATTCTTCGCGGCGGAAGCGGCGCGGCACGGCTTTTCCCTGGCCGCGCCCGGCCAATATGGCGTCGGACAGCTGTTCCTGCCGCGCGAGGCGGACTGGCGCAAGCGCTGCCAAGCCATCGTTGAAGAAGTCATCGCCGAAGAGGGGCACACGCTGCTCGGCTGGCGCGATGTCCCCGTTGATAATCGCGGCCTGCCGCCGATCGTTACCCAGTCCGAGCCGGTCCACCGGCAGGTCTTTATCGCACGCAGGGCAGACCTGACCGACGACGATGAATTCGAGCGCCGGCTTTACCTCACCCGCAAGATCATCTCGACGCGCATTTATAGCGAGCAGGAGGCGGAAAAATCCGGCTATTACCCAGTTTCCATGTCCTCGCGCACGATCATTTATAAGGGCATGTTCCTGGCGTTCCAGCTTGGAGACTACTATCGGGATTTGCACGATCCGCGGTTCAAGTCGGCGCTGTCGCTGGTGCATCAGCGCTTTTCGACCAACACCTTCCCGTCCTGGCGGCTCGCGCACCCTTATCGGCTGGTCGCTCATAATGGCGAGATCAATACGCTGCGCGGCAATGTAAACTGGATGGCGGCGCGCCAGGCGAGCGTTTCCTCCAAACTGTTCGGCGAGGATATCTCCAAGCTCTGGCCAATTTCCTACGAAGGCCAGTCCGACACGGCCTGCTTCGACAATGCGCTCGAATTCCTGGTGCAGGGCGGCTATTCGCTCGCCCACGCCATGATGATGCTGATCCCGGAAGCCTGGGCCGGCAATCCGCTGATGGACGAAAAGCGCCGCGCTTTTTACGAATATCACGCCGCGCTGATGGAGCCGTGGGACGGACCGGCGGCGGTCGCCTTCACCGATGGCCGCCAGATCGGCGCGACGCTCGACCGCAACGGCCTGCGCCCCGCGCGCTATTTCGTCACCGACGACGACAAGGTGATCCTGGCTTCGGAAATGGGCGTGCTGCCGTTTCCGGAGGAGCGCATCGTCAAGAAATGGCGGTTGCAGCCGGGCAAGATGCTGCTCATCGACCTGGAAAAAGGCCGCATTATCTCGGACGAGGAGATCAAGGCGGAGTTGGCGAACAGCCATCCGTTCCAGGATTGGCTGGACGCTGGGCAGATCCGCGTCTCCGACCTCCCCAAGGCCCGCCCGTCCGCGCCGAAATCCAACATTGCGCTCTTAGACCGCCAGCAGGCCTTCGGCTATACGCAGGAAAGCTGGAAGTTTGTCATGCAGCCGATGGTCGAGGGCGGCCAGGAAGCCGTTGGCTCGATGGGCACCGACACGCCGGTTTCGGCGCTGTCGAACAAGCCCAAGCTGCTGCACACCTATTTCAAGCAGAACTTCGCCCAGGTGACGAACCCGCCCATCGACCCGATCCGCGAGGAGCTGGTGATGAGCTTGGTGTCGTTCATCGGGCCGCGTCCGAACATCCTCGATCTGGAAGGCACATCGACCCAGAAGCGGCTGGAAGTGCATCAGCCGATCCTGACCAACGATCAGATCGAGCGGCTGCGGGCGCTGGACGGCGCGTTCACCTTCCCCTTCCGCTCGATCACGCTGGACATCAGCTACAGCTCCGATCTGGGCGCGTCGGGCATGGAAAAGGCGTTGGATGGCCTCGCCGCGCTGGCCGAACAGGCGGTTCGCGACGGCTACAACATCATCATCCTGTCCGACCGCGCGGTGAGCCCGGAGCGCATTCCGATCCCCTCGCTGCTCGCCACCTCCGCCGTGCACCATCATCTAATTCGCAAGGGCCTGCGTACCTCCGTCGGCCTCGTGGTGGAAACCGGCGAGGCGCATGAGGTGCATCAATTCTGCACTCTCGCCGGCTATGGCGCGGAGGCGATCAACCCCTATCTGGCCTTCGAGACCATCGAGGCGATGCTGCCCGAGCTCGACGAGCCGATCGGCCATGAAGAGGCGGTGAAGCGCTATATCAAGGCGGTCAGCAAGGGGATTTTGAAGGTGATGTCCAAGATGGGCATCTCGACCTATCAATCCTATTGCGGCGCGCAGATTTTCGACGCGGTCGGGCTGAAATCCGACTTTGCCCGCAAATATTTCACCGGCACGCATACGCAAATCGAAGGCGTCGGGCTGGAGGAGATCGCGAAAGAGGCCGCCGAGCGTCACCGGCAGGCGTTTAGCGACGTGCCAGTGCTGCGCAACGCGCTTGATGTGGGTGGCGAGTATGCATACCGCATTCGCGGCGAGGCGCATATGTGGCGGCCCGAAACCGTCGCCAATTTGCAGCACGCCGTCAGGGCCAACATTCCGGACAAATTCCGCGCATTCTCAAGCGCGGTGAACGATCAGAGCGAACAGCTCATGACGCTGCGCGGGCTGTTCCGGATCAAAAACGCCGATGAGATCGGGTCCGCGCCGATCCCGCTGGAGGAGGTCGAGCCGGCGGTCGAAATCGTGAAGCGGTTTTCAACCGGCGCGATGTCCTACGGCTCCATCAGCCGCGAGGCGCATACGACGCTCGCCATCGCCATGAACCGCATTGGCGGCAAGTCGAACACCGGCGAAGGCGGCGAGGAATCCGACCGCTACAAGCCGCTGCCGAACGGCGATTCCATGCGCTCGGCGATCAAGCAGGTGGCCTCCGGCCGCTTCGGCGTGACGGCGGAATATCTCGCCAATTCCGACATGATGCAGATCAAGGTGGTGCAAGGGGCCAAGCCCGGCGAGGGCGGTCAGCTGCCCGGCCATAAGGTCGACGCCATCATCGCCAAGGTCCGGCATTCGACGCCTGGCGTCGGGCTGATCTCGCCGCCGCCGCATCACGACATTTATTCGATCGAAGACCTGGCGCAGCTCATTTTCGACCTGAAGAACGTCAATCCGGACGCCGATGTCAGCGTCAAGCTCGGCTCCGAGGTCGGCGTCGGCACGGTCGCCGCGGGCGTTGCGAAAGCGCGCGCGGACCATGTGACGATTGCGGGTTTCGAGGGTGGCACGGGCGCGTCGCCGCTCACCTCGATCAAACATGCGGGCAGCCCCTGGGAAATCGGCCTCTCCGAGACGCATCAGACCTTGGTGCTGAACGGTTTGCGCGGACGCATTGCCGTACAAGTCGATGGCGGCGTCCGCACCGGACGCGACGTTGTGATCGGCGCGCTGCTGGGCGCCGACGAGTTCGGCTTCGCCACCGCGCCGCTGATCGCGGTGGGATGTATCATGATGCGCAAATGCCATCTGAACACCTGCCCGGTCGGCGTCGCGACGCAAGATCCGGTGCTGCGCAAGCGCTTCACCGGCAAGCCCGAGCACGTCATCAACTATTTCTTCATGGTGGCAGAGGAGGTTCGTGCGTTCATGGCCGCGCTCGGCGTGCGGACTTTGCGCGAGCTAACCGGGCGTTCGGACTGGCTCGATAAGGATCGGGCGATTGAGCATTACAAGGCCAAGGGGCTCGACTTCACCCACCTGTTCTATAAGCCGCAGGTCTCGGCCGATGTGGCGACCAGCAACACCGAGCGGCAAAAGCATCCCATCGACACGGTGCTCGACCGGAAGCTGATCGAACTCGCCCGGCCCGCGATTGAGGATCGACAGCACGTTAAGCTCGATCTCACCATTCGCAATTCCGACCGCACCACGGGGGCGATGCTGTCCGGCGTGGTGGCGAAGCGCTACGGCCATGCAGGCTTGCCAGAAGATACGATCTGGATCACCTTGCGCGGCACGGCGGGGCAGAGCTTCGGCGCCTGGCTTGCGCATGGCGTCACCCTCGACCTGATCGGCGACGGCAACGACTATGTCGGCAAGGGCCTGTCGGGCGGACGCATCATCGCGCGCCCGCCGACGGGCAGCCGGATCGTGCCGGAGGAAAGCATCATCGTCGGCAACACAGTGCTTTACGGGGCGATTTCCGGCGAGTGCTATTTCCGGGGCGTTGCCGGCGAGCGCTTCGCGGTGCGCAATTCCGGGGCGATCGCGGTGGTCGAGGGAACGGGCGATCATGGCTGCGAGTATATGACCGGCGGCATCGTCGTCGTGCTCGGCAAGACGGGGCGCAATTTCGCCGCCGGCATGTCCGGCGGCATCGCTTATGTCATGGATGAGGACGGCACGTTCGAGCAGCGCTGCAATCTGTCGATGGTCGATCTGGAGCCGATTCCGGCCGAGGAGGAGCGGATGAGCCGCTTTTCGCATCAGACCGGCGATTTGCAGGGCCACGGCCTGATCGACGTTCAGCGCGACATGACGCGATACGACGCGGTACGGCTGCGCCAGCTCATTGAGAACCATCGGCATTACACTGGCTCCGAGCGGGCAAAACTCGTGCTCGACAATTGGGAGGCCTATTTGCCCAAATTCGTCAAGGTCATGCCAGTCGAGTACAAGAAGGCCCTGGAAGCCATGAGTCATGCCCAGGCGGCCGATCAGACCGGCTTCGATGTGCTGGAGATTGGCCTGCGCAACGGTCGCTAGCTTGCAGACTTTCCAGATGATTGCCGCTCCCTCAAGCCAGGGGCGGCCGGAGCCAGCGCCAAGACGAGCCGCGCCGCGCGCATAATGGAAGAAGAAAGACACGATGGGAAAAATCACCGGCTTTTTGGAAATCGAGCGGCAGGATCGCGCCTATGCCCCGGCGGCCGACCGCGTGCGCCATTTCCGCGAATTCGTCATTCCGCTGGAGGAACGCGACGTCGCGCGCCAGGCCGCGCGCTGCATGGATTGCGGCATTCCCTATTGCCATCGCGGCTGTCCGGTCAACAACCAGATCCCCGACTGGAACGACCTCGTCTATCACGGCGACTGGCGGGAAGCCGCCCTCAACCTGCATTCGACCAACAATTTCCCCGAATTCACCGGCCGCATTTGCCCCGCGCCCTGCGAGGCGTCCTGCACGCTCAATCTCGAAGACGCCCCCGTCACCATCAAAACCATCGAATGCACGATTGCCGATAAGGCTTGGGAGGAGGGTTGGGTCGCGGCCGAGCCCGCCGAGCGCACGACCGGCAAGCGCGTCGCGATCATCGGCTCGGGACCGGCGGGGCTTGCCGCCGCCCAGCAACTCGCACGCGTCGGCCATGACGTGCATGTCTATGAAAAGAACTGCTTTCCCGGCGGCTTGCTGCGCTACGGCATCCCCGACTTCAAGATGGAGAAGTGGCTGATCGAGCGCCGGGTGCGCCAGATGGAAGCCGAGGGCGTGACGTTCCATTGCCAGATCAATGTCGGCGTCGACAAGCCGCTGGCCGATCTGGAGGCCGAGTACGACGCGGTGCTGCTTGCTGGCGGAGCGGAAAAGGCGCGCGACCTGCAGATCCCTGGCCGCGACCTTGCCGGCATCGAATTCGCCATGGACTTCCTGCCCCAGCAGAACCGGCGCGTTGCCGGCGAGGCGCTCGGCGATGTCGAGCCGATCCTTGCGGCGGGCAAGCATGTGGTGGTGATCGGCGGCGGCGACACCGGCTCGGACTGCATCGGCACCTCCTTCCGGCAGGGCGCGCTCAGCGTCAGCCAGCTGGAAATCATGCCGAAGCCGCCGCTCATGGAGGATAAGCTCGTCACCTGGCCGGACTGGCCGCTGCGCTTACGCACGTCCTCCAGTCAGGCGGAAGGCGCCGAGCGCGATTTCAGCGTGATGACGGCGCATTTTTCTGGCAGCGATGGACGGGTCGAGAAGCTGCATTGCATCCGCGTCGACGAAAAGTTCCAGCCCGTGCCCGGCTCCGAGTTCGAACTGAAGGCCGATCTCATCCTGCTCGCCATGGGCTTCGTTAGCCCGGTTCATGACGGCATGATTGCGGACATCGGCGTCGAGCTGGACGGGCGCGGCAATGTTAAAGCCACCGAGCGCGATTACCGCACGAGCAGCCCGAAAATTTTTGCGGCGGGCGACATGCGGCGCGGTCAGTCGCTGGTCGTGTGGGCGATTCGCGAAGGCCGCCAGGCGGCGCAGGCCATCGACATCGCGCTGATGGGACACTCCGACCTGCCGCGCTGAGCGCAGCTTTTCCCCAATAATCCCGTCATGTTGGCGCAAGCGGCGACGAGCGTTTCCCTGCGGCCCGCTTCCGCTTGCAAATGCGGCTGGGAGCCGGGATAGTGCGCGGCTCGCGTGCAAGCGGGCAGAGGGATTCGGCTGATGTTGAGAGCAGGTTTGCGGCGTGTTTTTCGGGACATCTCGCCGAAAACAGCCGTTCTGGGCGCGTGCCTTGCGATCTGCGGCGTTATCGCCGCGGCGGCGGCGCAAAAGGCCGACATCGCGGCGTTGCGGCCGCAACCGATCGCCGTTTCCGCGCGCAGCTTCGATTTCGACCGCGCCAATCCCGCCCGCAAGCGGTTCGGCAGGCTCGAATGGCGCGGCGGGCTGATCCTGTCGGCGCCGTCCGAATTTTTCGGCGGCTATTCGGGCCTCTGGCTGAGCGCGGACGGGCAAAAGCTGCTCAGCGTGTCGGACGCGGGAAGCTGGTTAAGCGCCACGCTCACCGTCAAGGACGGGCGCCTTGCCGGCCTTACCGACGCGCGCATCGGCCCGATCCCGCAAAAGGACGGCCGGCCTTTGCAGAAGACGCGCGACCGTGACGCGGAGGCGCTGGTTGCCTTGCGGCCCGGGGGCATCGAAGGGCGTTATCTCATCGGCTTCGAGGGGCGGCACCGGATCGAGGAATATGTTTTCGAGAATGGTGCGTTTCGCGGTCCGGTCGGAAACATCCCGCTTTCTGGCGAGTTGAAACGCATGAGCCGCAACGCTGGCCTGGAGGGCATGACCATTCTGCGCGGCGGGGCCGATGCCGGAGCTATCGTGACGTTCGCCGAGCGCAAGCTAACCCGCGATGGCGATCATACCGGCGCGATCGTGAAGGACGGTAAATCCCGCCCGCTGTTTCTCAAGCGCAGCGGCGAATTCGACGTCACCGCTCTGGCAAGCCTGAAGGATGGCAGTCTTTTGGTGCTGGAACGCAGCTTTATCCGGACCTCGCTCAAGCTCGACATCCGGCTGCGTCTCGTCAATGCGGACGACATCAAGCCCGGCACGCGGCTCGAAGGGGAACTGCTGCTCGAGGCGGATAGCGGCTTTACGATCGACAATTTCGAGGGAATGGCCGTGACAGAGTCGAATGCGAACGAGACGTTGATAACGCTGATCTCGGACGATAATTTCAACTTTTTCCAAAGCACACTGCTGGCGCAGTTCGCGCTCAGAGCCCAGTAACTCGATTTCTCGCCGACGATGGGATAAGAGGTCGCTTGCCGATCAGCTCGCAGCCGTCTCTTCAGCGGGTACAGCTCTGGCCTTCTGCACTTCGCGCTTCAGCTTCAACATCCTGTCCGAAAGCTCTTCGTTCTTGGCCTTGAGCAAGAAGGCGTCGAGCCCGCCGCGATGTTCGACCGAGCGCAAGGCGTGCGCGCTGACCTTAACGCGAACGCTGCGTTTGAGCAGATCGCTGAGCAGCGTCACGTCGCACAGATTGGGATGGAAGCGCCGCTTCGTCTTGATCTGCGAGTGACTGACAAGGTGACCCACTTGGGCGTCTTTGCCCGTAAGCTCGCATCGGCGGGACATGACGATCTCCAGCTCGCTAAAGCTGCCGCTCAGGGCAGATAAAATAAAACGACCACAGCGGAGCCGTGGCCAACAGCCAATGTATAGGTGGAGCAAACGCGCCCGTCAAGCGCGTGTCCCCGTTCGGCGCAGGTGAAATTGCGCAGGCGTGCTCCGTACAAAGCGAGGCAAATTGGATGCTTGGTCCAACGGTCTTGCAAGCCGTCGCTTGTAATTAAGGGCGCGAAACTCCGCCTCGACCTCGTTCGCAGTAGCCGGCCTCCCAGCGCCGACCGTCCTTTGGGAAACATACAATTGACGAAATTAAAAAATAGGGCATTTGTAGGTGGTGTGAGCATACAAATTGGGTGCTTCCAGCGTCGCGAGGGCCGGTTTTGGCGCCGTCCGTTTCGAATTGCGATAGCGTTGGCGGTTTAGTGCGTTGATTAAGGAATAGCCATGAACGCGAACTACGCGGGCCGTCGCAAAACCGTTTCATCTGCCGCCGCCACAATCCTAGCCATGCTCGTTTTCTGGCTCAGCGCGCCCGGTGGACCAGCTCTCGCCAAAGATCAGACCAGGAAGGTGACCGCCGAATATTCTATCGGATTTAACGGGCTGGGAATTGGCCAGTTCAAGCTTTGGTCCGATCTAACCAGCAGCCAATATAATCTGAAGGCGCGCGCGACCATCAGCGTGCTCGCCGGCATCGTGTTCGAATGGCGCGGGGACACCGCATCGACCGGTCAGGTGATGGCGAAACTGCCGCGTCCGGCGTCGTACAGTTTCGGCTACCGTACGAGTGATAAGGCCGAGATGATCAACATCAAATTTTCCAACAACATCGTCGAGGAGATTGCCGTCAATCCGCCGCAAAGGCAGTCGCCCGCGCGCGTGCCGGTCATGCGCAAGCATATGCAAAATGTCGTCGATCCGTTGAGCGCGCTGGTGATGCTGACCAATATTGGCGGCAACAAAAGCGGTAGCGAAGTGTGCAGCCGCCGCATTCCGATTTTCGACGGCAAGGCCCGTTACGATCTCAAGCTGACCTACAAATCGACCAAGACCGTCTCCGCCAACAATGGCTATAACGGTCCCGCCTATGTGTGCAAGGTGAAGTTCCTGCCCATCGCCGGTCACAAGCGCGGCGATGATGAGAGCGATTTTGCCTCCAAGAATGAAGGCATAGAGCTTTGGATGATGCCGCTGGCGCAGGCGGAGCTGTATGTCCCCTATTACATTTACATCCCGACGCCGATGGGCAGTGCGACGCTGACCGCCTCAAGCTTCGAGGTCGAAGGTGGAAGCGGGGCCGGCTCGGCACTCGTTCGGTGACGGGTGGCTTGAGTGCGGAACAAAGGGCGAAAGCCATGGCGCACGCGATTCGTACATGAGTCGTTCATGAAATTTTCCCAATTGTTGAAAATGCCTTACTCACGCTTCTGTGGTTGGCTGGCTTGCAGTCCACAGAATGTGGTTTCGCCTCTGGCCAAACTGGCCGCCTCTATGCTCTATACCGCCGGAGCAATCGTCAGCTGCGCCTATTTTGCTGACGAGCGTTCAGCCTTTGAGGAACTGCCGCAATGACCGAGATCGCTTCCGCTTCCGCCTCGCGCCGGACTGCCCTGGGGCATTCCGTGATCGCGGTGCTCGGGCCGACGAACACGGGCAAGACGCATCTCGCCATCGAGCGGATGCTGGGTCATGAAAGCGGGCTGATCGGGCTGCCGCTGCGCCTGCTTGCGCGCGAAGTCTACGATAAGGTCGTCGCGCGCGTCGGAGAGGCGAACGTCGCTCTCATTACTGGAGAGGAAAAGATCAAGCCGGAGCGGCCGCGCTATTGGGTCTGCACCGTCGAGGCGATGCCGCGCGACATCGAGGTGGACTTCCTCGCCATCGACGAAATTCAGCTCGCCGCCGATCCGGAGCGCGGCCATGTCTTTACCGAGCGGCTGTTTTCCGCCCGCGGGCAGAGCGAGACGCTGATGCTCGGCGCTGCGACGATGGAAAGCGCGATCCGCGATCTGCTGCCGGGCGCCAATTTCATCACCCGCCACCGGCTGTCCAAGCTGACTTACGCCGGGCAGAAGAAGATCACGCGCCTGCCGCGCCGGTCGGCTATTGTCGCCTTTTCCGCCAATGAGGTCTACGCCGTCGCCGAGCTGATCCGGCGTCAGCGCGGCGGGGCGGCGGTCGTGCTCGGCGGCCTCAGCCCGCGCACGCGCAACGCCCAGGTGGCGCTCTACCAGTCGGGCGATGTGGATTTTCTCGTCGCCACCGACGCCATCGGCATGGGCCTCAATCTCGATTTGGATCACGTCGCCTTTGCCGGGACCCGCAAATTCGACGGCCGCAGCCATCGCGAACTGTCGGCGGGGGAGCTGGGCCAGATCGCCGGCCGCGCCGGACGGCATTTGAACGACGGCACATTTGGCGTCACGGGCGATGTCGAGCCGTTTGCGTCGGACATGATCAATCGGCTCGAAAATCATGAATTCGAGCCGGTGAAGATTCTGCAATGGCGGAACACCGCTCTCGATTTCGGCTCGATCGACCGGCTGAAGGAAAGTCTGCGCGAAACCCCGACAGCCTCGCGCCTTGCCCGCGCCCGGGCCGCCGACGACGTGCTGGCGCTCGACGCCTTGAGCGCCGATGCGGCGATCCGCGACTTGGCCCGCGCCCCTGCCGCGATCAAGCTGCTCTGGGAAGTCTGCCAGATCCCCGACTACCGGAAGATTTCCGCGTCGAACCATTCCGACCTTGCCGCCACGCTTTACAAACACCTCATGAGCGAGACCGAGGTCATCCCTGAGGATTGGTTTGCCGAGCAGGTCGCGCTCGCCGACCGCACCGACGGCGATATCGACACGCTTTCCAACCGGATTTCGCATATCCGCACCTGGACGTTTGTCTCCAACCGCGCCGGCTGGCTCGCCGATAGCAATCATTGGCGCGAGCGGACCCGCGCCATCGAGGACACACTGTCGGACGCGCTGCACGAGCTTTTAACGCAGCGCTTCGTCGACCGCCGCACCAGCGTCTTGATGAAATCCATGCGCGACAAGGATACGCTCTATGCCGATATCGAGCATAGCGGCCAGATCTTCGTCGAGAAGCATTATGTCGGCAAGCTGGAAGGCTTTCGCTTCACGCCCGATACAGCGGCCGCCGGGGTGCATGGCAAGGCCGCGCGGAGCGCCGCCGCGAAGGTCTTGGCGCAGGAACTCAGCGACCGCGCCGACCGGCTTTGCGAGGCCAAGGATGAGGCGTTCACGCTGTCGCGCAATGGCGCCGTGACTTGGGAACGCCAAGAGATCGGCCGCCTGGAGGCGGGGCAGGAGCCGCTGCGCCCGGCCTTTGCGCTGATGGCCGACGAGCATCTTGCCCAGGCCGACAAGGAGGCCGTGGTCAAGCGCGTCGAGGCCTGGATTGCGGCGCTGATCGAGATGCGTTTGAAGCCGCTGGTCGATCTTTCGAAAGCGCCAGATGTCACCGGTCTAGCGCGTGGCATCGGTTTCCAGCTTGTGGAGAATTTCGGCGTTCTGCCTCGCGAGGTCGTCGCTGAGGAAATTCGCTCACTCGATCAGCAGGCTCGCGCCGAGCTGCGCAAATTCGGCGTGCGGTTTGGTGCCTACAATATCTATTTCCCCATTCTGCTTAAGCCTGCCGCCGCCGATCTGCTGCTCTTGCTCTGGGCGTTGAAACACGGCGCGGCCGCCGGCATTGAAATCGCGAATTTGCCGGTGCCGCCGCGCCAGGGGCTCACCTCGGTTACGGTCGACAAGGCGGTGCCGGAAGTCTTCTACCGCGCCGCCGGTTTCCATGTCTGCGGGCCGCGGGCCATCCGCGTCGACATGCTCGAACGGCTCGCCGATCTGATCCGTCCGCTGACGAGCTGGAAGCCTTCGCTTGCGCGGCCTGAACCGCCCGCCGGAGCGGTCGGGCGCGGCGGTTTCAAGGTGCAGCCGGATATGCTCTCGATCATCGGCTGTTCGGCTGAGGAAATGGGCCATGTGCTGTTCGTGCTCGGCTTCCGCAAGGAGCGGCGTCTGGTTCAGCCGGCGCCTGCCATCTCTGCCGCCGAAGCTGCGGTCGCTGGGGAGGCCGACACCGAATCGACCGAGACGGGCGCTGAAGTCACGGAGAACGCCGCTGCGCAAAACGGTGCCGAGCCTGCATCCGTTGTCGCCGAGAGCGAAGTTTTGCACGCACAAGCCGTCGAGATGGTCTTAGAGGCGCAGCCAGTGGCGGAGTCAACCGTGCTGCCAGATGCCGCGCGCGTCGAAGAGCCGCCAATTGCCGACGCTTCAGCAGAGGCCGTCACTCCGCCAAATGCCGTGAGCGTGTTGCCTGAGGCAGCCGAGGCCGGGACGGGCGAGCCTGCCGCGATTGAACAGGAATTTGAAGACATCTGGCGCCCGCGCCGCCGCGTCCAAAATGAGGAGCGGCGTCAACCGAACCCAAGGGCCGAGCGCAAACGCGAGCGCTATTCACCTGCTGCCAATGGCACTGCGGAGACGCCGGCGCTTGCCGCCAAACCGGAGGGCGCGCCCGACCGGCCGCCTCGCAGGGATCGGGATCGCCCGCCACAGCGCGAGGATCGCCGCCGCAACGACTGGCGCGGAGGCGACAAGGGCGCACGCCCCGACCATGCCGCAAAAGCGGCCGCCCCCGCAAAACGGCAGAAGGAGGCCGTCGCCGACCCTGACTCCCCCTTCGCCGCGCTTTTGCAGCTGAAGGAGCGCATGGCGCGCGCCGCGCAGGATCAAGCCTGAGCCAATGGGCGACGCCGAGGACGCTCACGCAACCCAGCGCCTCGACAAATGGCTCTGGCATGCGCGGATCGTTAAGACGCGCTCACTCGCCGCTGAACTGGTCGCGCAGGGCAAGGTCCGCATCAACCGCGAAAAGATTCTAAAGCCTGCCCACCCAGTGAAATCCGGCGACGTCCTTACGGCGGCGCTGTTCGGCCGGGTCCGTATTTTGCAAATTGAAGCGTTGAGCGAAAGGCGCGTTCCAGCGGCGCGAGCGCGGACGCTGTATCTGGATCTCACGCCGCCCGCCGATCCGCGCGTTTCCGCTCTCCCTGATAACAATGCCGCGACGCACGAGCAATCGGCCTGAGACGCCTTAAGACCCGCAACGGCTTGCCAAACGAAGCGGTCAGCCTTGTTGCTGTTGACGCACACCTGGCGATGACTATGATCGCACATCCTTACGGAGCCGGACACCTCGCGGGCGTGGCGGAATCGGTAGACGCGCCGGACTCAAAATCCGGTTCTGGTGACAGAGTGTCGGTTCGAGTCCGACCGCCCGCACCACTCACATTTTGCGCTATAAGTCCTTCTCATTGAGCTGCCTGTAAAGGAGCATATTCCGCGCCTCCCTTAGCGCGGCTGATTCCCAGGCGTTATCGGTTCCGAGTGAGGAGGCAGGCCAAAGAAAACCTCAACCGAGAGAATAAGCTCGCCTGCCAGCCGGAAAAATTCGCTGTTGCGAAACGTCACGCCCTCTGCCGATTTCCCTTCATAGAGCACGAAGCAACCCTTCTCGCCCGCCACCACCTCAATGAGATCGAAGCTCTGAAACGTGCCTGCGGCCGGCCAGCACCGCTCGAAATACGCTTCGATTGATGTGGTCGTCATAGGGGCTGGTGAAGGTGAAATCCTTGTGCAGCAGGCTTTCTATCGCGCCGCGATCCGCCGACTGATAGGCGTCGAAACAGCGCCGGACAATTTCCTCAATCTGACTGCGCTCCATGCTGTTCGATCCAATGCTCCATAATTTCCGGCGGTCTGCCTATAGCTGGGAAACCCGTACCGCTTTACGGTCGCACAATGGAAGCCAAGTTTCGCCCTCCGGACGCTGCTCCCAAACGATCCTCTGGGTGTCGCCATCATCCGCGAATTCGACCCTGGCGCGTTCTGTATCGCCTGTGAATGTCCATAGGTTCCCGTCCACGCGGGTTACGTATTCGCGGAAAAAGCCGTGGTTTTCGAACGAACGCGTCACATAGTTCCCGGTCTCCGCGTCGTAACCGATGATGCTGATGCCTTTAAATACGTTTGGTCCTGTCATGGCATCCCAGCGCTGAACCACAAAGAACTCGCCGGGCAACCATTCGACTTCCTCATCGCTGACCCATCGCTCCTTTGACCCAAGCGCATTAAAGGACACGCCCACAGCGTGCCATCGGCCAAGGAAGACGCCAAGATGATCTTGCTCGACCCCGCGTTTGAGGATTTTTTCGCTTGCGCCCTGCGACATCGGCTGTTCTTCCTTTTGCCTGCTACCAAACAACTGAAGAACAGCGTTTGGGTTCCGGGAAGTTGCTCGACAATGGTTGCTAGCCCGCGTTCCCTATCGTCTTATGCCGCGCGCCGAAGCCAGCTCCCGCATCGCCTCTGCAGTCTCCTGGTCCGCGGGAAAAAACGATTCCACCGCCAGCTCCGACAGCGTCACGTCCACCGGAGTGCCGAAGATCGTCGTGGTGCTTATGAAGGAAAGAATGCGGCCGCCCAACTCCAGCTGGAGCGGGATTACGATCGCCCCCGCGTCCACGACGCGCGGGCCGGCGGTTCGCGCCTTCATCGGCAAAGGGTAGGCGCAAAGCTCCTTGTCCAGCGCCATAAGCTCGGGATCGGCGGTCAGTTCGATCTGCTGGCGCAGGCGGGTTAGAATAAGAGCACGCCACTCGCCGAAATTGCGAATGTGCGGCGCAAGGCCCGAGGGGTGCAGACTGAGCCGCAAGACATTGACGGGCGGAGCAAGCAGCGCCGGATCGGCAACGACGGTTAGGAGCGGCGCGACCGCGGCGTTCGCCAAGACCATCCGCCAGTGTCGGTCGACCGCCAGCGCAGGGTTGGGTTCAAGACTGCGCAAGACCAATTCGACAGCGGCGCGCGCGGCCTTCATGGAGGGGTCGGTCAGCGGCCTTTCGGTGAAGATGGGCGCGTAGCCGGCGGAGAGAAGCAGAATGTTCCGCTCCCGCAAAGGCAGGCCCAAACGCTCGCCCAGATGCAGGGTCATGTCACGCGAGGGAATGGACCGGCCGCTTTCGAGAAAGCTCAAATGGCGCTGCGAGATGTTGGCCTCCAAGGCGAGGTCGAGCTGGCTCATGCGGCGGCGCGTTCGCCACTCCTTGAGGAGCGCTCCTGTTCGGGCAGGATGAGTGGTCATCCACGCATCCTAGCGGAGCCATCACTCAGTTTCCATTACCCGCAACGTAATCGCCACCGGCTTCGTTTGCTGGGATGTTCGGCGCGTCGGAGGGGCAAAGCGCTGAGCGCCGCCTACGGCCCAAACGTCAAAATCGCGGTTAAGGAGTGAATTCATGTCTATTTTAATCTCGCCATTCCTCAAAAAAGCTCTCATTGCCGACGCTGTCTTGAGCGGAGCGGCTGCGCTGCTTATGGCGTTTGGCGCCGAGTTGCTCGCGGGACTGCTCGGACTTCCCGAACAGCTCCTGCTCTGGGCAGGAGGGGCATTGCTGCCCTTCGTCATGCTGCTCTTGCTAACCGCACGGCGCGAGTCTGCACCGAAACTGCTGCTGGCCTCCATCGTCGTGATCAACATTCTTTGGGTTTTGGCCAGCATCATTCTGCTGATCGGCGGCCTTGTCTCACCGAATGCACTCGGTTATGCGTTTGTCATCGCGCAAGCGCTGGCCGTCGGCCTGTTCGCGGAATTGCAAATCGTTGGACTGCGTCAATCACCCGCGTCGGCATGAAGCCGGTTTGATCAGCAACCGACGCAGTTTCCTGGCCAGACGCGGAGACTGCGTCGCATTCCAGCATGCTCCGTTGGAGCCATGCGGACTTGAGATGCTCGCGATCCAGTGCTACCAAACAGTTAGATCGCTGAAGGCGCAATAGCCGCGCTTTTGCCGGGTTTTCTCCAAGCGCCGGCCGGCCCCCTCGCCGAACCGGCGCGCCGGCGTTCGCCTGTGTCTAATCTGCGCGAGCTCGAAAAGCGAGACCGCCGCGCAGACCGCATTTCCGGTTCTTGGAGAGCGGCAAAGAGGATCGTTTGCGCATGAAATCTAATCGTCGCCTACGCCTGGCTGTGACGGCTGTTTGTCTTGCAATTGCGCCTGCTGCCGCGACAGCAGGGCCAGCCATTGTGATCGACTCGCAATCCGGCCTCGTGATCTATTCCGAGGACGCCGACCGCGCCTGGCATCCGGCCTCGCTGACCAAGCTGATGACCGCATATCTCACCTTCGAGGCGCTGCGCGACGGCAAGCTGTCGATAGCGGACAAAATCACCTGCTCGCAACATGCGCTCAGTATGCCCCCGAGCAAGATTGGCTTGCCGGTCGGCGGCGAAATCACCGTGGAACTCGCCCTCAAGGCGCTAATCGTCAAATCGGCCAATGATGTCGCCGTCATGCTGGCGGAGCGGATCGCGGGCAGTGAATTGGCTTTCGTGGAGCGTATGAACGAGACCGCCAAGCGGCTCGGCATGTCGCAGACGCAATTTTTCAACGCCAATGGCCTCCCGCATGAACAGCAAGTGACCACGGCTCGTGACATGGCCATTCTTGGAAAAGCGCTGCTGGCGGAGTTTCCCCAGCATGAAGCGCTGTATTCACTGACGTCTTTCAAGATCGGCAAGCGCACCCTTCGCTCGCACAACAAGCTCTTGAAGACCTTCGACGGCGCCGATGGCATGAAGACCGGCTTTATCTGCGCGTCCGGGTTCAATGTGGTGGCAAGCGCCAAACGCGGCGAGCGGCGCATTCTGGCGGTCGTGCTCGGCGAGGAGTCGAGCGGCGCGCGCACGGCGCGGGCCTCGCTGTTGATCCAGCATGGCTTTGAAAATTATCAATGGAAGACGATGTTTTCCACCAACCTCGACCAGCTGGCGCTCGATGACAGCGCCGTCAAGACCCCCGGCGATCTGCGGCCCGTCGTGTGCAAGCCGCGTCCGGTGCGCAAGCGCAAAAAGGCCAGGATCAAGCCAAAGGCGGCGCAGCAATCCAAGCCGGAAGCAAAGCAAGAGCCGAAAAGTTAAAGAAGCAAGCGATTGGCTCGATCGTCGAGCCCAATGAGCGATGGCTCTGTTGCTACGCTATCTCGATGAAACCCGATTGGGACCAACGGGTGATCCCAGCACCAAAGTCCAGAATGTTTTGAACTGCGTGTCCGGAGCGTGGACCATGGCGATGCCCATCTCTTCCGCATCGGCAAGCAGGAGATTGGCATTGTGATCACGGCTGTTCTGCCAGCCGCGGAAGACTTCGCTGATCGAGCGCTGCCCGGTCCCGACATTTTCAGCCGTTACTTTGGGGCCATACCCTGTCCGCCGGACGCGATCCCAACTGTCGGATCCGTCGGAGCCATAATGCGAAATCCGGTCGCTCTTGGAGAGGTCCTGGGAGTGCTTCAGCGCGGCGTCAAAAAGTTGCGGATTCAGCCGCAAGGGCTTCAACCCTTTCTGCGCGCGATAATTATTGATCAGCGTCTGAGCTGTTTCAGGATCGAAGGCGGCCAGCTCTTGATCGACGGGAGCGCCAGGCTTGACGGTGCCGCCGCCAAAGCCAAGGCCGGATTTCATCGAATCCCAAATGCCTCCGACCGAGTTGCCGACGCCCGCCTGCTGGGCGCGCTTGGGCTCAGCTTGGGGCTCTGGCCGTGCCGGCTGATCGTCATTTGAGGAAAGGGAGGCGAAAAGCGAAGATGGCGGAGAGATAGCGCATGCCGACAGAGAAATGGCAAGCAAAGCCGCTGCGAAAATCCGAACCATCAACTCCTCCTTACAGCATCGGCGCTGCTTGCTCCGGACTATTTCGAAGCTCGCAATCACCGGCGTAAAAGGCCATTGCCGTTTACGGGATCTTAACCGGCCCGGTTTCCGAGCCATTCCCGTACCATAACGCAGCATGTTTAACGGAGCTTTAACCCATTCGCCAAATATTGACGGATTGGAACTCGGTAATCATACACCCGATTGCGCCCGGCAAAAAGCCACTCCCACCCCTTTTCATCTTGAAGAAAAGTGTGACCGCACTAAGGCCTTTGTCACTGCGCTATTGCTTTTGTTCGGCAAGCCGATTGAGCTGTGACTGGATGGACGCAAGCTGCGACTTCAGTTCGGAGATCTCGTCCACCCCCTCCCGAGAAAAAGCATCTTTCTTCTCTAAAACCGCAGTTGGCTTAAGGGGCGCGAAACTGGTAAAGGGCGCGAACATGTTCAGCGCCCGCTCGAAAATGACGAGATTTTTGCGCGTCTGCTCCTCCATCGCCTCCAGCGCCGCGCTGCCGAACGTATTGGAGAATTGCAGGCGGTATTTCTCCTGCTCCCGGGTCAGTGTATCGAGGCTATATTCGAGATAGCTCGGCACCAGCCGCTCCATCGAATTCCCGTAAAAGCGGATGAGCTGCCTGAGAAAGCCGATAGGCAGCAAATTCTGATTGCCCTTGCTTTCCTGCTCGACGATGATCTGAGTGAGAACGGTATGGGTCAGGTCTTCGCCGGTGCGGGCGTCGTAAACGACGAAATCGCGCTCGGATCGCACCATGCCTGCGAGATCATCGAGCGTGACATAGGTGCTCGTATCCGTATTGTAGAGGCGGCGATTGGCATATTTCTTGATGACGATCGTGGGCCGCTCGACTGGCTTGGCGTCCGCGTCGATAGGCCCGGCGCTCTCTGCAAAACCGTTGGCATATGACTGGGATTTGTCTGACATTTCATCCATTCCTGGCGCCGTTCGGTTGCACCGCAACAACGAGTAACACGAAGATTGTGCGAAGCACTAGGGCTTTTGCAGATGGGGCCGGTGAAACGCGAAAGCTAACGGCCGAAGCGATTGAGAGGAAGCTCATTTCCCTCCGCAGCATTTGGCACCATTTAAACATAAAGCCATCGGGAGCTGAAGGCGAGCCGCACTGGTCTCGCCGGCGCCAATTGAGGAGACCAATATCGTGAGTCAGCAAGAGGCAATCGTCATCGCCGCCGGAGCGCGCACGCCGGTCGGCTCCTTCAACGGCGCGCTGAGCAGCGTCCCGGCGCATGAGCTGGGGCGCGCGGTGATTGCGGAAGTCATGAACCGCGCCAAGGTCGAGCCGAGCATGATTTCGGAGGTGATCCTGGGGCAGGTGCTGACGGCGGGACAGGGCCAGAACCCCGCGCGCCAGGCCTCGATCAATGCCGGGCTGCCGATCGAAACGCCGGCTTGGATCGTGAATATGGTTTGCGGGTCGGGTTTGCGGGCGGTCGCGCTGGGCTATCAGGCGATCAAAAACGGCGACTCCGCCATCGTCATCGCGGGCGGCCAGGAAAGCATGAGCCAATCGCCGCATTGCGCCCATTTGCGCCAGGGCCAGAAGATGGGCAGCCTTGAGATGATCGACACGATGATCAAGGACGGCCTGTGGGACGCCTTCAACGGTTATCACATGGGCACGACCGCCGAGAACGTGGCGCGCCAATGGCAGATCACGCGGGAGGACCAGGACCGTTTGGCGGTCGGCTCGCAAAACAAAGCCGAGGCGGCGAAGAAGGCGGGCAAGTTCAAGGACGAGATCGTGCCGTTTACGATCAAGGGCCGGAAGGGCGATATCGTGTTTTCGGAGGATGAATATATCCGCGATGGCTCGAAATTCGAAGATATGAGCAAGCTGCGTCCGGCATTCGATCCGAAGGAGGGAACGGTCACGGCAGGCAATGCCAGCGGCCTGAATGACGGCGCCGCCGCTGTGGTGCTGATGAGCGCGAGCGAGGCGGAGCGCCGGGGGATCGAGCCGCTGGCGCGGATCGTGTCCTGGGCGCAGGCGGGCGTGGACCCCTCGATCATGGGCACCGGGCCGATCCCGGCGTCGAAAAAGGCGCTTGAGAGGGCCGGCTGGTCGGCGCATGACCTCGACCTCATCGAAGCCAACGAGGCTTTCGCCGCGCAGGCTTGCGCGGTCAACAAGGGCATTGGCTGGGATGCGGATAAGGTCAATGTGAATGGCGGCGCGATCGCCATCGGCCATCCAATCGGCGCATCGGGCACACGCATTCTCATTACGCTCCTGCACGAAATGAAGAAGCGCGATGCCAAGAAAGGGCTCGCCACGCTCTGCATCGGCGGCGGCATGGGTATTGCGATGTGCGTGGCGCGGGATTAAGCGCCAGCCCACCAATGGCTTAGAAGCAAATAAACGCCCCTGTCCGGGGCGTTTATTTTGAGCGCGACTTATAGCCATTTCCCTGCGAATTCTTCATACTGCTTGCTTCATTCCCATTCGGACGGGAATCACCAATAAGATGATGGAGGAAGCGCATGGCGAAGGTCGCTGTGGTGACGGGCGGCACGAGGGGCATCGGTCAGGCGATCTCCATTGCGCTGAAGGACAAAGGCTTTCGCGTCGCGGCCAATTACGCCGGGAATGACAGCGCCGCCCAGACGTTCCAAGCGGAAACGGGCATCCCGGTCTATAGATGGGACGTCGGCGATTACGAGGCCTGCGCGGCGGGGCTAAAGCGGGTCGAGACAGATCTCGGTCCGATTGGCGTGGTGGTCAACAATGCCGGCATCACGCGCGACGCGATGATCCATCGGATGACGCCCGACATGTGGAACGAGGTGATCCGCGTCGACCTCAATTCAATGTTCAACATGACTCAGCCGGTCATCGAGGGAATGCGCAACCGCAATTGGGGCCGCATCATCAACATCAGCTCGATCAACGGCCAGAAGGGGCAGATGGGGCAGACGAACTATTCCGCCGCCAAGGCCGGAGTGATCGGCTTCACGAAAGCGCTGGCGCAGGAAACCGCGAAAAAGGGCATCACCGTCAATTGCATCGCGCCGGGCTATATCGACACCGACATGGTGGCGGCGGTGCCCGAAAAGGTGCTTGAGGGCATCATCGCGCAAATTCCAGTCGGGCGGCTCGGCAAATCGAGCGAGATCGCGCGCTGCGTTACCTTCCTTGCAGGCGACGAGGCGGCCTTCATCACCGGTTCGACGATAACGGCCAATGGCGGCCAGTTTATTGCCGGGTGAGCCAACGCTCTGCGACAGGTTTTGGACTGGCGGCGGTGCTGCTCTGGTCGACATTGGCGCCGCTAACGGTGCTGGCGGCGGGCATTCCGCCCTTTCAGCTTGTCGCCATGAGCTTTGCGGCCGGCGCGGCCGTTGGGATGCTTTACCTTATGATGCGCCCGCAGGCCCGCGCCGACCTCAGACGGGTGACGTTGCCTGCGTCCCTCCTCGGGCTTGGCGGTCTGCTCGGTTATCATTTCTTCTATTTCCTAGCCTTTGCGCTCGCGCCGCCGCTTGAGGTCAATCTCGTCAACTATCTTTGGCCGCTGTTGATTGTGCTGCTCTCGGCGCTGCTGCCGAATGCCGGCGGCCGGCTTCGCGCGCATCATTTGATCGGCGCGCTTCTGGCTTTTGCCGGAGCGGCGCTGGCGATCACCAAGGGCGCCGAGCTGCCGACGCTGGGCTCAGGCGCGCTGGCGGGATATGCGGCCGCGCTGCTTGCCGCATTCATTTGGTCCGGCTATTCGGTGCTGTCGCGCTTGTTCGCGGCGGTGCCGAGCAGCGCCGTCGCGCTCTATTGCGCCGCAACGGCCGCCGCGGCCGGTTTCGCCCATGTCGCCCTCGAGCAAACCGCCTGGCCGCTGACCGCGACGCAAGCGCTAGCGGTCGCCGCAATGGGCCTTGGACCGGTTGGCCTTGCCTTTTATGTCTGGGATCACGGCTGCAAGCATGGCGACCTGCGGGTGCTGGGCGCTTCGGCCTATTTCGCGCCGCTGCTCTCCACGCTATTGCTGGTCTACTTCGGTTTGGCGGAGGGCAGCCCGATGCTTTTACTGGCGGCGCTGGCGATAACCGGAGGGGCGCTGCTCGCCTCGAAGGACATGTTTACAAAGCCTCGCGGCGCACCCGACGCCACCAGCGCCGAGGCGGAAGCTTAAAGCTTCCGCTCTGGATGTCGCGAACAGTTGAAGCGTATGCGCTAGCCGTGCTTGAGAAAACTGTAGCGCAAATTGCCGGATGGCACTGGCGGCTCGGACTTTTCGCTTTCCTGGATGCCAAAATCGCCAGGCAGGGGAATTCCGCTATGCGCGCCGGGCGATGGCAGTCCGAGATCCGGCTGGCCATAGCGGCGTGGATGGTCCTGGGCGGCCGGAGCCTCGGCGCGCGGCTCAGCCCCACTGGCACTCGCCCATTGGCTGGCGCCAAACCAGACCTGTATGAGCTGATATTCATCATCGGTGAGATCGACGCCGACCTGCGCGCAACGCCCGAGCACATGATCGCGATAGGCGCGCGCCACGGCGGCGGGCGAGCGCGTATGCTCTAGCCAGGGATCAATTTCGTCTACGGCCTCGATTACAAAGGCGACGTCCTTCAGCGACAATTTGAGCCCGGCCGCCGCGGCGCGGGTGACGACCGCCTCGGCAGAGCGGTCCGGTGCGAAGCCGTTTTCGCGCACCTCGGCCGCGATCAGCGTGAAGAGCAGCTGATATTCGCTGGGCGGCAGCGGCGGCGCCTGGCATGCCTCATAGATCCGCGTGATGGAACGCTGCAATTCCGCCAGACGGCCATTATTGCCGCCCGGCTGTTCGCGCGGCCGCAATGGTGTCGCGGGCTGCGCTCTATTGGCGGCGGATGCTGCTGGCGCCGGCTCCTCGGTGACGCGCACATCCTCGCGCAACCGGTGCCGGTCCGGATTGTAGACAAAATGTGGCGGCTTTTCGGACAAGCGCAAATGGGCGGGCAAATTTTGCGTAAGAAAATTCAAAAATCCGCCCGACCCTGCCCAGTTTGTGCCGATGGTCTTTGGATGACCGAGCGTTTTCTGCGCCCGGTCGGCCAGATAGGCCAGCGGCACCGGCTTCTCCGAACTGTCCACCACATCGAGCACGAGGCTTAGGATTTCGTCCCCGATCACCTTGAAATCGTCGATCAGCGATTGGATCGCCGCTTCCGACGTGGCGATTGCCTTTCGCTTCGTCGTGGCGTCGGCGAGCGAGGGAGCGGCCTGGCGTGGCGGCAGGGCTGCGGCGATACGTGCCCGTGGAGCCCCGTGCGGCTGCTCGAGCGATGGGAAATTGGCGTGGTCGTCGGAGAGCATCGCGTCGGGCTGCATTAGGCAGCGAATCAGATCGTCCTCTCGAATTCGGCCATCGGAAAACGCCTTGTAATAGGGCGAGGTATAATCGTTGGCGTAGATGATCGTCTGACGGTTGTGCGAGCGCAGGCTGAGCAGCACTGGCGTAAAATCGGCGTCGCCGGACAAGATGATGAATTCATCGAAGCGCGTCGGATGATCGAGATAATCGCGCACATCGCAGGCGATGCGGATATCCGAGCTGTTCTTGAATTGCGATGTCAAATGCGGGCAATCAACCACTTCGAGGCCGGCGCGCATGAAGCTGTGGCGAACATAGGCGAACGAACTTGGGTCGCCGCCCCCGTCGCGGCCGCTGCGGCGCGGAACGGGGTTGCCGTAACAACGTCCGACGGCGATGCGCCGCCGTACGGGAGGCGATGGCGCATCGGTGCGCACGAGGGCGCCCGAAACAACTTGCGTCAACCAATAGGAGGGATTTCTTGCGAAGCGCGACGCCGCTTCCTCGTCCCGGCCTTTGAGCGACAAATAAATATTGTCAAAGTCGATGAATATCGCGGATAAACATACACCCGCGTTCCCCGGAAGCATTTGCATACACCCCGCTGTCATCCAAGCCTTCCGCGTCCTAGCGGCAAGCTGGAATTTTTATTCACACAGAAAGACGCACCCAACTTCTGCCCTCTTTAATTAGGTGAGACTTCCCCGCCATCACCTAACCTTATGGGTGCGCTTTCATTCCTTTATTATTTTATTTTCGCCGCTGCTGATCAACGCCAGCGGGACGAATCGCTTTTTGCCCTTCATGTTCAATTAACGGCAATATCTCGAGCGCAGCAAGCGCTGTCGGACACTGTAAGCCTTATCCACAATCGGACCCCGCCGCATCTCGAGGCCCCCGATCGACCAATTCCAGGCTTCTCATAAAGCCCAGCTTCAGAAACGATCTTTGAGTCGTCTAAGTTCCGTAAAAATTGTGGCAAGGGGGTGGCCGACCATGCCGAGCCGCTCCTGAATTTCAGAGCTGTCCGGTCGCAGGAACGGGTTTTGCGCGAGTTCAGCGGCAAGTGAAACCGGTAAGGTGGATTGTCCCTCAGCCCGCAGTTCTCGTATTTCTAAGTCTCTTTGCTGAAGGGAAGTGTTACCCGGTTCCACGCTGAGTGCAAAAGCGGCATTGGATTGGGTATATTCATGGCCGCAATAAATCAGCGTTTCTTTCGGAAGCGCCATGATTTTCTGCAAGGAGTTCCACATCATCTTGCCGTCGCCTTCCAAGAGCCGGCCGCAACCCAACGAAAACAATGTGTCGCCAACGAACACAATATTGTCATCGGGGAGCCAATAAGTGACATGACCATTCGTATGACCGGGTGTTTCGAGCACGGTCACGGCATGCCCCCCAAAATCAAAGGACGACCCTTCTGATACGTGCTGATCCACCCCGGGAATGCGATCCGCCTCGCGCTCCGGCGCGATAATCAAGCACCCAGTTTCTCGCTTCAGCTCGAGGTGCCCGGCCGTGTGATCGGCATGATGGTGCGTCGTGAAGATATGGCTAAGGCTCCAGCCGCGCTCCTGGAGAGCCTGGCGTATCGGACCGGCATCGGGGGTATCGATCGCGGCGGTCAGTCCGGACTCCGGAGCGTGGACGAGCACCCCGAAATTGTCCTTGAGGCACATAAATTGATGAACCGTTAACTCCGCCATGACACCTCTCCTGACAAGGCTTTGGCCTTCTGTTTGACGGTAAGACCGTTTTGCTATCATAAACCGTCAGCCGGTCCAGCGCCTGAGGAAAACGCAAAAGGGTGAGGGTGGTTCGGAATGCGCCCCGATGTCAGCGAGTTACGGGACTTTTATCGCGGGCCGCTCGGCAGCGTGGCGCGGCGTCTGCTCGCCCACAGAATTCGCAGCATTTGGCCGGACGTGACAGATGACGCGCTGCTTGGAGTTGGTTATGCGGCGCCTTTCATGCGCCAATTCCGCCAGGAGGCTCGGCGACAACTTCTGTGCATGCCTGAAGAGCAGGGCGCGGTGCGCTGGCCGGATGAAGGCCCGGTATGCAGCTTTCTCGCCAGTGAAACGCAACTCCCACTGTCAGCCTCGTCCGTGGAGCGCGTGATCGCTGTGCATTGCCTGGAGCATTGCGGCGGCGCGCGACCATTACTGCGTGAGATGTGGCGCGTGCTTGCACCGGAAGGGAAATTGTTGCTCGTCGTGCCGAACCGCCGAAGCGTTTGGGCGCAAACCGATGCGACGCCGTTTGGCCACGGGCACCCTTACAGCCGGGGCCAGCTTGAACGGCTTCTGTCCGATTGCCTATATGCACCTACGGGTTGGTGGCCAACCCTCTTCATGCCGCCCATGAACCGGAAGCTGGTGCTCAATACCGCCATTGCTTGGGAGCGGATGGGGATTTACGCCTGGCCGGCTTTTTCGGGGGTGCTTATCGTCGAGGCGCAAAAACAAATTTACGCGCCGATCAGCAATAATGCGACCGCGAGGGCGAAATTACACGCTACGAGCGAGGTGCTCCAAAGGGGACAGGTCGCGTAGCTGGGTAACCCATCAAAGCAGGCGAGAAAAATCCGCCGGTTTTGATCCGGCGGATTTTTCGGTGTTACATCACGCCGAATAGATAAAGCAGAATGATGATCGGTATCGGAATGCCGACAAGCCAAAGCAAAACACTGCGCATGGTGAAACCTCCAAGGTCATTTGCCTGATAAATGCGCCCTTACAACCCTCGTGATTGGCGCAAGGTTCCAGGCGAATTTGCCAAACCGGCCGGAACTCTCTCCACATCCCTGCGTTGACGAACCACAAGCCCAAGCATCACCAGTGAGGCGGCTCAATCACTGAGACGCCGTTGGGTATTTCGCTCATAAACGGAGGATACAACATGAAACTGAACCTTTTGACCGTCGCCGCTACCGCAGCTTTGCTGTCAACCGGCGCCCTCGCGCAGGATCGTCCGACTGCAACGGATCCGGCAACGCCGCCGGCAGTCACAACGCCCGCTCCGGGTGGCTCTGCGACGACAACCACCACGCGCACCACAACCGAGGCGATTCAATTTTCGTCCGGGATAAGCGCAAGCCAGATGATGATGAGCGAACTTAAAAATATCAATGTTCGCAATGCCGCTGGCGAAAATCTCGGTGATATCAGTGATCTCGTGATCGACGTTTCCGGCAAGCCTGCGCATGCCATTCTCGGTGTCGGTGGTTTCCTTGGCCTCGGCGAGAAATACGTCGCCGTGCCGTTCGACGCGCTCACATTCACGATGGACACCGACAAGAAGCAGGTTGCCCGTCTGGACGTGACCAAGGCCGCTCTGGAAGCTGCACCGCGTTTCGTCTACCGCGACAAAAAAGAAGCGGTAACCCAGGTCGCGCCGAAAACTCAATAAGGTCAAACGCGACGATAATGAACCCGGCGTGAGAGCGCCGGGTTTTTCGTGCGCTGGCGGTTGCGGCGCAAGCGCTGATAATCGCCTATTTTTTCGCAGCCTTGTTTGGCAAATCTTTCCGCTTCGTTTCTGCGAACTCCTCAAGTTGCTTCTCCGACATCGAGGCCTCCATGTCCTTGGACGCCCCCTTGAGCTTGGATTTCGGCATATCGCCGCGTTTGGCGGACAAGGCGGCCCCCGCCGATTGCTGCTGAGCCTTGGATTTTGCCGGCATGACAGTCCTTCGATGAATTGGCGAGGAGCACAACCTGATAGTGCCGTTCGATGTTCCTTGCCCGTTATGGGAACCCAGGGGCAAAGCCTGGGGTTAATGCGTAACACGGCTGACGGCCAAGGAGGCATCGATGCAGCACGACAAACCCCAAAACTACATAAAGGAATCGTCGACGGGGCCGATCCGTTCCGGAGCCAAAACCAAGCAGGCGGGCGGCCCGCGTTCCATGGTATGGGTTGTGGCACTGTCGATTTTATTGTCGCTGATCGTCGGCATCATGGTCTTCACCAATACTGATGAGGTTCCGCCTAGCGATCCCAGAGGCGCGATCGGGAGCTCGCCGGGCCAAGGGGCGCAGCCCAACGCGCCAACCGCCGAACCCCGCACCAATCAATAAAAAAGCACAAAAAAGCCCGCCTCCTCGGCGGGCTCTTTCTTGCGATCGGACATCTTCACGCCTTCCATAAGGCTCCCAGCACAAAGCCAACGGCGACCGCCATGGCCAGCGTGGTCATGGGCTGTTTCTGCAGCGACTCGTCCAACGCATCGCCGAAATTATGGGCGACTTCACGTACCGAACTTGCCGCTTCCTCCGCCTTGTCCTGGGCATTTGCGGTCGCGGCCTGGGCCTTATAGCCAGCTGTTTGGGCAAAATTGTCTTCGCGCTTCATCTGCATCTCCTATCTTGGTCGAATACCGGGACGTAACGCCGTTTAAAGCCGCGAGTTCCGGCAGTTAAAATTTCGGCGGGGCATCCTCGGTGAACGCCATTTCGACCGAGCAACATAGCCCGTCCACCTTGAAATGCTGTGTGACATTGCCCGAATACTCGATCAACGTGGAGCCGAAGCCCTTTTCTCCAGGTTCGCTCACCGGAGGCCCGCCGATCTCCCGCCAATCAAGGTGCAGCAAGCGGTCTTTGCCCGTTCCTTTGACCGTCCAGGATATTTCAACCCGCCCCTTCGCATTTGAAAACGCGCCGTATTTCACCGCATTGGTTGCGAGTTCGTGCAGCACCAGCCCAAGCGAGGTTGCGGTTCCCGGCGGTAGCTTCACGCTCTTGCCGCGAAGTTTGAGGCGGGCCGAACTGGCCCCGCTCAACGCCAGCTGCTCGCTGATGAGGCCGCGCAGGTCCGCGCCCTCCCAATGCGACGCCGTCAGCAGATTATGCGAGGTGGAAAGGGCCTGCAATCGTCCCTCGAAGGCGCTGGCGAATGCCTCCGGACTTGGAGACGAGCGCAGCGTGTGCCGGGCCATCGCCTGGATCACGGCGAGCGAATTTTTCACGCGATGCGCCAGTTCGCGGTTCATCAGCAATTGGCGCGCCTCGGAGCGTTTGCGCTCGGAGATATCCTCGATCGTGATTGACGCGGCAATGGTTTCATCGCCGCCGCGGATTGGCGCAACGCTGATCGAGACGGCGATCAGAGCGCCGTCCTTGCGGAGCAATTCAGTTTCAAGACGCGAGCTCTCGCCCCTATGCAGATCGTCAAACAAACTCTCATATTCCCCGCTTTTTTCATTGGGAAACAGGGTGGCTAGCGAACGGCCGACGGCTTCCGATTCCAAATATTGAAACAGCGTCTCCGCCGCCGGATTCCAATTCAGAATGATGCCGTTGGGGCTAGAGCTGAACATGGCATCGTTCGCGGCGTAGACGATGGCCGCTAAACGGGCCAGTTCGCGCTGATCCAGCTTTTGCTCGGTAATGTCTTCGAGGATGAGGCCAATGCCGGTGATAGTCCCGACCGTGCCCTGAATTGGATATAGATGAGCGTACCAATATTGCGGCATCTCCGCGCCGGGCGGCTTCGCGCGGAATTCGAGACCCCGGACCGACTCGCCGTTTTCCAGCACGCGTTTGAAATAAGGTTCGGCCTTTTCCTGCATCGCTGGTAACAGTGAAAAGATCGGCTGGCCGACTTGCTCGCCCGCGTCATGCGCAGCCAGCTTGGCGATGAAGCCATTAGCCTGCTGAAGCCGGTAATCGCGCCCGATCACCGCCAGGCCGATCGGAGCATTGGCGTAAATATGCTCTAATTCCGCCGCCCGGTTCTCGGCGTCCATCTGCGCAGCTTCCAGTGCGTCGACGGCCTCCTTGCGGGTGGTGAAATCGCGAACGATGCCGGCGATTATGCGCGGCTGACCTTCAGTTTCCTGCAGCAGAAAGCGCGTGTCACGCACCCAGCGCACCGTGCCGTCCGGTCGGACGATGCGGTATTCGAATTGGCCGCCCTTCAACTGCGCGGCCTGGAGCTGTTCAATCACGGTGGCTGCATCGGCAGGATGGATGGTGTCGATCCAGTCAGACATTTGGAAAATCGAGCTCGTCGGGCGGCCCCAGATGGTCTCAAATGCAGGGCTGACATAGTCCATCTGCGTTAGCTCGACATTGAGAAACCAAATCGCATCAGGCGTACGCTCGGCGAACAGCCGGAAGCGCCGCTCGCTCTGGCGCAATTCATCACTTCGTGTCTGCAACTTGGCTGAAGCGTCGCCCAGCGCGCCAGCGAGCAGGTTCGCTTCCCGCAATGTCGAATGCGGGAAGGGCGGGTTTTCGCCGAGCCCGATCCCGGAGACAGCCAGCACCAATTCATGCATCGGCTGGGTCATTCTCCGGCTGAACAGATAGGCCGCGGCGAGCGACAGGGCGAGGGCGACGGCGCCGGTGAGCAGGAAATCGCGCCACAGCATGTCCAGCGGCGCATCGATCGCCGATATCGGCATGAGCGCAAAACCGGTCCACTCTGTTGCCTGCGAACGGCGATAAGAGACAAGCAGCGCTTGTCCGCCTAAGCTGGTCTCAAAGACGCCCGCCGCGCCTTTGACCTTTGCGAGCAAGGCCTCCGGAAGCCGCTCGGGACTTTCAATGAGGCTCGAATTGGTCAACACCGTTCTGCCGGATCCGTCGGCAAGCGCGAATGCGCCACCGGGGAGAAGTGCAGGTGTCGCGATCGCTCCAGCAAGCTCGGAAGGCTCTAAGGTAAAATGCAACCTTGCGACCAGCGCCCCATTCCGGATGATCGGGGCAACCGTCGCAAACAGCATTTTCTGGGAGGCCGGGGCGACAAACAGGTCGGTTAGGACTGGACGCAGCGTTTCGGCGACAAGCTCGCCGCCTCCATCGGGCGGCACCGCTAGAGGCAATGCCGTTGCGAACGGGAAGCGCGTGTAGAAGATGACGGTATTATCGGGGCGGACCAGCGCGACATTGCCGCTCCGGCCCTTCAGGCCTTCCTTGACGTGCTCGTAAAGCGAGGCAAATTCCCCGCGGTCGAAGGCCGCGTCCTGCGCCAGAATATTCAGGATCGTCTTGACGCTGCCAACCTCGCGATCGAAGCTTTCAGCGACGCCGTCGGCCATACGCTGTGTGCTCTCGTTGGCGGCTTTGCGTTGCGCGTCGAAACTGTTGAGAAGCGCCAGCGCGGCGAGCCCCAAGAGCGGCATCATGATCGCGAGCGCCAGGGCGATGAGATGGGTGCTGAGGGGCCAACTATCCTCGCGCCGTGTCTTTGCGTCGCTCATCATCGTTCAAACGCCAAGATTCAGACCCCGGTCAGTGGGCGCCAATTTCCCGCACACAGCGAGACGCGCCTCCCGCGCGCCTGGGCAGCCGACGTGTGGTTTTAACTTTGGCTCGATTACGGATCTCGGATCAGCGTGCTTTTTTTTTAAAAACGCCAAACCGCGCATTATGTTCATTTGCCAGGCACATAGCGCTGCTTGTTACGATGATTGCTAACCAATGAATATTTGCGCCATGCCCTTTACGGCAAGCTTGGAGGTTCGGGCGAGGGATATAATTGTTGCAGCACGCCGACGGTGACCATCGCGATCGGCACTGCCAGAAACGCGCCAACCGGGCCCCACATCCACGTCCAAAAAATTACCGATAGAAACAGCAGGAACGGATTGACGGCAAGACTATAGCCAAGAACGCTCGGCGTTAGAAACTCGCCTTCGATCACATGAATAACCGTATAGATTAGCGGGGGGAGCGCTGCCAGGGCCAGCGTTGGGAAAGATAAGAGCGAAGCGACGATGAGCGCGATCGTCACGATTGCGGGACCAATATATGGGAGAAAATTCAAAACCGCCGCAAGCACTCCCCACAAAAGTGGATTCGGCATGTCTACCGCCCACATGGCGAGCGTGATGACCGCCCCCAAAACGACGTTGATAACCGTGAAGGTGGCGAAGAATCGCGCCAATCTAGATTCCACGTCATTGAAAATCCGCAAAATCAAAAGCCGCGTTTCCCGTGTCGAAAACGCAAGAATGGCCGAGGATTTAAAGTCGTTCTTGAATATCAGGTAAAATATGATCGAGACAAAGAAGATCAGCAACTGACTAAGTGCAGGGGTCAGAACCGCGATCGCGGTTTCGACGATACTCGCATTTGGGGACGTTTCAATTCTTACTCCGCCGGATGGGGTCGTATTGCCGCCGATGGATTGCAGCGAGCCGTACAGATCCTGCAACGCTGTAAAGGGCTGGCTGAAATCGCCAAGCTTGGAGCGTAAGAGCACACCCAGTTCGGAAGCGCGGCCTATCCAATCCGTCAGCGGGGTGGTCAGAGCGATGGCAAAGAACACAAGCATTCCCAGCAGCACCACCACGACGACGACGGTGCTAGCCACGCGGGGAACACCGTGACGTTCGGCACGGGCAACGAGGGGCGCCAGGATCGTGCCTATCACGAGAGCGAGAACGACCGGAACCGCGATCGCGCGCGTTGCGTAGAGCGTTACCAAAATGGCGAGTCCGAACAAACCCACCAGCGATACATTCGCCGCAGTTGCCCATTGTGGCGCCGAGGATTCGGTTTTGCTGGCGGATTCGGTCGGCACTTGGTTTCGCATTTTATTGCCCTTAATCTGCTGCGCACGCGCCAGTAACGTCCGCAAGCAACGTCGGTTCCGGGTGGTACATGTAGCGACAGGAGCGACGCAAATTTATGCGGATTTTCGCCGGAACCAGACTTAGCGCGCGGCGTTTAGTTTTCAGTATATGGACGCGTGACTAGTCTCCCTTCCCCGATGCCCTCACGCGCCCAGTCCATGTACCGCGGCTTGCGGCGATCTCGTCGCAAGCCGTTTTTGCGTTGCATTTGAGTAATGCATCGGAACAATCCGAGGCATCGAGATTTTCACCTGTAGTGGGATTGAGATTCCACGTTGCTAGCCAAAGGGAGTTACTTGGATGAATTGGGACCAAATCAAAGGCAATTGGATGCAGTTCAAGGGTAAGGTTCGCGAAAGCTGGGGCGACCTAACCGATGACGATCTCGCCCGCATCGAGGGCAACCAAGAACAGCTGGTTGGCCGGGTTCAAGAACGTTATGGAATTGCCAAAGAGGAAGCTGAGCGGCAGGTCAAGGATTGGGCTGACCGCCTCTAAATGATGGTTCTAAAAACGGCAGCTTAGCTGCCGTTTTTTTACGTGGCGCAGTACGAGGAAGTGTTAATCGCGCGGGTGGGCGTTGAGATTAAAAAACAGCGCCTGGCTAGTGATGGCTTTGATCGTTTCCGGCTGGAAGGGCTTAGTGATGAGAAACGTCGGCTCGGGCCGCTCGCCAGTTAGCAACCGCTCAGGGAAGGCAGTGATGAATACGACAGGAACGCCAATGGATTCCAAAATGTCGTTGACAGCATCGATGCCGGAACTGCCATCAGCAAGCTGAATATCCGCGAGAACCAATCCAACCCGCCCTGCATTGACGGCTTCGACCGCTTCGCGGTGAGTACGAGCGATGGCAATCACGCGATGGCCGAGCCCGGTCATGATCGCCTTGAGATCCAGCGCGATCATCGGTTCGTCCTCGATGATCAAAACGTCAGTGGCAACCTGGCCGATCATCTCGCGATTGGCCTGTTCGGTGAGCGCAGTCACATTTTGAACCGATGTGTCCAGTGTGAACGCGGTTTGCTCAGGGCTGAAATCTTCGAGCGCGCGCAGGAGGTAAGCTTGGCGCGGCCGTGGCGAAAGCTGCCCAAGCCGCCGATCTGCGGGGCTTGCCTCGGGGTCGCCAGCTTGTTGATCTGGGTTGGCCTTATTCAAGAGCCGCAGGAATTCGCGATAGAGGCCGATCCGTACCGGCTGGTCGTCCGGCAGCAGTCCAGGGGTGGCGATAAGATGTTCTAGAACTTGGGCAACGAAATCGTCGCCCGCCTTCTGGCTCCCGGTCACAGCTCGTGCGTAGCGCCGCAAGGCTGGCAAGGTCGATGCCACGGTGGAGGCTAGACGCATTTGCAGCTCCCGAAATGTTAACGCCCGGCGATTTGAACTATTGGAACGCGTTTTTGTTCCAAATCGGACGCCGGAACTTTAGAGGCGGGTGTTGAGTTTTCCCAAGGCAATACGCGCTTCAGGAAACCAATTAGTGAATTCCACAAGGCTACGTTGCTTGTAAGTTACATGGCGTATAAACGCAAGTCGTAGCAGTTGCAAAGATAAACGCTCAAACAAAACTAGGATGGGGACTTTGCATTTCATCAAACGATCAGCAAAGGGGCAGCATCAACGCAGGCTGCAGGAACATAGGCATGATGATGTCGCAAACCAATGATGACAAGGCAATTCTTCAAGATAATAGCCAAGCCCGGAACACACCGGAACTTGGCGAGCAGGTGATTGTCCAATTGCGATCGTCCTATGAGGAGCTGCTGCACGAGCCGTTGCCCGACAATCTTCTTAAACTTTTAGAAGCGCTGCGGACCCAGGAGGAGCGCTCTTGAGTTCGGAAACCGTGCGTAAAGGTTTGATTTCCTACCTGCCAAACTTGCGGGCATTCGGGATCGCTCTTTGCGGCGATCCGGATCGGGCCGACGATCTGGTGCAGGAAACGATGCTCAAGGCATGGAATAGCATCGATAGTTTTCAGGAAGGTACCAATCTGCGCGCTTGGCTTTTCACCATCCTGCGCAACACTTATTTTTCCGAATGTCGGCGGCGCCGCAGAGAGGTGTCTGACGAGAACGGCGATTATGTTGCTCGGCTTAGCGTGCCGCCCCCGCAACAAGGGCGTATGGACGCGCAGGATTTGGTGAAAGCCCTCTCCCAGCTCACCGAAGATCAACGCGAGGCGTTAATCTTGGTTGGGGCGGAAGGCTTTGCCTATGAAGAAGCCGCCGAAATCTGCAACTGCGCGGTCGGCACGATCAAGAGCCGGGTGAATCGGGCGCGGACCCGCCTGGCTGAAATTCTCGGCATCAACACGTCGCAGGAATTCGGCCCTGAGCCTGCCACCGAGGCGGTGCTTTTGCGCAATTCAAACAGTGTTTAAGCAAAGGCATTTGACGGTCACGCGAACTCGATTGGGTTGTGACGGCGTGCTGGTATAGGCTGCGCGCCATGCCGTCATTTCCCCTAAACCCGCCGAGCTCCACCCGAGCCGTGCTCGATAGCCCCGGCGTTCTCAGGCCCTTGGAGACTCTTTCTCTCGCAACGATCCCGCTTTTTGCCAAACTTACCGATGCGCAGATCGAAGCGCTGCGCAATTTGCTGAGCTTTGAGGATTTCCGGCAGGGCGACGTCGTCATCGCCCAAGGGCAACACAGTCTCGATCGGATTTTCATCATTGTCGATGGAGAGGCCTCGCTACGGAAAACCGGTCGCTCCCCGCTCACGCAGGAACCGCTCGAATATGAGATTGAAGTGCGCGGCAAGGGCGATATTTTCGGGGCGATGTCGGTGCTGGACGGCGAGCCGGCGCCGGTGACGATGATGGCGAAAACGCCGCTTAGGCTTGCGGTTTTAGACTTGAAGCCGAATGGCCGCGACGGCGTGAGCCGCACGATCCGAAATATCCTGATCGCAGAATTGCGGCGCACGCTCGCCAATTATGTCCGCGACTCGCTCGACAAACGGGTCGACAGCCTGCGTCAGGAAGCGGAATTTTCGGGCTACCGCAACGCGGTCGGCGGCATTGTCATCGCGGCTCTGTCGCTTCTGTCATTCTACACGCTCGCGCTGGGAACGCTTCCAAGCTTTGAGTCGTACCTGAATGTGAATTTCGCGCTCAGCCCATTCATCATCGTGCTGTTCGCCGCGATCTTTTTTCCCGTCATCCGCAAGAGCGGCTTTCCTTCGGCGTTTTTTGGGCTTTCCCTTCACAATTGGCGGCCCGCCCTGATTTTTTCGATCACCGCCTCACTCGCCTTCATCGCGTTCGGGGCGCTGGTTAAATGGGCGACCATTGCCGCCATTCCCTCGCTGGCTGGAATGACGGTCATAAGTTTTGCCGACATTCGCGTCGGCAACGCGCCAGTGATGATGTCGCCCTGGTATTGGCTGGCGGTTAGTCTTTATCTGCTGCTCACGCCGCTGCAGGAATTTGTCGCTCGCTGCGGTATTCAAGCTCCGCTCTATGCGTTTCTACAAGGCGGCGAATGGAAACGCCGCGCTTCCTCCATCATCGTATCGAACTTAGTGTTCGCGGCGGCCCACGCGCATATTAGCCTGGAATTCGCGCTGGCGGCTTTCTTGCCGGGCATATTCTGGGGCTGGATTTTTGCGCGCACGAATTCGCTTTTGGCGGTATCCGTCTCGCATTTTCTGATCGGTGGGGCTGGCATATTTCTGTTCGGCATCGAGGAGCTGGTCAGCAAGCTGCTCTGACCGATGGCGCCTGGCTCACGCTGGCTTTCGGCGCGCCGGGCTTGTTAACCTTGAGGGAACCGTGAGCCGCGCCGACCGTTTGATCTGCATCATTTCATGGAGGTCAAAATGGGTAATCTGCTTTATTGGGCGCTGGTATTTCTGGTCGTTGCCATCGTCGCGGCGCTTTTGGGCTTTGGCGGCATCGCCGGCACGGCTTATTCCGGCGCTTCGCTGCTCTTCTGGATCGCCATCATTTTGTTTGTCGTGACACTGATCGCGGGTCTCGTGAGACGTGGCTGACGAGAAAGCTCCTCGGAAACTGACGCAGCGCGGCATCGCCGCGCGTGTTTTGGCGACCGTGGGACTGTTTTTGGCGGGAGCCTTGGCCGCGAACGTGCTGCAAAAACCGCGTTCGCGGATTCGGGGATGGGTGGACTCGGGGCTGCGGCGGCTGGTCTTTCAATCAAAGAAAGAGACCCCGCGCACCGAGGACCGTTCCGCTGCTTCGCTTATCGCTGAACTCTCGCATTCGCTTTACACACGCTTTCTGACGCACAACCTGACGAGCGTAGCCGCAGCAAGCGCTTTCTTTATCGTGCTTGCGATTTTCCCGGGCCTTGCTGCCCTGGTGGCGATGTACGGCTTCCTCGGCGACCCTGCCGATATCTCAACCTTCATTGCCTCGATGCCAGCGGTCGTGCCAGGCGACATTGTTCGTCTGCTTCAGGATTTCTTGAGGGAATTAACGTCCAGGCCTAACGCCAATCTCGGCACGTTTCTCGTCAGCTTCACCATCGCCATGTGGAGCGCCAATTCCGGTATGAAGTCGCTGATCGAGTCGCTGAACGTCGTCTACGAGCGGCGTGAGACGCGCTCCTTCTTTGCGGTGAACCGCTTAGCGGCCGTGATGACGGTGGCCTTCTTGGCGTTCATGATCATTGCGGTGAATATCATGTTGCTGCCGATATCCGAATGGATGCGGATAAAATTCGGCGACGCACTTTTGGGGATGCGGTGGCTTGCGCTGCTGCTGGCCGTGCAAGTTTTGATCTCAACGCTTTATTATTTCGCTCCAAACGGGCGTCAGAAAACCTGGCAGGTGCTAACGGCGGGAGCGACTCTCGCCGCGCTGCTTTGGGTGGCGATGTCGATGTTCTTTTCGATCTACTTGACCAATTTTGCCAATTACTCGGTTACTTACGGATCGCTGGGCGCCGCTGCGATTTTCATGACCTGGCTTTGGCTCACTGTAACGACCCTCTTGGCAGGCGCGGAAGTGGACGCGGCAATAGAAAACCTCGGCGCTAAGGCCGAGGTTTTTGATGACACGCTAGAACCGGTACGGATGGAGCGGGCGCGTTGAGCCAACATGCTTAAACCGCTACATCATCCCGCTGCTTCGACGACGAGCGGGTCATCGCAAAAATAAATCCGGCGGCCAACGGCACAACCACCAATAATGGAGCCCGCCGCACCAGACGAAACGCAACCCGCCCGGCTCCGAGTAGCAAAGCGGGATTGGCCACCATAAGCGCCGAAACCGCCGAGCGTCTGGTCTGGGTCAAAGCTTCTTGCCGCAGGGCTTCCTGCCGTTTGCTCCACACCGTCATACCGATCGCGACAGCGATACCAATGACCGAGAAAACAACAGCAAGCGCGACGGCCGCCGTGAGTGCGTCATACCGATTGCTAATGGCAATGAACACTGCCGCGAGCCCGAAGGAGGACGCAATGGCAAAAGGCACCGCGACGGCCAACCCACTGATGATGCGGGTCGTAACCGACGCGGCGCTCAGCTTCACGTAGTCGAAAAGCGAGCTGAACATTGGAGGCGCTTTCTAGTTTTGCCTTGGGAGCGCACCGCGCGAGATCAGAGGGTTGGTTTCACGAGTGACACCTTACCGTTTCCAAATCGCGCCGAGCAAAAACCCTACCGCAACCGCGCCAACCAACGTCGTCATCGGCCGTGTGCGGAGCGATTCGTCCAGCTTGTCGGCTGCCTGATTGCCATAGTCGCGTACCGCGTCGCGAGCTTCGCGCGCGCGCACGGACACCTCGTCCACGGCTTCGCTAAACTTCTCCTGGGCCTTGTCAGCCACTTCCGTCGCCTTATTCTTCAAACGCGCCGCAGCATCCTCGGCGGCGGAAGCCGCTTCGTTCGCATATGATTTCGTGGTCGAGTCCATTTTGACCTCCATGGGTTGATCCTGCGGGCTTAACGCTCATTTTGTCAGAAGGTTCAATTCGGTTTTGACCGGTCCTGTGCAGATTTGAGTGAGGCGGTTCCGCAGTGAAAAGATAGCGTACTTGACGCACCCGGCTTGTCATGAGCCGGCAGCGGTGTATGGTTTATTTTTACGCGTCAAGCCAAATCGCGGACATTGCCATGAACTATGAAAGCCCCGCACAACGCAAGGTCCTGATCGTTGAGGACGAACTGCTCATCGCCATGATGCTGCAGGACATGCTCGCCGAAGAGGGTTTGAAAGTGGAAGCGGTCGCCAACTCGTTGAGCGTGGGCCTGGAAATGGCGAGGAGTGCGGCTGTGGACGCGGCCGTGCTGGACATCAATTTAAATGGCGATGAGGTTTATCCGATCGCCGAAATTCTCAAAGACCGAGGCATTCCGTTCATTTTCTCGACCGGCTACGCAGCCGGCGGCGTGCGGTCGGATTTCGACGCCGCTCCGAGGGTGATGAAGCCGTTCCAGCAAGACCTGCTCATGGCCGCTTTGCAGCAACTCTTCGATAATCCGCTCGAAAGGGCTCGCCCGGCCTCGCCACGCGGCGTAGGCCCAGATAGTCCCGGCTGAAAACAAAGCAAGTATTCTAGAACTGTGGCATATGTCACGCTCATGCCGAGTGACGGTCAATAGACCTTTCTATAAATGTTGCCATAATTGCATGAGTCGGCAAATCTGGTGCCGTTACATGGCAATGACTAAGGAAAAGCAATGCGTCTCGGTCGTTTATCCGACAGGGAAAGATTGCGCGCCGAACTTCAGCAGGCGATGGATCGTGCCAACCGCATCGCCGCGGATAGAAAGCTGCAGGGCGCGAATATGGGGGATTTGGAAGCCGTCAGCTCCCACGTCTTTGCGGCATTGCAAGCACTTGACCGGCATGGGCCGGCCCAACACGCCTCCATGCCCAATGAACCCTCCGCTCGCTCTGCGCAGCTGATCACCTCCGCGCTGATGGCGACGCAACTGGCGGAAGAGATGGTTGGCGCACTCGCGACCACCAGCATGCGTATCGAGGCTGTGGCGGTAAGGGCGGACCTCCTCGAACTCACCGCTCGCATGGACGCGCTCAATCAAGCTTTTCTGCTCGTCGCTTCAGGAATTGTCAGAACCAACGCACTGGTCAAGCAGGCGCCCTAAAGGTAGGCCCGGCAGGAACATGGTTTAAACGGTCATCGACAGGCGTCGGTATCAGCGGCGCGATACAAAAAATGGTGGGCGCGGCAGGACTCGAACCTGCAACCAGACGGTTATGAGCCGTCGGCTCTAACCAATTGAGCTACGCGCCCCTGACAACGGTTCTAGCGAATATTCGCGGCGAGCGCCAAGCGGGAAATCGACGCCGTTCCAGCCTCCAACCCCATTGCTTATCAGCGTTCATAATGTGATAGGCTAAGTCGAAGGAAAGGAACGCAAAGCTGTGCGACGGGCCTGCTCGACGCACCGGGGCTGAAACGGCCGGCCTGGCGGAAAACGGTCCACGATGATCAACGGCTGGCTGATCGTTACAGTCGCGCTGACCTATGTCGGCTTTCTCTTCGCAGTTGCCTATTTCGGCGACAAATACGCCAAGTCTTCGCGGAAGCTGTCGCGCGGGCGCCCGACCATCTATGCGTTGACCGTGGCGGTCTACTGCACCTCCTGGACCTTTTTTGGCAGCATTGGCCTTGCGACCGCGACCGGCCTCGACTTCCTCGCCGTCTATCTCGGGCCCATCCTGGTCTTTGCTTTCGGACGGCCGCTGATCGAGCGCATCATCAAGCTCAGCAAATCGCAGAACATCACGTCCATCGCCGATTTCATGGCGGCGCGTTACGGCAAAAACCCGGCAGTCGCCGCCATCGTCACCGTGATCGCGGTCGCCGGCGTCTTGCCTTACATAGCCTTGCAGCTCAAGGCCGTCTCGCAATCGGTGACAACCATTGTGCAGCCGGGCGGGTACGCGTCGCTTTTGCCGGGCGGAGATCCGTTCGGCGACGTGACCTTCACCATTGCGATGACGATGGCCGTATTCGCCGTGCTGTTCGGCACGCGGCATGTGGATACGACCGAGCATCAGGAAGGGCTGATGCTGGCGATCGCGACCGAGTCGGTGGTCAAGATCGCCGCGTTCATGATCGTCGGCGGCTTCATCGTCTATTCGCTGTTTGGAGGCATCGGCCCGCTGATCGAACGCGCGGCGGAAAAGCCGGAAATTATCGGCTTGTTCGCCAGGGGCTTTCATGGCGGGCATTGGGTGACAGTCACCTTTCTCAGCTCGGTCTGCATTCTGCTGCTGACGCGCCAATTCCACGTCACCATCGTTGAAAACAATTCCGATAGCGAGGTTGGCCGCGCGACGTGGCTGTTCCCGCTCTATCTGATCGCGATCAATATTTTTGTCATCCCTGTCGCCATATCGGGGCTTTTAACCTTTCAGCCAGGCGAGGTAGACGCCGATATGTTTCTGCTCGCCTTGCCGCTGACGCAAGGGGCAGAAACCTTCACCATTATCGCCTTTCTGGGCGGGCTGTCCGCGGCGACCGCGATGGTGATCATGGAGTCCGTCGCTCTCTCCATCATGGTCTGCAATGATCTGGTTATGCCGATCATCTTATACCGGCTGCGGCGCGACGATGGCGACGCGCGGGACATGGGCGCGCTGCTGCTCAACATCAGGCGGCTGGCGATCTTCGGCATCCTTTTACTCGCCTATCTGTTCTACAAGGTCGTCGGCGACACTTACGGTCTTGCCCGGATCGGGCTTTTGTCCTTCGCGGCGATCGCGCAATTCGCGCCGGCGTTTTTTGGCGGGCTCATCTGGCGGGAGGCAACGGCGCGCGGCGCCATCGCCGGTATCCTTTGCGGCTTTGCCGTTTGGGTCTACACGCTGCTCATTCCGTATTTCCTGCAAGCTGGCCTATTTACGTCCGACATCATGGAGCAGGGGCCGTTCGGCATCCAGCTGCTGCGCCCGGAATCGCTGTTCGGGCTGCAACTGGACCCGCTGACGCACGGCGTGGTGTGGAGCATGATCGCGAACATTGCGGCCTATGTGATCGTCTCGAAACTGCGCGCGCCCGAGCCGATCGAGCGGTTGCAGGCGAATATCTTCATCGAGAACAATTTTTCCCGCGCCACCGCGCCTTCATTCCGGGCGTGGCGGACCTCGGTCACTGTCGAGGATCTGATGCGCGCGGTCGGGCGCTATCTCGGCGAGGAGCGCACCCACCGGTCCTTTGCCGATTACGCCGCAACCCACAATACTCCGCTCGCGCCTAAGGCCGAGGCTGACATCCACATGATGCGCTTTGCCGAAAACCTCCTGGCCAGCGCGATTGGCACGGCCTCGTCGCGGCTCGTCATGTCGCTGACGCTGCGGCGTCACCATGTCGGCATGAAGTCGGCGCTGAAGCTGCTGGACGACGCTTCGGAAGCGATCCAGTACAATCGCGACCTATTGCAGTCGGCGCTCGACCATGTGCATCAGGGCATCGCCGTGTTCGACCGCAACATGAAGCTGATCTGCTGGAACCGCGAATTCCGGGAGATGCTTTTTCTGCCCGCAAACCTTGGGCGCGTTGGCGTACCACTCGATCAAATCGTGCGGCATATGGCGGCAAAGACCGCTAAGGATGCTGCCGCCTTCGATAGCTTCGTGTCGAACCGCATTCGCAAATATGTGGTCACGCTGGAGACGTTCCAGGAAAAGCTGGATGACGGTAAGCGCGTGATCGAGGTACGCACCAACGCCATGCCGCAGGGCGGCATCGTGACGACCTTCACCGACATCACCGAACGGGTGGCGGCGGCAAGCGCGCTGGAGCGAGCCAATGAAACGCTGGAGCGGCGGGTTCGCGAGCGCACGGCAGAATTGACGAAAGTGAACCTTGCCCTCGCCGAGGCAAAGATTAAGGCCGACGAAGCCAATCTCGACAAGACGCGGTTTCTCGCCGCCGCGAGCCATGACATTCTCCAGCCGCTGAACGCCGCGCGCCTCTACACGACAAGCCTTGTCGACCGCAAGCCGCCCGGTGATCTTCAGCGCCTCTCGGGCAATATCGACGCCTCGCTCGAAGCGGTAGAGGAAATTCTCAACGCGCTGCTCGATATCGCCCGGTTGGATACCGGCGCGCTTAAACCTGAGATCGGCACATTCGCAATCGACGACCTCCTGCAACAGCTCAAGGTCGAGTTCGAGCCGCAGGCCAGGGAGCGCGGGTTACGATTGACAGCCGTCGCGTGTGGTTTGTACGTCCGCTCCGACCGCCGGCTGCTACGACGCGTTCTGCAGAATCTGCTGTCGAATGCGGTGAAATATACGGTCGAGGGACGGGTGCTGCTTGGCTGCCGGCGTGGAAAGGATGCGCTGACGATTGAAGTGCACGACACCGGCGCGGGCATTCCCGAAAACAAGCATGAGCTGATTTTCAAAGAGTTTCATCGTCTGAATATGGGATCGCCCAGTGTCCACGGTATCGGTTTAGGGCTTTCGATTGTGGAACGGATCGGACGAATGCTCGATCATCCGATCCATCTGTCGTCCAAGCCTGGAGAAGGTTCGATCTTCAGCGTGACCTTGCCGCTGAGCCATCCCGCAGCCGCTGACCGGCAGGTCTCCTATCCGGCCGTCCCGCATTGGGGTTACCTCGATGGCTGCACCGTGCTGTGCGTCGATAATGAACCGGCGATTCTCGACGGCATGCGCTCGCTCTTGGAGAACTGGCAGTGCACCGTGTTGCAGGCGTCGGGCACAGGCGAGGCGTTGCGGCTACTCGATGCATCGGGGGCGTTGCCGGATATCATCCTGGCCGACTATCATCTGGAAAACGAAACCGGCATTGATTGTATCGACGGCATTAGGAAACAAGCCGGATACAAAATTCCGGCAGTCCTCATCACGGCGGACCGGTCGCCTGGGGTGGAAGACGAATCGCGCGACAATGATTTGCAACTCCTGCGCAAGCCGATCAAGCCGGCGGCGTTGCGCGCTCTGATGACCACGCTCTATCTCCAACGCCAGGCAGCGGAATAGGCAGGGCCGCGCGCCAAGTTAATTTCCCCTGAAGTCACTCAACCCGCCGGTCTCGATCTTCTTCACCGCGATCACGGCCTGCGTGCGGCTTTCCACTCTGAGCTTTTGCAGAATCGCCGAGACATGCGCCTTCACCGTCGCCTCGGACACGCCGAGCTGAAAGGCGATCTGCTTGTTGAGCAGCCCTTCTCCCAGCATCATGAGGACACGCACCTGCTGCGGCGTCAGGGTCGCAAGCCGCTCGACCAGCGCCGCGGTGTCGGCGTCTTCCGCCGCTTCCAGGCTGACGCCAGGAGGCACCCAGATTTCGCCGCGCATAATAGCCGCGATCGCCTCACGAATCATCGACACGGACATGGATTTTGGAATAAACCCCGACGCGCCAAAATCGAGACAGCGGCGAATGACGGATTGGCTTTCATTGGCGGAGACCACCACGACGGGGATTTCCGGATTGAGCGCGCGAAGATAGATTAGCCCCGAAAAGCCCTGAACGCCTGGCATTGTCAGGTCGAGCAGCACAAGATCGACATCCCCGGCGTCGAGTATCGTGCTCAGCTCGGCCAGCGAACCGGCGTCGCTGAGGCGCAAATCTTCAAAGCTGGCCGCGAGCGTTTGTTTGAGCGCGTCGCGGAAGAGCGGATGGTCATCGACAATGGCGATGTGGTGCTCGGTCATCCCGTTCTTTGGTCTATCACCGCTGATAAATGCATAATAGTGGAGTTTCCTCGCTAAAGTCTTATCTCGTTTTTGCGCCAAAGGCCAAGTCAGGCCTCGCTTTTGAGGCACAAGCGGCGTTCGGCCACCGGCTAAAGCGTCGCTCGACCTTGTTTACGCCCCGCTATCGTGCTTTTGCTTGCCAGAATCCGCGGCGGCCGGAAGGCTGCGCGTCAAGCCGATGAGAGTGGAAATGATCGACGAAGAACAACGCAAGCGGCACGGCCAGCGTTCGCTGAGGTTGGTCATCGTCACCGTTGCACTGTTCGGATTTCTGGCATTGATGGTGCCGCTTGCCGCGTCCTTGCTGAATGGATACTCCTTCTTGCGGTTTCCGCTCGGATTGTTCATCGCGTCGCAAGGGACGGTTTTCGGCATCATCGCGCTGATTTACTGGGCGACGGCAAGGCAGGATCGTCTTGACCGCCGCCACGGTCTGACCGGCGAACTTTAGGGTTGGTCGTGCGGCGTTCACTTGTCCCAAACGTGCCATAGGCCGGAAGAATTCATGTCGTTGAATACCAGCTATCCAAACGCCAATCCAAAACTTGGCACCAGCTTCGGCATCTTCACCAGCGCCTTTGCCAGCCTCGTCTTGATGCTCATTATTCTGGAGCAGCTTGGGCTAGAGCGGGATTGGATCAGCCAGCTCATCATTGTGCTGCCGATGCTGTTTTATGCCGGCATCGGTGTGCTCGTGCGCACATCCAGTGTCGAGGACTTCTTCATTTCCGGCCAGCGTGTGCCGCCGCTTTACAGTGGCTTTGCGCTCTCCGCCAATCTGGTGAGTGGAGCGGGGCTAATGGGGCTGATCGGCTGTTTCTTCTTCATTGGCTACGATGCCCTGCCGATCGCGCTCGGCTGGTGTGCCGGCCTCGGCATCATGTCCGTGCTGTTCGCCCCCTATCTGCGCAAGACCGGCGCCTACACCTTGCCCGGCTTTTTCGGCATCCGCTTTTCCAGCCGGATCGTTCGGCTCGTGGCCGCGCTCATTCTGCTGCCCCCGGTCGTCATGCTCTTAGCCGCCGAGTTTCGCGTTGGGCAGCTCATCGCCAGCGCCTTTCTCAATCTCGACCCGCAATTGGTTCTCCAGATCGGCGTCGGCTTCCTTGTGCTGACCGTCGTCTTCGGCGGAATGCGCTCGCTCACCTGGACGCAATGCGCTCAATTCATTGTCGTCGTGCTTGGCATCTGCGCGCCGCTCATCGCCGTTTCGGTCATCGTGACGAACCTGCCTTTGCCGCAGCTTGCCTATGGCGGCGTGCTGGATGAGACCGCGCAGCTCGAGTTGGCGCGGGGCCTGACTGAACGCGGCGCCGAAGGGCTAAGCCAAGCGTTGCCCGGCGTCGATCCGATGGCGCTGGCGCGGCCATTCGCCGAGCTGTTGGGAGCGCTGAGCGGCGGCGATTTTCTGGCGCTCACCTTGTGCATCATGCTGGGGACCGCGGTGCTTCCGGCCCAGGTCGCCCGTCTGAGCACGCCGCCCACGGTTTCCGCCGTTCGCAAATCTTTCGGCTGGGCGGCGCTGCTTGTAGGGCTCATGGTGCTGACCATTCCGGCCTATGCGGCGTTCGTCAAATATCAGGTGGCTAAGCAGCTGCTCGGTGTGCCGCTGATTCAAATCCCCGATTGGGGCGCCGCACTCCAGCAGCTCGGGCTGATCACCTTGTCGGCCAATTCGCTCGACCCGGCGCTCGGCAGTGCGAAGGTGCTTTTCAACCGCGACAGCGTGGCGCTGATGCTGCCGGTCATCAATCAATTCCCCTTCGTGCTGATTGGGGTGGTCGGCGCGGCGGCGATCGCGGCGGTGTTGGCGGCGGCGGGGGGGCAGTTGGTCGCGGCGGCCAATGTGCTGAGCAACGACATCTATTATATTTTTAATCGCTCGGCGTCCTCGGCGCGGCGGCTGCTGGTTGCCCGCGTCGCAATGATCGGCTTTGCGGTGCTGGCCTTCTCCCTCGCGAACCGTCAGGACATCGACCCCCTTCGTCTCATGATTTGGGCCATCTCCATCTGCGCTGGCAGCTTTTTTGCCCCGCTTGCGATGGCCATCTGGTGGCGCGGACTGACTGCCTTCGGCGCGGTTTGCGGCATGGCGGCCGGCTTTGCCGCAACAGCGGCGTACACCGGTTTGATGGTTGGCGGCGGCTACCCCTGGTTTGGGGTGGACGGGCTGACGGCGGCGTTGCTAGGCGTTCCCGTATCGGCGCTCGCAGCCTTAACTGCGAGCCTTTTGTCGCCGCGCCCGGATGCCGCGACTCTCGAAATCGTCGATGAAATGCGGGTGCCGAGCGGTGAGAGCGTTCATGCCCGTCTTGCCCGGCTCGCGGCGCGCGGCAAAGCGCCCAAGCCATAAAACCCGCGAGGCATACGCCTATGTTTATTCAGGGCCGAAAGGGCCTTTTTCCCGAGATCCAGCCCTACCGGACCGGCACGCTTGCGGTGTCCGAACTCCACCGGCTCTATTTCGAGGAATGCGGCAATCCGCAAGGCAAGCCGGTCGTGATGGTGCATGGCGGGCCGGGCGGCGGATCGAACCCCGCCATGCGCCGCTTCCATGACCCGGCGCGCTACCGGATCATCCTGTTCGATCAGCGCGGCTGCGGCCGCTCGACGCCGCACGCCTCGCTAGAGGATAACACCACTTGGCATCTCGTCGCCGATATGGAGCTGCTGCGGGCGCATTTGCGGATCGAGCGCTGGCAGCTCTGCGGCGGCTCCTGGGGGTCGACTCTCGCCCTCGCCTATGCGCAGACCCATCCGGACCGTGTTTGCGATCTCATCCTGCGCGGCGTGTTCCTGCTGCGGCGGGCGGAAATCGAATGGTTCTACCAGGAAGGCTGCAGTTGGATTTTCCCCGACGCGTTCGAGGACTATCTCAAGCCCATCCCGCCGGACGAGCGCGGCGACATGATCGCCGCCTATCACCGCCGCCTGACCGGGTCTGACCCTGCTGCCCGGCTGGAAGCCGCGCGTGCCTGGAGCGTCTGGGAGGGCACCACCCTGTCGCTGCTGCAAGACCCCGGCCGCGTCAGCCGGTTCAGCGCCGACGACTACGCCATCGCCTTCGCGCGGATCGAGTGTCACTATTTCGTCAACAAGGGCTTTTTCGAGCATGACGATCAGCTTCTGAGGCAGGTTTCAAAAATCCGTCATATACCCGGCGTAATCATCCATGGCCGTTACGACGTGGTAACGCCGCTGCGCAATGCTTGGGATTTGAAGCAGGCCTGGCCGGAGGTGGATTTGCGTATCGTTGCCGATGCCGGTCACGCCATGACGGAAGCCGGCACCATTCATGAAATCGTGCAGGCCGGCGAGCGTTTCGCGTCGAGCTCGCCTTGACGGGGCAACGGGGCGCCCAGCCGTGGAAACAAATGAGCCGAGGCATTGATTGATGACATGGGCGATCTTTGCAGTAGCCTTCGCCGCGCTGACTGTGCTCAATATTCTGCTCGCCTTGACCGCCTTCACCGATCTTCTCAAACTCTGGCCGACGCCTGGCAAGCATAGCTGGCAAAACTACACGTTCTGGCCGCTGTTCCGCGGCGGGCTCGGGCTGACGCTTCTACTCGGTGTTTGGGAATTTTTCGTCAGCACCTCGCCACATGGCTTGGAAGCCGCGATCGGCGTGCCGCTCGGGCTGCTGGGGTTGGGCTTCACGGTCTATGGCTATTTCGATCTCGGCATCGACAACACTTATGGCAAGGATGATGGCCTCGTCACCTCGGGCCTGTACCGCTACAGCCGCAACCCGCAATATGTCACCTCGATCGTGGGATTTCTGGGGCTTGCGGTTGCGGTCGCGTCGGTCAATGTAGCCGTGCTTTCGGCGCTTGCCATCGGCGTCTACATGCTGCTTCCATTTACAGAAGAACCGTGGCTGGCGCGGGCTTATGGCGATCGGTACGAGGCGTATAGGCGCCAAACGCCCCGCTTTCTCAGTCTGTCCAAGGTGCTCGACAAGCCGGTTGCGGCAGAGCGCTGATTATTCTGCCGCCTGCGGCAGCGCCTCGACGGTATTAAGCCGCAGCAAGCGCAGCGCTTCGAAAACAATCTCCAACCCCGCGCCGGGCCTGATCGCACCCTCGGTCAGATGGCGGCGAAAGGCGCGCGCGCCGGGAATGCCCTGTGCCAGCCCGAGCATATGGCGCGTTATGGAGGAAAGCCGCTCGCCGCGCGCCAGCTCCCGCTCAATATAGGGGACCATGCGCAGGATCGGGACCGCCGGATTCGCGCCGCGCGGCGGGGCGCCGAACAGCCGCTCGTCCACAGCGAGCAGAAGCGCCGGGTTCTGATACGCCGCCCGCCCGAGCATCACCCCGTCGACATTCGCAAGATGAGCCTTAGCTTGAGCCAAATTCGCGATGCCGCCATTGATGCTAATCGTAAGGTCGGACCGATCGGATTTGAGCCGGTAAACGCGGCTGTAATCCAGCGGCGGAATGTCCCTGTTCTCCTTGGGGCTGAGCCCGTTCAGCCAAGCCTTACGTGCGTGGACGATGAAGGTCTTGCAACCCCCAGCCGCGACGGTGTCGACGAAGCGTGCGAAATCGGCCTCGCTGTCCTGATCGTCGATGCCGATGCGGCATTTCACGGTAACCGGCACGCGCACAACCGCGCGCATCGCCGCCACGCAGTCCGCAACCAGCGCCGGCTCCGCCATCAGGCAGGCGCCGAACCGCCCCGCCTGCACCCGGTCCGACGGGCAACCGACATTCAGGTTGATCTCGTCATAGCCAAACCCCTCGCCGATGCGCGCCGCCTCGGCCAATTCGCGCGGATCGCTGCCGCCGATCTGCAACGCCACCGGGTGTTCCGCCGGGTCGAAGCCGAGCAGTTTGTCGCGCTTGCCGTGAATGATCGCCGGAGCGGTCACCATCTCGGTATAGAGCCGCGCATGGCGCGAAAGCTGGCGGTGGAAATAGCGGCAATGCCGGTCCGTCCACTCCATCATCGGGGCCACGCTGAATCTATGATCTTGTTTTAACTGCATTTGTTTAGTAAATTCAAAGAACTAAAGGAGAACGAATAAGCGTTTTTGCACACGGATATTCACGGTTTGTCCCACATTTGCGCGCGCTGGCTGCACACATAGCGCACATGAACAGGAACTCAAAGTGGCGTCTTTCATCAGCTCTCCAGCGGGAATTGGCGTGTGCAGGTTCGGCGAAAAGGCCGATATCTGGCACAAACGTTCCGGCGTAAAAAAGATGCTGAAAGCTGGGCCCTTGAGGCCGAGCGAAGCATAGACCGCGGCAGAGAGCCGAGAGCAAAATTGATATTAAAGGTAAAAACCTTCGGTGACTTGATTGATCTGCATAAGGCTGACATGCGTGAGGTCAAAAGGCCTTTAAGGCGATCGAAGTTGTACAGCTTGAACCTCCTGGATAGGAAGCTTGGCCGCATTCCGTTCCGCTCTCTCGGGCGAGAACAACTGATTGCGTATGGACGAGACCGCGCGCACGAAGGAGCGGGGCCTGTGACCTTGGCAGCTGAACTATCCTACACGGGAACGATTCTCGGTCATGCCGCGGCGGTCCATGGCATCGACGTGTCGAGGGAGGACGTGGACCTCGCCCGAATAGCACTTCGTAGACTGGGCCTTATAGGGAGAGGAACTGAACGCGATAGGCGCCCAACACAGCAAGAACTGGACGATCTGATCGCATTCTTTGACGGAAATAGTAGGCAGGTCATTCCGGTCGGGCGGATAATTCGTTTTGCAGTCGCTTCTGCTATGCGCGTCTCCGAAATCTCCAACATTCTATGGTCAGATATCGATACCCGCTTGCGAATAGTCATTGTTCGAGACAGGAAAGATCCACGCCGGAAGGAGGGCAATAATCAGCGTGTGCCGCTAATTAGTCTGACTGGATATAATGCTTGGTCGATCTTGCAGGAGCAGCGCTTAGTGGAGGCGTCAAATGACAGGATATTCCCTACAATGATCGTTCAATTGGTACCGCCTTCCGCCGCGCTTGCAAAGACCTTGGCATAATGGACCTGCGTTTTCATCACCTTCGCCATGAAGCAACAAGCCGCCTGTTTGAATCCGGTCTAACTATAGAGAAAGTTGCGCTCGTGACCGGTCATCGCGATTGGAAAATGTTGATGCGTTACACCCACTTAAAACCAGAATCTCTTACCGTTGGAGCGGCGTAACAGGCGTATGCAATGGCCGACCTCGTCCACGCTGTGTGAAGCTGGATGACGTCGCATTCACGATCTTCTCTATCCACTCTGCGTCCGGCCCGCGTAGCGCTGGAGCCGGATTTGCCAATCATCGGCAAGCTCCTCGGCCATAGCCAATCGCAAACGACAGCACGCGCCGGCGCTCACGCCCCGTCACAATCTCCATCCGCGCCATCGGCCGCCTCGCTCCGTCGCTAACTACGAGTTAGCGACGTAACTTCAGCCGAACAGCCGAAATTCCAAAGCCTGCTTCACCGGACGCTTACGGGCGAACGCAGAGCGCGGCCTGCAGACCGCCGTCGGAGCGGTCGAATTGCGGTGTGATGGCCAGCGATTTCGGCAAAATGCTAGAAGCCAGTAAGGTGACATGCGCTCCAATCTCTGGAGGCGCGAGGTCACCACCTGGATACGCCGATTTTACGATGTGGAGTCAGGATGGACCAAGCTTTGGATCTTCGGTCAAAAGGTGTAGCGAAACAGAATCGGCTAGGCCGCCGGACGGAGCCGGCGGCCTAGCCGAAGTGGAGCGCAGCTACTCAGCGTTCGTGACGGAGATTTCGTCTTGCTGAAACTGGACAGGCTTATCGGGCTTGCCATTTTCGACGGTCATCACGGTTAGAAACCGGCGCTTGTCGCCACCGAGAGCCGCCGGATCCACGATCTGGCGAATCGGCCCAACGGCATTGACGAGCTGCGCTCCGGCTGGATTGGTCATGAACTGGGCAATTGGCTCGACCTCGCCTGTGCCGTCCGGCTTGGAAGTCAGCGCGAGGACATACGGCTTCGCGGGCTCTAACCCGACGGCGGCAACCTGCAAAACCTGCGTCAGCCCCTGATCGAACAGGGACACGGTCGACATTTTCGGACGGCCATGCACGCCCAGTTGCAAATGCATAGCGGCGCCGGCGCGGCCAAGGGGCTGGAGGTTTTCGCGTCCCGCTGATTCCGACGGCGCCGCTCCGGGCACATACACGATGGCCTGGGCCGCCTGCCCGTTGGGGATCGTGGCGATGATGCGGTTCGTCGCCGTATCGACTGCGGTTATCGCGTCGCCATTTTCGATGCCAATATAGACGCGCGTACCATCACCGGATGGCCAGATGCCGTGGGGCAGGTCGCCGACCGGGATCTCGGCGACCTGATCAAAGCTATCCGTGCGGAAGGCTTTCACCCGGTTCAGACCGCCGACGGTGACATACGCAAATTGCCCTTGCGGGGTTTGAACGAAGTTTACGTGATTAGTGATCGGCCCGGTGTCCAGCACGCGAATGACGTGGAAGGGCGGTCTTGCCGCAAACACCATCACCTTGCCGCTATCCTTCAGCGTCATCCAAACCTGCTGCCCATCGGGGGACGCTGCGATGTCTGGACAAAACGGCGAGACCTGCTCCACCCGGCCGACGATCTTGCGACTCTTGACATCGATCACCACCGTCTCCGGAGTAAAGCTGGAGCACACATAGCCATATTGGCCGTCGGGCGAGAAGATCGTCATGCCCGGCCCGTTGGGTACGGTAATGCGCGCTTTCTCGCCATAGGTCGCGGCATCGAGCACCGCGATATAGTCCTCGCCGCGGACTGATACCCACACCTCGCTTCCGTCCTGGGTAAAGAACGCCTCATGCGGCGAGCGTCCGACATAGGTGGTGTGCTTGACGGTGTTGGTCGCAGTGTCGATGAAGGTGACGGAATTGGAGGCTATGGACACCACAGCCAGCGTCTTGCGGTCAGGTGAGAAGCCCAGCCCATGCACCAGAACCTGCCCTCTATACAAAGGTGAGAGGTTCATCGGCTGCGGATCCCCGAGACGGATGACACCGAGATTCTTGTTGGTCGCAGGGTTTATAACCGACACCGTGTTCGAGAATTGCTCGGCAGCATAGACCCGGTCCTGGTTGCTGATGGGAAAGTCCGGCGCGCTGCCGGCGAAGGGCGCTTGCCCCGCCTGTGCGGGAGCGCTGGCGAGCAAGAGCGCTGTCGAAAGAAACAGGCCGGTTCGGCTCATAGGCATGGGATCTCCTTATTGCTCTGTGAGAGCGGTGGATGACGTCGTTTCAGCGGATAGTTTGGGAGGAGTGACCTGAAGGGCGCGCATATAGGCGATCTCCTGGCCCTGCTCGACAATAATCGACTGCGCGAGGCGCCTCAGTCGCTCGTCGCGCCCGTATTTCAGGATGACAAGTGCCATATCGATGGCACCCTGGTGATGCGGAATCATCATCCGGACAAAGTCGCGATCGATGTTGCCGCTTGGCGCGACAGCCATCTCTTCGTGCATTCGGCCGTTCACCTGATCCATTTCCGCGTAAAAGGCGGTATTGGATGCGGAAGGCGCCAAGCCACACATGGACAGAAAGCTCTCGGTAAATCCCGGCCCCATGCCTGGATGCTTATGCGGCGCGCCGCCGGCTGCTGCGATAAAGGCGGCAAGCGCCACGCCCGCTAAAGCAGGTATGCTAAGGGCGGCAAGAAGCGTTAATCGATGGTTCATTTCCCCTCTTAAATTGACCGCTCGCAAATGCTGATGTCTCATTCAACAGCCTAAAGCTTGGTGCCTCGGGATGCTTTCTGGGGGTTGCTTCGATTAGTTTGATCTTGCGCTTCTTTTTCCTAGCCGACATTCTGGCGTCGACGGGTTAGCTTCTGCCCTCCTCGTAAGATTGTGACCTGCCCGATTTTTTAACTTCACCACCCGGCTTTTGCCTTTTTCTGCCCCTTGCGGGACGGTGCGACGGGGCGGAGCGCGTTGGCTCCATATACCGCAGCAGTTCACCCGTTGCCTGGCAGGCCGCAGCCCCCCTTGCTCGTCCGTAACCTGCCCTTGCGCTTTCCCGCCTCCGATTCGGAAGGCAGTCTCTCAACTCAACGGTGCTCTCCTGTTCATGGGGCGTCATTTCTCAATTCAGCTCGGAAATGGCTCGATTCTCCGCAGAGATGCGCTCCTTTAAGCCTAGTCGATCGGCGGCAAGGACCGTGTAAATGACTGGCAGCACGAATAGCGTGAAGAGGGTTCCTACGCTCATGCCACACACGATCACCAACGCGAGCGAGAAGCGGCTCGCCGAGCCCGCACCGGAGGCGACCAGCAACGGCACGAGGCCAATGACCGTTGCCGCGGTAGTCATTAGAATGGGCCGGAGCCTGAGCAACGCCGCCGCCTCGATGGCTTGGCGACGATTGAGGCCGTCCTGCTCCTGGCGCTCGCGAGCGACCTCGCACATTAAGATGCCGTGCTTTGTGATGAGGCCAATGAGCGTCACCAGCCCGATTTGGCTGTAGATGTTGAACGACGACAGTCCAATCGCCAGCGGTACCAATGCGCCAATCAGTGATAGAGGCACGCTGACCAGGATCACCAGCGGGTCGCGAAAGCTCTCGTATTGCGCCGACAGGACGAGAAAGATGATGATCAGCGCAAAGCCAAAGGTCACGACCAACGCGTTACCTTCCTGGGCGTATTGACGCGAGCCGCCAGCATAATCGACGCTGAGACCGGCGGGTAGCACTTTAGCCGCGAGCTCCTGGAAGTAATTTAGCCCGTCGCCTACGCTGAGCCCGGGTGCCATCACCGCGCTGATAGTTGTGGAGTTAAGCTGGTTGAAGCGCGGTAGGGCTTGGGCGATTACCTCGCTCTTTACCGAGACGACATTCGACAAGGGCACCGGGCTGCCGCTTGCCGTTTTCACATACAACTGCCCGAGCTGGTCGGCTGTCAGCCGAAATGTGCGCGGCGTCTGCGGGATGACTTGATAAGCGCGACCCGTGATATTGATGAGGTTGATGTAGTTACCGCCGGTCATGGTGGCGAGCGCAGAGCCGATGTCGCTCATCTTTATGCCGAGCGAGGCCGCCTTCGACCGATCGACATCGACGACAGTCTGCGCAGTGTCGAATTTTAGATCGTTATCCACGAAAAGGAAACGGCCGCTGCCGGTCGCCTGTCGCACCATTTCCGAACCGATCTGCGCCAGCTGCTGATAGTCTCCCGTCGTCGTCACCACGAACTGCACAGGCAAGCCGCTGCCCGTTGTCGGCAGCGGCGGCGGGGAGACGACCGCGCCCTTCACGGCGGAGATCTGATTGACCTTGCCTTGGAACTCAGGAACGAGCGCCTGAGCACTTCGGGCTCGGTCATTCCACGGCTTTAGAGTGACGCCGGCGAAGGCGCTGCTCTGGAGGTTGCCTGAACCCGCCACGACGAAGGTGGTGTCGATCTCTGGCGTCTGGAATGCATTCTCGATTCGAGGGGCAATCGTCCGAATATAGTCGATGTTGGCGTCCGAGGGGCCGGTAAACTGGCCGAAGATCACACCCTAGTCTTCGTCCGGGGCGAGTTCGCTCTGCATTTGCAAAAAAAAGAAAACCGATCATCGGCAGTACCATAACAACGAAAATGAAGGTTAGCGGGCGATCATTGAGCGAGGCGTTTAGCAGCCTGGAATAGCCGTCCTGGAGCGAGGCGAAGCGCCGGTTTAGCCACTTGGCCATGCTGCTGGTCTCGCTGGCGGGCAGCAGGATGCGCGAGCACATCATGGGTGATAGGGTGAGCGCGATGATGCCGGAGACGAGCACTGCGCCAGCGAGGGTCAACGCGAACTCGCGGAATAAAGTGCCGGTGAGGCCGCCGAGCAGCGCGATAGGCGTATAAACTGCCGCCAGTGTAATTGTCATGGAGATGACGGGTCCGGCGATCTCGCGCGTGCCCTTGATGGACGCCTGGAACGGCGTCAGGCCTCTCTCGATATGCCGTTGGATGTTTTCGACCACGACTATAGCATCGTCTACGACGAGGCCGATGGCTAACGCCATGGCAAGGAGCGTCAGGAGATTAATGCTAAAGCCGAGGGCGAGTAGGGCGATCCCAATGCCGACAAGTGACAATGGAATCGTGACGATGGGGATGACCACCGACCGCACTGAGCCGAGGAAAAGGAAGATTACCACCAGCACAATCAGCGTCGCCTCAACGATAGTGGTTAGCACTTCCTGGATTGAGGCGGTGATGAAAATTGACGAGTCATACCGCACCGTCGTATTCAGGCCAGCCGGCAGATTGGCTTCGAGACCCGGAAGTAGTGCGCGTATGTCGCGAACGACGTTGACCGGATTGGCGCCGGGCGTCGTCTGGATTGTGGCGAACACAGCCTGCCACCCAACCGCTATCATAATTCCCGCCGCATGGAGCGTGCAAAGGCAATGCTGGCGAAATCGCCCTGCTCAGTGACGCAGATCGGCCTTACCCTCGGCTTCAGCGAAACCAGTTCCTTCAGCACGGCCTTCCGTAAGGCAACTGGGATGACGCCCAGCGCTTATCACCGGACACTCGGCTAGCACTCTGAGGCATTCGATGCACCTGATGCATCTGGGCGCCGCATAGAGGCACGGACCGCTGGCTGGGAGCGTCGACAGCGTCCCGCTCATCGCCCCTTGTATTTTAGCTGGCGGCAGCATTTGGCGACGGAATGGTATGCCGGAGCGGCGCTGGCGATCGCTCGGCCATGCCACCGAGGCCTTTTCGTCAGCCGATGCCTCCCTCAGTTTCCGCCCATCTGGACGCCTGCTTCTGCCTCACCACGGATGTACAGATGCCCGGCATGAACTGCCTGGCACTTTAAAAAGGCGCGGGATCTGGCCGAAGGCATCGCCGAAGCTCTCGCCCGGACCGTGCGCACCTGACTACGGGCGAACGTAAGCGTCCGGTCAGGCAGTTGCGGTGCCGGTTTTCCCAAAAGCCTCTTTGCCGACGATGCGACGAGTTTCACTTGGCGGGAACGCTACATTGCTAGCCTTTGCAACCGCGGCTTTAACAACGGCAGACACCGGCTTAGCGCCACCTCGATCCGTAAGTTACTCGCCACCATTGCTGCCAACCAGGGTGAGCAGCGCCCGATCGAAGGAGCGGCCGAGAAAGACTATGTCGATCACCTTTGCGAGTTGGGCCTACTCCGTGTCTTGAGACCTTGGCACACGAATGAGACAAAACGATTGACGCGTGCGCCCAAGACCTACATCCGCGATACGGGTCTCCTTCATTACCTGCAACGTCGCCGATCTCGCGATGACATCCGGACCAGCAGCACGGCGCGAGGCCACAGTTGGGAGACTCTCTGCATCGAGCATATCATCAGGGCGGCGCCCCATGCCGATGCGTACCTCTACCGCAACGAGGACCAAAACGAGATCGATCTCGTGCTCGAATTCTCGAGATCGCACCGACTCGGCGTCGAAATCAAATCGGAAGGCGGTCAGCCAGGGGCGGGATTCGACGTGGCACTTCGAGCCATTGCGCCCGCAACGGATATGTCGTCAAGCCGATCCCGGAAAGCATCACGAGTGGCCGCTACCCCATCCTTACGCTGTCCGACATGCTCAGGACGGTTTCGGACCTTCCGATTGTGAGGTCCTCCGCGCTCAGCTCGGGTGCCCCATTGTGTCAATTCCGGTGACAGAGGAATGGCGTCACGGCGGAAACGCTGCAGCATCGCGCGGCAGCAGTATGTCAGGAATTTCTGCGTGAAATTGGTGCCCTCGGGTGCAGTCTGGGCGCCGCTTCCACTTTCCATTCTTCGCCGAGGTACTCCGCCCCTGGCAGAAGCTCCGGCGGCCGGAAAGGGCCAGCTGCGGTCGCCTGCGCCATGGCTGCTCGTCAGCCAATTCTCTCCGCTATCGATCGGGTGAGATGGCGGAGAGTTTCGCCTCCTTCCGGTCGTGACAAGCGATCGGCCGTGACGGAGAAAGCTGACCCGGAAGAGACCTTGGACCAGTTTTCCGAAGCAGACATTTGGGCTGTGGATTAGCGCGATAGAGCCGACGTTTTTGAGTTCGGTCCGCCGCTGGCGGCTCGAAAATCTGTTTTCTATCGACAGGATGAATTCGCTTTTCAGTCGTCGGATACGGCGCCAGTCCGAGTGTGTCGGTTCTGGTCCGTGGGACCTGCTCATTCTGGGCGGCGCGAGTATACGAACGGTATGGCTGTCCAGCATTAATGTGGCAAGTTCTCGACCATTTTCAGGGTTTTTGGCTCTCTGTCTGCATCGCGGGCCTCTTCCTTGAAACCCTTGCAGGCTTAGCTTGAGAATCCTGCCGCACGAAATCGACGAATGAACGAAAAGCGAATGACGGATTGCGACGGCTTGGATAGTAGAGGAAAAAGCCGGGATTGGCGGGACACCAGTCCTCCAAGACACGGATCAGGAACCCGTTTTTCACGTCAGATCGCACCTGCGCCTCGTAGATGTAGCCAATTCCCATGCCGCGGCGAGCGGCATCGGCAATGAGATCATCATCTTCGAATGTCATGCGCCCGGCAACCTCGATCTCCAACGCATGCCCGCTTCGACTGAACTGCCAACGATACGGCTTTCCGCTTGGAAAGCGATAACGGATGCAATCGTGTGAGTTCAGATCAGCCGGCGTTTTGGGAATCGGATAACGCTGGAAATAAGCCGGAGACGCCACGACGGCGGCACTGAGCGGCGGGCCAAAGGGAACGCTAATCATGTCCTGTGCCAACGATTCTCCATAGCGCACGCCCGCATCGAATCCATTGGCCGAGATATCGACGAGCCGGTCATCCGCGACGACCTCGACAGCGACGCGCGGGTACTTCGCCGCATACTGCTCTAGCAGGGGGATGAGGATCAGTCGGGCGGCCTGCCGCGGCACATTGAGCCTGATCGTGCCGACGGGGTCGTCGCGCAGGATGTTCAGCTCCTCGACCGCCTGACCGATGTCGGCAAAAGCTGGCGCGACCCTGGCGAACAGACGGGCGCCCGGCTCGGTCAGTGATACGCTTCGCGTGGTGCGATTGAGGAGCCGCAATTGGAGGCGATCCTCGAGTGCTCGTATGGCGTGACTGAGTGCGGACGCTGATACGCCAAGTTCCGTCGCAGCCTTGTTGAAGCTTTTGTGCCTCGCAATTGAAACGAAGCCTGACAGCTCGGAAAATTTGACAGCCCGCATTGATGAATGTGTCTCAGTAGTAAAATGAATTAATAGATGTTCTCGCAAGAACGCGCAAGCTTTAGATTGCAGCAGACGAGGTTATGTCGAACCCAAGGTCCGACGCGGCAATTGAAAGGTCACACCAATGAATGAGCAGGCAGGCCGACACCTTGGCTCGAGGATAACATGGGCGGTGACGTCGATCGCAGCGCTCTTGACCGTAACAACGGCATGGTCAGCAACGGCTCAGATGAAGATCGAAGCGACGAGCCCAAACGGCGAGACCACGCTGGTCGTCGATCTTGAAGTGAAGCCCGGCTTTGAGACCGAATTCGAGCAGGCGTTCCGCCTGTCCGCCCGCTGCTCGCGATTGGAGCCGGGCAACGTCGCCTTCAATTTCCACAAGGAGCGCGACAAATCCGGCCGCTACGTGCTCTACGAGATCTGGCGTAGCCCGGCCGCACTCACCGCGCACTTTGATCGACCCTACACCAAGGCTCTGTTCAAGATGTTCGATCGCGCGCTTGTCAAGCCTGTCACCGAAGGCGGTTTGCGCTTCATCAGCGAAATAGAGCCGGCTAACCGTCCGGCGCCCGTCACCGATGATCCCTCGAGCGTGCCTGAGTGCAAGTGACCCGTTAGTTGATGAAATATAGAAGTATCCGCCGAAACACCGCGGCGGATACGAGGCACGCGTCACTCAATTTCTCGTCATCTAACAGCAACGGAGTAACACGACGATGTTCGATACTGCCACTCAGATGAGCGTATTTTTGTCTCGCCGCGCCGTGCTCGGCACAGCGGCAACAGCCGCCGGTGCGATGCTGTTGCCAGCTTCGAAAGTTGCGGCTCAGACCGCCCGCCCGGCCGTGCCTTCGGCTTCACCACCGATCGCGATCCGGTCGTTCGCGGCGTCGGCTGCCGGTGTTTTCCGCGTCACCTATGCGGTTGAAAGTGAAACCGGGTTCGTCGTGGTCGACGCACCCTTGCGGAAGTCCGATGGAACTGCCGTTCGCGAATGGATCGCCACGCTCGGCAAGCCAATCCGTGGCGTGATTATCACCCATGCCCATGGCGACCATAACTTCGGCGTAACGCAAATGCTGGGCGGCGCCGATGTGCCGATTGTCGCGACCAAGGCCGTCACCGATGCCATTCGCGCCACTGAAGAAGGGTTCCAGAAGTTCGCCCCGACCATCATTGGCGCTGCCGAGACGGAGCGTGATCGCCGCTTCCCCAATACTTTTGCCGAGAGTGGCAAAGCCACCCGCGTCGACGGAGTTGAATTTATTCTGACCGATCTCGGCGAGGCCGAGTCGGCGTCGGACGCGGTACTGACCCTGCCCGCGCATCCGACCGCCATGTTCGTCGGTGACATGGTGATGCCGCGCGTCCACCAGTTCCTCGGCAATGGCACGACCGGCAAGCTGATCCTAGCGCTGCGCCGCCTGACGCAGATCGCGACGCCGGACATGCTGGCCTATCCGGGACACTCTGGCATCGTGCCATTGCGCCCGGCGATCGAGCGCCAGATCGCCTACATCGAGGCCTATCGGGCCGCGATCCGCGAGGTGGCGAAGGGCAAGCCGCAATTGACGGACGCAGACAAGACGCAGGTGGCAACGCTGATCCAGCGTTTCGAGCCCACCAAGACACTCGAGTTCGTCATCGCACTGGGGGCGGACGCGGTCGCAAAGGAACTGGCTGGCAGTTGAGCAGAATGGTTCGGGCGAAATAGCGCAAATAGCGCGAGCCGGCCTTCGATGGCTCGCGCGCAATCCCATCGCGCCTTGGACCTGGGACGTCCACAGCTCCAATTGATAGCGCGACGAGGATTGCACCGACGCGTTAGGTGTGTGGTCAACGGTGGTCAACGCAGAGACGCCATGTTCCGGAGCGTCACTCGGCTTCCGTGCTACCGTGTAAGTTGGACCCTGCGCCTAGAAGATCGCAAAAATCGCGTGTCCGGTTTCAAGCTTGTGTTCTGGGCAGATTTTCTTCTCTCTTGGCCCGAAGCGCCAGTCTCGGATCGCCGCGGCGTAGTTGGATGTCAGGGGGCAAGCGGACTAGGTTTCGATTGGCCTCGACCGCCGAGTTTGACCCAAAACGGTCATTTGCGGCTATGTTTTCTTGTCAGCATCAACCACTACTGTCTGTTCATATGTCCTATACGAACCGGTCACGCTTCGCGTAAAAAATGCTCTAAATGGGTTAGCTGTCGGAAATGGCCGTGATAACGACGGCGAGTACAGCCAGTCCTATCAGAAGCCACCGCACCCCAGGCCGCCGCATGTATCGCCACAACCGCGTCCAGAAGCTCGGCTCTGCCGCGGGGTCGAGCTGGTTGGCCTTGCTGAGCTGGTCTTCGATGGTGCCAAGGACAATATCGATGAATCTCTGCCGGTTCCGCCGCCATGAAAGCTGGGCGGCGAAGCGCAGGACGGGGTATGATTCGAGAAACTTATTGGCAAATGCAGCCACCAAGAGATCGAGGCGCCCGCGCAGAGCGGTGCGCAGCTCGGAAAGTCTGTCTTGCGGCATTTTTGGCCAAAGCCGCTCTTCCACCTCGGGGACCGCTGTCCCGACAAGAGGAATGATCGGGCGCGTTGCTCCGGGGGCAGCGCTCGGATCCCTCGCCTCGCCGAACACGGGGTTGCTCGGATGCAGGACGAAATGCGCCTTCAGGAATTGCTGGCAATTGCGGCGGCCAAGCTGGAAGTCGTGCTCGCGGAATTGCTCGTCCAGAAACCCGGCAAATGCATAGAGCTGGTTGCTGGCCAGCACGGGTATAGTCTTCGCGTCCTTGCCAGACGGGGATATGATTTCTCCCGCGCCCTTGCGAGACGGGGATATGAGGTAGCGGCTGTAGACTTCGGGGTCCGCCGCCGCGATGAGGTCGGAGACCTTGAATCTGGCCTGATTCATGAGCGCCGGAAGCAGCGATTTCCCAATAAAGCCCATGCTCAGGTCGCGCTTGGGCAGGGCTAATATCTTCTCGTCCGACACTGCCGCTGGAGGAAACGGCGCGATCAGGATGACCGCGCGGCTGGCGGTCGCTGGATCGCGGGAATTCTGGGTCTCGTCGAGGTTTCGTATCGTCCAGCGCACCAGATCGAAGGGCTCATTGTTCAAGGCGCCGCCGTCGATGCATACGAACGTCGACCGCTTCATCTTCTCATCCGACGCAAGCGCTTCGCGATCTGGTATGGCATACGCGCTCGGCAAGCTGGGCGCTTCGAACGTCATCGCGCGCGAGCGCATCTTGGCCGTCTCGAGCGAGATCGGACGGGCAGAGAAACCGAATGGGAAGGCGCTGGTCGTCAGCGTGGCCTTGGCCAGCGACTCGAAGGGATCTGGCAGGTCCCGGTCAGACGGCGCCCCTTCGAGCTTGGCGAGGTCGTCGAGATCGAGCCGCTCCCCCTCATCCCCCCAACTTTCGAGCCAACGGCATTCCTGTGGAAATTCTTGGCTGCCGAGACCGCTGATCGCAAAATGCGCACGTCCTTCGTGCAGCATCATCGTGTATTTGCCTCCCTCAGCGAATTCGATCGGATAGGGAATGCCATCAAGGTTGGTGTGCGTCAGGAAAAGATGCGTCGGCCTGGTAAAAAACGCATAGCGTAGGCCCTTCGGCTTGATCGAGATCAGGCTCTCCCGGGCGATTTGCGTCAGAACCTCACTGTTTAGCACCGAGTCCGGCATCTTGCCCGGCTCGATGTCGCCGGTATCGAGCATGGTTGGATCGCTTCGCCGCTTCTGTCCGTCTAGCGGCACATCCCGGCTGCCGAACAGCCTCAGCTTCTTGACCCAAACGTCGTAGAGGGGAGGAAGCACGCGCCTTATGGGGGGCGATGCGGGGTTGACCGACGGCTCCTCGACCGAACGGATGCCAGCAGCGAGCGATGCAAGGCCCAATGCCGCTGTAATGCCACCCGCCGAGGTTCCCGACACAGCGGAGATGAAAACCTTGTGTCTGGGCACATTCGCGTTGGGATCGTCCTTCTGCTTTTGCCATTCGTTCAGCGCTTCCATCAGGAAGTCGAAAACTCCGGCCGAGTACGCTCCACCCGATACGGCGCCAGCCATGGCGATACCGATGTTGAACGTTGCTTCGCCTTTCTTTTCACTTATCATCGACCCGCGCCCCCCAGCCTGAGAATATGTAGTTTGATCCGCCCCACGAAGCGCAGTTCATTGTTTATCGGATTTAAGCTAAGCACCCGCATAGATATATGAATGTTCGACCGGGTAGGATGATTCCGCATCCTCCAAACGGGTGATGATGCGTAAGTGCCGTTGCCGCTGCCTGCGACGCTGGAGCGAAACAGACAAGCAAATAGTCGTTGGCGAGGCGGCACGCGGCGCGAACATTCGGCGGTCGCGTCCCGGCATGGCATTGTGCCAAGCGTGTTTCGCTAGCGTCGGACCGAGTGTGAGCGCTCGTCGCAGACATTAAAAGGATTTACGCACGATTCTGGCCCACTGCCGAAGATCAGTGACGCGGTGGCGCTTCTGCAGTTGGAGGCATTGCCGCCGTCCACCCTGAGGACGTCGCGCGGGCCATGGCCGCTATCCGTCGGCGATCCGGTGATGTCAGGAATCACCGCAGTCTCACCGTGGAAGGCGCGACACGCTAGGGGCAGAAATGGGCCAGAAGCAGACCCTCTCCGCCTAATTCTGATTGTAAGCAGCCGTCCCTTTGTCGCGGTCAGATGGCGGCTGAGGGGCCGCCTGGGAATCTGGGCCGGAGACATCGCCGTCAGCGCGCTTTGCACTTTCAAAGCAACAGCGCATCACGGTTATGAAAGAAGCGGCGCGACCGGGGTCAGCGACTGGCGTCCACCCAACGACGCGAGCTGGAGGCATATAGGTGAAGTGCCCGTGTACGCAGTCGCCGCCTTTGCAACCGTTTTCCAAAGGCATCACAATATATTCACGATTTGTTCTTTTCATGCATAATCGAGACATGTTCACACGAGGGGATCCGAAGCCGAACGGCCACGCTTAGCGGCTTTTGACGTTGCAGCACATGATGAAGCTGCGCAGGAGCGTGCGCGTGTCGTGCGAGGATTGCGCGCACAGCGCTGTTCGCAGCCCGCAAGCGTGTGCGGCGCACCGTATGACACGACGCTTTACGAGCTCGTTCAGCGGCTGGTGTGCAAGAAATGTGGCTCGCGGCGCGTCCGCATCGAAGCCAAGGATTGAAGCTTTGGTCAGCGTGGGCAAACGCATTGCGGGACAGCTAATGCCTTCGCGCATGATAGCTTTTGCCCTCATATTTGCGCTCGCCATTTTTCTGCCGCGCTCAGCCTGAGCAGAGACGGTGGAAGGCGTCGTGCGCATTGTCGATGTAGACACCGTTGAAAAAGAAAATCCGATTGTGGGGGACCGACCCGCCGGAGGCCGCTCAACGCTGTACCCAAGACGGCGACCATTATCCGTGCGGGCTAGATGCATCGTGAGCGCTGTCCAAGCAGATCGGCCGCAAGTCCGTAAGGTGCACCCGCCGCGACACCGACCGCTATAGACGCATGGTGGCACTCTGCACGTCGAAGGATTGGATAGCAGTAAATGGATGGTCGCTGAAGGCCAAGCCATGGCGTTGCGCAAATACTCGCTGGATTATGTTTCCGATGAAGACCACGTCAAGGCGGCGAAAGCCGGCATGTGGGCGTGCAAATTCCAAGTCCCTTCAGCCTTCCGACAGCAGAAGCGCAGCGACGAGGCGCCAGCCATGCCCGGACACATGGCACGTCGGGCTTGCGCCTGTCCCGACGATACGGATCGCGGCGGCCGACGGTGCGGCGAGCGGAGCACTTATTCCCGGCTAGGCGGCAGAACGTCGGCGTGCCCCGTGCATTAACACTCAATAATTTCTTGTTCGCTTTTTGTTCTCATTATAGCTTCTAGCCATGGCAGATTGCGACGACCCCGAAGATATGCTGCGATCCAGCATCTGGTTTGCGCTCCAATGCCGATACTAGCCGCCGAAGACGCACGATACCTCTGCGCGCGATGCCTATTATGGCCATCGCGATCGGCGTGACACGGCTGCTCCATAACGGGTCTCTTGTCGGAGGGTAAGCCGACGTCCGCCTCGCGGCCGATCCACACCAAATTGCGAGCGTGTGATCATCCCCTAAACTGGCTCCTCTGCCGCGATTGCGGACATCATGGAAATTTTAGAGTTGGGCAAATGCAGCCATTCGCGATCGCCGAACTTTCAGCGCGGTACAAAGCCTGTCGAGACTTTCCGAGGTCCATAACAGCGGCAACACACTGTCGCTTCGAGGAGAGATTGAACATCACCCAGAAGCGTCGAATCTCCTTGGGTTTTGAACCTGCGGCCACCGTACACGTCGCTTCCCAGCACAACGGTTTGCTTCGATTTCCGCAATGCGGCGATGGATTGCCCCCTGCGCGATGCCCGTCACTCTCGAAAACAGCGTCACGCCGCCATGTCCACAGGCGCGCGCCTCCGCGACCGCAAAGCGTCTACGCGCTCGCTCGTCAAGAACCGGATCAGCGCATTGAAGCGCAGCCGGATCAAATCTGCGGCCAGCCATCGACACCGTCCAGGCGATGCGACGCCACCGCATGAATCTTCACCGCGCCACTTTCCATCGCGCCCGAGGCATTTTCGGATTCACGTGTTCGTGCAGCCTGCTAAGGCATGACCGTGCTTCCATCCCATGCGATCAGTTGGCCGGTCGAAGCCTTGTCGAGCGCATCGATGACGGCCAGAAGCCGTTCTGCTGCAAAGGCGGGCGTGAACAGCTTTCCGTCCGCGACGCCTGTCTGAAATGGCCTGGATAACCCGCTATCGACGGTCCCAGGATGGAGCCCGACGCAAATCGCGTCTTTACGACGATGGGCAAGCTCGATGCTCAAGCAGCGGATGAGCTGGTTCAGCGCCGCCTTCGAGGCGCGATAGCCATACCAACCGCCAAGACGATTGTCGGAGATGCTGCCGACGCGCGCCGAGAGCGCCGCGAACACCGACTTGCCCTCGCGTGGCAGCAGCGGTAGGACATGCTTGGCGACCAGCGCCGGTCCGATCGCGTTGATGGCGAAGCTTTCGAGCAGCGCCGTTTTGTCGAGAGCGCGCCAGGACTTTTCGGGCTGTGGTCCGCTGGGGACTTGGAGCCGCCCTGTCGCAACGATGGCAAGGTCTATACGCGCTATGCCTGCAAGCGCCGCCCTGATGCTATCCTCATCGAGGATGTCGATGGGGCGTGGCGTGACCTTGGGATTGACATGAAGCGCTGGCGAACGAGACAAAGCCAGGACGCTCTCCACACCGGGATTGTTGGCCAGCGTCTCGACGAGAGCGCCACCGATGGCGCCCTGCGCGCCCACCACCAAGGCAACGACCGGGCGTCCGAACGAACCAAGCGCCGACACGGCGTCTCCTCTGGAGTGAACAACGAGTCAGAGCCGCTCCTGGCTGACACTCCTGTCGGGCCGAGTGTGAACGCAATGAGCAGCGGGCCTGGGAGGTAATCCACCTACGCTTGGCTTTAGCGTCAACCTGTAGCACCTTCCTCGGAATCAGGCACCTCCCATGCAAACTGTCTCTGCAATCCCGCGTCCGACGCTCTGGCTGGCTTGGCGTGCTGCTGTTCGCGGCGCTCGCCCTGTCGGCGACCTTGGACGGCGTGCTGCCCCGCGCCGCCGCCGCCGATGCACTCATCCTTCACGGCGCCATCATCCTCTCTTTAATGGGAGGCGCTCAATGGGGGCTGGCGATGGTGCGACAGATCGGACGTCCGGGGGCATGAGCAGAAGGCTTGCCATCAGCGTCTGCCGGCGCTGGCCGCCTTCGGTCTCTGGTTCCTCCCCGCGCCGCTGGCGCTGCTCGGGCTCGCGGCCATGTTCATCGCGCTGCTCGCCTACGACATCGGGGCGGCGCGCGCCGGGGCTGCGCCTGCCTGGTATCCGGCGTTGCGACTCCAGCTTACCGGCGCCGTCGTCCTGTGCCTGGTTTTCGCCGCCTGGCTTGGGGACCGCTGATGCCCGTCGAGGCGCAGGCAACGGCGTACGGTTCAAGCGCGACCTGTGCACTGCCTATCACCGCCCGTTTGCCGAGGCGGCCCCGTGGGCGCGTCGTTCCACTGCTCGTTGTCGAGCCGGACTTTCCATCCACTCGAAGGCGTCGGCGGCGGTGGGCTATTAATGGAGTGCCATAGCGTCCCGCCGCAGGTATAACGGTGCACATGGATGGGAGGCACAGCTGACATGGCACAAAGAGACGACCTCCTGGACCGCGGAAATCGCCACATCCGCCTTGTTACCGATAGCCCAATCCCGTCGGTGATCAGTGACCCGAGATTGCCCGACAATCCGATCGTCGCCTGTAACTCCGCGTTCTGCGAATTGACCGGCTATCCGGAAGCGGAGGTCCTTGGGCGCAACTGCCGTTTCCTGTCGGGTCCAGCGACCGAACCGTGGCTGACCCAGGAGATTCGGCGCGGCGTGCGCGAGCACCGTCCAGTGCTCGTCGAAATCCTGAACTACAAGCGCAGCGGCCAACCGTTTCGTAATGCTGTTCTCGTCGCGCCGATTTACGACGAGCAGGACGCGTTGTTGTATTTCCTGGGATCACAGGTCGAAATCGATGCCGATGCCTCGGCTCCGTCGAGCATGCGCCGCATTCGTGCGGCAGAGCTGGTCAAGACGCTGTCGCCGCGGCAAGGACAGGTGCTCAAGCTCGTTGCGAACGGACTGCTCAACAAGCAGATCGCGGCCGAACTCAACCTGGCGGAAAAGACGGTCAAGATGCACCGCGCGATCCTGATGAGCCGGCTGGGGCTACATAGTACTGCCGATCTGATCCGCCTCGCGGTCGAGGCCGGTCTCTGACATTGCGCGGCTGAGGATACGGCACAAGGTCCGTATCGGCAGATCGTCAACTTCGGCGCATTTTACTCCTGTCGCCACAGAGGCATGACCGCACGCCTTCAGCCACTCGGTGTGTGGCCCGGCAAACCCTCGTCCTTCCACTGCCCCTGTGACGACACCTCGGGGGCCTCAAGACCGTATGATTGCGGTCGAACGACCTCCCGCAAAAGCTCTCCCCGGCGCAAGCCCGCGCTGCGGATGATTGCGACGGAGACTTCGATGGATACCATAACACCCTTCCAGTTCTCACTGGTCTACAATGCTTTTTCCTTTACGCTGGCGACAATGGCTGCGGCGACGGCGTTTCTGTGGCTGAGCCGTTCGCAGGTCGCACCTGCATACCGCACTGCGCTGACCATCTCGGGATTGGTGACCGCGATAGCCGCCTATCACTATTACCGCATTTTCGAGAGCTGGAACGCCGCCTATGCGGTCGAAAACGGTGTCGTCACGGCGACCCCATTCGCGTTCAACGACGCGTATCGTTACGTCGACTGGCTACTCACGGTCCCGTTGCTGCTGATCGAACTGGTGCTGGTCATGCGGCTGTCGCGCGAAGAAACGACATCCAAGGCGGTGCGCCTCGGGTCCGCCGCGGCGCTGATGATCGTACTCGGCTATCCCGGCGAAATCTCCAACGACATCCCGACGCGCGCCTTGTGGGGTACGCTTTCGGCAATCCCATTCGTCTACATCGTGTGGGAATTGTTCAGCGGCCTGGGCGAATCGATCAGGCAGCAGCCTGCCATCGCTCAGGATCTCGTGCGCAAGGCGCGCTTGCTGACATTCGCCTCCTGGGGCTTCTATCCCATCGTCTACATGGCGCCCTATGCGGGGCTGACCGGCGGCACGGCGACCACGACCATCCAGATCGGTTACACGATCGCCGATATCGTCGCCAAGGCCGGGCTCGGCATCCTGATCTATCTGATCGCGGTGCGAAAGTCGGAAGCAGAAGCGGACGGAGTGAAAGTCCGCGCCGCCGCCTGATCCGATGCAACAGCTTGCGCAATTGGTAAAGCCATCCAGTCGCCGTGCCCCCGTTGGACGCGGCGACTTCGTGCATCCGGCATATTGGATCGCGGCCGCCGCTCTCCTCGTCGCAACGGTGCTGCGGGTACCGCTCGGGCAACCGGCAGCGGTCGCGGCGGCGACGATCGTGTTCATCGGCGGCGGCCTGCCGCACGGTGCCTATGACATCGCGCTGCTCCGGCGCATGGTCGCGCTCGATCGATATGGCCTGGTGTCGGCGGTGGGCGCCTATGTCGCGGTCGCCGCGCTGATGGCGATGTTGTGGATGACGGTGCCGCTGGTTGCTCTCGTCATGTTCCTGGCGGTTGCGGCGGTGCATTTCGGCGAGGATTGGCAGATGCTCGACGAGCCGTTGCTGCGCCTTGCGGCCGGCGCGGCGGTGATCGCGGCGCCCACGATCGGGCATCCGGCTGATGTCGGGGCGCTGTTCATCGCGATGAGCGACGAGCGGTCGGCGGTCATCGCCCAAATCATCAGCGCCTGCGCGCCGGTGATCCTTCTGGTGACGGCGGTCGGCATCGCCGTCGCCTGGCGGGACGGGAGCCGGCACTGGGCAGCCGCGATGACGCTCTGCCTTGTTTTGCTCCTGGTCCTGCCTCCGGTCGCCGGCTTCGCACTGTTCTTCGTCTTCCTGCATTCGCCGCGGCACCTTGCGCACACGCGCGCCGCGCTCGGGGACATGACGCTGGCGCGATGGATCGGGATCGGCGCGTCGCTTTCCGGTGTTGCGATCCTCGGCTGGTGGGGGTTGCAGACACTGGCGCCGTCGCACATCGACCAGACGATGGCTGCTTCAGCCTTTCAACTGCTGGCGTCGCTGGCCGTGCCGCATCTTCTGCTCTCACGCTGGCTGGAAAAGCGGCTGGATCGACCGGACATTCTTACCAACGAACAACTATCGTGATCGGCTAACGCTGGTGAGGATGCGGTCGGCCAGCATCCGCCCGGAAAGCCACGCGCTTTCGATTAGTGGGGCGATGAGCCAGTCGCCGACCGCGCCGATGCGCGCTGTTTCATTCCACAGCGATCCATGATGCGTGGCTGCGGCGCGCGCATAGCGCCAACGATGCCCGACGCGAACGATCGGTTCGGGCAGTGCCTGGGTCGCCTGGCTAGCCAGCGCTGAAAGTAACGCATCGACCACGCTGCTCTGGATGTCCTCCAGGTGATCCCGCGACCATTCCGCGCTCGCTTGTATCACCCACGCTTCGATGCCGCCTCGACCCGGTTTGGCGCTGTTGCGCGCCGCCCAACCGATGATGCCGCTGTCTCTGACAACGTCCCGATCGATCGCGATGCGATCGTCGAAGGCGACCATCGCCGTCCAGCATGGCGCGGACGGGCACGCCTGCGCCATCGCCGCCATCGCCGGGTCATGCGCGACCAGCAAGGGCGCCGCCTGCTCGGCGGGGGTCGCGACGATCACGGCGTCGAACCGTTCTTGGGAGACGGGATCGAGGACCCATGATCGATCGATGCGGCGCATCGCGTCGACCCGGCTTTGCCAGTGAACGGCCAAAGGCCGCGCGATCGCCTTGGCCACCGCGTTCATGCCGGGCACTCCCACCCATGCGTCGCATCCCGCGCCGGGCCAAGGGGCGACAATGCCCGCTTCTTCCCATCCCTTTACTGTCGCCGCGAATTTAGGATCGTGCATCGTGAAATATTGCGCGCCATGGTCGAACGCGACATCGCCGAGCGAGGTGGCGACACGACGGGTAGCCACGCGCCCGCCGGCTCCACGCCCCTTGTCGAACAATATGACCTCATGACAGCCGGCCTGCAGCCTTGCGGCGCAGGAAAGACCGGCGATGCCTGCACCGATAATGGCGACCTTCACTCGTGCTTCCCTCCGCTTACTCGCGGTCGCGCCAGCGGCCAAGGACATTGCAGCCCCTGGCCGCTGGAGACAGGCGGTCAGGCCTTGGGCAGCAACACGGCGTCGATGACGTGGATCACGCCGTTCGAACATCCGATATCGGCGGTCACCACCTCGGCGCTGTCGACGGTTACCCCGTCGGTTCCATCGACATGGACCGTGGAGCCTCCTGCGGTCTTGGCATCGATGACCTTGCCGGCGACGTCTGCCGCCATCACCCTGCCCGGCAGGACGTGGAGCAACAGGATCGCGGTCAGCTTTTCCTTGTTCTCCGGCTTCACCAGATCTTCCACGGTGCCCTTTGGCAGCGCGGCGAAGGCGTCATCGGAAGGCGCAAAGACGGTGAAGGGGCCTGCGCCCTTGAGCGTATCGACCAGACCGGCGGCAGTAACGGCGGCGACCAGGGTCGAGAACGAGCCGGCGGCGACGGCCGTGTCGACAATGTCGTGTGCGGAATCGGTCATTTTTCAGTTCCTTGAATGGCGAATGCAACCGGAGCTGACGACTGCCCCGGATTTCAGGTTCGCGGGTGAACCGGGCGGCATCTGTTTCCCGGCGCTCTCGCCTTCGCATCGCGGGCCATGATGCACAATACGGGCTTTAGGTCATCTTGATGTCGGGCTTGCCAACAGGGCCCGGTCGATCATTCAACGCACGTTCCGCAAACCCGCCCGACGCGCCGCCGCCGCGTGAAAAGCAGACGGCCGCCACCGCGTGAAGATAGGGTTCGAAACTGATTGGAGGCTGAGTTCCCAACTTTTCTCGGCCATCCGAGCAATCCTTTGCACTCTGCGGCGATCTGACTGCGAACCTGCCGGCGCGAACGGTGTTCCCGAGCTACCCAAACGTTGGCTCTCATGCCCGTTTTAGGGCGACCTGGCCGTTGCGGCCCCGCCGCTCGGCATTAGGACCCACCTGGCAACAGGAGTCGGCATTGTGCTCGACGCCAACACCGGCAAGGTCTCCTGGGTTTTCCAGACAGTCCATCATGACCTTTGGGATATGGACATGCCGGCGCAGCCCAGTCTCATCAACCTTAACATCGGTGGCAAAGCCGTGCCCGCGTTGCTCCGACCAAACAGGGCGAGGTCTACGTGCTCGACCGCCGGACGGGCGAACCGGTGTTGCCCGTCACCGAGGGACCCGCGCCCGGCGGAGCGGTGAAGGGCGACTTTACCGCGCCGACCCAGCCCGTCTCGACCATCTCCTTCAACCCGCCACCACTTCAGGAAAAGGACATGTGAGGGGCAACGCCCCTCGACGAGCTGGCCTGCCGGATCGCCTTCCGCAACCTGGACTATGGAGGACGCTATACGCCGCCGACCGAGAAAGGGGCCATTGTCTATCCCGGTAATTTCGGCACCTTCAACTGGGGCGCCGTGGCGGTGGACCCGAACCGTCAGGTGATTCTCGCCATGCCGGTCTATCTCGCCTTAACCGCGAAGCTCATTCCGCGCCCTGATGGCTATGCACGGGTTGTGACCTCGGATGGGAGCGATGTGTTTAACGAGAATTTCGGGGCTCCCTATGCCGCAAAAATGGGCCCGTTCCTGTCACCTGTGGGATTGCCCTGCCAGTCGCCGCCATGGGGCTATGTCACCGGCGTCGACCTGACGACGGGCAAAACGGTCTACAAGCATGTCAACGGCACGGTGCGTGATCTCTCGCCCATCCCGCTGCCATTTAAGATGGGGGTGCCCGGGATCGGCGGCCCCATCGTGACCAAGGGCGGCATCGCCTTCCTGAGCGGAACGCTGGATTGTTACGTTCGCGGCCATGATCTGAAGACGGGTAGGGTGATATAGAAGGACAGGCTGCCAGCCGGCGGCCAGGCGACAGCATCCACCTATATGGGGGCGGACGGCCGGCAATATCTGGTGGTGGTCGCGGGCGGTCACGGGTCGACCAACACCAAGGCAGGCGACGCGATCATCGCCTATGCACTGCCGAGCGGCGGTTAGATGGCCGGAGTTGTCGCCAGACCGTTCCGGCCGGCGCGACGCCTTAACGCATCGAGCCGGCGGTTTGATTGCAAGGTCTCCCAACATACACCGGTAGTGGCGGTAGGTCCGACCGATAGTATCAACTCGCATCGCTGGTGGAGAACTCGACGCGATGCGGGCTGCAGCGCCGATCGCACGAAATCGTCAAGGCCAGCCTTCAGCAAGGCTTCGTCTTCGGACAGGTCGAGCAGCATGGTGGGCTCCTTGGCTTTTCTGGCGGACTTTGCCGAAAAGGCGCGCGCGGTGGACTTAGCGCGGTTCGCCGCGAACAAGCGGTTGGCCTCACGGTCCTTCGCCTGGGCGCGAGGCTTGATGGCGCTGGCGAAGACGCGCGGGGTGGGGCCAAACGCCGGGGCGGGGCCAGGAAAGCGGCCGGTTTCGCTCGCTCAGAAAGGACCCTTCCGCCCTCAACCGGGTCGTCCATCGGCATACCCCGCTATTGCATGTAGGACGGCAGCCACATCGCAATCCCGGGAAAGGCAATAACCGTCAGCAAGCCAATGATCTGCAGGATAATGAACGGCCACACGCCGGCGAAAATGTCGCCGAGCGACACATTCGGCGGGGCGACCCCCTTGAGATAGAAAGCGGCCGGGCCGAAGGGCGGCGACAGATAGGAGATCTGCATGTTCATGCAGAACAGGACTCCGAACCAAATCGGATCGTAACCAAGGCTTTTGATGATCGGAACAAAAATCGGCATGGTGAGCAGCGCGATTCCGATCCAGTCGATGAAACAGCCGAGCACGATCAGGATCGCCATCATCAACAACAGCGTCGGCAATGGCCCCAGGTTGAGATCGAGGATCTCGCCGCGCAGGAAATCGGTGCCGCCAGCCAGCGTGTAGATGCCAACGAGCGCCGAGGCGCCAAAGAAGATCCAGGTTACCATGGCCACGGTGCGCCCCGTCTGCACCACGGCATGCTTCAGGTTCTCATAGGTGAACTGGCTGTTGACGGCGAGAATGATCAGCGCTCCGAGCGTGCCCAGCGCGCCGACCTCGGTGGGGGTGGCAATGCCCGTATAGAAGCAGGTCATGATGAAGCCGATCAGCAGCACCGGGGCGACAAGCTGGCGCATCTCGGCGATCCGTTCGCGCAAAGGCAAGGCGTAGTCGGCCGCCGGCGCGAGCGGCGCGAGCTCCGGCTTCAGCCAGCAGATAGCGATGGTATAGGCCGCGTAGAGTGTCGCGAGCAGCAGGCCCGGACCCACCGCCGCCGTGAACAACTGGCCGATCGAGACCTGGGCGACGAGACCGTAGACGATCAGCACGACCGAGGGTGGGATCATGGTTCCGAGCGAGCCCCCGGCGCAGATGACGCCGCTGACAAGGCGCTTGTCATAGCCGCGGCGGAGCATGGCCGGCAGGCAGACGAGGCCGAGGGTCACGATTTCCGCCCCGATCACGCCCACCATGGCGGCCATGATGGTCGAGGCGCCGATCGTGGCGACCGCCAAACCGCCGGGAATGCGTCCGACCAGCAGATGGAGCGCCCGGAACATGCCTTCGACCAGCCCGGAGCGCTCCAGGATGCAGCCCATCAGAACGAACAGCGGCACCGAGATCAGCGCGTAGTTGTTCATCAGCGTGTAAATGCGGCTGACGATCAGGAAGAAGCTTTCCGAGCCGAACAGGATGAACCCGAACACGCCGGCGGTGAACGCCGTGACGAAGGCGAGCGGCAGGCCGATCACCATCAGGCCGACCATCATCACCAGGATTAGCAGCGTGCCGTTTTCGATGGACATTGGATCTCCTGCGCCTCCCGTTCGGGCGCGGCTAGTCGAGCGGACGGGTATTACCGGTGTCAGCAGCGGCGGTTTCTCCGCGGAGGCGCCGGACCAGGTTGACGATCGCCTGCACGAGCATGAGCGCCGCTCCGACGGGAATCGCCAGCTTCATGACGACAGGCGTTGGGGCATTCCAGGCGGTGCCGGTGGTTTCCCAGTCGTGGAGCGAAGGAAGGGCCTGCGCCAATCCGAACCAGATCAGCGCGGCGAGCACGGCTATGATGATGAGGTCGGCAATGACATCAGACACGTATCGTGCCCGTGCAGGCAACTGGTTGTAAATCATGTCGATACGAACGTGGTCGCCGCGCTGAAGCGCGCCCGCGCCGGAGAGCATGTAATGCACGCCCGCGATGCAGAGGACCAGATCGGAGCCCCATACCGTCGGCGCGTTGAAGACGTAGCGCGCCACCACGTCGTAGGTGACGATCAGGAACACGCCGAAATAGATCCAGGCGATCGCGTCGCTGAATCCGGCCGAGAAGCGGTCGTAAAGCTTCATGAGCGGACACTCCCCCCAACCGGGCGCGCATGGCGCCCGGTTGCACCGTCTTAGCTCAGCCGAGCAGACCTTGGGCTTTCAGATAGGCGAGCTGACCATCGACGGCCTTGCGGCAGAGGTCGTTCTTGCCGGCATATTGCTGCCAGACCTCCACGGCTGTGTTGCGGAATTTGCGCTTCGCCTCCGCATCCCAGCTGATCAGCTCGACTTTTTTCTCCTTGAGCTTGATGGCGGTCTCAAGGTCCTGCTTGGCGACGCTCTGGACCATGTCGCGTGCGAAGTCGCGCACCGCCAGCGTCAGCACGGCTTTCAGGTCGGGCGTGAGCGCATCCCACTTGTCCTGGTTCACCGACACGTCGCCGACCGGCATGGAATGGAAGCCGGGGTACAGGGCGTATTTGGCCTTCTCGTGCAGGCCGATTTCGGAGTTCATGCCGAGCGTGCCCCAGTCGGCCGCTTCGATGACGCCGCGATCGAGGCCGCTAAACACTTCCGTCCCGGGCAGGTTTACGGCAACCACTCCGAACTTGCCGAAGATATCCGCCGACATGCCCTGCGGCAGGCGCATTTTAAGGCCTTGCAGATCGCTGGGGGAACGCACCGGCCTGCTGACCGGGATCGACTCCACCCCCCACCAGGTGACGCCGATCGGGTAGATCTTGAACGGCTGGTACATCTCGCGCAGCAGATCGAGGCCGCCATAGTTCTCGAAGTAGTCCTGCGCCTGATAAGGGGTCTCATAGGCGCCGTTAAGGTCGCCGAGGACGCCGAAAGCGGGATTGCGCCCGGTCCAGTAGACCGTCGCGGGATGATGGCCGTCGAGCAGGCCGCGCGTGACGGCATCGAGTGTCTCCGTCAACCCGACAGCGGCGCCGGCAGCGAGCGGCGTGATCTCCACGCGTCCGTCCGACATGGCTTTAACGTTCGCGCAGAACCGCTCGAAAGCCTGCTGGTTGACGGTGCCGGCCTGCCAGAGGGTCTGCATCCGCCAGCGGTGGGTTTTCGCCTGCGCGATTGCGGGAGCGGCAAGGGTCGAGACGGCCGTAGCGGCAATACCGCCTGCAATGAAATCTCTTCTCGTGACCATGGGACATCCTCCTAAAGTCATCCCGTCAAGCGGGACGTTGTTGCTACTTGAACAAACTCTGATCCATCTGCGGCAGGGGATCGAGGATGCGGACGGGGGCGAAATCCATCCGGTCCAGTATGTCCCTGCGCACGTCGACCCCCTCGGCGATTTCAGCCAGAACCAGGCCGTCGGCTTCTACACGGAATACGGCGCGTTCGGTGATGAGAATGGCCGTCTGACCGCGATCGCGAACACCCTCCTGCACACGGTAGGTGATGCTGTCGACCTGGTTGACGAACTTGCCGACCTTGCCCTCTGTCTCGATGGCAAGACGGCCGCCGTCGAAGCTGCAGCCCAGTCCCGCCGTCGTGAACGTGCCAGTGAATACGAGCCGCTTAGCATTGGCAGCGATGTCGATGAAGCCACCGGCACCGGGGTTCGCCGCACCGAACTTGCTGACATTGACATTGCCGGCCGCGTCGTATTGCGCGAAGGCGAGAGCGGCGAATGGACACAGGCCGCCATCGATGAAATCGAACTGGGTCACCCCGTCGAGCAGCGCTTCCGGGTTCCAGTTGGCCGAGAACTGCCAGCCGCTCATCACGAAGCCGCCGAACGGGCCGTGCTCGGTGGTGAAACTGTAGTCATATATCCCGTCGCCGGTCAGCAGGCCGTCTTCCGCCATCACCTGCGGGGCGTCCGCCGAGGCGCCAAAGCCGAAGATGGAGACCTCGCCGGGACGCACCTCGCGCGCGGCGCGGCGGGCGATCACCTTGTCCGGCGAGATCGGCAAAGGCGGCATTTGCAGCGCGTGCTGATCGAGGCCGAGATAGCCGGGCTCATAGGCGACATCGGTGCCCATCGGCATGTCCGGATCGACGACAACGGCATCGACCAGGACGCCCGGCAGGCGCACGGAGGACACCGGCCGCGAATGGCGAGGCACGACCCGGCGCACTTGTGCGATGACCTTGCCCCCCGACGCCTTCACCGCCAGGGCGAGGTGCACATTGGAGGAGACGAGCGGTTCGTCCTCCCATGAGAGATTGCCTGCGGCGTCGGCCGAAGCCGCGCGCACGATGCCGACATTGAGCGGCCAAGTCGGATAAAAGAGATACTGCTCGCCGCGGAAGTCGATCAGCTCGACGAGATCGTCCCGGCATGTCTGGGTGAATTTGCCGCCGCCATGGCGCGGATCGATATAGGTGCCCAGCCCGACCTTGGTCATGTAGCCCGGCGAGCGCCGCGCAACTTCGCGCAGCCAGTGCATGGTCGCGCCGATTGGCCAGGAATAGGCCTCGATCCTGTTCTCGCGGATGAGGCGCATCAGGGCTGGCCGCTCGCCGGTCTTTGGGTTGAGCGGGTTGATGTAGGAGCCGGAGACGATCCGCCGCATCAGCCCCTCGCGGGCGACATGGTCCATTCCCGGAATGCCGACCGCATCGCCGGTACCGCAAGGGAAGTAAAAGGTCAGGCCGCGCGGCGTTCCGGTCGCGGCAAAGCGCTCCCCGATGGCGCGCAGCACCCGGTCCGGCGTAATCCAGCCGATGACGCCGACCGAGGCCAAGGTATCACCCTCACGGATGAGTTGGACGGCTTCTTCGGCGGTAACGACTTTGTTCTCGGCCATCGCTCACCGCATTCCGAAACGTTGGAAGGTGGCCGCCGCGGCGGCGCTGTGGCAGTCCTCGATGAACAGGCGGTTGGCTTCGGTGTCGTCGGCCTCGCCGGTGGCCATGATCCGGCGGGCGAAATACCGCTTGGTGGAAGCGACCGCCTCGCGCGGCAGCTTCGCAAGGGCCTCCGCTTCGGTGATGGCCGCCTCGGTGGCGTCGGCGCCGACGACATCGGCGACACCGAGACGGTGCGCTTCGGTGCCGTCGATCGCAGTAGCCGCCCAGGTGAGACGGCGCGCTACGACTGGTCCGCAGCGCGCGGTGAGCACGGTCAGCCCCCAGGGTGGAATCCAGCCATTGGGCACTTCGGGCAAATGCCAGCGGGTGGCAGGCTCGGTCGCGACGAGATCGCAGGACGCAGCAAGTATGAAGCCGCCGCCCAGCGCAAAGCCCGACACTGCCGCGATCACCGGCTTGCCGATAAAGCTCAGCGAGCGGGCGAAAGCCGCGGTATCGGCCTCGTGCTCGGCCATGCCGTCCTTAGTCAGCGTGGCGAGCTCCTTCAGGTCCGAGCCGGCGCAGAAGCCGGGCGCAACGCCGCCGAGGACGATGACCGATATGGACGCATCGGCATCGAGGCTGGCGAAGCGGCTACGCAGCTCGGCGATTGTGGCGCTATCGAGCGCATTGCGCCGGTTCGCCCGGTCGATCATGACCACGGCTACGGCGCCCCTGCGTTCCTCTTTGATCATCGCATACTCCGGCTCAGCAAAGGTTCGGTTCAGTCCAGCCTCGCGCCGTCGCGGTTGAGTACCGCCCGCAGATCGCGGCCCTCGATAGCGCGTGGGGGAACGCCTTGTTTCACCGCGATGGCGGCGGCATGCCCGATGGCGTGGCCATAGGAGAAGCACTGGGCGGTGACGCGTGCCGAGGCGAGCGCCTCGTGCTCGGCGGAGAGGCAGCGGCCGGTCGCGAGCAGGCCCTCGCCGCGCTCGGGGACAAAGCAGCCATAAGGCACCTCGTAGACATCCTCCATCAGCCATTCGAGCCTGGGCTTGGCGCCGGAATGCAGCTCGATCGGCCAGGGCGAACGGGCGATGCCGTCGGCGAATTTGCGCCCCTCGACCACATCCTGATTGCGGAGCCGCTGCTTGCCGACGATCTGCCTTGTCTGGCGCACGCCGACCTGCACGCCGGTGTCGTTGACGAAGCCGTCCTGGCAGCCCGGGATGTGATTGCGGATGAAGCGCTCATAGTGCCGGACCTGCTTGCGGCCCTCGATCTCGGCCTCGGTGAGATCCTCCGCGATCAGCGGATTTAGCTCGCGTCCGTCGCGGCCGATGATACGGGTGACGTTGCAAAGCAGCTCGCCTGGCCGCGGCGTCGGAAACAGGAAGATCTTGGATCGCGGCAGGTTGTATTCGCCCTGGGCGTGGAGCTTGGCGATCAGCTCGGAAATATGCGGCCCCATAATGCTGTCGTCGCCTTCGGAGGCGATGAGCTGGCCGACATCGACGCCCATCATCCGGAAGATCATCGTCGGGTTCTGCACCCGCCCATTGTCGCCGATGGTCGAAGGCAGGCCGGCCATGGCGGTCACGTCGGCGTCGCCCGAGGCGTCGATCACGAGCCTGGCACGCGCCTCGATCGGGCCTTGCTTGGTGTAGCCGCGGATGCCTTCTATCCGCTCGCCGCCTTCGGCCAGCACCCCTGTGACGACAGTGTGATAGATGACCGTCACGCCCGCTTCGGCGAGCAGATCGTCGGCGGTCTCGCGCCAGGCCAGAGGGTCGTGGACGCGGGTGAAAGTCTTGCCGTAGCGGATCGGACCGGTGAGCCCGCCGCGTGCTTCCATGCGGGTGACGAACTCGTTCGTGAAGCCGAAGACCGCCTGCACCGGGGGCCGGCTCGCATCGGGCGAGGCCTCGTACATGCCGCAGACCGTGCCGGAAAGCCCGGCCACCGCAGCCCCGCCGCAGAAGCCGTAACGTTCCAGCAACGTGACCTTGAGCCCTTGACGGGCCGCGGTAACAGCTGCTGCGAGGCCCGCGGCGCCGCCGCCGACCACCAGCACATCGCAGCTTACATTGAGCTGCGCTCGACGATCCTGGGCGCCCATCCTGATCCCACCGTCCTTCGATATATTACTGATATATTGCAAACGGCGGCATGCGGTGTCAACGGGATTCCGCCCGAAAGTTTCAGGTCAGCAATGTGCTTAAGCGCGATCAGGTAAAGTGGAATTCGGTTACCGTCCGAGCCGCGCGACCAGCAAATAATCGAGACCGGGCCATGGGCGCGCGGGCGTCTCGTCTAAAGCGATCCTGCTCTAGCGTTCGCGTTCGACGATGCGGTGTGTGAGCTGCTCGGCGTAGCCGGTCATCGCGTTCACAGCTTGCAGGGCGACCGCCTCATCGCCGGTGGCGACCGAGCGCAGCAGATCAGAGTGAAGCTGGGTGACCAGCGGCAGGTCCTCCAGATCGCGATGATAGCGGAAATAGAACCGGCGGGTGAGGATATGCAGCGGCTCCAGCGCCGCCGTCGCGAATGGGTTTCCGGCGATCTCGGCCAACAGCTCCTTGTAGATGAATTGCTTGGCGAGAAAAGCGAGCACGTCTTCGGTGCGTCCGGTCTCGATCAGCTCGCCCGAAAGCTGCAGCAGCTTGCGCTTGTCCGAAGGCAGGATGCGCCGCGTGGCGCGCAGGGCAACAAGGCGCTCCAGCTCGCGGCGGGTCTCGACCACCAGGAGCTGCATCTGCATGTCGATCGGGGCGATGATGATGCCGTGCCCGCGCACAATGCTCACGACATGGCCGGCGGCCAGGCGCTGCAAGGCTTCACGCACCGGCGTGCGGCCGATCGAAATAGCCTCGGCGATAGCGGCCTCCGACCACGTGCTGCCCGGGGGAAAGGCAAGGGTCACGATGCGCTCCTCGATCATCCGAAAGGCTTCGGACGCGAGGGACACGCCGGACTTGCCGTCGCCCTGTGGCACCTGTCTCGTCACCTGTGAAGCTTTTTCCTCAGTGTGCTCGACTGGCTGCGTGCGACCACTCTCACGACGGTCGACTCCGAGCTTGGGTGAGCGCGTTGCAATCCTCATGGCAATAAAGCTGCAGCCACCGTCCATCGGGTGCGCCGACGTAATGTGCAAGCGAAAGACCTGCTCGTCTACATTTCAGCTTCGCACGCTCTCGGTTCCCCCTACCTCGGAGAGCTAAAGCGGAGCTTGCGTTTGGCATGCCGGCGCCGGTGCGATTGCGACTATTTTCTCGTTGTTTTTCATATGTTTACGTTTATTCTGGCCGGCAGAACGCGTGTGCGCTTTGTTGTCCGTTACCTGGTTGTCGCCGCTCACCGCGTAGGATTTGGGCACGCCGGAGACATTTGCACACGGTGGCAGCGATTGCAAAACCCAACCGCGCAACTGGCGGGCGTCGGGATTTCGGATTAACACTGTCGGGAGGTTCGCCCGAAAAATAGCAGGGCGCGGGATCAAATGGGTCTCTGCCGCATTATGCGGGACAACGTTGGCGTTAAACGGCGGATGGAGGGACAAATGAATACATTTTCGACGATTGCAAGTGTATACAATCGGGCATATGTCCGCCCTGACCCTAGCCAACCGATGTTCTCAGTTTAACCCTCGTGATGCACTGAATGAGACAATTTATACTTGTCGTCTTCGTTCTGCTTGCCATTGGGGCGGGCGGTTATTACGCCATCTACGGATTGCCAAATGGGGCTAACCCGCTTGCAGCCGGCAATCAGCGCGGCCAGACCGCTGCTCAGAGCAATATCCAGCAAGGCGGACGGCGGTCCGCGCCTGTTGAAGTCGGTCTCGCGCGGCAGGCCATCGCGACGGATGACCTCTGGTCGGTAGGCAGCCTGAGGTCGGATGAATCGGTCCAGATTTCCTCGGAGATTGCCGGCCGGATTGCCGAGGTGCTGTTTACGGAAGGCGAGGACGTGAACGCCGGCGACGTGCTGCTCAAGCTCGATGACGCCCTAGCCAACGCGGACGTCGCCGACGTCAGGGCGCGGCTGGCGCTGGCCCAATCCAATTTCGACCGCGCTCAGAGCTTGTCGCGCAGTGGCAGCGGCACCGAGCGGGCTTTGGACGAATCCACCTCGGCGCTTGAAACGGCTCGCGCGGCGCTTCAGCTTGCCGAGACGCGCCTCGCCAAACTCTCGATTATCGCGCCGTTTCCCGGCCGCGTTGGGCTTCGTAACCTGTCCATCGGCGCCTATGCGACCCCTGGCCTGCCGCTGGTCAATCTGGAGAAGATCGATCAGTTGAAGCTTGACTTCCGCGTGCCTGAGACCGTTTTGACCCAGGTCAGCAAGGACCAGGAGGTTGAATTGACGGTCGACGCTTTCCCCGACCGGAAGTTTCCCGGCAAGGTTTACGCCATCGACCCGCAAGTGGATGTGAACGGCCGCTCGCTGCGCATCCGCGCCCGTATCGAAAATCCCAACCTCGGATTGCGGCCCGGCCTGTTCGCCCGCGTTATCATCAAAGGCCTTGAGGAGCGGCAAGCCGTGCGCGTTCCGGAAATCGCCGTCGTGTCCCGCGGCACGGAGCGGATCGTCTATACCATCGTCGGCGGCAAGGCGAAGGAAAACAAGGTTACCGTCGGACGGCGCCGGGCGGGCGAAGTGGAAATCCTCGCTGGCATCGAGGCCGGGACCCAGGTCGTGACCTCCGGTCAAATGAATTTGCGCGACGGAGCGCCGGTCGACATCGTCGCCGGCCCCGCCAGCTCCACCGTGCTGAACTGAGGCCGACGGCTTATGGGACTTCCCGAAATCTGCATCCGGCGGCCCGTGTTCGCCACCGTGCTCAGCCTGATGCTGCTGCTGATTGGCGTCGTTTCCTATGACCGGCTGAGCGTTCGTGAATATCCCAATATCGACGAGCCGGTCGTCTCCGTCACAACCAGCTATCCGGGCGCGTCGGCGGCGATCATCGAGAGCCAGATCACCCAGATCCTCGAAGGCTCGATCGCCGGCATCGAAAACATCGACATTCTGGAATCGACCAGCCGCGCCGAATCCAGCCGCATCACCGTGCGTTTCACGTTGGCCGCCAATCCCGACGTCACCGCCAGCGATGTGCGCGACCGCGTTGGCCGCGTGCGCAACCGCCTCCCGGACGAGGTCGACGAGCCGGTGATCCGCAAGGTCGAGGCTGATGCGCGCCCGATCATCAATCTCGTCTTCCGCAACGATGCGATGAGCGCGTTGCAAATCACCGACTATGTCGACCGTTATGTCATCGACCGCCTGAAAAATCTGAGCGGCGTCGCCGATGTGGTGATCTACGGCGAGCGGCGCTACGCCATGCGCGTCTGGATCGACCGCGAACGGCTCGCTGCCTATAATTTGACCGTCCAGGATGTCGAAAACGCGCTGCGCAGCCAGAATGTCGAACTCCCGGCCGGGCGTCTGGAGAGTGTCGACCGCGAATTCACCGTCCTGTCGCGCACCGGGCTGACGACGCCGACCGAATTCGGACGGATTAGGGTCAAGCTCGCCGACGGCTATCAAGTGCGGTTGCGCGAGGTGGCGCGTGTCGAACTGGGGGCCGCAGATGAACGGCGCGACAGCACCTATAATGGCGGCAAGGCCATCACCGTCGGCATCATCAAGCAGGCGGTCGCAAATCCGCTGGACGTGTCGCAAGCGCTCCGCGACGTCTTGCCCGAGATCAATCAGTCGCTGCCGCAGGGCATGAGCGCGGAGGTGGCGAACGATACGGCGGTGTTCATCGACCGGTCGATCAAAGCCGTCTACACGACCATTCTCGAGGCGGTCGCGCTCGTCGTCATCGTCATCATTTTCTTTCTACGCTCATTTCGCGCCTCGATCATTCCCATCGTCACCATCCCGATCTCGCTGATCGCCACCTTCACGCTGATGTATGCGATGGGCTTCACCATCAACACGCTGACCCTGTTGGCGATGGTGCTGGCGATCGGCCTCGTCGTCGACGACGCCATTGTCGTGCTCGAAAACATCTATCGCCAGATCGAGAACGGCATGGAGCCGTTTGCCGCCGCGATCAAAGGCAGCCGGGAAATCGCCTTCGCGGTTGTCGCCATGACCCTGACCTTGGCGGCGGTTTATGCGCCGATCGCCTTCGCGCCCGGCCGCGTCGGGCGGCTGTTTTTGGAGTTCGCTCTGACGCTTGCCGGGGCCGTGATCATCTCGGGCTTCGTGGCGCTGACGCTGACACCGATGATGTGCTCCCGCATCCTGAAACACAATCCTGCGCCGGGCCGGATTTTTCGCTTCGTCGAAGGGATGTTCCAAAGCCTGGAAAACGGCTATCGGCGGGCGCTCGGATCGGCGCTCAATGCGGGTTTCGTGGTCCTGCTGATTGCGGTCGGCGTCGCAGCAGCCAGCGCTTATTATTTCGTCAATCTGAAATCGGAATTGGCGCCGGTGGAGGATCGCGGCCTGATCAATGTGCGGGGTACAGCGCCCGAAGGTGCGACGATCGCCTATACGTCGCGCTACGCCCGAGAAGTGGACCGCATTCTGGCGGAGGTGCCCGAGATGGAATCCGTGCTCTCCATCGTCGGCCAGCCGGACATCACCAATCTGAACACCACGGGCCGCTTAAAAGATTGGGACAGCCGCGACCGCAAACAGCAGGACATTGTGAATGAGCTGTCGGCTAAGCTCAGGCGGATCCCAGGCATCCGCGCGAACGCCACCAACGCGCCCTCATTCGGCGAACGCGGCGGCGGACGGCCGGTCGAGTTCGTGCTGCAAACCTCCGGCAGCTACGAAGATCTGCAGGGCTATGTCGACAAGATCCTGGCCAGCATCGAGGACAGCCCCGTGCTGACCAGCCTCACCACCGATCTCGAACTGAACAAACCTGAATTCACCATCCGCCTGAACCGGCCCAAAGTCGCCGATTTGGGCCTCGATGTTTCGGTCGTCGGGCGCACGCTGGAAACGCTGCTCGGCGGCCGGCAGGTGACGCGCTTTGAAGTCGAGGGTGAACAGTTCGACGTCTATATTCAATTGGCGGCGGAAGATCGTGCGTCTCCTGCGGCTCTCTCCACCATCTATCTGCGTTCGCCCTCGGGCGAAATGGTCCAGCTCTCCAATGTCGTCACCGTTACGGAGAGCGTCGCCCCGAAAGAGCTCAAGCGCTTCAATCAGCTTCGCTCGGTCACGATTTCCGCCAATCTTGCGCCCGGCTACGCGCTCGGCGACGGCATTGCGGTGCTGGAACAGGCCGCCGCCGAATCGCTCCCCGGCACGGTGCGCACCGACCTTGCCGGGCAGAGTCGCGAGTTCCGCTCGGCGGGATCAAGCCTGGCCGTGGTATTCCTGCTGGCGCTTGCCTTTATCTATCTGGTGCTGGCCGCGCAGTTTGAGAGTTTTCGCGATCCGATTATCATCATGCTGACCGTGCCGCTGTCGATGACCGGCGCTTTGGCCGCATTGTATTATTCCGGCGGGACGCTGAACGTCTATTCGCAGATCGGCCTGATCACGCTTGTGGGGCTGATCACCAAGCACGGCATCCTTATCGTCGAATTCGCAAATCAACAGCAGGAGATCGGCCAGGAGCGCCGGCGCGCGGTGATCGAAGCGGCCGTCTTGCGCTTGCGGCCGATCCTGATGACGACGGGCGCGATGGTGTTTGGCGCGGTGCCGCTGGCGCTCGCGGAGGGAGCCGGGGCGGAAAGCCGCCAGCAGATCGGCTGGGTGATTGTCGGCGGCATGACGCTGGGCACGCTGCTCACTTTGTTCGTCGTGCCGACAGTCTACAATTTCATCGGCCGCACCCACGCCGTAAGGGAACGGTCGGGAGACGCTCAAGCCGCGATCCCGCATCCCGCTGAGTGATCCCGCCCAGGCTGACACTAACGTAACTACGGGAAACCACGGTTTGGGATGAAGGCAGAAAACCTACGCCGGGGCTATTCTGAAGCGGCAGGCGCCATCGTGGTCATGGCGAGGCGGACGAGAGCGGTTTGACCCGCGGCGCCAGTCTTTGCGTACAGGCCTTTCAGATGCGCGCGCCCTGTATTTTCCGAAACGCCGAGCGTGTCGCAAGCTTCAGCTGGTCATGCCCTGCACGAGCATCATCAGCACCCGGCATTCGGCTGGAGAGATGCCATATCGTCGCACGAACCGCTCGCCTGGAAAAGGTGAGGTGTCACCTAGCTCCCTAAGGAAAACCGCTGCGCTCGCCGCGAAGACCTGCGTTGAGCGGCAGCACCCACGCGGCAGGATCGCGCCCGTCCGCCGACGGAATTGGAACGGCAACGCCGGATTTCGGGAAGTCGATGGTTGAGCCGGCGACGGCTTTGACGACCGCATCCCGCAGATCGCGGGCCGCTTTCGGGTCGCGCGCGGAGAGATAGTCTCCCTCCGAACGGACCGCGTCGCGTGATTGGTTCGTCGAGTTCATGGAACCAAGCGGCCACGCCGAATGGGTTGATCCGAATATATTGCTCGTGAAAGAGCTTTTGAAAGTGGGGATCGGTATTGTGCTCGACTGAGAAACGCGCACGGTGCTGCGCGACATCTTGAATGCCGATGACGCCGCTAATGCCTACAGTGTGCTCGATTATGCGTTGAAAGGTTTCGTCCCAGCGGGACGGTTCGATTGCACAGTCGTAGATTACCCCAACAAATTCGAGAAGCTGATCCTGCGTCAGGTCGGCCTTATCATTCGTCCCCAACTTCGCCACCCGACCGCACGGGCCAACTCAAAACAGAAATTATTCGAACATATTAGCGGATGAAATCACCCAAACAGGTTAGAACCATCGCCGGACGTCCAGGCTTCAGTCAAACCGTTGCCGGAGGCGCGGACGGATTGGCGTGATGGAGATCTTGCGCGGGTTCGACCTCACTTCGAGAGTGCCAAGATTGGCTGTCTGCCCCTTGAATAACGCTTGCGCTGCTTGATCATACCGGAAAACATAGTCTGCGAACGTTGAGACAAGTGTGACAGGCCGCGCATTGGGGGCAGACAATTCGCAAATCGACCAGGCGCTGCGCATCCTCGTCATCGACGAAGACCCCGCCCGGCGTGCGATTCTGGAAGCCGGCTTGCGCGAAGCGGGTTTCGTCAATGTGACGCTGGTTTCCAAAACCACCGGTTTGGTCGATCAGGTCTACGCCATCGACCCCGATGTCATCATCATCGACCTTGAAAATCCCAGCCGCGATGTCCTGGAGCAGATGTTCCAGATGTCGCGCGTGGTGAAGCGGCCGATTGCGATGTTCGTCGATCAAAGCGACCGCTCGGCGATCGAGGCGGCCATCGATGCTGGCGTCAGCGCCTATATCGTCGACGGTTTGAAGAAGGAGCGGGTAAGGCCGATCCTCGACCTTACGATCTTGCGCTTCCGCGCTTTCAACGCGCTCAAGGATGAGCTGGAATCGGCAAAGAGCGCGTTGAAGGAGCGTAAAATCATCGACCGGGCTAAGGCGCTGCTGATGAAAAGCAAAAATATCAGCGAGGAGGACGCCTATACGCTGCTGCGGCGCGCGGCCATGAATCAGAACAAGCGCATGGGCGAAGTCGCTGAAAGCCTCATCAGCGCTTACGATCTGCTGAAGGGATAGGAAATGCCGGAAGATCGGCCGAGCAGTGAGGCTACGAGCGGTAATCTGCCGATCATCCATGCCGGCTTCATTCCCCTCGCCGATTGCGCGCCGCTGGTCATCGCGGCGGAAAAGGGCTTTGACCTGGAGGAAGGGTTTTCGCTCCGGCTGCACAAGGAAGCCTCTTGGGCGAATATCCGCGACAAGTTGGAGATCGGTATTTTCGACTGCGCCCATATGCTCGCGCCAATGGCGATTGCGTCGACGCTTGGTCTCGGCCGCCCGCCCGCACCGGTGATCGCGCCGATGGCGCTCAATCTGAATGGCAATGCGATTGTGGTCTCCGAGCAGCTTTTTGCTGAAATGCACGCCGGCGATCCGGCGAACACCGAAGCGGGGGGAATGCAGGCGGCGCTGGCTTTGGCGATCGTCATCGCGGCGCGGCGCGAGGCGGGCGCGATGCCGCTGACGCTGGGCATGGTCTACCCGTTCTCCTGCCACAATTACGATCTGCGCTGCTGGCTGGCTTCGGCCGGCGTCGATCCGGACAATGATGTCAATCTCGTCGTCATCCCGCCGCCGCTGATCGCCGACAGCCTCGCCGAAGGCCGGATCGACGGATTTTGCGTCGGCGCGCCATGGGGGCGCATCTCGGTCGAGGCTGGGCAGGGCCGCATCGTCGCGACGAAAAACGAGCTTTGGCCGAACAGCCCCGAAAAAGTGCTTGGCGTGCGTGAGGACTGGGCGGCCAAGCAGCCCGTGCTGCTCCTCGCCCTGGTCTGCGCGGTCCTGAAGGCGGCGCGGTGGCTGGATGACAAAGCCCATCTGGCGGAGGCAGCGCGACTGCTTGCCGAGCCGCGTAATATCGGCGTCGCCGAGCCTATTTTATACGGTACGCTCACAGGCGATCTGATCCGCGACAAGGGCGGCGATCCCCGCTCCGATCCCGATTTCATCGTTTTCTGGCGTTATGCGGCGAATTTCCCCTGGCTCTCACACGCCGAATGGATTGTCCGGCAGATGGAGCGCTGGCGGCAGGTCGCGCCGGGAGTCGATGCCGGGACTGTCGCGCGGCAGGTCTATCGGCCGGATATTTTTCGCCTGGCGGCTGCCCGGCTCGGCCTGTCGGCGCCCCTCGCCGACGTCAAGGACGAGGGGTTGGCCCGGCCGTCGGAGGTGCCGGGTAGCCTCGGACCGATTCTGCTCGGCGGAGGACTTCTATTCCACCAGCCTAATAAATAGCCAACCAAACCCTGTGACGTCCAGCTAGGCAAAAATCTTTTCGCTGCACAATTGGGCATCAGCCACACTCTGGCCGGAAGCTGGCGTCGAACAGCTATACCACTGGTTTGGCTTGGTTTAAGCGGCCAAACCAAACTGGCACACTTATTGAATATGATTATTCGGGTGTTTTGCCAATGAAGGCCCGAAGCGCACCCAATCCGCAATAATGGCCCATTGATGGGCCGCTGAGGCAGCGCCGCCAGTTGATGAGGAGAGCTTGGATGTCCAAGCGCGCCTGTTGACGCGGCGTTTTTTGTTTGTCCGCAGGCCATCGGGCAGGTGCGAAGCGCGAGCGCCGGGCTCTACCAAAGGGGTGATGGAGAGAGATGAAAAAAATGACAGGTGATGTGGAAAATAGTCTGACGCGGAAGCGCGCCTCGCGCCGCGCCATCCTCAAAGGCGGGGCCGCCGCTGCCGTGCTCGCCGCCGCCAAGGCGGCCTTCCCGTTCGGCGCGCATGTGGCTTGGGCGGCTGGTCCGGAAACGACGAAAGCCGTGCTCGGCTATATCGCGCTGATGGATGCCGCGGCGCTCGTGGTGGCGAAGGAGAAGGGCATTTTCGCCAAATACGGGATGCCCGATGTCGATGTGGTCAAGCAGGCCTCTTGGGGCGCGACCCGCGACAATCTCGTGCTCGGCGGCGCGGCGAACGGCATCGACGGCGCGCATATCCTCACGCCCATGCCCTACCTGATTTCCACCGGCAAGGTGACGCAGAACAGCGTCCCGACGCCGCTTTATCTGCTCGCCCGCCTCAATCTCGACGCGCAGGCGATCTCGGTTTCCAACGAATATAAGGGCCTGAAAGCCTCCGTCGATGCCGCGCCGCTGAAGGACGCCTTCGCCAAGAAGCGGGCCGAGGGCAAGGAGGTGAAGGTCGCCGTCACCTTCCCCGGCGGCACCCACGATCTTTGGATGCGCTATTGGCTGGCGGCGGGCGGCATCGACCCGGACAAGGACGTGCAGACCATCGTCGTGCCGCCGCCGCAGATGGTGGCCAACATGAAGGTCGGAAATATGGACGCGTTCTGCGTCGGCGAGCCGTGGAATGGCCAACTCGTCAACCAGGGCATCGGCTACACGGCCTGCGCCACCGGCGAAATCTGGTCCAAGCATCCCGAGAAGGCGCTAACCCTGCGCGCCGATTTCGTCGACAAGAACCCTGCCGCCGCCAAAGCCATCCTCACCGCGGTGATGGAGGCGCAAATGTGGTGCGAGAAGATGGAAAACCGGGCCGAGCTGGCCGAGATCGTCGGCCGGCGGCAATGGTTCAACGTGCCGGTTGCGGACATTATTGGCCGCCTCAAGGGCGACTACGATTACGGCAATGGCCGGGTTGAGACCGCCACCAAGCAATATATGAAGTTTTGGGAGGATTTTGCCTCCTACCCCTATAAAAGCCACGATGCCTGGTTCGTCGCCGAGGACATTCGCTGGGGCAAGTTCGACGCCAAGACCGACATCAACGCGCTGGTCGATAAGGTCAACCGCGAGGATATTTGGCGCGCCGCCGCGAAGGATTTGGGAGTCGCCGCGCCGGAGACCACATCGCGCGGCAAGGAAACCTTCTTCGACGGCAAGGTCTTCGATCCGGCCGATCCGATGGGCTATCTGAAGACGCTTTCCATCAAACGCATCGACGTCTGACGCCTCGCCGCCCGCGCCCTCTCCCGGCGGTGGGGGAAGGGTGGCCCTTTTTACGGAGCCTGCCATGACCCGACCATTGATCAACGCCGAGGCGCTCCGGGGCGCCGTCAAGATAAGCCGGGCTGGCGCCATGCCGCTTCCGGGTGCGACCGTCGCCGCGCCCGCGCGTTATGATTTCGCTGCGGCCGCGCTGAAGCCGGCGAAGGCGCTTGCAACCGCCGTGCTGCCGCCGCTCTTCGTGCTGGCGGTGACGCTGATCATTTGGCAGCTTCTGACCTCCGGCCCGAATGCCAGCCTGCCGTCGCCGACAAAAATCTGGGCCGACTCCAAGGATCTGATCGTCGCGCCGTTCTTTAATTACGGCCCGCAAGATCTCGGCCTGGGGTGGAGGGTCATGGTCAGCCTCGAACGCGTCGCCTACGGCTTCGGCCTTGCGGCCATCGCCGGCATCGCGCTTGGCGCGCTGATCGGCCAGAGCCAATGGGCGATGCGCGGCCTCGACCCCATCTTCCAGGTGCTGCGCACCGTGCCGCCGCTCGCATGGCTGCCGCTTTCGCTCGCGGCTTTCCGCGACGCCAACCCGTCGGCGATCTTCGTCATCTTCATCACTGCGATCTGGCCGGTGATCATCAACACCGCCGTCGGCATCCGCAACATCCCGCAGGACTACCGCAACGTCGCCGCCGTCCTGCGGCTCAACCAGCTCGAATTCTTCTGGCGCATCATGCTTCCCTCCGCCGCGCCCTACATCTTCACCGGTCTGCGCATCGGCGTCGGCCTGTCCTGGCTCGCCATCGTGGCGGCGGAAATGCTCACCGGCGGCGTCGGCATCGGCTTCTTCATCTGGGATGCGTGGAACTCCTCGCGCCTCTCCGACATCATCGTCGCCCTCGTCTATATCGGCGTGGTCGGCTTCCTGCTCGACCGGCTCGTTGCTCTGGTCGGACGATTTGCGGCGCGCGGCGCGGCGGCTTGAGGAGGGCCGAACCATGATCTCGAAAAAACCATTCCTGAAGCTGGAGCAAGTCGACAAAGCGTTTGAGCGCGCCGGTAAAACCTCAGTGGTGCTCAAAGGCGTCGATCTGGCCGTCGAGAAGGGCGAGTTCGTCACCATCATCGGCCATTCGGGCTGCGGCAAATCCACGATGCTGAACATCGTCGCCGGGCTAACCCGTGTCACGAGCGGGGTGGTGCTGTTAGAAAACAAGGAGGTGAACGCACCGGGGCCGGACCGCGCCGTGGTGTTCCAGAACCATTCGCTGCTGCCCTGGCTCAGCGTCTACGACAATGTCCGCATCGGCGTCGACAAAGTGTTCTCCGCCAGCAAATCGCGCGCCGAGCGGCACGCCTGGACGATGAGCAAGCTCGAACTGGTGCAGATGGCGCACGCCAAGGACAAACGGCCCTCGGAAATCTCCGGCGGCATGAAGCAGCGTGTCGGCATCGCCCGAGCCTTGGCGATGGAGCCTAAGGTCCTGTTGATGGACGAGCCGTTCGGCGCGCTCGACGCGCTGACCCGGGCGCATCTTCAGGATCAGGTTATGGCGATCCATGCGGGGCTGAAGAACACCGTCATCATGATCACCCATGATGTTGACGAAGCGGTACTGCTCTCCGACCGCATCGTCATGATGACCAACGGGCCGGCCGCCCATATCGGCGAAATTCTCGATGTGACCTTGCCGCGTCCGAGAAAGCGCCTCGAGCTTGTGGCCGACCCGACCTACATCCGTTGCCGCCAACGCGTGCTGGAATTTTTGTACGAGCGCCATGGTTTCGTCGAAGCGGCCTGACCCGAGGAGGACACCAGCATGAATTCAACCGAAGTCGCATTGATTCAGTCGAGCTTTGCCCAGGTGAAGCCGATTTCCGAGCAGGCGGCCGCACTGTTTTACGCGCGGCTGTTCGAGATCGCGCCGCAAGTGAAGCCGCTGTTTAAATCCGACATGAGCGAACAGGGCCGCAAGCTGATGGGCACGCTCGCCTATGTTGTCAGCGGCTTGAACGATTTGCCCGCGATCCTGCCCGCCGCCAGCGCGCTCGCCAAAATGCATGTCGGTTATGGCGTTCAAGCGGAGCATTACCGACCGGTCGGCGAGGCGCTGCTCTGGACGCTTGAAAAGGGACTCGGAGACCAATGGACGCCGGAGACCTCGGCGGCTTGGACCACAGCCTATACGACGCTGTCCGGCTACATGATTTCCGAGGCTTACGGCAGCGCCAGCATTGCAGCCGAATAGCAAAGCAGAAGTGAGCAGGACATGACGAAATCCATCGTCGTCGTCGGCAATGGCATGGCAAGCGTGCGGTTCTTGCAGGAGTTTTTCGCGCGTGATGCCAAGGGCTTCGCCGTTACCGTGATCGGCGCTGAGGCTGCGGCGGGGTATAATCGCATCCTGCTGTCTCCCGTGCTGGCGGGGGAGATCGGCTGGACGGATGTGCAGTTGAAACCGGCTGAATGGTATGCGGATCTTGGCATTGCGCTTGTAACTGGCGATGCCGTCACCGCGCTCGATGCGGCGGCACGGACTGTCAGCTGCGCCAGCGGTCGCGCACTTAGCTTCGACGCCTGCGTGCTGGCCACCGGCTCCGATCCAATTCGGCTGCCAATCCCCGGCGCGGATTTGCCTGGCGTCGTAACTTTCCGCACGGCGGCTGATGTCGCGGCGATGATCGCGGCGGCGGAATCCGGTGCGCCTGCCGTTGTGATCGGCGGCGGTCTGCTCGGCATTGAAGCGGCTTGCGGCCTGTCCAAGCGCGGCGTGAAAGTTAGCCTCATCCACCTCATGGATCGGCTGATGGAACGCCAGCTCGACCCGGAAGCGGCCGGATTGCTGGCGGAGGCATTGCGCGCCAAGGGCATTGAGGTGCTGCTCGGCGCGCAGACGGAGGCAATCTTAGGACAGGACGCGGTGCATTCGGTCACGCTGAAGGATGGCCGCGTGCTGCCTTGCGGGCTGCTGGTCATGGCGGCAGGCGTTCGGCCGCGCACTGCCCTAGCCAAGGCCGCTGGCTTCGCGGTCAATCGCGGCGTCCTCGTCGATGACCAACTCACCACCTCCAGTCCGAATATTTATGCCATCGGCGAATGCGCTGAACATCGCGGCGCTTGCTACGGCCTCGTCGAGCCGGCCTATGAGCAGGCAGCAACACTCGCCGCGCATCTGGCCGGCGAAGCGGCGCGCTATGCCGGCTCCATCCCTGCGGCCAATCTGAAAGTCTCCGGCGTGCCCGTCTTTTCCGCCGGGGATTTCGAAGGCGCGGGCGCGCAAGCCATCATCCTGCGCGACGATCTTATCCCCGCCTATCGCAAGCTGGTCATCCGCGACGGCCGGCTCGTTGGCGCGGTGCTTTACGGTGATACGGACGATGCACTCTGGTTTCTCGATTTGATCCGTTCGGGTGAAGCGCTTGGCGCGCGGCGGTCGATGCTGGCCTTCGGCCGAGCCTATGCGGAGGCGGCTTAATGGGTGCGCAAGATTTTTCCGAGGACCAGCGCCGCTATCTGGAGGGCTTTGTGTCCGGCGTGCAGGCGGGCCGCGTCGCGCAGGGGCTAAAACCGCTGGGCGCACTGGGCGGCGGTGCTGCCGAGCCGTCGGGGCCGGATGCGCCGCATCTGAAAGCGATGGCGCGCACCGAAGCGGATGGCAAAAAGCTCGTCAATGAGGAAAAAGCCAAACGCGACGATCACCCATTCGATGCCTATGCCCGCCTAAAATCGGAGGCCGAGGCCGGGCAATTCCCCAAAGGCGTCGACAATTTCCGCTGGCGCTTCCACGGTCTGTTCTATGCCGCGCCGAACGAAGATTTCTTTATGTGCCGGCTGCGCATCCCGAACGGCATCCTCACGCATTGGCAATTTGCCGGCGTCGCCGATCTGGCCGAACGCCACGGCGGCGGCTTCGCGCATGTGACGACGCGCGCCAATCTGCAAATCCGCGAGATCGGCGCCGCGCACGGCCCGGCGCTGATCGAGGGGCTGTCGGAAATAGGGCTTGCCTGCAAAGGCGCAGGCGCCGACAATATCCGCAACGTCACCGGCGCGCCGACGGCGGGCATCGACCCGCAAGAGTTGATCGACACGCGCCCCTATGCCCGCGCCTGGCATCATCATATCCTTAACAACCGCACACTTTACGGCCTGCCGCGCAAATTCAATGTCGCTTTTGACGGCGGCGGCACCATCCCCGTTTTGGAAGACACCAACGACATCGCCTTCACCGCCGTCACCGTGCAGGGCGGCGCGGAAGCGGGCGTGTGGTTTCGGCTTGGCCTGGGCGGCATCACCGGCCATCAGGATTTCGCCCGCTCGACCGGCGTCTACGTCAAGCCGGACGAAGCCGTCGCCGTCGCCGATGCCATTGTTCGCGTCTATATCGACCACGGCGACCGCACCAACCGGCTGAAGGCGCGCCTGAAATATCTGCTCGACGCCTGGGGCTTTGAGAGGTTCCTGGCCGCTGTCGAGGAAAAACTTGGCCGCGCGCTGCTCAAGCTGCCGAATGAGTCCGTAATCGCGCCTCCGCGTCAGGACCGGCAAGCCCATGTCGGCGTGCATCCGCAATCGCAGGACGGCCTCGTCTGGGTCGGCGTCGTGCTGCCCGTCGGCAAGATGACCTCTGCGCAGATGCGCGGGATCGCTGACATGTCCCGCGCGTTCGGCGACGGCGATCTCCGGCTTACGGTTTGGCAGAATTTGCTGATCTCCGGCGTTCGCGGCGAGGATGCCGAAACCGTCGAAGCGCGGCTGCGCGACATCGGCCTGACCGCCAAAGCCACGAGCGTTCGCGCCGGCCTTATCGCTTGCACCGGCAATAAGGGCTGCAAATTCGCCGCTTCCGACACCAAGGGCACGGCGATGGCGATCGCAGACTGGGTCGAGCCTCGCGTGGCCATGGACGCCCCCCTCAACATTCATTTGACCGGCTGTCACCACTCCTGCGCCCAGCATTACATCGGCGATATCGGCCTCATCGCGGCGCGCGTGCCGATCGAGGGCAGCGACGATACGGTCGAGGGATTTCATTTTCACGTCGGCGGCGGCTTTGGCCCGGATGCCATGATCGGCCGCGAAATCTTTCGCGATGTGAAGGCCGAGGATTGCCCGCGCCTTGTTGAAAAGATGCTGCGGGGATTCCTGGCGGGCCGTGCTAATGCCGACGAGTCGTTTCAAGCCTTCACCCGCCGCCACGAGCCGGACGCGTTGAAAACCATTTTCGACGCCGTCGAGGCGGCTGAATGACCATTCAAGCGCCGCAAGCTTTCGCGCCGCCGCAGGATGCGCCGCTCATCCCGCCGACCGCGCCGTTCTCCGATGCTCAGCGCGCCTGGCTGAATGGGTTTTTTGCCGGGCTCCTGTCATTTGAAACACCGCAAACAGCGCCAACCGGCACGCCCGCCGAGGACGATGACGGCGCCCCGTGGCACGATCCCGCCATGCCGCTGCCCGAGCGCATGACGCTGGCGCAGGCTCGCCCATTGCCGAGAAAATTGTTCGCGGCGATGGCGCAGCAAGATTGCGGGCAATGCGGCTATCTCTGCGAAAGCTACGCCGAAAAGCTCTTCGCTGGCGAGGAGCCGCACCAGAATCTTTGCGTTCCTGGCGGTAAAGAAACCAGCCGAATGCTGAAGGCGCTGCTAGCGGAAGCAGGCGGCGCTGCTCCGGCAGTGGCGGTCGTCGCGCAGGCTCCAAAGCCCACCGCTGCGCCCGGCTATTCGCGCGAATCTCCAGTCGAGGCGGTATTCCTCGGCGCGAGGCGCATCACCGGCGAAATGTCGGAGAAAGATGCGCGCCATGTCGATTTCGACCTCGCTGGCTGCGGCCTGGACTACGCGCCCGGCGACAGTTTTGGCCTGTTCGCCCAGAACGACCCCGCCCTTGCCGACGCCGTGCTGGCCGCCATGCGCGCACCTGGCGATTTCCCCATCGGCGGCAAGACGCTGCGCGCCGCGCTGATCGAGGATTATTCGCTCGGCCTTGCCCCTGATATGCTTTTCGAGCTGATGAGCTTTGTCACTGGCGGCGAGCGGCGGCGCAAAGCCAAGCTTCTCGCGCAGGGCGGTGACCCGGATGGCGACGCGGCCAATATCGATGTTTTGGCGGCGCTGGAAAAATTCGCGCCCGTGCACCCCGATCCGGAAGCTTTTCTGGAGAGCTTGGAGCCGCTGCAGCCACGGCTCTATTCGATCTCCTCTTCGCCGGCCGCCACGCCTGGAAAACTGTCACTGACCGTTGATGCCGTCCGCTATGCGATCGGCGACCGCGGGCGGGTCGGCGTGGCATCGACCTTCCTCTGCGACAGGATCGCCCCTGGCGAGCGGCTGCGGGTGTACATCCAAAAGGCCCGCGACTTTGGCCTTCCAGCCGATCCGGCGACGCCGATCATCATGGTCGGTCCGGGCACGGGCATCGCGCCGTTCCGCTCCTTCCTCTGGCATCGCCAGGCGACGGGCGCGACCGGCAAGAGCTGGCTGTTTTTTGGCCATCAGCGCGAGCATTGCGATTTCTTTTACCGCGACGAAATGCACGCCTTTGCCGACGCCGGCGTGCTGACCAAGCTCTCAACTGCCTGGTCGCGCGACGGCGAGCGCAAAATCTATGTGCAGGACCGGATGCGCGAAGCCGGCGCCGAACTCTGGGCGTGGCTGGCCGAGGGCGCGCATTTCTATGTCTGCGGCGACGCCAAGCGCATGGCGAGCGATGTTGAGACGGCGCTGATCGCGATCGCGGGGGCGCATGGCGGGATGGATGCGGCGGCGGGCAAGGCGTTCATCGCCAAGCTGAAGACGGATGGCCGTTATCAAACGGATGTCTATTAATGCGGCTCATGGACGCCAAGCCGGTCAAGACCACCTGCCCCTATTGCGGCGTCGGCTGCGGCGTGGTGGCCAAGCCGGACGGGCGCGGCAATGCCTCGATACAAGGCGACGTCACCCATTCGGCCAATTACGGACGCCTATGCGTAAAGGGCGCCGCGCTCGGCGAGACTATCGATCTACGCGGGCGGTTGCTTTACCCGGAAATCGGCGGTGCGAGGGTCGGCTGGGATGCGGCGCTCGCGCATCTGGCGCAAGAATTTCAACGCATCGCGGCGGCGCATGGCCCTCAGTCGATTGCCTTCTATCTCTCCGGCCAATTGCTCACTGAGGATTATTACGTCGCCAACAAGCTGGCGAAAGGTTTTATCGGCACGCCGAATGTGGACACCAATTCGCGGCTGTGCATGGCGTCCTCCGTCGCGGGGCATAAGCGGGCTTTCGGCGCGGATGTCGTGCCGCAATGCTACGAGGATCTGGATGTGGCCGATCTGGTCGTGCTGGCCGGCTCGAACGCGGCGTGGTGTCACCCGATCCTCTATCAGCGTATTCAGAAGGCCCGCGCGCGAGGTGCACGCCTTGTCAACATCGACCCGCGCGAGACAGCGACCAGCCAAGGCTCGGACTTGCAACTCTCCCTTGCGCCAGGTTCCGACATCGCCTTGTGGAATGGCTTGCTGGTTTGGCTGGCCGAGCATGGCGCGCTCGATCGAGCCTTCATCGCGGCGCATACGGCTGGGTTTGACGCAGCTTTGGTCGAGGCGCGCGCGCAAGCCGCCGATTTGCGCGACATCCGCAAGATCACTGGCCTGGCCGCTGCGGACATCGAAGCATTTTATCGCTGGTGGGCGGAAACGCCGTGCGTGGTGAGTTGCTACAGCCAGGGCGTCAACCAATCGGCCCAGGGTACGGACAAGGTGGGCGCCATCATCAATTGTCATCTGGCAACCGGCCGCATTGGCAAACCAGGGGCCGGCCCGCTCTCCTTCACCGGCCAGCCGAACGCCATGGGCGGTCGCGAAGTCGGCGGCATGGCCAATATGCTCGCCGCGCATATGGATTTCTCCGAAGCCGAGCGGGACTGCGTGCGCCGTTTCTGGAAAGCCCCGAACCTGATCGCCGGGCCAGGTCTGAAAGCGGTGCAAATGTTCGAGGCGATCGCGCGCGGCCAGATCAAGGCGCTGTGGGTGATGGGGACGAACCCCGCCGTCAGCCTGCCGAATGCGGACGGCGTGCGGGCGGCGCTTGGAAAACTCGAACTGTGTGTCATCTCGGAAAATGTTGCCTCGAACGACAGTGCGCCCTTCGCCCATATCCGCCTGCCGGCCGCCGCCTGGGGCGAAAAGGATGGCACGGTGACGAATTCGGAACGGCGGATTTCGCGGCAGCGCGCCTTCCTGCCGCTGCCCGGCGAAGCGCGACCCGACTGGCGCATCCTCGCCGACGCCGCCGCGAAAATGGGCTGGAGCCGGGAATTCGCCTATCCGGGTCCGGCCGATATTTTTCGCGAGCACGCGGCCTTATCGGGCTTTGAGAATGGCGGGCGGCGAGCCTTCGACATTTCCGCCCGCGAGGCGCTATCAAATGCGGACTACGACCGGCTGCGCCCGTTTCATTGGCCGCACCCCAAAAGCGGCGAACCCCAACGGCGGATGTTTGCCAATGGGCAGTTTTTTACCGCCGATGGTAAAGCGTGCTTCGTGGCGGCCGGCCGTGCGAGCCTCGCCGCCCCCATATCCGGCAAATGGCCGCTCGTCCTTAACACCGGACGCATTCGCGACCAGTGGCACACCATGACGCGCACGGGCAAATCCGCCAGACTATCCCAGCACATTGCCGAGCCCTTTGTGGAGGTCCATCCGCAGGACGCGGCGCGCTATGCTCTAGCCGACGGCAGCCTCGCCCAGCTGCGAACGGCCTACGGCGCGGCGGTGCTGCGTGTGGTGGTCTCGCCGGGACAGCGGCAAGGTTCGCTCTTTGCGCCGATGCACTGGTCAGCTGAGAACAGCGGCGCGGCCCGCATCTGCGCGCTGGTGCAGCCGCTCACCGATCCGATGTCCGGCCAGCCCGAGGCCAAGGCAACGCCGGCACTCATCGCACCCCTCGCGGCCGCGCATTTCGGCTATTGCGTGTCGCGAGAGCTGGCGCGGCCCGAAGGCTGCCTCTATTGGTCCGCATCCCGCATCGCAGGTGGATATGTGACCGCCTTCGCTCTCGATGCGCCGGAAGCCGGCTTGGCGGCCTGGGCACGCGCGCTGGCGGGTGAGGGCGAGATGGCGGCGTTCGAGGATGCCGCTTGCGGAATCCACCGTGCCGCGCGCTTCGATCACGGACGGCTGGAAAGAGCGGTCGATCTCGGTCCTGGCCTAGCGTCGCCGCCGGGCGAATGGCTAAGGGCCTTGTTGCTGAAGCCGCGCCTAACCTTTGAAGATCGCCGCTCGATTCTGGCCGGCCGTCCCGCGAGTGGCGAGGCGCGCCAGGACGGCGGCATCGTCTGTGTCTGTTTTCAGGTGCGGTCGGCGCCCATTGCGGCGGCCATCGAGCGGGGCGCGGACAGCGCCGAGGCGGTCGGCATCATGCTTCGCGCTGGCACGAATTGCGGCTCATGCGTGCCGGAAATCAAACGGATGCTGAAGGGCGCCGCATTGCCATTCAAGGTAGCAGCGGAGTGAGGACGCCTAAGTCCAGCAGTTACTGACCCGGGATCCCATTATCTTGAAACAATTTCTAACTGGAGCGGGCGATGAGATTCGAACTCACGACCCCAACCTTGGCAAGGTTGTGCTCTACCCCTGAGCTACGCCCGCGCTCCGATGCCGGCTTGCGGCTGCGAGGCATTTTTTATGGCCCAAAGTCGGAAGCAATTCAAGCGGTCTTATTTTCCGCCCGCAAAACATGCGTAATTCGCACTCGATCGGTGTCAATGCAAAGCAAAGATAGGCAAACGCCCGATGACATGGACGCGGGACGCGTTTCTGGCCCATCTCACGAGCCTCGGCATCGAGACGGAGACCGTGGATCATCCGCCGCTGTTTACCGTCGAGGAGTCGCGCGCGCTGCGCGGCGAAATCCCTGGCGCGCATACCAAAAATCTCTTTCTGAAATGCAAGAAGGGCAGCCTTTGGCTGGTGACGGCGCTGGAGGACACGCCGGTCGACCTGAAGACGCTGCATCAAAAGCTTGGCTCCGGCCGGCTGAGCTTCGGCAATGCCGAGCTGATGGGCCAGGTGCTTGGAATAACGCCTGGCTCCGTTTCGACCTTTGCCGTCATCAACGACACGGACAACCGCGTTTGCGTGGTCCTCGACGAGACGCTGATGCGATGTGAGCGGATCAATCTTCATCCGCTGGTCAATACTGCGACAACTGGTATCGGGCGCGACGGCTTAATCATTTTTCTAAATGCTTGCAGTCATTCTCCTAAAATTCTAGCACTGCATTGACGCGGTCCAATACTTCATGGTTTGGTCCCGAAAACGCTTGGCAGCGCTGGCCGGCCGCCATCTTAGGCGAGATATCGCTTGGCGACCGTCACGCACGACCCTAGTCATCAGGCAAAGCACATGGCACTCAACCTTTTCGGCAAAGCGGACCAGGCCAAACCGGCCGCGCCAACCGACTTGATCAAGGATACGACGACGCAGACTTTCATGGCCGACGTGATCGAGGCGTCGCGCCAGGTTCCGGTGCTGGTGGATTTCTGGGCGCCCTGGTGCGGTCCATGCAAGCAGCTCACGCCGCTTTTGGAAAAGGTCGTCAAGGCGGCAGCGGGCAGCGTCAAGCTGGTCAAGATGAACATCGACGATCATCCCGAAATCGCCGGACAGCTTCAGGTTCAGTCGATCCCAGCCGTGTTCGCCTTCAAGAACGGCCAGCCGGTCGACGGCTTCATGGGCGCGCTGCCGGAGAGCCAGATCCGCAGCTTCATCGAGCGCGTCGCGGGCAAGGGCGCTTTCGCCGGGTCCGAGCTTGAGGCCGCGCAGGCGGCGCTCGATGCGGGCGACGTCAACGCCGCCGCCGCCGGATTTGCTTCCGCGTTGAAGCAGGACAGCGGCAATATCGAGGCGATTGCGGGTCTTGCGCGCTGCTATATCGCAACCGGCGATTTGCCGCGCGCCGAGCAAACGCTGGCTCTGGCACCAACCTCGAAAGCGAGCGCCTCGGTGATTGCAAGCGCCCGCGCCGCGCTCGAAGTGGCGCGTAAGGGGGCCGCCAGCGCCAAGACCGATGTCGGCAAGCTCAAGGCCGAGATCGAACGCGATCCGGCCAATCTTCAGACTCGCCTCGATCTTGCCGTGGCGCTGAACGCCAAGCACGATAAGGAAGGCGCACTGGATCAGCTCCTAGAGATCATCAGGCGCGACCGGAGTTGGAACGAACAGGCCGCGCGCAAACAGCTCGTCGAATTCTTCGATGCCTGGGGGCCGGGCGATCCGATGACAGCGAAGGGGCGTCAGCGCCTCTCCTCGCTGCTTTTCGCATAGGGGAACGCAAGCTTTGGGCGTCACCGACCGATACCGGAGACCGAGCGATCTGCCGGAGCATGTGCCGGTCTTCCCATTACAGGGCTGCATTTTGCTGCCGCGCTCGACTTTGCCTCTGAATATTTTCGAACCGCGCTATCTTGAAATGATCGACGACGTGTTGGCCGGCGACCGCATCGTTGGCATCGTCCAGCCCCGGATTGTGTCTGAAGACGAAGAATCGCCCGTCGGCAAGAGCACGCCCTTGCGCCAGACGGGCTGCGCCGGCCGATTGACGGCTTTCAACGAAACGGATGACGGGCGAGTGCTGATTACGCTGACCGGCATCGCGCGGTTCGCCATCATGTCCGAGAAGCCATCGGGGAAACCCTACCGCCTCTGCCAGGTCAGCTATGCGTCTTACGCGCCGGACTTCGTGCGCGGCCACGGCCAGGACGAGGTCGATTGGCCCCGCCTTTTGCAGGTTTTGAAAACTTATCTGACCGCCCGCCAACTCAGCGCCGATTGGCCGAGCATTGAACGCTCGCCGGCTGAACTGTTGGTCAATACACTGTCGATGATCAGCCCCTATGGTCCGGAGGAAAAGCAGGCGCTGCTCGAAGCCGCCGACCTCAAGCAGCGATCGGAAGTGCTGATGGCGCTGGCGCAGATGGAGTTGGCGACGCCTGAAGACGGCTCGGGCAGCAGCCTGCAATAGCTATTCGATCAGAATGCGGTCGCCCGGCGCGGTCTGCGCGAGCAATGTCAGCATCGCGTTACGCGCAATCGCGACACACCCTGCGGTTGCCCGATAATCGGGATGGGCGAGGTGCAGGAAAATCGCGCTTCCCCGCCCTTGCGATCGCGGCAGATCGTTGAATCCCAGCACCGCTACCAAATCGTAAAGCCCGTCTTTCCGCCACATATTTTCATGGCTCACGGGGTAGGGCAGTCTGACCAGCCGGTTGTAGTTGGCATCGCCAGGTGCGTCGCACCATCCCGTGCCTGGCATAAGCGCTGACACCGGCAGCGCCGTGCGCGGCCTGGCTTCGCGGTCAGGGCGGTAGAACACATGCCGGATGGCCCAGCGCCCAAGCGGGGTGACGCCGTCGCCTTCGCGCAGTTTGACGCCCCTCCCGCCGCGCCCCAAGGCGCAAGCGAAATGCACATGACCGAGATGGAGCTTGCCTTGGGCTCGCGCCCGCGATAATCCCCTGACGACACTATGCGGCATGACGGCGTCTTTGCGGATGAACTTGCGGATATCGCCGGACTTTGCTGTGATCCTTCCACTAACGCCAGCGGATTTTATGCTACAATCGCTTGGATCGGGGAGCCCGGAATGAGCACTGCGCGAATGATTCTTGTCATTGACGATGATGAGGACCTTCGGGAATCGTTGACCGATCAGATCGCGCTCCACGAGGAATTCGAAACCCGCGCCGCCGCGACCGCCAGCGAGGGCATCGCCAAGGCGAAGGCTGAAACCGTCGACTTGATCCTGATGGATGTCGGCCTGCCGGACATGGATGGCCGCGAGGCGTGCAAGGTTCTGCGCAAGAACGGCTATAAAGGGCCGATCGTCATGCTGACGGCGCAGGATTCCGATTCCGACACGATCCTCGGGCTTGAATCCGGCGCCAACGACTATGTCACCAAGCCATTCAAATTCGCCGTGCTGCTTGCCCGCATCCGCGCCCAGCTCCGCCAGCACGAGCAGAGCGAGGATGCCGTTTTCGCCATCGGGCCGTATAGCTTCAAGCCCGCGGCCAAGATGCTGCTCGACGAGAAAGGCGGCAAGATCCGGCTGACGGAGAAGGAAACCTCCATTCTCAAATTCCTCTACCGCGCGGGCGAGAAGGTCATCACCCGCGACGTGCTGCTGCATGAAGTGTGGGGCTATAATGCTGGCGTCACGACGCATACGCTGGAAACCCACATCTACCGGCTGCGCCAGAAGATTGAGAAGGACCCCTCGAACGCGGAACTGCTGGTGACGGAGACCGGCGGCTACAAGCTGGTTCCTTAGGCCGCCCAGCCTTCAGGAACAAAACGCCTTGCTCCAGCTTTGCGACTCAGGTCACCCTTTGGTCAGGGATAAGGGGTGTATTGCGTTTCAAGGCAATAAGGTGGGGTGACTATGGCGCTCGATAAGAACGCCGAGCTTCTCGGGGGCGTACCGATTTTCAGCGGTCTTTCGCCCGAGCAGCTTACTGCGATCGCGGCCAAAGCGAAAAAGTGCTTCTTTGAAGCCGGCGCGATGATCGTCGCCAGCGGTAAGAAGGGGGATGCGGCCTATCTCCTGCTCAGCGGGCGCGCGGTAACGCGGCCGTCAGAGGCATCAAAGCTCGATGCGGAGCATTTGAACGCCGGTGCGCTCATCGGTGAGATGGCGATGCTGGTGGAGACCATTTACACGCTCGATGTCGTCGCCGTGAAGCGCGTGCGCGCGCTCACGATCTTGCGCGACGATCTGTTCGCGGTCATGGAAAGTGATCCTTCGATCGCCCAGCAATTGTCCGAGAATATCACCGAGCGGCTGATTTTCCTCGCCCGCGATCTGCGTGAGGTCGACGCGCGCTTTGCCGCGCTTGAGGCTTCGCTGGACGATGTGATCGCCTCGGTCGGCTAGGGTAGGATTGCATCAAAAGGCATCGGCTTCGCTGACCGCACCACTCTCTGCCTCGCCCGCAGGCTTTCGCTTGCAAGCTAAGGCGGATGGGCTTAATTTCCCGCTTCCAACGATGCGACGCCCGTCGCCATTGCCGCTGTAGCTCAGTTGGTTAGAGCGCTAGATTGTGGATCTAGAGGTCCCCTGTTCAAGCCAGGGCAGCGGTACCAAGCCTTCATCGATGCCGAACGAACCAGTCTACTGCAAGCGAGCGAAGTCATGCGGCCGTTGCCTGATGCCGTGCGCGCCACAGTTCAACCTTCGGATTCATCACGCGAAACCATAAGGGCGGGACCAGCGCCATGATCAGCATGGTGGGATAGCCGAATGGAAGCTGAGGCGCTTCGGTCTCATCATAGTGCTGCAGCACCGGGTAGCGCCTTTGCGGGTGTTTGTGATGATCGGAGTGACGTTGCAGGTTGATGAGGAAGGCGTTGGTCAGCCGGTGCGAGGCGTTCCAAGAGTGGAAAGGTTGCACGCGCTCATAGCGGCCGCTGGGCAGGAGCCGCCGCTGCAGCCCGTAATGCTCGACATAGTTGATGATTTCCAAAAGCGTCATCGCCACGAAGCCTTGCGCGGCGAAGAGCGCAACGCCAAGCCAGCCCGCAAGCAAATAGGCGGCCCCGAAATAGACCGCATAGGCCAATGCGTAGCGCCAGAAGGGGTTGGACCAATGCCAGAGCGGCAGATCGCGCCGCTTCATGCGTTCGCGCTGGATGCGCCAGGCGGAGGCCAGCCCGCCGTACAGCGTGCGCGGAAGAAAGGCGAAAAAGCTTTGGCCGTAGCGCGCCGTCGCCGGATCCTGAGGCGTGGCGACATTGGTATGATGGCCGTGCACATGCTCGATGCAGAAATGCCCGTAGAGCGTCGAGGTCATTAGGATTTCGGCGAGCGAGCGCTCGAAACGATTGGTTTGATGCATTAGCTCATGGGCATAGGTGATGCCGACGCCGCCGGTCAAAATCCCAAGCGCGACGGTGAGACCGGCAGCCTCCAGGGCTGACAGATGTCCGGGCTGCCCGATCACGGCGAGGCTCGAAAAGATCAGCCCGATCTGAATCGGCACCCAAATCCAGGTGATAAGACGGTGAAACAACAGCGCACTGTCCTCGGTGCGCGGATCGATGCCCTGTTTGGTGATGCCCATGATCTGGTCGAAAAACGGGATGATCAGGAACGAATAAAAGATGCCCCCTAAAACCCACCAGCCGCCCTGCGTCAACCCCATGATGGCGACGGGAACGAAGGTTAACGATATTGCGAAAGGCAAAGCTTGCAGGAACATGGCGCTCCACGGTGTTTTCATTGCCGTTGGTCAGTTTAGCAGTCCGAGAGCAAAAAATACACATTGCGCAAAATCGCTCTGGCATAGCGTTCGCCGCGTGCGAGGAACTTTTCAACGCCAGCGCGTTTGCGCATGAGCATTAGCCTCAACGATCAGGGACACCCTCATGTTTTTCGTCGCTCTGGCCTCCGACTATGACGGGACGCTTGCCGAACATGGCCGGGCTACGCCTTCCGTGCTCGAAGCGCTGGAGCGCGTAAAAAAATCCGGCCGCAAGCTCATCCTTGTCACCGGCCGCGAACTCTCCGATCTCATGGCGGTGTTTCCCGAGGCGGAGCTCTTTCACCTCATCGTCGCTGAAAACGGCGCAACGCTTTACGAGCCCGCCACGAAAAAGGAAGAAACGCTGGCGCCCGAGCCCAATGCCGATCTCGTGGCCTATCTGCAACGCGAAAAGCTCGAGCCCTTATCGGTCGGACGCTCCATCGTGGCAACCTGGGAGCCGAACGAAACCGTTGTGCTGCGCGCCATTCGCGAACTCGGCCTGGAGCTGCAGATCACCTTCAACAAGGGCGCGGTGATGATCCTGCCCGCCGGGATCAATAAGGCATCCGGCCTTAACGCGGCGATGGAGCGCCTGGGTCTCTCGCGCCATAATGTCGTGGGCATTGGCGACGCCGAGAATGATCACGCATTCTTGCAGCTTTGCGGCTGCAGCGTCGCCGTCGAGAATGCTTTGCCGTCGGTGAAGGAAAAGGCCGATTACGTTACCAAGGCGGCCAATGGCACGGGCCTGCGCGAACTCTGCGAAAGCCTGAATGATACGGATCTAACCGGGCTGGGCGTCGCGCTGCCGTCACCGGCGCCGGTGCTCGGCCTTGCGGACAACAAAGTCGAGCTTCGGCTCGATCCACGGCAGGCACCGATCCTCATCGCCGGCTCATCGGGTGGCGGCAAGACGACGACGGTCACGACGCTGCTTGAAAATATGGAAGCGCTCGATTTCCAGTTCTGCGTTCTCGACGCGGAGGGGGATTATTCGGGCTTCGGCTCGGCCGTCACGGTTGGCGACACCAAGAACGCGCCAAGCATGGACGAAATCCTTAATGCGCTGAGCCGGCCGGATATCAATGTCATCGTGACGCTGCTGGCCATTCCGCTCTCCGACCGCCCCGGATTTCTGGCTCAGCTCTTGCCCAGGCTTTGCCAGCTTCGAGCCGAGTTCGGACGCCCGCACTGGATCGTTATCGACGAGGCGCATCATATGCTGCCCGCCGGGAATCCCGCGCTTGTGACCTTGCCGCGCGAATTGCCCGGCACAATTCTGGTGACGGTTTCGCCGAAGGAGTTGTCGGCGGAGGTGCTGGGCATGATCGAGACCGTGATCGGCGTCGGCAGCGCGCCGGCGGAAGCGGTCGCGCACTTCTGCAAGGCGGCGGGGGCAAAAAAGCCCCCAGCCATTGCGATCGATGCCGAAAACCGCCAGACCTATCTCTGGCGCCGTGACGGCACGGCGCAGGTGCTGTCAATCGCGATGCCGCAATCCGTGAAGCGCCGGCACGCCCGCAAATATGCGCAAGGCGAGCTGGGCGAGGACTTGAGCTTCTATTTTCGCGGAGCGCATGGCAAACTCAATTTACGCGCGCAGAACCTGATGATTTTCATGCAAATCGCGGCGGGGGTGGATGACGAGACCTGGATGCACCATTTGCAGAAAGCGGATTATTCGCGCTGGTTTAGCGACGTCATCAAGGATCCCGCCCTTGCCGAAGAGGCGCGCGAGGTGGAAAGCGATGCAACGCTCTCGGCGGGGGAAAGCCGCAAGCGGGTCGAAGAGATGATTTCACGGCGCTATACGGCCCCAGCGACGAATGACGGCTAGTGCGTGTCCGGCGGCAGCCAAATCTTCTCACCACGCTCGATCGTCGCCAAACACCGGTTAAAGAGGCTTCGGATGATTGAACTGCATTATTGGACGACGCCTAACGGCCACAAGGTTACGATATTTCTGGAAGAAACCGGTCTGCCCTATACGATCGTGCCTGTGCACATTGGCCAGGGCGAGCAGTTCAAGCCCGAATTCCTCGCCATTTCGCCGAATAATCGCATTCCGGCGATGATCGACCATGAACCTGCTGATGGTGGCGCGGCGCTATCGCTGTTTGAGTCCGGTGCGATCCTGCTCTATCTGGCGGAAAAGACCGGCCGCTTTATCCCCTCCGACCTCAGAGGACGCGCCGAGGTGCTGCAATGGCTGTTCTGGCAGATGGGCGGGCTGGGTCCGATGCTGGGTCAAAATCACCATTTCAGCCAATACGCGCCGGAAAAAATCCCCTACGCCATTGATCGCTACGTGAACGAAACCAATCGGCTTTACGGCGTTCTCAACAAGCGTCTGGCCGACCGGGAGTTTATCGCCGGCGACTATTCCATCGCCGATATGGCGAGCTATACGTGGATCGTGCCGTACGAGCGTCAGGGGCAGAATCTGGACGATTTCCCGCATGTTAAGCGCTGGTTTGAGGCGATCTGGGCGCGCCCCGCCACCAAGCGGGCCTATGAAAAGGCAAAGGAAATCAATACGCAGCAGGTCATGACGGAGGACGCTAAGAAAGTTCTATTCGGGCAGACGGCGGGCGTTATCAAAGTCTAATTCGAACACCGCAGACATGTGATTGAGTTGGCGTCCCGGAGGGAGGCTGGCTTACGGCTTACAAACGATCAAAAAATTTGCCAAAACCTGCCGGCATTCATTTAATAGTCATGCCCACGGCGCATGTTTCAAGCACCTGCAAAAACCGCTTGATTTTGACAGCGCGAACGGACAGCACCGGGCATCGGCACTGGGTGCGGCCTTGCGGTCAGAACCTGCTGCCGCCAAGCTCGCCTTCGAAAGATGGCTTACCCTAACCCATGAAGCCGCAACCCCGGTTGCAGCCTCTCGCAAGGAGGTGCCGCAATGATCACGGCCTATGTGCGCAGTAATGGAACATTGACGCCGGTTGTGGTTCAGCCGGACGCGCCGATGCCAACGGACGCGATTTGGATCGATCTCTTTACCCCGACCAAGGAGGAGGAGACGCTGGCGGAAGCGGCGCTGGGCATCGAGTTGCCGACTCGCGAGGAAATGCGTGAGATCGAAATTTCCAGCCGACTCTACCAGGAGAACGGAGCGCTGTTCATGACCGTAACGGTAATGACGCAGGTGGAAGCCGAAGATCCGGGAACGGAGCCTGTCACTTTTGTACTTATCGGTCACCGATTGGCGACCATCCGTTACGCTAACCCCTTGCCCTTTCGGGTGTTTGCCAGCCAATGCCAGCGGCAAGCCGAGCTTGGCGTCTCCGGCGATACTATTCTGGTTGGCCTGCTCGACGCCATCATCGACCGCACCGCCGACGTGCTGGAGCGCGTTCAGCACGACATGAATGAGGTATCACGCAAGATTTTTTCGAGGCAGAAGACCGATTACGAGGAGGTGCTCCGCACGATCGGCCTTGCCGAAGGCCTCACCTCGCGTACGCGGGAAAGCCTCGTAAGCATCGGCCGGGTCGTCTCCTTTCTGAGCCGCCCGAACGAGGCTAAGCCGAATAAGGGTCTGGCACGTTCGCTCAAAACGCTGTCCCGTGACGTGCTTTCGCTCAGCGACCACTCGAGCTTTCTGGCCAACAACATTACCTTCATGCTGAACGCAACGCTTGGCATGTCGAACCTTGAACAGACCGACGTCATCAAAATCTTCTCGGTGATGTCGGTCATCTTCCTGCCCCCGACGCTGATCGCCAGCATTTACGGCATGAATTTCCAGTTCATGCCGGAGCTTGCCTGGCCCTATGGCTATCCGCTTTCGATCTTGCTGATGATCGTCTCCGGCATCCTGCCCTATGTCTTCTTCAAGAGCCGGGGTTGGCTGTAGCGGGACGCTCTTACTTGCCCGCTGGTTCAAGCCTTAAGACGCGGCCATTGCTCGGATCGTCGGTCACGACATAGAGATAGCCGTCAGGCCCCGAGCGAACGTCGCGGATGCGCTCGCCGAGATTGGCGAGCAGCGATTCCTGTTCGGCGACCTTCGATCCGTCGAGCCGCAGGCGGCGCAAATGCGTTTCCGCCAGCGCGCCGACGAATAGGTTCCCCTTCCATTTCGGAAATTTATCGCCGTCATAAAACGCCATGCCGCTTGGCGCGATGGAGGGCTTCCAATAGATGACGGGCTGCTCCATGCCGGGGAGTGCGGTTTTGTCGGAAATGATCGCGCCGCTATAGTCGATGCCATAAGTGATCTTCGGCCAGCCGTAATTCGCGCCGGCTTTGACGATGTTGACCTCGTCGCCGCCCTGCGGCCCATGCTCATGCTGCCAGATTTCCGTCGTACCAGGGCGCAGCGCGATGCCTTGCGCATTGCGATGGCCGTAGGAGTAGATTTCAGGGCGGGCGTTGGTCGTGCCGACGAAGGGATTGTCGGCCGGCACGGAGCCGTCATCATTGATACGAACCAGCTTGCCGAGATGATTGGAGGTGTTCTGCGCCTCATTCCTGAAAGTAAAGCGGTCGCCCAGCGTCACGAACAGGGTGCCGTCCGGGGCGAACAGCAGCCGTGAGCCGTAATGGTTTCCGCCGCCGGTTTTCGGCTCGGCCTTGAAGATAATTTGTTGGTTTTCGAGCCTGCCGCCTTTCAGCGTTGCCCGCATGATTTCAGTGTTCGCACCGCCTTCGCCCGACGCGGCATAGCTCAGATAGATGAGGCCATTATTGGCAAAATCGGGATGCGGCGCGACGTCGAGGAGGCCGCCCTGGCCTCGCGCGGCCACTTTCGGCGCCCCGGCGACCGGCTCACGCCGCAACTTGCCGCTCTGAATGAGCCGCAAACGCCCGTCGCGCTCGGTAACCAGCATGTCGCCGCCTGGAAGGAAAGCCAACGACCACGGGCTGCTTAGGCCGCGTGCCACTTCCACGACGCGAAACTCATGGCCGGCACTGGATTTTTGCAGCTCCTGCGCGGCGGCCTCTGCACCTTGGGCGAGCACAACCGCCGCCGGCGCGGCCATCAGCAAACCCGTGAGTCCGAGTCCGCCGATCTTGGAAAAATATCTTCGCTGCCTCAAGGGTTACCTCATTTGTTCATGCGACTATAATCCAATCGCGGCGTGGCGCGTTGGCTGCTAAGCGACCGGTCTCCAAGACTTGTGCGCTCGACCGACGACTTGCAAGGAATTGATGCAGCTCGAACTCTTGTCCGCAAACCCGGCCGGCCCGATGCGGAGCGTTAGCGTTCTGCTGGTGCATGGGATTTGTCTTGGCGCCTGGGTCTGGCAAGACAATTTCATGCCCTATCTGGCTGAGCGCGGTTTTCCAGCCTACGCCTTGAGCCTGCGTGGCCATGGCAAGAGCGAGGGCGCCGAACGCATCAAGCAATGGAAACTGAGCGATTTCAGCGACGATATTGCCTGGGCCGTCCGCGAGATCGGCGGCCCGGTTGTCATTGTCGGGCATTCGATGGGCGGCGGGGTTGCTCAATATTACCTGCGCCAAGGCGGCAAGTCGGCGGGCCTCGTGCTGATGGCGGCAGCGCCGCCGCACGGCCTGATGCGGGCGTCGCTCTCAATGTATAACCGCAACCCCTCGCTTTGGGAGGAACTGCACAAAGCCCGTCACGGCCGTCTTGATCGCATTGACCTGGACATTGTCGAGCGTGGCCTGCTATCGCAGCCGCTCGCCGGCGAGGAGCGCAAACGCCTCTTGCGCCGGCTGTCGGAGCCAGCGATGCAGGCCAGCATTGAACTGATGGGGTGGTTGCCGATTGCGCCGCTGCCATGGGCCGTGCCGCCGTTGATGGTGATGGGCGGCGAGCGCGACGATCTCGTTCCGCCGACCGATGTGCATCTAACCGGCCTTTATTACGGCGCGCGTCCCGAGATGATTGCCGGCTGCGCTCATGCGATGATGGTCGAACCAGCCTGGCCGCGAGCGGCGGAGATCGTTTGCGCTTGGCTCATGCGGCGCTTTGAGAGCAATGGCGCGCCTGGGCTGAGCGCATAGCAATCCGAGCGCCGCGCCTGATATGCCAGACCAAAAACATTTAAGCTGGCCCGGCTCAGCGAGTGGCGGTCAGCGCGGGAACAACGTCCACAGCAACGTCAATCTTGTGTTTTCCGCCGCCCAGAAGCACGCCGGTCACCGGACTCACATCTTGAAAATCGCGCCCATAGGCGATGGTAATGTGCTCGTCGCGTGGGATCAGGTCGTTCGTCGGGTCGAAATCCACCCAGCCGATCTCCGGCGCCCAAACCGAGACCCAGGCGTGGGACGCATCGGCGCCGACCAGCTTTTCCTTGCCGAGGGGCGGACGGGTGAGCAAATAGCCGCTCACATAGCGGGCGGGCAGGCCGAAGGCACGCATCGAGGCGATCAGCAAATGGGCGAAATCCTGGCAGACGCCGCGCCGGATCTTTAAAAGCTCGTCGATGGTGGTGGCGATCTCCGTTGCCGCATTGTCGTAGGCAAAGTGCTTGAAGATGGCCGTGGTCAAGTCCATTGCGCATTCGAGGATCGGGCGGCCCGGCTCGAAAAATGGCCGGGCGAAATCGAACAGCGCCGGCGTTGTCGGCGTGTGATGGGAGGGCATCAAATATTGAACGACGTCGATGTCATAGGCCTTGCGCGCCGGCAAAAGCTGCCGGGCCACGGTATCCCAAGGCGCGGAGGCGGAAAGGTCCAAGGGCGCAGGCGCCGTCACCTCGACGACGCAGCGTGAATGGATCAAGAGCTTGGTATGCTTGTTTTCGATGGCCAGCGTCGAGGCCGGATTGCCAAAATAATCGGTGAAGTCGCTGCGCGCGGCGGGTTCGGGCTCGACCAGCAGGGAATGTGCGATGAGGCGCTGGCGTTCGTGCTGGCGGGGGGCGAGATGGACAAGATGATGGGCCTGCGCCACAGGAGCGGTGTAATGATAGAGGGTCTTATGGCTAACCTCAAAGATCATGGGCGCGGTCCGAGGCGCGGGTGAATCCGCTTGATTTCGTCTTCCGTGAGGTTGAAGTACCGCCGCGTAATGGCTTCGGAGAGTTCGGGCAAATCTGCCACGAGCTGAGTAAACAACATCTTAAACTTGTCGCGCGACTGATTTCCCGGTCCGGTCTTGGCCAGTTCATGCACATCCGCAAGCTTGACGCGGGTGAGAAGATTGAGGATCAGCTTGCGCTCACCGCTCTGCGGCGCGGGTTGCGGGCTTTGCGGCAGAGCATCGAAATGGTACGAGATGGCTTGAAGCTGGTAGCCGACGCTGCGGGGGTTGGTCTCATCGATCAGTAACAGATCAAGCACCAGCGGCAGCACAGGCGCGGACAGATAGCGCGAGCGATAGGTGAGAATGCTGTCGGCGACTTCAAGCGCGAAGGTCAAACCGGCAGCTTCGGCGGCCTCGCCTTGCGCCTCGCTGAACAGCGCGCCGAGCAGCTCGGAAAGATTTGCGGCGCGCTCAACTCGGCGGCCGATCTCCATGAAATTCCAACCGTAATTACGCGTCATATTCTCGGCGGCCATGCCGTTGAACGCCGCGAGCGTGGTGATGCCCTGATCGAGCCATTCGAGCGCCTCGGGCAGGCTTTCGGGTTCGGCGTCGCCGGTCCAGACGGGCGAGGTCCGGAACGCCTGCAAGGTGCGCCACAATTCGACGGAAAGCCGGTCGCGGAGCAGGCTTACCACCTGATGGACATTGTCAAGCGTCGGGACCAGGCCGTAGCGCCGGCCGCGACCGGACATGATCATGCGGGCGCGCTGTTCGATGGCGGCGTTCTGCCGGGGCAGCGCCACAAGGCCTTTTTTCTCGTCTTTCGACAAGAGCACGTCGAGCGCCTTGATGATGACGTCGCGGTGCTGAAACGCGGCAAGGTCTGGATCGAGCCGGCTAATCGCGCCCCGTAAAAGCCGCATGATCCAATCGGCACGCTCTGCATAGCGGCCGAGCCAGAACAGATCATCTGCGATGCGGCTGCGTAGCCCCGTGCCGCCGCGCGTTATCTTGGGCGATTGCAGCCCCATACGCAGCCGGCTGACATGCGGCGCCGCGTCGGCCTCCGACGTGACCCACACATCACGTGACTGCCCGCCATTGGGATAAAGCGCAAAACCGTTCTCGGTGTCGATGTCGAGCGCTATGCCGCCGGGCATCACACGGTACTCGCCGTCAACCAATGTCGCGTAGAGCCGCATGACGAAGGATTGCGCCTTCAGACCGCCGGGCTTCCAGGAGGGCAGGGTGGCGAAGGCGGATTTCTCCTCGGCGATATAGCAATAGCCATGCATCCGGATCTCCGTCCGCAACCGCTCGATTTCGGCGGCGGACATCTCGGCGGGAATGAGCACGTGCTGTGGCAGGCCGGGGCGTCCAGTTCCCTCCTGCGCCCGGCGGATGGCCATGCTTTCAAGATTGCCCAGAACATGCTGTGCGGCGGCCGCTTCGCCGAGCCACCAGCGTTTGTGATCCGGCAGGACGAGGTCTTCGCCGAGCGCGCCCTTGCAGAGATCGGCGAGGTACGGCCCTAACCCGCGATTTTCGAGCACCGCCGTGCCGATGGTGTTGACGGCGAGATCAGGGTTCGTGCGAAGCGCCTGCACGAGGCCGGCGGGGCCGAGATAGCCGCTGGGATCGAGTTGCAGCGGGTCGGATTGCGCGCCCGCCACGCAGCGCATGACGAGGTCGATCGGCCGCAGCCCTTCGAGCGTTTTCATGTAGATGCGGTTGCTCACCACCCGCAGATCGCCACCCTCAACCAACAGGAAGCCGAAATAGCGGGCGAGATAGGCGTGGCCGAAATAATCCTCGTGATGAGGGCCGGGCGTCAAAATCGCGATGGTGGCGTCGTCGCGGCCGGATCGCGACAGCATCTCGCCATACATAGCGTTGAAATATGGCGCCAGCCGGAGGGCATTTGCGTCGCGAAAGAGATCGCTGGAGACATGCGAATGCACAACGCGGTTGGCGAGCGCGAAGCCGGTTCCCGCGACCGTCTCGGCATGGTTGTCGAGAATGCGCCAGCGTCCTTCGGTGTCGCGCGTGAAATCGGCCGCGTAAAAGCTAAGCCGGCCTCGCCCTTCGAGGGCGCCATTCATTGGGCGCAGGAACGCGGTATCGCCGAGCAGCAGTTGCGGAGGGATCTGCCCGGTCCGAAGCAGCGATTGACCGCCATAAAGATCGGTCAGGATCGTCGAATAGAGGCGGGCGCGCTGAACCACCGCCGTTTCCAAAAGCTGCCATTCGGTGGGAGACAGAATGAGCGGCAGCAGATCGATCTTCCACGGCTCGTCGGTGCTGTGCACCTCGGCGAACAGCTCCTGGGCAATGCCGTTTTCGCGCACGAGACGGCGCAATTTCTCCGCCCGCCCTTCGCGTTCTTCTGTGTTGAATTCCGCAAAACGCTTTGTAAATGGCGTCCAATGGGGCCGAACCTTGCCTTTGGCGTCCACCATTTCGTCGAAGCGATGGCCATCCGCGGCGTAATCGGCGAATGGATCCCCGCTAGGCGTGCCGATCCCCTCAATCATCGTCGTCATGTTGTGTGGAACGATCCCTGTTTCTGCGCCGCTTAACGATGCTCACGCGGAGATGCGAAAGACCCGCCAATCTTAAGATCTGGGACCAAGATCGAATACATGTGAGAGCATAACGCCAATCTTGCGGTGATAGAGCATATCACCTGAGGCAAAGCCGCGCCAGCAACCTGACGTTTCTGCGGGGCTTCTTCAGTCACGTCAAATGCGCGACAATATCGGAAATTTCCTAAGGCGCGTCACGGGCGGCAGATAGAGAGGCGCAAAGGCGCTTACTCAAAAATGAGCGCGCGGCCGACGGAAACCGTCTGTACAATGGGTGTCAGGTCTGAGAGTGAAAGTAGCGGGAATGGCTGACGTTCAGGAGCTTGAGCGGCGCGTGCAAGCGTTAGAGGCCGATCAGAATGACACAACGCAGACTCTGCGGTGGGTCGTCGCTCGGCTGGGCAAGATGCCGGCTGTCCAGGACGAACATACGCTGCGCCTTGAGAGGATTGAAGGCGATGTCTCTGGGTTGCGTCGAGAGTTCCACGACTTCAGCGCCGGCCTGCCTAGCCTAACAGGCGATGCCATGCGCGAGGTTCTCAAGAAGCCCTGACCTGATCCGGTCCGCAATCACATTCAAGCGCAAGTCCAGCGTGAATGGATATTCCGGATTTCGCCGGGGTCGCCCGCATGGCGCCGGGCGACGATTGCGACGCACAGATTGGCGACGCGATAGCAGTGATTGCGTTAGAGTGTGAAGTCGTCGCCGAGTTGCGCCGCGTGGGCTTGCAGGATTGCGTCGAGGGTGCGATCTGCGTGAGCACCGTTCGCACCCTCCCACTCGTGCCCTATGGCGCCGCCGGGATATGCTTGTCGATCCAGGCCTTGATGTCCGCCATCACTCCCTCCTTGCCGACATCGTTGAGGAGGTCGTGGAAATGCCCGTCATAGAGCTTCAGCGTTTTGTCCTTGGAGCCGACCGTATCGTAGAAGAACTGGCTGCCCTCGCAGACCGTCGCCTTGTCTGCCGTGCCGTGCATGATGAGCACCGGCAATGTGATGCGCGGAAACTCCTCGCGCAGCCGCTCGTCGGCGCGGACCAGCGCGGCAACGGTTAGCGCCGGCTGCACTTCGCCCTTGATCAGGGGATCGCTGTTGAGCGCCTCCACGGCTTTCGCATCGCGTGAGAAATCCTCGTTCTTCAGACGGAGCACGGGCAAGCGGGGGGCGATATGGCTCAACCCCTTTATGGCGGCGAGCGCAAAACCGGGCGCCGGCACCTGGAACGCAAAACTCTCGCAGATGAACCCGGCGAGCTCGGACTGGTTCTCCAGCGTATAGACGGAGCCGACGACACCGCCCGCACTGTGGCCGAGCAGGAAAACCGGCAGGCCCGGGTGCCGCGCCTTGGCGATCTTTACGGTGCCGGCGAGGTCGCTGACATAGTCCGCGACGTTCTCGACATAGAAGCGCTCGCCTTCCGATTTCCCGCGACCGCGCAGATCGAGCGCGTAGACGGCAAAGCCGCTCTTGACGAACTGTTCGGCCGCCCAGAAATACTGGCCGCCGTGCGAATTGACGCCGTGACAGATGGCGATGACGGCGCGCGGCGTCGCTTCCGGCAGCCAAGAGCGCAAGAAGATTTTAAGCCCTCCCGCCCCCTCAAAAGTTTCTTCCTTCACCGCGATTTCCTGCCCCATTGCCGTCTCCTGTCGCTGCAAGAAAACTTTCGATTGAGGCGACGAGTATGTCCGAAACCTATAATGGCGCAAGCTAAAGCCGCGCGTTGTTTCGAAGGGCCCTCAGCAATCACCCGTTCAAGCGCAAGTCCAGCGTGAACGGATATTCCGGATGGATTTTCGCCGGTAGGACACGCATTGCGCCAGGACTGTGCCCAATCGTCTCGAATCGGGTGAGGCGCCGGCTTTCCGCCTCATAGGCGTTCACCGGGAAGGTGTCGAAGGCGCGACCGCCCGGATGCGCCACATGATAGCGGCATCCGCCGACCGAGCGCCCGCTCCAGCTATCGACGATGTCGAAGACGAGCGGCGTATGCGGCGGGATGGTCGGATGCAGCGCCGACGCCGGCTGCCAGGCGCGAAAGCGGACGCCGGCGACGAATTCGCCGTTCACACCCGTCGCGGCGAGCGGCAGGGTGCGCCCGTTGCAGGTCACCAAATGGCGATCCTGGGTCATGCGCCTGACGAGCACCTCGACCCGCTCAAGCGAGGAATCCACATAGCGTGCGGTGCCGCCAATCACGCCTTCCTCGCCGAGCACATGCCAAGGCTCGAGCGCCTGCCGCAGCTCCAACTGCATCCCGCTATGCTGCACCGTGCCGTAGAGCGGAAAGCGGAACTCGAAATGCGGCGCGAACCATTCGGCCTCGATGGGGAAGCCCGCCGCCTTAACGTCGTCGATGACGCTGAGCAAATCTTGCCAGACGAAATGCGGCAGCATGAACCGGTCGTGCAATTCGGTGCCCCAGCGGACCAGCTTGCCCTTATACGGGGTCTCCCAGAAGCGGGCGACCAGCGCGCGCAAGAGCAGTTGCTGGGCAAGGCTCATCCGGGCGTGCGGCGGCATCTCGAAGGAGCGGAATTCGACCAGGCCCAAGCGCCCGGTTGGACCGTCGGGCGAATAGAGCTTGTCGATGCAGATTTCCGCGCGGTGGGTGTTGCCGCTGACATCGACGAGCAGATTGCGGAACAAGCGGTCGACCAGCCAGGGCGGAATATGGCCCCTAGCCGGATCGGGCACTTGGCTGAGCGCGATTTCCATCTCGTAGAGCTGCTCATGGCGGGCCTCGTCGATGCGCGGCGCTTGGCTCGTTGGGCCGATGAAGAAGCCCGAGAAAAGGTAGGAGAGCGAGGGATGATGCTGCCAAAAGGTAATGAGGCTGGCGAGCAGATCGGGGCGGCGCAGGAAGGGGCTGTCGGCGGGGGTGAGGCCGCCAAGCACAATATGGTTGCCGCCGCCAGTGCCGGAATGACGGCCGTCGAGCATGAATTTTTCGGTGCCAAGCCGGGTTTGGTGCGCGTCCTCATAGATCGAGGTGGTGATGTTTACGGCTTGATCCCAATCGCTGGCCGGCTGAATATTAACCTCGATGACGCCGGGATCGGGCGTCACCTTGATGACGTTGAGGCGCGTGTCGAAGGGCGGCGTATAGCCCTCAATATGGACTTTGAGGCCGGTGGCGGCGGCGGCGTCCTCCAGCGCTGCGACGAGGGCCGCATAATCCTCCGCGTCCTGCAAGGGAGGCATGAAAATCTGCAAATGACCGTCGCGCGGCTCAACCGTGAGCGCCGTGCGAACCGCGCCAACCACCTCAACCGGCTCGGCCGGTTCAAAAATCGGCGTCTCCAGCGTGATCGCACGCCGGTTCATCAGCAGCACTTGCCGACTGGGCAGCGGAAGTTGTTGCTGCCCGATCGGGTCGGCGGCGACAATGTGCGGGAAGTTGATGGGCGGGATGTGGGGCAGGCCGCCCAGCGGCAGCCGGAAACCGGCGGGCGAATCGCCCGGCACCAGGAACAGCTTGGCGCGGCGCAGGGCCCAGCGCTCCGTGACCCAGCGGCGGCCGCGATCCACTGACTGCCAGACCTGGATCGGCAGCACGTAACTCGTCGGCTCCTCGATGCCCCGATCGAACACGCGGATGACGCGGGCACGCTCGGCCGGGTCTTCCAGCTTGTTAGTCTTGGCTTCCAGATTGAGCGGCAGCTTCTGCTCGATCAGCAGAAAATGCGCGGGGTCTTCATAGGCGGCGATGGCGCTGTCCGCGGGGAGGCCAAGCTTTTCGGTGAGGCTTGCGGAAAACCGCTGTGCATCCGCGATTGTTGCGGCAGTCTCAGGCACCTCAGCGTCGATCAGGGCGGGGTCCTGCCAGAGCGGCTCGCCATCCGTGCGCCAATAGACCGCAAAGGCCCAGCGGGGCAGCTGTTCGCCCGGATACCATTTGCCCTGGCCGTAATGCAGCAAGCCGCCCGGCGCGAAGCGCTTCTGCAAGCGCCGCATAAGGTCTTCCGCGTAGCGCCGCTTGGTCGGCCCGACGGCGGCCGTGTTCCATTCCGCGCCGTCCATATCGTCGACCGCGACGAAGGTCGGCTCGCCGCCCATGGACAGGCGAACATCGCCCGCCTTGAGCCGCCGGTCTACCTCGTATCCGGCGTTGGTGATGGCCGCCCATTGCTCGTCGCTGTAGGGCTTGGTGACGCGCGGGGATTCGGCGATGCGCGCGACTTTCATTTCAAATCCGAACTCGACCTCGGCCGGCTCATGGCCGCCGGTGATCGGCGCGGCGCTCGTCGGGTTTGGCGTCGCGGCAAGCGGGATGTGGCCTTCGCCAGCGAGCAGCCCCGAGGTCGGATCGAGGCCGATCCAGCCCGCGCCGGGCAGATAAACCTCGGCCCAGGCGTGCAAATCGGTGAAGTCCGAGGTTGGACCGGCGGGGCCTTCGAGCGGCTTCACATCGGGCGTAAGCTGAATGAGATAGCCGGAGACGAAACGCGCCGCGAGTCCGTAATGGCGCAGGATCTGCACGAGCATCCAGCCACTATCCCGGCAGGAGCCGGCGCCCCGCGCCAAGGTTTCGTCCGGGGTCTGCACGCCCGGCTCCATCCGGATCAGATAGGCGACATCGCTCTGCACCTGCCGGTTCAGCTCGATCAGGAAGTCGATCGAGGTTTCCGATTTTGCGGTCAGCCCGGCGACGTAGTCCTTGAATAGCGGTCCTCCCGGTATCGGTTCGAGATAGGGGGCAAGTTCCGCTTTCAGGGTCGGTTCGTAGCTGAAAGGAAAGCTACGTGCATAGTCGTCAACGAAAAAGTCGAAGGAATTGATCACGGCCATGTCGGCGACGAGATCGACCGTGACGCTGAAGTCGCGCGTCTTGTTCGGCACGACCAGCCGCGCCAGATAATTGCCGAATGGGTCCTGTTGCCAGTTGAGGAAATGCTCCTTCGGCGAAACGGTCAGCGAATAGGCTAGGATCGGGGTCCGGCAGTGAGGCGCGGGGCGCAAGCGGATGATCTGCGGCCCAAGACCCGTCAGCCGGTCGTAGTGATATTCGGTCTTATGCGTCAGCGCGACGTGGAGTGTCATGAGGCCCTCTTGGCACGCCGCCCCACAGCCGCTGCTTCGCGATCATGACGACGGACTGCGATGTTGTTCTTGCCGCCAGGCCAAGACCGGCGCTAGCGCGGGATTATTTTAGTCGGACCCACGAGTTGGCTCAGCCTCTCACGATCCGCAGCCCAACCCTCTCCCATGGGGAGAGGGTGGCGCGCGAAGCG
>JANNOQ010000085.1:0-1933 GCA_031399085.1 Rhodomicrobium sp.
CAAGCGCGCAATCGGCAGTGTGGACGACTTCGACGCCAGCGCCGCACGCCAAGACGCACAGCGAATGACCGTTGAGATACGTGCCGAAAAGACAAAGCATGTGGCCCGTCGATCTGCGCTCATTCTTCGCGCGGCATGGGCTGATTATCGCCAGCGTCTGGAAACGCGCATTGCTGCCGGTGAGCGTTCGCCGCGATCCTTGGAAGCGCGGATAGACCACACGGAGCGGCTCCTAGTACACCGCGCCGGAAGTGCCGACTCGCTTTGAGGGGCCGAATGAATCCGTACGGCCACAGCTTTGCCTGAACCGGCGCTTCCGTCATTTTGGTGCGGGTCACGGCCCGCAAATCAGCCCAAGCAATCGTTCTGCGCAATACAAGATGGAGCCAGGGATGCCAGGCCGCACGGCTGAACCGATTATGCTGACGCCGGAACACAAACGGGAACTCGAAGCGCTGATCCGGGCGCATTCGACGCCGCAGAAACTGGCGGAACGGGCGCGGATCATTACGCTGGCGGCCACTGGTATCGGCGTCGGCGAGACGGCGCGGCACCTTGGCGTGTGGCGCAAGACGGTGAGCGAATGGCGTAAACGCTGGATCGCCGCAGCTGCGTCGGAGACCTGCGCCCAGCGCTTGACCGACGCCCCCCGTTCCGGTGCCCCGGGCACGTTCACTCCCGAGCAAATCTGCGCCATCGTCGCCATGGCGTGCGAAGATCCCCAGGCCAGCGATTTGCCCATCAGTCATTGGAGCCAGAGCGAACTGGCCCGGCAAGCCGTGGCGCGCGGCATTGTTGCCAGCATCTCACATGGCTCGGTCGGGCGTTTTTTAAAAAGAATCTGCGCTTAAGCCACATCTGATCCGATATTGGCTCACGCCGAAGCCAGATCCCGATTTCGAAAGCAAATGCGCCGAGATTTGCTCGGTCTATATCGAGGCGCCGGCCGCCGCCGCTAAAGGCGTGCATACCGTTTCCATTGACGAGATGACCGGGGTTCAGGCGTTGGAGCGGGCCGCGGCGTCGCTGCCAATGAAGGCGGGGAAGGTGGAGCGGCGCGAGTTCGAATATGTTCGCCACGGAACGCAAGCCCTGATCGCCGCCTTCGATGTCGCCTCCGGCAAGGTCCAGGGTGTGGTTGGCGATACCCGCACCGAGGCCGATTTCGTGGCGTTCCTTGACGCATTGTTTGCCACCGATGCGCACGCCGCAGGCTGGAAGATCGTCTGCGACAACCTCAACACCCATGTGTCCGAAGGCGTCGTGCGCCTCGTGGCCCGGCTGAGCGGCCTCAATGAGGACCTCGGCGAGAAGGGAAAATCAGGGCATTTGAAAGACATGGCCACGCGAGAGGCCTTCCTGCGCGATAGCGCTCATCGCATCACCTTCTACTTCACCCCGAAACACGCCTCCTGGCTCAACCAAATCGAAATTTGGTTCTCCATCCTGGCGCGCAAACTCCTCCGCCGCGCAGATTTTAAATCCACCACCGAACTCAAACAGCGCATCGAGGCATTCATCACCTATTTCAACAGCACCATGGCAAAGCCCTTCCGATGGACCATGACCGGAAAACCGCTCGCTGCGTGAATGAGCCAGGATAGGGGCAAAACTTCCGGCGACGTGTACTAGTCACCAAGTCCATCAGTCGCTATCGGCGAGGACCTCGGTTCGCCGCTTCATCACGGACGGCAGAATGGCGGCGCCCCATTTCCATCGACCTGGGTGAACGGGGCGCACGGTTTCGGCTGGGCTAATCCAGCCCCATGCAGTTGGCATAATAGGTGACAGTCGCGGGCCAGTCGGAGAAGATGCCGCGGATGCCCACATCCTTGGCCAATACATCCAGCAATTTCAGCATGTCGCCGTCGCTGTCGATGGCGTCCTTGACCGATTGATAGTACCAGCCGCGGCCTTCATAATGCCCAAGGCC
>JANNOQ010000111.1:0-2373 GCA_031399085.1 Rhodomicrobium sp.
CCGCTCGACGATCCGCTCCGCCATCATGGCCGCCCGTTTTTGCGCGGGCTTCTCCATGATCGCGTCGATATCGTCATCCTCGCCGTCCTCGACGCCCAGCACCTGGCTGTTCAGCGGCTGCGAGAGCTTGGAGCCGTCGCGATAGAGCGCGTTGGCCTTGAGCGCCAGCTTCCACGACAGTTCATACGCCTTTTTGCAGTCCTCGACCGTCGCATCGTTCGGCATGTTGATGGTCTTCGAGATCGCGCCGGAGATGAACGGCTGGGCCGCCGCCAGCATGCGGATGTGGCTTTCAGCCGACAGGAACCGCTTGCCCTTGCGACCGCACGGATTGGCGCAATCGAACACCGGCAGATGCTCCGGCTTGAGGCCGGGCGCGCCTTCCAGCGTCATCGAGCCGCAAATGAACTCGTTCGCCGCCTCGATTTCGGCCTTGGTGTAGCCGAGCGCCGTCAGCAGGTCAAAACCGGCCGCGTCGATCTGCTCTTTTGCGATTTTTAGGGTTTCGACGCAGAAGTCCTCGCCGAGCGTCCATTTGTTGAACACGAACTTGATGTCGAATGCCTGGCGCAGCGCGGCCTCGACCAGCGCCAGCTTCTCGTCCGTGAAGCCTTTTTTGCGCAACGACGCGGCATTGATTGCAGGCGCGCCCTCAAGCGTGCCCCGGCCAACCGCGTAATCGGCGATCGCGTCAATCTGCGCCTGGGTATAGCCGAGCGTTGTCAGGGCGTCTGGCACCGAGCGATTGATGATCTTAAAATAACCGCCGCCCGACAGCTTCTTGAACTTCACCAGCGCAAAATCCGGTTCGATGCCCGTCGTATCGCAATCCATCACGAGGCCGATCGTGCCCGTGGGCGCGACCACGGAAACCTGCGCGTTGCGGTAGCCGAACTCCTCGCCGAAAGCCAGCGCCTCATCCCAGGCCGCACGCGCCGCCGCGACCAGATCGGCCTGCGGGCAGGCTTTCTCGTCCAGCGGGACCGGCAGGGTCGCGAGCTTCTCATAGCCGCGCGAGAAGCCGTAGGCGGCGTTGCGGTGGTTGCGCATGACGCGCAGCATGTGCTCGGCATTGTCGGCGTAACCTTTGAACGCGCCGTGCTCACCCGCCATTTCGGCCGAAGTCGCATAGGAAACGCCGGTCATCTGGGCGCTGATCGCCGCCGTGATGGCACGCCCGCTCTCCGAGTCATACGGAATGCCGGACGCCATCAGCAGGCCGCCGATATTTGCGTAGCCAAGGCCAAGCGTCCGATACTCGAACGAAAGCTGCGCGATTTCTCGGGACGGGAACTGCGCCATGGTGACGGAAATTTCCAGCACGACCGTCCACAGCCGCACCGCATGAGCGAAGCTTTCCGCATCGAACAGGCGTTCTCCGGCGGCGCGGAACGTCATCAGGTTCAGCGATGCAAGGTTGCACGCCGTGTCATCCAGGAACATGTATTCCGAGCACGGATTGGAGGCGCGTATCGGCCCGGACGCGGGGCAGGTGTGCCAGTCGTTGATGGTTGTGTGGAACTGGATGCCCGGATCGGCAGACTGCCACGCGGCTTCCGCGATCTGATCCCACAGTCCGCGCGCCTTGACGGTTTTCACGGTTTTGCCGGTGATGCGGGCCTTCAGCGCCCAATCCTCATCCTTCTCGACCGCTTTCAGGAATGCATCGTCGACCCGTACGGTGTTGTTGGAGTTCTGGCCGGAAACGGTGCGGTATGCCTCGCCCTCCCAGTCGCTGTCAAAGCTGGGGAAGTCGATTTTCGTGAAGCCCTGACGCGCGAACTGCATGACGCGCTGAATGTAATTGTCTGGCACCTGCGCGCGGCGGGCCGCTTTGATTTCGCGCTTCAGCGCCGGGTTGCGCGCCGGATCGAAGCACGCGTCGCCCTCGGCCTCGCAGTTCACGCAGGCTTTCATGATGGCGGAGAGGTGCTTGGCGCACAGCTTGGAGCCAGCCACGAGCGCTGCGACCTTCTGCTCCTCCATCACCTTCCAGTTGATGAACTCCTCGACATCGGGGTGATCGGCGTCGACAATGACCATCTTGGCCGCGCGCCGTGTCGTGCCGCCCGACTTGATTGCGCCGGCCGCCCGGTCGCCGATTTTCAGGAAGCTGAGGAGACCAGACGATCTACCGCCGCCGGACAGCTTTTCGCCTTCACCGCGCAGTTGAGAAAAGTTCGAGCCGGTGCCCGAGCCATATTTGAAGAGCCGCGCCTCGCGCACCCACAGATCCATGATGCCGCCCTCGTTGACGAGGTCGTCGCCAACGGACTGGATGAAGCAGGCATGCGGCTGCGGATGCTCATACGCGGAGGTGGCGCGGGTTAATTCGCCGGTCGCCGGATCGACATAGTAATGGCCCTGGCTCGG
>JANNOQ010000045.1:0-226563 GCA_031399085.1 Rhodomicrobium sp.
GACAAAATGGGCGCCGATTTCCGGGGCGACCCGGCTTCGGCCCTGCTCGAGGTGCTCGACCCGGAGCAGAACAACGAGTTCAACGATCATTATCTGGAGGTCGATTACGACCTGTCGAACGTGATGTTCGTGACCACCGCCTTCCGCATCGACTGGATCACCTTGCCGGGCATCGAGCCGATATAGGTGCGCCGGTGCCCGCGGATTTCCGCCTCGTCGCGGACGCCGCCAAGCGACATGCGCACGAATTCGCGCCCCGTCGCCTTGGCGATGGACCTGCCAAGCGAGGTCTTGCCGACGCCGGGCGGGCCGACGAGGCAAAGGATCGGACCTTTCAGCGCATTGGTGCGCTTCTGCACGGCCAGATATTCGACAATGCGCTCCTTAACCTTCTCAAGCCCGTAATGATCGCCATCGAGGATTTCCTGGGCTTCGACGAGGTCGGTCTTGACCTTGCCCTTCGCACCCCACGGGATCGACAGGATCCAGTCGAGATAGTTGCGCACCACGGTCGCCTCGGCCGACATCGGGCTCATCTGCTTGAGCTTCTTCAGCTCGGCAAGAGCCTTTTCCTTGGCCTCTTTAGACAACTTGGTCTTCTCGATCTTGTCCTCGAACTCGGAGATATCGTCGCGGTCGTCGCCGTCGCCGAGTTCCTTCTGAATGGCTTTCATCTGCTCATTCAAATAATATTCGCGCTGGGTCTTCTCCATCTGGCGCTTCACGCGGCTGCGGATTTTCTTCTCCACCTGCAGCACGGAAATCTCGCTCTCCATCTGCATGTAGACGCGCTCAAGCCGCTCGGAAATCGAAGTGATTTCCAAAATTTCCTGCTTCTCGGAAATCTTCACAGCCAGGTGTGAAGCAATCGTGTCGGCGAGCTTGGAATAGTCGTCGATTTGCGAAACTGTTCCAAGGACTTCCGGGGAAATCTTTTTGTTCAGTTTCACATAGCTTTCGAACTGCGCCACGGTCGAGCGCGCAAGCGCCTCGATCTCGTCTTTCGCGCCGACCTCCTCAGATACGCGCTCGATCTCGGCCTCGAAATAAGCCTCATTCGCCGTGTAGCGCTTAATGGCGGCGCGAGACGTCCCCTCAACCAGCACCTTGACCGTGCCGTCAGGCAACTTCAGGAGCTGCAAAACGGACGCAAGTGTGCCCATCGAATAGATCGCATCCGGCTCAGGTTCGTCGTCGCCGGCGTTTTTCTGCGCGACAAGCAGGATTTGCTTATCCGTGCGCATGACTTCGTCGAGCGCCTGAATGGATTTCTCGCGGCCGACGAAAAGCGGCACGATCATATAGGGAAAAACCACGATATCGCGCAGCGGCAGGACTGGGAAAGCCTCAGTTTTACCGTCGTTTTCACCCGTGTGCGTGGCATTTTCGGTCATCTGGGTCTCCCTGGAAGGCTCTCATGCGCAACATACAATTCCGCGCATGTCTCTTGGATGAATGAACTTGGTCCCGGATGAGAATTCTCCGGAAGGGAGGGCAGGATCCTTATGGGTCCCGGCGCCTTGGCTGTCCCGTCCAAGGCAACTGTTAGGTGGCGATGCGGAGGACGATAATCAACCGGTGTTGACCGTTCGCAGCGCCACTGTCCAGTCTGTGTTTCCACCGCGTCCTTCTATGCGCTCGACTCTCCGGCGCGCTCTGAATAAATGCGCAACGGCTTGGCCTTACCTTCCACGACTTCAGTGCTGATGACAACTTCCTCGACGCCCTTGAGGCCGGGCAGTTCGTACATGCTGTCAAGCAGGATGGACTCCATGATCGAGCGCAATCCGCGCGCGCCGGTCTTGCGTTCGACGGCTCGCCGGGCAATCGCCGCAAGCGCGTCTTCGGCAAGCGTGAGCTGCACGTCTTCCATGTCGAAGAGGCGCTGATATTGCTTCAACAGCGCATTTTTCGGCTCGCGGAGAATGCGGATCAACGCGGCTTCGTCCAGATCTTCGAGCGTCGCGATGACCGGCAGACGGCCGATGAATTCAGGGATCAGGCCGAATTTCAACAAATCCTCCGGCTCCACCTGGCGCAGAACCTCGCCGGTCCTGCGGTCGTCGGGGGATTGCACCTTGGCGCCGAAGCCGATCGCGGTCGATTTGCCGCGCTGTGAGATGATTTTCTCCAAACCCGAGAACGCGCCGCCGCAGATGAACAGGATATTCGTCGTATCGACCTGCAAGAACTCCTGCTGCGGATGCTTGCGGCCGCCCTGTGGCGGCACGCTGGCGATCGTGCCCTCCATGATCTTCAGCAGCGCCTGCTGTACGCCCTCGCCCGAAACGTCGCGCGTAATCGAGGGGTTATCTGACTTCCGGCTGATCTTGTCGACCTCGTCAATATAGACGATCCCGCGCTGCGCGCGCTCGACATTGTAGTCGGCCGATTGCAACAGCTTCAGGATGATATTTTCGACATCCTCGCCGACATAGCCGGCTTCGGTCAGCGTCGTCGCGTCGGCCATGGTGAAGGGCACGTCGAGGATGCGAGCCAACGTCTGCGCGAGCAGCGTCTTGCCGCAGCCGGTCGGTCCCACAAGCAAAATGTTCGACTTCGCCAACTCGACATCGTTGTTCTTGCTGGCGTGATTAATTCGCTTGTAGTGATTATGGACGGCGACCGAGAGCACCTTCTTGGCGTGATCCTGCCCGATCACATAATCGTCGAGGATGTGGCAGATCTCGGAGGGCGTCGGAACGCCGTCGCGCGACTTCACATAGGAATTTTTGTTTTCCTCGCGAATGATGTCCATGCAGAGTTCGACGCATTCATCGCAGATGAACACGGTCGGGCCCGCAATGAGCTTGCGAACCTCGTGCTGGCTCTTTCCGCAGAAGGAGCAGTAGAGGGTGTTTTTAGTATCGTTGCCGCTCACCTTGCTCATTCGTTTACCTCAGTCGTTCCGGTGGATTCTGCCCAACTCACGCAGTGTACCGCCACGTTAATTGTCCCTCCCCGTCAGCCGCCCACCGGAGGGCGCACGGCGACCAGGCATCGATAATATTCGAGTAATCATCAAGATTTCTCTAATTGAAAAGGCCCGCCGAGATCTGGGCTGGGTCCGGCAGCCAAAGGGCAGGTACTTCTGAACGCAACCTTGACGGGGCAACACGCGCTCCTGACAGGACACAGCCATCTTCCCAACCGATTCGTCAGCAACCTCCGGTGGCTGATGGCATTGATGGCTCGCGAAACGGTCGAATTTACGGCGCTCGCTCGCGGCCCTCAAATCCCATTCTCCACACCATTCGGCCAATTAGTCAACCCGTCCTCTTGGAAGCGTTGGGATGTTATCTTCGTTGACAGCCCGTTTCGATAAGACCTGGTCAATCAGGCCGAATTTTTGCGCGCCCTCCGCAGTCATAAAATTGTCGCGGTCCAGCGCATCGGCAATGACCTGTACGGGTTGACCCGTATGCTTGGCATAAACCTCGTTAAGCCGCTGGCGGATCGCGAGAATCTCTTTCGCATGACGTTCGATGTCGCTCGCCTGACCCTGGAAGCCGCCGGACGGCTGATGCACCATAATTCGTGAGTGAGGCAGCGCATAGCGCATCCCAGGCTCGCCAGCGCACAGCAACAATGAGCCCATCGACGCGGCCTGACCGACGCAGAGCGTGGCGACCGGGGGTCGAATGAATTGCATCGTGTCGTAAATCGCCATTCCGGACGTCACCACCCCACCCGGCGAGTTAATGTACATCGCGATCTCCTTCTTTGGATTCTCAGCTTCTGCATAGAGAAGCTGGGCAACCACCAAAGAAGACAGATGGTCCTCGATCGGGCCGGTCACGAAAATGATGCGCTCTTTGAGCAGCCTCGAATAGATATCATAGGCACGCTCACCACGGTTGGTCTGCTCGACAACCATAGGCACCAGCGTCTGCATATAAAAATCTACAGGATCGCGCATTGTTCACTCCAAATTTGTCTTGCGGCAGCCGGCGCCCCGAACACGCAGGCTCGATGATTCGTGTTAATCAAATATAGACGCGCGACGGGCTTTCCAATCCTCTTGCCAAGCGCCCGGCGTGCGCATGTCGGCCGTGTCGCGCGGCTGCGATCACTTTTTCTTGTGCTCGCCGACTTCAGCCTCGCTGTGCGGGTGATCATGGTCGTGATCATGATCGTGATTGCAGTCAGGTCCATGAACGTGACCGTGATCATCGTGATCATGACCGTGATCATGGTCATGATCGTGGACCATTGTTTCGTCCGCCTCCATGCGGAAAAGCTCCTCGGCCGATACCGGCTTTTCCGTTACGTCCGCAAGCTCGAGCGCGAAATCCACAACCTTGTCCTCGAAGATCGGGGCGCGCAGTTCCATTTGCGCATTCGGGTTGTTCTTGTAGTATTCGACGACCTTGCGCTCCTGCCCCTTATATTGCGACGCCCGCTGCATGATCGCGCGGCGCACCTCTTCATCCGTGACCTTGATCTCGTTGCGCTGACCGATTTCGGAGAGCACGAGCCCAAGCCGCACGCGGCGCTCGGCCATGGTCCGATATTCCTCGCGCGCCTTTTCCTCGGTCGTGTCCTCGTCCGCGAAAGTCTTCTTGGCGCGTTCCAGATGCGTCGTCACTTCCCGCCAGACCGCCTCAAACTCATTTTCAACCAGCGACGGAGGCAACTCGAACCGATGCGCTTCGTCGAGCGCGTCGAGCAACGATCTCTTCGCGCGGTTGCGTGAAGCGTCGGAGTAATCCTTCGACATGCGCTCGCGCAGAGCCTGCTTCAGCTTGTCGAGCGATTCCAGTCCGAGGGATTTTGCAAATTCGTCATCGGCGGCGGGAAGACGAGGCGCCGCGACTTCCTTGACCCTTACATCGAACTCGGCGGCCTTGCCCGCAAGATGCGCGGCCTGATATTTTTCCGGAAACGACGCCGTCACGACGCGCACCTCGCCGGTCTTCACTCCGGCAAGGCCTTCTTCGAAACCGGGAATGAACATGCCGCGGCCAAGGATGACATGCGCATCTTCCGCCGAGCCGCCCTCGAACGGCTCGCCGTCAATCTTGCCGGTGAAATCGAGCGTCAGCCGGTCGCCAGTCTCGGCCTCGCCTTCCTTGGCCTCATAGGCCATGTTGGCTTCGCGGATCCGGTCGACCGCCTTGTCGATCTCATCCGCGCCGATCTCCGCCACCGGCCGCTCGACCTTCATCTTCTTGAGTTCGGCCAGTTCGATCTTAGGAAGTACTTCGAAGGACATGATGAATTCGAGATCGTGCGCGCCGCTCATGACTCCCTCGACCTCCGCTTCAGCCTCCGGCAGCCTGATATTGGGCTGAAACGCTGGGCGTTCCTCTCTGCCCGCTAGAGCTTTGGCGCGGGATTCTTCAACCGCCTGTTCGATCACTTCGGCCATGGCGGAGCGGCCATAGACCTTCTTGATGTGCCCCAGCGGAACTTTTCCCGGCCGGAAGCCCTTCAATTGCACCTTATCCTTGAGCTCATCGAGCTTGGCGTTCAAGCGCTCGTCCAATTCGGCGGCGCCAATGACGACCTTCAGCTCGCGCTTCAGGCCCTCGGACAGGGTTTCGGTGATTTGCATGGGGGTTCTAACTTCCGAAAAATCATTATACTGGCTTAAACGTCGCGACAGCGAGCTTTGGAATATATGGTGCGGGCGGAGGGACTTGAACCCCCACGACTTTCGTCACTGGAACCTAAATCCAGCGCGTCTACCAGTTCCGCCACGCCCGCGAAGGCGCTGCGCCACCGTCGTGGACCCGGTCTATAACACGGCGTTTTTCGCTGCGGCTACAGAATAAATGCTTTACGTAGGCTTCGCGCGGCCTTCGCCGCACATGCGAAGCTGGCGGCAGGAAGGAGGCGCATTCAAATGGAGATAGCATCATCGGTTCTCGATGCGATCGGGAACACGCCCCTCATCCGTCTGCGCGGCGCGTCCGAGGAAACCGGCTGCGAAATCCTGGGCAAGGCCGAATTCATGAATCCGGGGCAGTCGGTCAAGGACCGCGCCGGGCTGTTCATCATCCAGGATGCCATCGCCAAGGGTCAGTTGCGCCCCGGCGGCGTGGTCGTCGAAGGCACCGCCGGGAACACGGGCATCGGCCTTGCCGTGGTTGCGAACGCGCTCGGCTATCGCACCGTGATCGTCATTCCCGAAACCCAGTCGCAGGAGAAAAAGGACGCGCTGCGGCTGCTGGGCGCGCAGCTCGTCGAAGTGCCGGCCGTGGCGTATCGCAATCCCAACAACTATGTGAAATATTCGCAGCGCCTGGCCGAAAAACTCGATGAAATCGAGCCGAATGGCGCGATCTGGGCGAATCAGTTCGACAATGTCGCCAATCGCGACGGCCATATGAAAACCACCGCCGAGGAGATTTGGGCGCAAACGGACGGCAAGCTCGACGCCTTCATTTGCGCCGTCGGCACGGGCGGGACGCTGGGCGGCGTCTCGATGGGGCTGAAGGCAAAGCGGCGCGATGTCGTCATCGGCATCGCCGACCCGATGGGCGCGGCGCTTTTCAGTTACTACACGACAGGGGAGCTGAAATCGGAGGGCTCGTCGATCACCGAAGGCATCGGCCAGGGACGCATCACGGCTAATCTCGAAGGCGTCGAGGTGGACAAGGCTTATCAAATTCCGGACAGCGAGGCCGTCGAACGCGTGTTCCAAATGCTTCGCGAAGAGGGCCTTTGCCTCGGCGGCTCAAGCGGCATGAATGTGGCGGGGGCTGTGCGTCTTGCGCGCGATTTGGGGCCGGGCCGCACCATCGTGACCATCCTTTGCGACTACGGAACGCGCTACCAAAGCCGGCTGTTCAACGCCGATTTCCTGCGCGAAAAGAACCTTCCCGTGCCGGATTGGCTGGAGACTCGCGCGGCGATTCCCGAGGTCTATGTCTGAAGGGCGCGGGCGGGTTTGGCGCAACTCGCGTTGCGGTGTAACCTATCTTTCACAGTGGCAAGCAATGCGTCGTCGGACCTCGATGTCAGGCGGCCAAGGGAGGAAGTCTGACATGCCGGGTCTGGTTCATTGGCTGGTCGAAACAGATTGGTTGGCGACGCGCCTCGATGCGCCCGATATCGTTGTTCTGGATGCCACCCTGCATCTGCCGGGCGCCGAGCGCGATGCGGCCGCGGAGTTCCGCGACGCGCATATTCCGGGCGCGCTGCTCTTCGACATCGAGGAAATTTCGAATAGCGCCAGCCCGCTCCCGCATATGCTGCCGTCGCCCGAAAAATTCTCCTCGCGCGTGCGCAAGATGGGCATCGGCGATGGGACGCGCATTGTGATCTACGATGCCACCAACATGTCGGGAGCCGCGCGCGCCTGGTGGATGTTCCGGGTGATGGGCGCCAAGGATGTGGCGGTGCTGAACGGCGGCTTGACAAAATGGCGGGCGGAGAACCGGCCCGTGCAGAGCGGCGAGCCGCGCCGGCGCACGGAGCGCCACTTCACCGCGCGGGTCAATTCCGGCCTTGTTCGCGACCTCAGCGATATGACTCGAATGCTGGGCAATGGCGCGATGCAGATCGTTGATGCGCGCGCCGCCGGCCGGTTCGCAGGCACCGAGCCGGAGCCGCGCGCCGTTCCGCGCCTGGGGCATATTCCGGGCGCCAAGAACGTACCGTTTGCAAATCTTCTTGCCGAGGACGGCACAATGCGTCCGCCCGAAGAAATTAGAGCGATCTTTGCAAAGAACGGCGTGGATACGATGAAGCCGGTCGTCGCAAGCTGCGGCTCTGGCGTGACGGCCTGTGTGATCGCTCTGTCGCTGGCAACGATCGGCAACGAAACGGCGGCCGTTTATGACGGCTCTTGGGCGGAGTGGAGCGAGGCCGACACCCCGGTCGAAACGGGGTGAGCCTTGCACAGCCTTCGATGAGGTGGTCGCCGCACTTCGCGGCTCCCTCCTCATCTGGAATCTTTGCGCCGGTTTTGTCAGCCAACCGGCGTCAGATGTCCATGTCGCCGCCGAAGTCCGAATCGAAGAACCCGCCGCCGTCGTCCGCCACAGGTTCCGGCTGCGCCGCCGGCTCGGCGGGAGCTGGCTCGGCTTTCGGCGCTTCCGGGGCGGCTGCGGCCGGCGTCGCCTGAGCCGTGCCGCCACCGAACATGCTGCCCAAAGCATTGCCGAGCAGCACGCCGCCAGCGACGCCCATGGCGGTTTGAGCCGCGCCTGCCAGGAACCCTCCGCCCTGCTGCGGCTGCGCTTGCATCGCACCGCCCCGAAAGTTGGGACGCTGTCCCGCAGCGGGAACGCTCGACGGGCGCGAGGCGGGCGCTGGCGAACCGCCGCCGAAGATGCCGGACAGGAAGCTGCCTCCGCCGCTCGATGACGCCGGCGCTTCGGCCTGCTCCTCAAGCTCGCCAATGCGCTGCTGCGCCTGTTCGAGCGCGTAAGTCTGCATGACGATCGTCTGAGCCATCAGATAGGGCGCGCCGGGCTGAGCTCCCATCTGCTGCTTGATGAACGCCTCGGCTTGGGCGTCCTTCGGACCGGCTTGCCGCTCAGCGTCGGCCAGGCGGGCAAAAAGTCCTTCAATCGCTTGACGGTCTTGCTCGTTCATAATTGCAAAACTCCTGTTGAATCGCTTCAAGCATAGCTTCGGCGGTTGCCGGCTTTGCGCCCGCGAAGGTTCAATCAATTCAAATAGGAAGCCCCGTCCTGGTTGACCAGGAACGGGGCTTCCATCGTCCGATCAGCCTTATTCCCGCTCGCCAGTAAAGGTCAGCAGCAGTTGGAAGATGTTGACGAAATTCAGATAGAGCGACAGAGCGCCGAACACGGCCATCTTTTGGTTCTCTTCAGCCCCCGCGCTCTCGGCATACCGCTCTTTGATGCTCTGCGTGTCCCAAGCGGTCAGCCCGACGAAGACCACGATGCCGATCACCGAGATGGCGAATTGCAGCGCAGTCGATCCCAGAAAAATATTGACGACGCTGGCGATCACCACGCCGATCAGGCCCATGATGAGCAGCGACCCGAATTTCGACAGATCCCGCTTGGTAGTGTAGCCATACAGGCTCGTCGCGCCGAACATGGCCGACGCGATGAAGAAGGTGCGAGCGATGCTCATGCCGGTAAACACGAGGAAGATGGAGGCCAGAGACAGCCCCATCACCGCGCAGAATGCCCAGAAGGTGATTTGCGCGCTGGATGCCGACATCGACTGAATGCGGAACGAGAAGAACAGCACGAAAGCCAGCGGCGCCAGCATGACGACCCATTTGAGCGGCGTCGAAAAGATCGGCACGTACAGCGCCGGCGTCGTGCCAACGATCAGGGCGACAATGCCCGTCAGCGCCAGGCCGAGGCCCATATAGTTGAAAACGCGCAGCATATGCTGGCGCAGACCTTCGTCGAAAAGCGCGGCGTCCGTCCCGCGCGCGATGGTTTGCCAGCCAAGGCCGGAATTAGGGGTGTTCATCGCATAGGCTCCCATTGTTGAGTGAGTGTTTGAGCAAGTTTGACGGCGGCCTGATTGAGTGCAGGCCCCTCTGCCGCCCCGACAAGGGCGTAGGCAACATCGCCGGTCTGCCAATAGGCGGCTGTCACCTCATTGGCGGACGCAAGGGTCGTCGGCATCACATCGAACCGTCCCGGCCGCACCGCGAACAGCGAGAGGGCGCCTAACTCGTTGGCCCTGATCGCCATTTCAACGCTTGGCCCGGTCGAAGACGGGAAGATCTGCATATCGAGGATTTCCCAGCCTTCCGGCAGATCGGGCAGCGTAATCGCCGTCGCCTTAAAGATGTCCGCACGATCGAAGGCGGGCTGCCCGGTTTGCGGCTTCAGGGAGGCGCGCAGCAGCGCTGTGCGATGCGCCCGCGCCGCCTCGTCGACATAGGACGGCATGACCGACGCCGTCGCTCCGGTCCATTCGTTCATCGAGACGAACTCCACATGGGCGAGCCAGCCGAGCGACAAAAAAGCCGATACCGCCGCGACCCGCCGCAGCTTCACGAAGAACACATCGCGCGCCATCGCCCGTTCAAGACGGCGTGCGGCGCTATGGGTGTCGAGCCGTCTGATGCTCGTCTGATCCGCCAAGCTGAGCCGCAGCGCATCGCGCCCGCGAAGATCCGCCATGACCCTTGCCGCGATGTCGGGACGGCGCGACAAATAATCCTCTACCTCGATCCGGCGGGCCGGGGTCAGCTGTTCGTCAATATAGGCCCACAGATCGGCTTCGCCGATAGGATCAACCGGCTGCGTCATCGGGACCTCCTACAAGCTTCAGACGGGCTGGGCGGGGCGTGCCGCGCATCGGCGGCGCTGCTTCGCCAGTCTCCTCCAGCGCTCGCAATGCTGAGCGGGCGCGGCCAAGCCGCGACATCAATGTGCCGGTGGGAATGCCGAGCGTGGCGGCGGCGTCTTGATACGACAATCCCTCGATCGCAATAAGGTGCAGAGCCGTGCGCTGCTCTTCGGGTAGCGCCATGAAGCTCTCACGAATCTGCGCGAGGCGGACGGCGTGCTCTTGGGGCGGCGGCGTGTGCGTTTCGGTCATCGCCGCAGCTTGCGCCAGCTTTGCGCGCTCGCCGCGTTCCCTGCGCGTCCCATCGACGAAGCAATTATGCAGGATCGACAACAGCCACACTCGAAGCGTCTTGTCCGCGCGAAACGAAGCCCGCTTCTCATAAGCGCGCAAAAGCGCCTCGTTCACCAGATCTTCCGCGTCCGAAGCATTGCGCGTCAGCGCCAGCCCATAGCGCCGCAGCGCCGGTAGCTGAGCTGTGACATCAAAGCGGACCTTGTCTTCCATCATGGGCTATATACGGAAGCCGCGACGGTTTTAATCCCGCGAGGGCGGAAAATTTATCGGTGGGCTTTTCCGGCGTGCATCATGCCAAGTGAAAAGCCCAACGCCCGCGATCACCATCAGCGTTCCCAGGGCGTCGGTCGGCGTGAAGGGCTCGCCGATCAGCACGATCGCCATTGCTATGGTCGCGACCGGGCTCAGCGTCCCCATCACCGAAACCGCTTGCGGGCCGACGCGCTCGATGGCGGCATTGAGCATGAAGGACGGCAGGACGGTTGAGAATAACGCGATCAGCGCCGCGATGCCGACGATGCGCGGCTGAACCTGCGACAGATCCGCGAGGCTGTTTTCAATGCAGAAATGCAGCAGCACGGCCAGGCTCGCGCCCGTCATCGCAATGCAGGTGAAAATCCGGCTGCCGATCTGCATGATGAGAGGCTTCGCCAGCAGCTGATAGAGCGCGAAGGCGAAGGCCGAGCCGAGAACAAGGACGATGCCAAGGGCCACGCGGTCCCCGGTGGCCGTCGCGCCTTCCAGAAAGATCACCGCGATACCGGCATAGGATAGCAGCAGCGCGCCGACGCCCCAGCGCGTGATCGTGCCGCCGAAAAACAGCGCGCCGAGGATCATCACGAATACGGGGTAGGTGAAGAGGATGAGCCGCTCGAATTGCGCCGTCAGATAGATGAGGCCCTCAAAGTCGAGAAAGCTCGCTGCGTAATAGCCCAACACGCCGACGAGCGCGGCCAGGATGAGCTGCCGCCGGGTCGGGAGCGGCTGGTGGCTGCGAAGACGGTCGTTCCACGCAAGGCCGCCTATAATGAGATAGGCCGGCAAGGAAAATGCCATCCGCAGCGCTAGGAGCGTGATCGCGTCGATCTCGGGCACGCCGCCCGGCCCGTAAGCCAGCTTGATGAAAATGCCCTTGGTCGAGAACAAGATCGCGCCGAACGCCGCTAGGAGATAGCCGCTGCTCGGCGCGTATGCCGGCGACGCGCGCGGGGAGGTTTGAGCCATGATCGGTCCGGTCCGGCGCGCCGCGCGTTGATTGGCGTCCCCGCCGCGATTCGAACGCGGGACCTGCAGCTTAGGAGGCTGCCGCTCTATCCTGCTGAGCTACGGGAACGAAGCCTGCCGTCAAAGGTGTACGTGCCGCAACCGGAATCGGTCAAGCGTGTAACGGAACGCCAGGTGAAATCGTGCGGCGACAATCGTGATGCCCGATTAGGTACTATCCACGGGTTCGACGGCCGGCGCGTTTGCTATAAGCATGGGATCAAAACAGGAACGGATGTAACCAGTTCCCGGCGTTCACGCGGAGTCGATGATATGACCTTTAAAGCTCGCGGCGTATTCGCGGCAGTTGCGGGAACCGTCCTGGCATCGTTGTTCCTTGCGGTTTCCACAGCGGCAGTCTTTGCGGATTGCCAGGGCGAGGATGGCGGCACGGCCCTCGTCACCGAAATCAACGATGGCGAAACGCTTATCCTGGAAGATGGACGCGCAGTGCGCTTAAGCGGGGTGATCGGGCCGAAACGCGCGCGCGGCGGTCCGGCGTCGGACGCCCGGCTGCAAATGGAAAAAGCGCTCACCGAGCTGGCGCTCGGCAAGAAAGTTGCCCTGCATCTCGACCAGCGCAAGCGGGATCGTTATGGGCGGATCTTGGCGCAAGTGATGATTGTGAGCGAGGCCGGGCCGGTTTGGCTGCAGGCCGAACTCGTCGAAGCGGGCCTGAATCGCGTCATCTCATTTCCGGAGAATCGATTGTGCGTCACGGAATTGCTCGCCAAAGAGGCTGCGGCCCGCGCCGCGCAAACAGGCCTGTGGAAGATGGGGTTCTTCGCGGTGCGCCCGGCGGAGTCGGAGGACTTCTTGTATACGCTGGTGCAAAGCTATGAGATCGTTGAAGGCAGGGTGAGCAACGTTGCCGAAATTCGCGGCCGGACGTACATCAATTTCGGCCAGAATTGGAAAAGGGACTTCACCGCCTTCATTTCCGAGCAGAGTGCGAGGCTATTTGGGAATGAAGCCGGCGGCGCACGGACAGCCTTCAAGCCGGCTGACCTCAAAGGCAAGCGCGTCCGCGTGCGCGGCTGGATCAACAGTTTTAACGGCCCCTCGATCAGTGTGACGCATCCGGAACAGATCGAGATTCTCGAAAGCGATGCCGCCGCTCGGTAGCAACGCACCGCGCGGCACGAATGTTTCACCAGGAAATGCGGATGCCGCCATTGCCGGTATAGGTCTGGCTGTGGTCGGAGAATTCGCCGTCGAAATAGGCAAACACGCCAATGCGATCGGTCAGGTCCAGCCTGAACCCGGCATTGACCTTGGCGGCGTCCTCGGCGGGGGACGCGCCAAAGGCGGTGAATATCACCGCCGGAGAGGTTGTCAGAAACCCGTCGATGCTGCGCTCGGTCTCGAATTCATGCACCCAGGCGATGCGCGCGAACGGCGTCAGCACCCGGCCATAATCGAGATCGATCCGCGTGTCGAGCTGGACGCCGAGCGAACTGGTCAGGGAATCCTGCGACGTGCCTGTATAGGTCGCTCCCAGCCCGCCGGGACCGACGCCGATCCTGAAATTGTCCTCGACAAACCCCTCGCTATCGAGATTGGAGATGGCGATGCCCGCGAACGGGGTGACATTGAAGCGGTCGACGGGCTGCTTGTAGCCGACTTCGATACGGGCGCTGTAGCCGTCGCTGCCGAACGAGCCAAAGGCTTCTTCCTGGACCAGGAAGTCGATGAAGCGGTAGGTCTCGGTTTCGAAATGCGCATATTCGGCAGACGCCGCGACATAGGCGCGGCCGAGCGTCTTCACGCCGTAAACGCCGACGTGGCCGCCTTCGCTGTCTCCCTCAGAGTGCAACTCGTCCACCGAAAAGCGCGAATGCGTGTAGCCGCCGGCGATGCCAATCAGTGTTGTGGGGTCGGTCTGGTAATCGAAGCCGGCCGCGAAGCCGGCCGTACGCGTATCGAGATCGGAGGTTCCAAGGAAACGGTCACCATCGAACGAGCCCGTGCCGCCAAAACCCGTGGCCCACAGACGCCAGGTGCGGCGCGGATCATGTCCGGGCATAGTCCCCTCCCAGCCGGCCAGATCATCCTTCAAAGAGCCGGACTGAATGTCCTTCAGCGATTGCGGCGTCATGGCGAAATCCTGCGGGGCGCCCTCACGCCAGAACGCACCCTGCCCCATCAGCGCCGAACCGAACAGGCTGATAGCTCCGAACGCGGCCTGCGTGGCCCCGGCCACACCTTCACCGAAGAGTTCGCTGGTTGTGATATCGAGATCGCCGTCCGGCGGTGTAATGCCGCCGACGCAGAGCGTGATTGCATTGGTGTCCAGCGTGACCGCGCCATTTTGCGCCAGGGCGCGGCCGCAGGTGATGAAAGCGCCGGTGTTCAGCGTGATGCTGGTCAAGGCGAGGATGTTGCCGGCAAAGCTGGTATTCGTGCCGAGCGTGGCTGAGCTGCCGACGGCCCAATAGACATTGTCGCCATTGGCGCCGTTGATGAGCAGCACCATCGAATTGCTCGCCGTCGTCAGCGTCGATCCGATCTGGAATACGAATTCTGCATTTGGATTGCCAAGGCCGTTGAGTGTCAGCACGCCGGTCAATTGAGCCGAAGAAGCGAAGCTGTAGACGGCCGGCGAAAGCGAGAGGCCGCCGAGATCCTGGCCGGTCAGATCGAATTGCGATGGCCGGCTCTGCAAGTCGTTATAGGCGGTAATGACGTCGGCTCGCGCCTGCGCGGCGACGGCGTCCGCAGCGTGCAGGGTGCCGGGGGCCACGATGATGCCGGGCGGAAATCCGACAATCGACGTGCCGGGGGAGACGCCGACATTGCCGAAGATAATGCTCGGGCCAGTGTTGGTGACCGTACTGCTGCCGAGCACGCCGAAATCCTCCGCCGTGCCCAACGTTTGCGCCTCGGCGGCGCTGCTTAGCACGGCTCCGATGCCCAGCGCCGCCAAAACGGCTGCCGCAACGGTGATGCCGATTTTCGGCGGCGCAGCCGCCTTGAGCAGGCTGTCCTGGGCCAACTTTGCCGACTTTTCTTTGCCTTCGTGGCGAACATGCCGATCGATTGGCTGGTGATTTATTCTGCGCATCGCACCCCTCTACAAAATCAAATCAACCTTTGATTGCAATATCACATAAATACAATCCAAGATCGTTAACGCAGCGTTAACCGCGGCAATCTTTTTAAAGAGATGTAACCCAGCTGCCACCGGCATGGCCGCGGGCCGCATCTGCCGTCCAAGCGGGTCGACGCAACTGCCGGATTGGGCTGGCCAATCGCCTCCGTGCCGGTTAAGGAAGTCCTGAACTTCCGGAGCGGCGTTTGCAGCTTTTCCTCGGTATTTTGACCGGCATCACGTTGCCGATCCTAGGGCTTGTCGCGCTGGGATATTTTGTGCAGCGGCGGATGACCTTCGACGTGTCGACGCTGACGCGGATGCAGGTCTATGTGCTGCTGCCAGCCGCGCTAATCTATTTTCCATCCGCCGCCAAACTGCCGCTCGACGCCGCATGGCCGATCCTCTGGTTTACGCTTTTACATTTCGCCTTTCTGTTCGCCCTCGGCTGGGGGATTGCCGCGCTTATGGGAATGAGCCGCAATTTGCGCGCGCTGATGGGGCTCGCCGCCTTCTTCTCCAACTCCGGCAATTATGGCATCCCGCTGATCCAGCTCACCTTTCCGGAGGATTATTTGCTCTACCAGACCGTGGTGCTCAGCCTGCATTCGATTTTCATTGCACCGGTCGCGATGCTGGCGTTCCAGCCGAACGGCAACGTCAAGCCGGGCATCATGAATGCGCTTTTCGGGACGCCGTTGCTGCCGGCCGCCGCGCTTGGCTATTTGCTGAAAGGCTTCGATGTGACGCTGCCGACGGTGCTCGCTGTGCCGTTGAAGCTCATCAGCGACGCCTTCACGCCGATGGCGCTGCTGCTGCTCGGCGTTCAGCTTGCGGCGATCGAGGCCAAGGTCGAGCGGGGACCATTGATTGCCGGACTTGTATTACGCCTAGCAGTGGCCCCGGCAACAGCTTGGATTCTGGCCATTCTGCTCGGATTTCCGCCGCATTTGACGGCTTTTTTCGTTGTCAGCGCCGCCGTGCCGGTCGGGGTTTTGCTGGCGATCTTTGCAAGCGAATACAAAGCCGAGCCAGGGCTTGCATCGATGCTGGTCTTCATCTCAACGGTTGTTAGCGCTTTGGCGGTGACGGGTTGGGTTTATGCGGTGCGCTATGCCGGTCTCCAGTGAAACGGTCCAGCCTGTTGCGGATACTCACCAATTCCACGCTGCTCACGGCAAGTTGAAGGGAATTCGCACGCCTCAGCGGTTAGGTTGCTTGCGCCACAGGTAAAGGAATTGTGACCCCACTTTGCTTTCTGACAATCAATTCAAAGGAAATCGGGATGAAACGCATCGTCATTGGTCTTCTGGTCGGATGCATTGCGGCAGGCGCGGCCCTTGCACAGGACGGCGCCATCAAAAGGCGTCAGGCGCTGATGGGGCAGAACGGCGAAAGTGCCGAACTTATAACGAAGATGCTCAAGGGTGAAGTTCCCTATGACGCGACCAAAGTCGCCGCGGCGATGACCGCCATTGGCGGCACGACGGATGAGTTCATCACGCTTTTCCCGGAAGGCACGGCGGGCACCGCCGACAAAAAGGGCAATGACGCTAAACCCGAGATCTGGCAGAACAAGGCCGATTTTGCGGCCCGGGCAATGAAACTGAAACAGGATAGCGGTCTGGCCGTCGCCGCCGCCGCTGGGGGAGCGCAAAACTTCCTCCCGGTCTTCGCCGAACTCGGCAAGACGTGTCAGGGCTGCCACGAGAAATATCAATTCCAAAGGTAAAGAGGCTTCATGCACCGCCGGAATGCCGCGTTTTTCGCCGCCGTCCTGATATCTTCGGCGGCGACAGCCGCGTTCGGCCAAACCTCGCCCAATGGGGTAGGCAAGCCGAATCTGCAGAATGGGCGGTATATGTACACAGCCGGGGGGTGTGCGTCTTGTCACGCCGCTCCCGCTTCGGCCAAATGCGACGAACCGAAAGCCGCCGATGACCTCAAGCCGGTGGGCGGTCGCTGCCTTAAAACCGATTTCGGCACATTCTATGTACCCAATATCACGCCAGACAAGACGGTCGGCCTCGGCGGTTGGACCGAACAGGACTTCATCACCTCGATGACCCAGGGGACTTCGCCCTCAGGCGACAATCTCTATCCAGCGTTCCCCTATGCCTCGTATCAGCGCATGAAGCGCAGCGATCTTGTCGACCTTTGGGCGTTCCTGAAAACGCTCGAACCGATTGCCTCGACCGTGCCGGACCACGATCTCTCCTTTCCATACAATATCCGCAGCGGTCTGAGCGTCTGGAAAGGGCTTTATCTGGACGGCAAGATTTTCACCCCCGATCCCTCCAAATCAGCTCAGATCAATCGCGGCGCCTATCTGGTCGAGGGTCCAGGACATTGCGGCGAATGCCACACTCCGCGCGATACGCTTGGCGGCATCATCGGTGCCAAGAAGCTCGGAGGCGCGCCCGATCCGGAAGGCAAGGGCTTCACACCAAACATCACGCCGGACAAAACCGGCATTGGCTCATGGAGCGAGAAGGACATTTCGTTTTCGCTGCAAACCGGCTTCACCCCGAGCGGCGATATCATGGGAGGCGCGATGGCCAAGGTGCAGCAGAATATGGCCAAGCTGACCAAAGACGATCGCGATGCGATCGCGGCGTATCTAAAATCGATCCCACCGGTTGAAAGCCAGCACTCTAAAAAGAAATAGCGAATGGAATAACGGCGTGGCTTTCCGACCAACATTTGCGTTCGGCGGCGTTTGGCGCGCGATCGCACGCAACATACGCAGTGATACCCATGCAGAGCGAAAGACGGGGGTCCGGGACCGGACTTGATTTTCAATTACTCACGCGTTTTTCTGGTCTCTCCCTGAGTATGTTCCGAATCTATGCGCATCTTTGCTTAACCTCTAAGATCAAGATGCGAGATCGTGAGATTCTGAGCGAATATCCCAGCAACCTGCATTGGGAACAATTCGAAATCTCACGTAATGAATTAACTTCTCGCAGTTTAGGAGGTCGTTCATGGCCGAGCGAGTCCTCGATGCGACCGCATTGAGCTGTCCGCTGCCAATTCTCAAAGCACGTAAAGTCTTGCGCGAGATGGCGCCGGGCCAAACACTGGAAGTGCTCTCCACTGACCCGGTCGCGGTGGAGGATTTTCCCGCTTTCTGTCAGACCTCTGGCCACACGCTGCTGGATTCCTCCCAGATCGAGGGCAATGTCTATCGCTTCGTCATCAAGAACGGCGGATGAGACAACCGACATTGTTTTATTGTGTCGAACCTCATAACGCTTGAAAAGCCTCGAATTTTTCCCATTATATTGCTGGTGGTAAAAGCTAATCCTCGTAACAATGGCCGCATTTCGGGCGGGACGGCGCGGAAAACACTTTACATTGCGGGCGTATCGCCTTATTGCGACCTCCGCTGCGGTGCCTAATCCGGCCGTTCAGCTTAGGGTCAACTGCACTTTGGAGGACCTATGGGATGGACACATACCGCTGCGCGGCAGACGTCATTCGTCTGCAAAGCCCCGAGCGCCCGGTACTAGCTTTTCGCCCGAATGCTGCCCGCAAGGCGGCACACTGGTTTTTACAGAATTTTCCCGGAAAATGCCTCTACGCCCTCAAGGCGAATGACGCGCCGCACGTCGTGGGCGAGCTTTATGCCGCCGGCATTATAGATTTCGACGTCGCTTCCCTCCCAGAAATTGAGCAGGTCGTCGCCCTTTCCGGGGCTCGGGCGCATGTCATGCACCCAATTAAATCGCGCGAGCTGATTCGCAGAGCCTATTTCGACTATGGCGTGCGCAGCTTCGCGCTCGATTGCGAAGCCGAGCTGGATAAAATCCTGGCCGAGACCGGCAATGCTGCCGATCTCACTCTGCTGGTCCGGATGACTTGCCCGAATACGTTCAGCGAAATTCCGCTAGAGGACAAATTCGGCATCTCCTGGGTGGACGCCCCGGATTTGCTGCGCAAGACGCGCCAAGCTGCCGACAGCTTCGGCTTAACCTTCCATGTCGGCTCGCAGGCCATGTCGCCCGCCGCCTACGGGCACGCGCTGCGGGCGATGTCGCATCATATCGTGCAGGCGGGCGTCGTCGCCGACGTGATCGACGTGGGCGGCGGCTTCCCGTCCGTCTATCCCGGCCTCGAGCCGCCTTCGCTCGCCGCCTATATGGACGAGATTCGCGAAGCGTTCGACACGATCGCCGTCGGCTGGCATTGCGAGCTTTGGGCCGAGCCCGGCCGCGCGCTGGTCGCCGAGGCCGAGTCCGTTATCGTGCGGGTCGAGGCGCGCAAGGACGATACGCTCTACATCAATGACGGCGCGTTCGGCGTGCTGTACGACGCCACGCACATGAAGTTCGTTTTCCCAGCCCGCCGGGTGGAGTTGCATGGCGGCAAGGGAAGCTCGCAGACGCTGGCGCCTTTCGCGCTTTACGGCCCGACTTGCGACAGCATTGACCACATGCCGGGGCCGTTCTATCTGCCGGCTGATATGACCGAAGGCGACTATATCGAAATCGGAAACATCGGTGCCTATGGGCGAGTGATGTCCTCGCGGTTCAATGGCTTTGGCCATTATGCCGAAGCCGTGCTGAAGGACGAGCCGATGCTGACGATGTATGGTGCGTCCGATGCGCTGGCCGAGGCGGCGGCGAAGCGGTAATTGCTTATAACCCTGGGAGCCAAGCTCCCGGGGCTTTTCATTCTTGCGGCTTCCCATGACCCAGCTTCGCTATCGTGCGCCCGAAGACGGCTTTCTCGGACTGAGCTATGACGAGGCGGGCGATCCGGAGGCGGCGAGAGCCGTTATAATTCCCTTCGGCCTTGAGGCGAGCGTCTCCTATGGCGGCGGCACCGCGCGCGGACCCGAGGCGATCATCGCCGCCTCGCCGAAGCTGGAATTTTTTGATGAAGAGCTGTGGTGCGAGCCCTACCGGCAATTCGGCATCGCCACCCTCGAAGCGCCCGAAATCGGCGGCGAGATCGAGCCTGCTCTGACGCAGCTCGAAGGGCTTGTCGAGGCCGTTCTCGCGGAAGGCAAATTCCCGCTCACTCTAGGCGGCGAGCATTCGCTGACGCCTGGCGCCATCCGCCCCTTTGCCCGCCGCTATCCCAACCTCGTGGTTCTGCAATTCGACGCTCATTCCGACCTGCGGGACGGCTATCTCGGCGAACATTACTCCCACGCCGCCGCCATGCGCCGCGTGCTCGACAACCCGGGCGTAACGCTGGTCTCGGTCGGCATCCGCGCGACGGACATCTCCGAAGTCCCCTTCATCGAGCAGAACCCCGGGCGCGTGGCGATCCACTGGGCGAAGGACCGCCGCCGCTGGAGTATCGAGGAGATCGTCGCGCCGCTCAAGGGCCGGCCGGCCTATGTTACCTTCGATGTCGATGGCTTCGACGCCAGCCTTATGCCCGCGACCGGCACCCCCGAGCCCGGCGGCTTCTTCTTCGACGAGGCCTGTGAAATCCTGCGCGCGGCGAGCAAGGCGGGAACAATTGTCGGCGCAGATATCGTCGAACTCGCGCCGATCGCGGGGCTGCATGCCTGCGAATTCACCGCCGCAAGGCTGGCTTACAAACTGCTCAGCTATGCGCTCAACGAGCGGCGCGCCGACTGACTGGGCGCTTGCCGTGCCTCATCATCTACCTGGCATCGAGCCTCAGAAGTGATGCGGTTTCAGAGTATTGGCCGCGCGGGCGGGACCGGTTGACACCGCTGGAAATCTTTAGTCCCATGCAAGTTAGTGACCGCTTAGGGGATGCTTATGTGCCGGAACATTAAGACTCTGCATAATTTCCAACCCGCTGCTACGCATGAGGAAATCCATGCCTCTTCGCTCCAATTTGTTCGAAAACTGAGCGGTTTTACGCGGCCGTCCAAAGCCAACGAACTTGCATTCAGCCGCGCGGTCGAGCAAATCAGTCAAGCGGCGCATGAGTTGCTCGCCTCGTTGGTGACGAACGCTCCGCCGCGTGATCGTGAAATCGAGGCTTTAAAAATCCGCACACGGTCGCAAGATCGTTTTCGCAGGTCGGACGCCCGCTAAGCCACTTTGCCTTTATTGGGGTCGCAAGCAAATCCTGGCCATAATCGCGACTGGCGATTATGACTAGCCTGCGCCATATTGCGTTGCACTAGAGCGGGATGAGGAAAGTGGGAACCGGTTTTACGCTCGTCATCCTGCTCTAAACGTAAGAGATAGATTACTGTTCATGATTTTGGATTGAGCCAATCCAAAATCATCGTGATCTAGAAAAGTCCAAATCTTCTGATTTTCTAGCGCAGATATTTCCTAAGGTTGGCGGCATGGCAAATAAACAGGCACAGTCCCAGCAAGACGGACCGCAAACGCTCCTTTCCAGTGAAGGGCGCGGATGGAAGGGTCTTGAAGCGGACTTCTTGCAGGTTCCAGGCGGTGTCTCGATCCATGCCTCGATGCGGCATCGGCTCTGTATTCACTTTGGCCGAGCCGCCAATACGATTGCGCGCTGCGATAGCCTGCGCCATCTGCGCATTCAGGGGCACGGCGACTTCGACGTGATCCCGGCTGGGCTCGAAGGCCGTGTTGACGGTGGCCACCGCACCTTTTTGCGGTTGATGGTCGCCCCTGAGTTGGTGCAGCACGTCGCGCATGACCTTGACCGCGACCCCGACAAGGCTTTCTTAAGACCCAAATTCAAGTCACGGGATGCTCAGCTTGAGGGGATTGCTTGGGCCATCAAAGCCGAGCTTGAGAGCGACATACCGTCCGACCGTCTCTATGCGGAAAGTCTCAGCACCGCGCTGGCCGTCCGTCTTGTCGCGGGATTGGACGTGCAGGGGCGCGTTGCACTTCGCGAGGGGCAAGCGCTGTCGACACAGCAACGCAAGCGGCTCCTGGATCATATCGAAAACCATCTGGACCAGCCACTGACGCTTGTTGAGCTGGCGGCAGTGGCCAGCCTGTCGGTCTCGCATCTCAAGTCGTTGTTCCGACGCAGCTTCGGCATGCCCGTGCATCAATATGTCGTGCGAGCCCGCGTCGAGCGCGCCAAGCAGTTGCTGCTGGAAGGCGCCATGCCGATGAGCCAGGCGGCTTTGGAGGCTGGGTTTTCCCATCAGAGCCACATGGCCCGGTGTATGCGGCAGGTCCTCGGCGTCACGCCTGGGATGATTGCAAAGCTTCGGGGCTGATCCCAACGCTATTGGCCGAATATGCAAAAGCGCGGCCATTCCTGCGCGACCTCGCACATCTTTCCTGGCATTTGTCCCCTGTCCGGTGAACGGGCACATGAAGGAGCCGATATGCGGCTTCAATCTCAAATCAACCGAATTCACCTTTCGAGATCGCCATGTATACGAAGTCGCAATTTAGCTTTTTGTCTTGCCTGCTTGCGGCGTCGGTTTTGACCGGCGCGGCATTGCCGTCGAAGGCTGAGAAATGGCCTGGCGTTGGCTCGGCCCCAGCGGGCGCGCTTGCCGCCCGCGTCATCGGGCTGATGTGCCCCGGCAGTCTGTCGCATGACGACATCCACGACCTGGATATCTACCTGGCAAAGAAGCGCCTCAAAGGCGAGACCAACCCCGCCAACGGCCTCAATGCGGAACGGCGGTTTTATCCAAAACTTGAGGCGGACTATATTGCGGATTATCGCAAGGCGGAAAACTGCACCGCCGATGCCACGGAGATGGCCAAGGACATGGTGCAGCGTGTGCGCGCGGAGCTGAAATCAAGCCCGATGTAAGCGTAGCCAACTCTGCAGGCGGCGTCGCTGTCAGCCCCCAATCAGGAATTGTTAACAAATCCAAGTCAGAACGCGCCCAAAAGGCGCGCCGATAGCTATGGAGACAAACATGATGGCCTATCCCGAGAACCAAACGGTCCCGGCCGGATTGGTTGTGCCGAGTAACAGGGCTATTTCCATCCGTCCGGTCCTGCCGCACGACACCGCAATTGCTCAATCATTCTTTCGTAGCCTGTCATCGAACGCTCGGTACAACCGCTTTATGTCGCCTTTCCAGCATGCGCCGAAAGGGTGGATTGAACGCTTCAGCCAGAGGTCCTGCGCGAGCCATGTCTCGCTCATTGCATGCCTCTTAACCGAGGGCAAAGAGCTCATGATCGGCGAAGCCCAATACACCATCGACGAATGCGGAAGAAGTGCCGAATTCGCCCTCTGTGTTGGCGATGATTGGCAGAATAACGGCATTGGAACGCAGCTTTTGCTGCGGCTTGAAACGATTGGGAAGCAGGTGGGCCTGTCCAGCCTCTATTGCGATACGCTTGGCGCAAATTACGCAATGCGCCGCGTCCTGCATAAAACCGGCTTCCAATTCAAGGCGCTTTGCGCGGGCTGCCTTCGTTTTGAAAAAACGCTTGCGCCCATTGTGGCTTGAGTTCGGGCCCATATCGGCTCGGAAAAGAGACTGAACGGACTGCATCCTAAGTTAGAGGTTGAGATGGCGCCGACGAAAATCATGCTGATCCGTCATGCGGAAAAGCCGGATGAAAAAACCAATGTCAACGGTGTCGACGAGGCGGGCACGCCTAATCCGCATCAGCTCTCGGTGCGCGGGTGGCAACGCGCCGGTGCGCTCGTCAGATTTTTCGCTCCAGCGGGCCACGCTTGCGCTAAAAATATTGAAACGCCGTCGGCAATCTTCGCTGCCAGGCCGACCAACGGAGCGAACAGTCTTCGCCCGCTCAATACCGTCGCGCCCCTCGCCGCGGCGCTGGGCATAGAGGTCAATCACGATTTCGGTCGCGGTGAGGAGGCGGCGCTCATCGAAATGGTGAAGAACGTTGGGGGCACCGTTCTCATTTGCTGGGGACAGGATCCAATGGCCGAAATCGTTAGGCAGATTTCCCAAAATGCCGAGACCCTGCCACAAGCCTGGCCGAAGCGGCGCTTCGATCTCGTTTGGGTTCTCGATCGTGGCAATAATGGCTGGAGGTTTTCGCAGGCTTCGCAACTCGTTTTGCCGGGAGACATACCACCCAGTTACGCCACGCCGCTTGATACCGTTGCTCCCTGCCAATCGCATCAACACTGCTATCCAATAATGGCAGCAGTTGGAAGCGAACGTATCGCAATGCAGCAGAAATTCGCACTTTTACTTTAAATTCTGCAAGCTAATTGTGTGAAAATACTTGGTGTTTTGACGACTTGGCCCCATTGGCGCAACAGCGAATCCCTATTGCGCTGCACAAAATGCTACCGCATACTCAGAAATCGCGGTTGCATACAAGCCGGCAAATCCGGCGCCTGGAGGGGATGTCGCGATGAACTACCAATCTTACGAGCTGGCCCATGCGGCGGTCACACCTTTGCGCTGGGGCGCGCAGGGGCTGAAGATGCAGCTCAAGTCTCCGTTCAACCCGTTTCGCGACCTCTTGCTCCCGCGCATGCTCGCGGCGAGCTGCGAGGTTTTTGAGAATGTCACCCGCCGTTACGCCAAGCCCGAATTCGGCATCAAGGAAACCAAGATCTTCGGGATGCCGGTGCCGATCACCGAGGAAGTGGTTTATCGTAAGCCGTTCTGCAATCTTCTTCATTTCGATCGCGACGTGAATGTCATCGGCCGCCGTTACGACCCAAAAGTGTTGATCGTCGCTCCGATGTCGGGTCACTACGCGACGCTCTTGCGCGGCACGGTCGAGGCCATGATCCGCGAGCACAATACCTACATCACGGATTGGACCGACGCCCGCAACGTGCCGCTCACCAACGGCGGCTTTGACCTCAACGATTTCATCGACACCATCATTGAATTCGTCCAGTTTCTCGGGCCGAACACCCATGTGATCGCGGTCTGTCAGCCGGCGGTGCCGGTGCTGGCGGCAACGGCTGTCATGGCGGCGCGCAAAGACCCGATGCAGCCGGCCTCGCTGACGCTGATGGGCGGCCCGATCGACACGCGCCGCAACGAAACGGTCGTCAACAAGCTCGCCAAGACGCGGCCGATCGAATGGTTTGAGAACAATGTGATTTCATATGTGCCGTTCGCCTATCCCGGCTATCTGCGCAAGGTCTATCCAGGTTTCGTACAGCTTACCGGCTTCATGCAAATGAATCTGGACCGGCATGTGACCGCGCATCGCAATCTGTTCAAGGATCTGGTGAAGGGCGACTGCGATAGCGTGCAGCAGCATCAAACATTCTATGAGGAATATTTGGCTGTCATGGACTTGCCAGCCGAGTTCTATTTGCAGACTGTCGCGGCTGTGTTCCAGGAACACTCCTTGCCCGACGGAAAGTTGATGCATCGTGGCGAGCGCGTCGATTGCGGCGCCATTACGGGCACAGCACTGATGACGGTGGAAGGCGAGAAGGACGATATTTGCGGCCTGGGACAAACGGAAGCCGCGCAGGATCTGTGCCGCAATATTGCAGTCGATGAGAAATACCATTACGTCCAGCCCGGCGTCGGCCATTACGGCGTGTTCAACGGCACACGCTGGCGGACGGAAATCCAGCCGCGTATCCGCGAGTTCATCCGCACCATCCAGTTTAAGCGGATGATCGGCACCAAGTCGAACATGTCGCTGCCCTATCGCGGCCTGCACCAGGATCGTGAGCAAATCGTTGAATATGCGGCGTCAAACGAAGGGGCGAGCGCGTAGACTTGACTTTGCGTACGGCGCGACGCCCTTGTCCCCGGCACTTTCACCGCTTGGCTTGGAGTGATAGCCTTGTCCGGCAATTGGAAAAGGCAGCTCATGCAGGTTCGGCTTATCGGTTTGGTCCTTGGCGCATTTTTGGCGCTGCCTTGCCTTGCGGCGGCACAAACCGCGGAAGCCATCCCGTCGTTCAGCAGAAAGGATGCTGAGGCCGCAATCGCGCAAGCGCTCGCCGGTCTACGGCAGATGAAATGCGGCAAGGAGGCCTGCGCTCCGGCGACGCCAGAGGAATTCGCCTCGCCGCCCGTGGAGGCCGACGAGGCCCGCATCGCGCTCATCACCGGGGCAAAATCCGCGCGGCTGAGATGGTGTGGCCTCGAATGGGGAGAGCGCGCCTTTCCGGTGATGATGCAAAGTTTCCAGCAGAAGGGCATCCACGCCATTAGGTCGCTTGCCGTCCTGCAGCTTATTCATAACGCGCAGTTTGCCAGGGATTACGGCAATCTTCAGGTGCTCAAGACCTGTTCCGATGAGATGCGCGCCGCGCTCGATCAACAGAACCCGCGCATCGAATTGCCGCCGTGGCAGGGCGCCATCAACAATGCGATGCTTGATGATTCCGTCGCGAACATGCTGCAGCGGGTGCTGAGCGAAATCCAGAAATCGCGGTGCGGCGCCGATTTCTGCTCGCCCACGACTGAAGAGGAGAAAGCCGCGCCGCCGCTCAATATCGAGGAGGCGCGCCGGGCGATGAAGGTCGGTTTGTTGTCGGGGACGGCGGAATTCTGCGGACTTGACTGGAAATCGCGCATCTTCTTTCCCTTTATGGCGCATCACGACCGCACGCTGAAAATGTCGCAAAGGCAGCTCGCGGTGGTGAGTATGCTGCACGGCACCATGCAGGGCTTCATCGTCGACGCCTATAAGAAGACCGGCACTCCCTGCGGCGAGCAGATGCGGCAGAGCTTGGAAAAGCAGCTTTCGAGCGGCTAGCTGCGAAAAATCCGGGCAGCACCTGCGCATAATTTCATCATGTCGAACAACCTTAAAGCTTGAAAACGGCCTGACGAGGGGCACGCTTCGTGTCACCTCTCGCCTGCACCCTCCCTCTCCCGATGCGAGAGGGAGCATTACCCACTTTGGCACCAGACTTGCTTCTTTATGCATGTGCAGAGCGTCTAGGGTTCCGGCCGCCCCCTGTAGCATGATCCGCAAAAGTGAAAACCGGTTTTGCGAGAAGATCATGCTTCACTAAAGGGGCGGCGCTGGTCCGAGAGACGCAGACCGGGCGGGTTGCCCGAGACACGGCGGGCCAAAATCCCGGGAGAGGACTGCACGACAGGTTTGCGGGCGCAAACCTTGCCTCCCGGTGCGCTCCAAACCGCTTGCGAACAAGACCGCCTGGTCGGCAAACGAACATGGAGAAATGACTATGCGCCGCACTTTGGGACTGATGCTTGCCGCTCTAACCTTATTTATCCTCACCCCCGCCAACGCAGCACCGAAAAAGGATTTCAAAGTCTGCTGGTCGATCTATGTCGGCTGGATGCCCTGGGGACATCTGCAAAGCTCCGGCATCATGAAGAAATGGGCCGATAAATACGGCATCACCGTCGATGTCGTGCAGATCAACGATTATGTCGAATCCATCAATCAATATACGGCCGGCGCCTATGATGGATGCGCGATGACGAACATGGACGCGCTGTCGATCCCGGCGGGCGGCGGCATCGACACCACCGCGTTGATCATCGGCGATTACTCCAATGGCAATGACGGCATCGTGCTGAAGGGCAAGGACAAGCTCGCCGACATCAAGGGCCAGAAGGTCAATATGGTCGAGCTGTCGGTTTCGCATTACCTGCTCGCGCGCGCGCTCGAGACCGTCAAGCTGTCGGAGAAGGACATCACCGTCGTCAACACTTCGGATGCCGACATGATCGCGGCTTATGGAACGGCGGATGTGACCTCGGTCGTCACCTGGAACCCGCTGCTCTCCGAGATCGCCGCCACTAAGGGTTCGAAACTGGTGTTTGACAGCTCCTCAATCCCCGGCGAGATCATCGACGTGATGATGGTGAACACCGCCGTGCTGAAGGAGAACCCGGATTTCGGCAAGGCGCTGGTCGGCGCCTGGTATGAGCTGATGGGCATCATGTCGTCCAGCTCTCCGGCCGGCATCGCCGCGCGCACCGAGATGGCCAAGGCGTCCGGCACCGATCTGGCCGGCTTCGACGCCCAGCTCAAGACCACGCAAATGTTCTACAAGCCCGCCGAGGGCGTCGCCTTCGCCAAGGACGCCAAACTGCCGACAACCATGCAATTCGTGGCGAAATTCCTGTTCGACCACGGCATTCTTGGCCAGGGCGCCAAGAGCGCCGAGGATGTCGGGATGGAGTTCGCGGGCGGCAAGATCGTCGGCGATAAGACAAAGGTCAATCTGCGCTTCGATCCGACCTATATGCAGATGGCGGCGGACGGCAAACTCTAGGACACGCCATAGCCTGTGTCGTCAACGCTCACAGCCGCATCCCGCATGCTGCTCGCGCAGCTTGCGGGATGACAAAAGTTTGACAAGGCTGCCAAGGCCATCGCATTGCAGTCATAAGGTCCGCCCATTGCCGAGCGCTCTCGAATGCGTCTGATCAACCAGCAGCCCGGCCGGGGCGAGAAGATCTTGCTCGGGGCGCTGCTGTTCCTCATCGTGATCGTGGCCTATGGCATCGCCAGCAGTCTGCGCCTTGCCGAAAATCCCGACGATAAGCTGCTACCGTCGCTCGGCCAGATGGCCAAAGCGTTTTACGAATTCGCCTTCGTCCCCGATGTGCGCTCCGGCGATTATCTCTTGTGGAGCGACACTGCCGCCAGTCTCGGCCGCCTGCTGAGCGGCATAGCGATCTCGGCGCTGCTCGCCATCGGGCTCGGCGTGCCGGCCGGGTTCATACCGCGCGCGCGGGCAGGGCTCGCCCCGTTCATCGCCGCCGTTTCGCTGATCCCGCCGATCACCGTCCTGCCGATCCTGTTCATCATTTTCGGCTTAGGCGAGACCTCGAAAGTCGTTCTGATCGTGATCGGCACCGCGCCGGTGATGGTGCGCTATCTCGCCCAGGTGGTGACCGAAATCCCGCAGGAGCAGATCATCAAGGCGGCGACGCTCGGCGCGTCCACTTGGCAGATGATCGTGCGCGTGGTGCTGCCGCAAATCATGCCCAAGCTGATTACCTCGATCCGGCTAAGCCTGGCGCCGGCCTGGATATTCCTGATTTCCGCCGAGGCCATCGCATCGACCGGCGGCCTCGGCTACCGCATTTTCCTCGTGCGCCGCTATCTGGCGATGGACGTGATCCTGCCCTACGTCGCCTGGATCACGCTGATCGCCTTCGCGCTTGACCGGCTGCTCTATCTCTACTCGAAGCGCCAGCACGCCTGGGCGCATATCGAAGGCGGCGCGCTATGAGTTTTGTCGAGGCGCAGAATATTTGGGTGCGCTATGGCGACGCGCCGATCCTGGAGCGCGTTTCGATTTCGGTCGAGCGCGGCACGCTCTGCACCATCGTTGGCGCGTCCGGCTGCGGTAAGTCGACCTTTCTGCGGCTGCTGCTCGGACAGGAGCGGCCAACGCGCGGCCGCATTCTCGTCGATGGCGCCGCCATCCCCGGCGAGCCGACGCCCGATCGCGGCATCGTCTTCCAGCGCTATTCGGTCTTCCCGCATCTGACCGTGATGCAGAACCTAACCTTGCCGGCGGCCTTCGAGCGCTCACCGGTGCTCAGCCGGCTGTTTGGAGCCGCCAAGCGGGAGGCCGAAGAGGCAGCCGACGCCATGCTCGTCAAGATCGGTCTTGCCCATGCGCGCGACCGCTATCCGACCCAGCTTTCTGGCGGGATGCAGCAACGGCTCGCAATTGCGCAGGCGCTGTTGAAGCGGCCGAAAATCCTGCTGCTCGATGAGCCGTTCGGCGCGCTCGATCCTGGCATCCGGCTGGATATGCAAACGCTTCTGCTTTCAATTTGGCAGGAAACCGGTATGACGATCTTCATGGTTACGCATGATATTTCCGAAGCGTTCCGGCTCGGCACCCGGCTCATCGTCTTCGACAAGGTGCGGCACGATCCGCAGCACCCTTCAGCCTATGGCGCGACCATCACCTACGATCTGAAGCTTAAAAACGGCAGCGCACTCGACGCCGCAAAAACGGCTCAGCTTCTCGCCGCCGAGTTGATCAGCACGGATAAGGCAGCCCATGTTTGACCGATCGAGAGCAGCGCCGCGTTCCCCCTTCCATGCAAGGCGAGTCCGCGCCCATCACCCCGATTTCAACGCCCGCGAAACGCGCGGCTGGAAAGCGGCTGAAGCCGAGGGCCGCTTGCCCGAGGATGGCTGGCGGCGAGAGCAGCAATGGGCGCTCGACATGGGTCTGCCCGGCGCGGAATGCCTGACCGACAAGACGATCCCGACCTTTGCGCGCGGCGAACTTCCGCATTTCGCGGGCATCAATACGTTTTTGAAAGCGCCCTATATCGAGAATGTCCGCGATGTCGGCAAATACGATGCGGCGGTCGTCGGCATCCCCTTCGACGGCGGCACGACGTACCGCCCCGGCACCCGCTTCGGCCCACAAGGCATCAGGCGCATCTCGGCGCTCTACACGCCCTATAATTACGAGATGGGCGTGGACTTGCGCGAGCAGATGACGCTGTGCGACGTGGGCGACGTGTTCACCATTCCCGCAAATCTGGAAAAAAGCTTCGACCAGATCACGCGCGGCGTTTCGCACGTGTTCTCGTCCGGCGCGCTGCCGGTGATGCTGGGCGGCGACCATTCCATCGGCTTCCCCTGCGTGCGGGGCATCGCCGAATGCACCTCCAAGCGCATCGGCATCATCCATTTCGACCGCCATATCGATATCCAGGAAAAGGACCTCGACGAGCGGATGCACACCACGCCCTGGTTCTGGGCGACCAATTTGCCGAACGTGCCGGCCACCAATCTGGTGCAACTCGGCATTGGCGGCTGGCAGGTGCCGCGCTATGGTGTCGCCGAGGCGCGCCGGCGGCAGACCAATGTGCTCACCATCGAGGACATTGAAAAGCTGGGCCTTGAGAAAACTGCCGAGATCGCGCTGGAACTCGCCTGGAAGGACGCCGACGCGGTTTACATTTCCTTCGATGTGGATTCAATTGATTGCGGCTTCGTGCCCGGCACGGGCTGGCCGGAGCCGGGCGGCTTCCTGCCGCGTGAGGCGCTGAAAATTCTCGGGCTGGTCGCGGCGGAAGGTCTGTGCGGGCTGGAAGTCGTCGAGGTCAGCCCGCCCTATGACACCTCAGACATCACGGCGCTGATCGGCGTGCGCGTCGTGGTCGAAGCGCTCGGCTCGATGGTCGCGCACGGCAAACTCGGCAAGCACAAGGCGATCATCGACAAGCCGGTGGCATTTTGAGTTTCGTCATCCCGGACGCCGCGAAGCGGCGAGCCGGGACCCACTCGCCTCACCGCGGTCACTTCGCTGGCTGAGCAGCGAGTAGGCCCCGGCTCTGACGGCCGGGGCGACGAAGTGGAGAGGTCCAGCCGAAATGACAAAAAATTGCGCCGTCATCCACCTGAAGCGCATGTCCACCCCAACGGTCCTGCGGTAAAAGACCAAGTCTTTCACGGAGCAAAACCATGTGGCGATTGCTGGCGGTGTTTCTTCTTGGCGGTGTGCTCGGCACCGGCTTCGGTGTCGGGCTGGGCTTCTTCCTGTTTCCCTACGTCTTCCCGCCCGCGCCCGCCGTCGAGACGCTCGCCGAGGCCGAGCGCACGCAGGTCCTGGCGCGCGGCACCTTCATTCATGCCGACCCCGGTGACCCGATCCATTACGGGCAGGGCAGCGTCACAGTCTATGAGCGCAACATCTTCCTAGAATCAAGCTTCAAGGTCGGCCCGGGACCGAAGTACCATGTCTATCTTGTGCCGAAAGCGACAATCCGCTCCTCGGCCGACGTGAAGGATTCGATGTTCGTCGATCTGGGCCGGCTGCGCAGCTTCGAAGGCAGCCAGAAATACGAGATTCCGGCCGGTCTCGATCTGAAGCAATATCCTAGCGTGGTGATCTGGTGCGAGCAATTCAGCGTGCTGATCTCGCCGGCCGATCTGAAATCCGGAACGTAAGCGCGCCCAACCCCAAAGAAAGGTCATCCATGCACCGCGATCATGGCCTTCACCCGCACGATCATGACGGCGATCACGATCACCATCATCCGCATGGGCTAGGACACAATGCGCCGCGCCCCGCGATTCAATGGCAAACGCCGCACGATCCCTCTGCCGCCCAAGCCCGCGCCTCCGAACCCGAGCCCGATTTCGATCTCGTCGAGGCCGCTTTCCTGACAGGCTTTGCCAGCGCGCCAGACCCGACGAGCTTCCTGCGCCTCGCCCATATCCCCTTCACGGGCAAGACGCCCGAGGGCGGCGTGCTGCAATTGCTGCGCGTCGAGACGGAGGACGCGGTCGATGTCGGCGCGTTCACGCCGCATTTGGGGGGCGGCTCGATGCGCTACGATCCGCTGCCCGCCAAAATGGTCTCGCGCCGCCGCAAACTGGCGTTCATTTATTATGACGGCACGCGCATCCGCGCCTTGACCTATGCCGAAGCGCTGGCGCTGACGGCCGCTTGAACGCGTCACGCCGCATCCGGCGGGATTTGGAGGAAGAACCAGCTCTCGCAGACCGGCTTGAAGCCAATTTTCGCGTAAGTGCGATTGGACGCGGGATTGCGCAAGTCGGTGTAGAGGCAGGCAATCTTGCGGCCTTCCGCATAGACGCGCTCGACAACGGCGGCTGTCGCCGATCCGGCATAGCCCAGCCCCCGCAATTCGGGCGGCGTGTAGACTAGGGCAAGGGCCGCCGCATTGCGCGTGCGCCGGACGATGCCCGCCATCGACACCGGCTCCCCGCCCACCAGCCAGAAAACGCAATCGCCGGACGCGGCCTTGCGTTCGATCGCCTCGCGTGGCGGCGGCGCATCCTCGGGCACCGCCTCGACGCCGAAGGCTAGGAACCATTCCGCGAACAGCTCGATATCGGTGGGGGTCACGAGGCGGGCTTTACCTGGAGCGCCGGGATAGAACGGCGATCCGGAAATCGCGTGGATGCGCTGCGGCATCGGCGTATAGAAGCTCGCGCCGAGCGCCTTGGCCTGGTCCACAAACCAAAGCGCGGTGTCGTCCGGGCCGAGCACTCCGTAAAAATACGTGCCTGCGACGTCACCGGCGAGCCGGCGGCAATTTTCCTCGGTCAAATCGCCGAGCACGATGGCGCGGCTGGGCGTTTGCAAGGCGCAGGCGCCTGCCGTGCCGAAGGACCATTTGCGCGTCTCGTGCGGCGGGTCTTCCGCGACGGCGCGGGCCATGAGCGTGAGCAGCAGATTGTGCTTGGCCTCGTTCTGTTCGAGCGCCGGCATGTGATACGCGTTGAACTGAACAAACTCCATGGCGCGATGATCGACCCCCGTCAGGCTGCCGCACGGTCGGGCTTGCTCAGCCCGCGCTTTTCCAACAATGCCTCGATCGCCGGCATCCGGCCCCGGAAGGCGCGATACGCCTCCGCCGGGTCCAGGCTGCCGCCCGACGAATAGATATAGCGGTGAAGCTTCTCCGCCATTTTGGGGTCGAACACATCGCCCGTTTCCTCGAAGGCGCTGAACGCGTCCGCATCCATCACCTCCGACCAGAGATAGCTGTAATACCCAGCCGCATAGCCGCCGGCGAACAGATGCAGAAAATGCGTCGGGCGATGGCGCAGCACGATCTCGGAGGGCATTCCGATGCGCGCCAAGAGGTCCGCTTCCGCCTTGTCGACATCGAACGCGGCCTTGACCGTCGGTGCTTCGTGCAGCTCAAGATCGACGATGGCGCAGGCGACATATTCGACAGTGGAGAATCCCTGGTCGAATTTACGGGCCTCAAGCAGGCGTTTCAGCAGATCGTCGGACATCGGCTCGCCGGTCACGGCGTGGCGCGCGTAAGTCCGCAGGATTTCGGGCGTCAGCAGCCAATGTTCGTATAGCTGGGAGGGCAACTCGACGAAATCGCGCTTCACGCTGGTGCCCGATAGCGAGGGATAGGTGACGTTCGAAAGCAGCCCATGCAAACCGTGGCCGAATTCGTGAAACAGCGTGCGCGCATCGTCGATGCTGAGGAGCGAGGCCTCGCCAGGCGCGCCCTTGACGAGGTTGAGCACGTTGATGATCACCGGCAGCACATTGCCGTTCAGCTTTTCCTGATCGCGCAAGCTCGACATCCAAGCGCCGCCTTGCTTTGACGGCCGCGCGAAATAATCGCCCAGAAACAGGCCGACTTTCGCGCCATGCCGGTCGAATGCCTCCCAGACTCGCACGTCGGGATGATAGACCGGCACATCCTCGCGTTCCTTGAAGCTAAGGCCGAAAAGCCGCCGCGCCGTTTCGAAGGCCGCGTCGATCATGCGGTTCAATTCGAAATACGGCTTGATCTCGGCTTCGTCCAAATTGTGCTTGGTCTTGCGGACCTTCTCGGCGTAATAGCGCCAATCCCAGGGTGCGATGGCGAAATTGCCGCCTTCCAGCGCCGCCGCCTCGGCCAGCGCCACACATTCCTCAGCGGCGCGGACACGCGCCGGCTGCCAAACGGCGAGCAGCAGATCGCGCACCGCTTGCGGCGCCTTCGCCATCGTGTTGTCGAGGCCGTAATCGGCGAAGCTTTCATAGCCGAGTAGCCGGGCGCGTTCGGCGCGCAGCCGCAGCATTTCGGCGATGATCGCCCGGTTATCGGTCGTCCCGCCATTCGCGCCGCGCGCGATCCAGGCGTTGAACAGCTCCTCGCGCAGATCGCGGCGGGCCGAAAATTGCAGGAAGGGCGTGACGCTGGAGCGCGAAAGCGTTATGGCGAATTTGCCGGGATGACCGCGCTCCTGAGCAGTGGACGCTGCGGCGGCGCGCGCGAATTCAGGCAGCCCGTCGAGGTCGCTTTCCTCCAGCAGCTTGAGATAGCCGCTTTCGTCGGCCAGCACATTCTGAGCGAACTGCGTTGAGAGCGCAGCCTGCCGTTCGGCGATTTCGGCCATGCGCTTGCGCCCCGCCTCATCGAGCCGCGCGCCCGAGCGGACGAAGCTGAGATGATGATCTTCGAGAACGCGGCGCTGCTCGGCGGTGAGGCCCAGATGATCGCTCTGGGCATAAAGGGCGGCGACCTTGGCGAAAAGTTTCGGATTGGTTGAGACGGCCTGATTATGCGCGGCAAGCAGCGGCGCGATTTCGCGCTCGATGGCCTGAAGCGCATCGTTCGTGTCGGCGCTCGCCAGATTGAAAAACACTGTCCCGACGCGCGTTAATAGCCGCCGGCTGCGCTCCAGCGCGCCGATGATCGTATCGAAACTCGTCGGCGCACGGTCGGCGATAATCGCCTCGATTTCGGCGTCGTGGGCAGCAAAACCCGCCTTGAAGGCGGGCATGTAATGTTCGGGCCGGATCTCGGCGAAGGGCGGCATTTCATAAGGGGCCGTCCATTCGCCGAGCAGCGGGTTGTCAGTATCGGTCATTCAAGGTCCATTCTGATGTTGAACATCAAGAATAGACTTTCGTAGCAGGACCGCAACGAACTTTGGGGCGTCTGGCGTAATTCTGATCGCGGGGAAAGCGAGATCAGTTTGCCTTTTGTCGTCCCGGACGGCCGTCAGGCCGAGCCGGGATCCATCACCGGATCGTCAATCTCGCGCCCAGCGGTGAGTCGATTGGAACCCCGGATCGCCGCTTCGCGCCGTCCGGGGCGACAGAATTAAAGGCGCGCACTATTTGCGCCGCATCGCTTCCGACAGCGCCGCGCCGAACGCGCTGGGCTGATCCTTGGCTGCCGGTGGACGGCTGGAGGATGGGCCGCGAACGGAATCGCGCGGCGGTTTGCCGCCGTCAGCGCGCGCCGCCCCGCCATCGTCCTTGCGCATGGTGAGCGCGATGCGCTTGCGCTTTGCATCCACCTCGACGACGCGGACCTTCACCACATCGCCGGCCTTGACCACCTCATGCGGGTCCTTGACGAAACGGTCGGCGAGCTGGGAGACGTGAACCAGCCCGTCCTGATGCACGCCGATATCGACGAACGCGCCGAAGGCCGCGACGTTGGTGACGGTGCCTTCGAGCAGCATGCCGGGGCGCAGATCGCTCATCTCCTCGACCCCGTCCGCAAAAGTCGCGGTGCGGAATTCGGGGCGCGGATCGCGGCCGGGCTTTTCCAGCTCGGCGATGATGTCGCGCACCGTGGGCAGGCCGAAATGCTCATCGACGAAGATGCGCGGGTCGATGGATTTCAGCGCCGCGCTATCGCCCATCAGCGTGCGCACATCGCGCCCGCAGGCGGCCACGATTTTCTTGGCGACACCGTAAGCTTCGGGATGCACCGCCGAAGCATCCAGCGGTTCCTTGCCGTTTGGAATGCGCAAGAAGCCGGCGCATTGCTCGAAGGTCTTCGGCCCGAGCCGCGCGACCTTGAGCAGTTCGCGCCGTGTTTTGAACGGCCCGACAGTGTCGCGATGCGCGATGATCGCCTCGGCAATCGACGCGCCCAGCCCTGATACGCGCGCCAGTAGCGAGGCCGAGGCCGTATTCAAGTCGACGCCCACGGCGTTCACCGCGTCCTCCACCACGCCGTCGAGCCCCTTGGCGAGCCGCGCCTGATCGACATCGTGCTGATATTGGCCGACGCCAATGGATTTCGGGTCGATCTTGACGAGTTCGGCCAGCGGGTCTTGCAGACGCCGCGCAATCGACACCGCACCGCGCAGCGATACGTCGAGATTGGGGAACTCGGCCGACGCCGCGGCGGATGCCGAATAAACCGACGCCCCCGCTTCGCTGACTACGACCTTGATCGGTTTGGGCGCGGGCAGCAGGCCGAGCATGTCGGCGACGAGCTTGTCGGTTTCGCGGCTTGCCGTGCCATTGCCGATGGCGATCAGCTCCACTTTATGTTTGCGGATCAGCCCGGCGATTTCGGTCTGCGCGCCGCGCACATCGTTGCGCGGCTGGAATGGGTAGACGGTCGCGGTGTCGAGCAGCTTGCCGGTGCCATCGGTGACCGCTACCTTCACGCCGGTGCGGATGCCAGGATCGAGGCCCATGGTCGGGCGCGAACCGGCCGGGGCGGCGAGCAATAAGTCTTTCAGATTGCGCGCGAAAACGCGGATCGCCTCGTCCTCGGCCCGCTCGCGCATTTCGGTCATCAGATCGACGGCGAGGCTCATGGAAAATTTCACCTTCCACGACCAGCGCACGACATCCATGAGCCAAGCATCCGCCGAGCCGCCGTTTGGCGCGATATCATACGCAGCGGCGATAAACCGCTCGACGGGCTTGACGGCGGAGCTGTCGTCGGCGTCCACTTCGATATCGAGCGAAACGATCTCCTCATTGCGCGCGCGCAACATGGCCAGCGCCCGGTGGCTCGGAACATCGCGCCAGTTTTCGACGTGATTGAAATAATCCGCGAATTTGGCGCCGTCCTCCTCCTTGCCCGGCGTGACCTTGGCGCGAAGCATCGAGCGGGCTTTCATGTGATTGCGCAGCTTGCCGAGCAGCTCCGCATTTTCCGCGAAGGTTTCGGTGAGGATGTCGCGCGCGCCGTCGAGTGCCGCCTTTGCGTCCGGCACCTCGTCGGTCACGAACTGTTTGGCGAATTCGGAAGGGTTCAGCTTGCGGTCGGCAAGGATAGCGTCGGCGAGCGGCTGAAGACCCCGCTCGCGGGCGATCTGGGCGCGGGTGCGGCGCTTCGGCTTGAATGGCAGATACAAATCTTCCAGCTCGGCCTTTGTCGTAACGCCCGCGATTTTGCCCGTCAGCTCGTCCGTCAGCTTGCCCTGCGACGCAATGCTCTCCAGCACCGTCTTGCGCCGCGAATCCAACTCGCGCAAATAGCCCAGTCGTTCTTCCAAAAGCCGGAGCTGGATATCGTCGAGACCGCCGGTCGCCTCCTTGCGGTAACGCGCGACGAACGGCACGGTGGAGCCTTCGTCAAGCAGCGCAACTGCGGCCGTTACCTGCTGCGGCCTGGCATTGATCTCTGCGGCGATGAGCTGCGCGATACGGGTCTGAGCGTCGGTCATTCCGGCTCCGGGAATCAATTGACGATCGGCGCAGGATAGGGAAGCACGGCGTCCCTAACAAGATGCGGATAGCGTTGAAAACCGTCTCTGGGTGGTGCGTCTTGTCAAACGATGTCAGCGCCGCGTTTGGCTGTCTCAACGGGCATCGCGGCCGCGATCTCGGGGGCGCTCAATCCGGCCTCGGTCAGAATCGCTTGCGTTTCGTCCGCCTCGGACATGCTTCCCGTAACGCCAGGCGTGCGGCTCAGGCGCGGAACCGGTGGCACGGATCGGGCATTCGCGCCTGGATGGCGATCGCCTATCTGCGGCTCACGCCACACTTCATCCGGCGACAGCACCGGCGTGACGCAAGCATCTGTTCCAGCGAAATGCGCGGCCCATTCGTCACGGCTCCGCGTCAGGAAAGCTTGCGAAAACACGCGCTCGATTTCGGGCCAATTCGCAACATCGCCATTGTCAGGCGGCGGATCGCCAAGGTCCAAACGCCGCCAAAGCGCCGCAAAAAATGCCGGCTCCAGCGCGCCAACGGATACATATTTTCCATCCGCGCAAGCGTAGCAGCGGTAATGTGGCGCGTTTCCGGCCAGCAGCCCGTCGCCGCGTCCCGGCATCATCTTTGTGCCCCACAGCGGAAAATGCATCGCCATAAGCGACAGGCAGCCGTCGATCATGGCGGCATCGACATGCTGCCCCTTGCCAGAGCGCTGCGCTTCGAAGAGCGCCGCCATGATGCCGAACGCCGCGACGAGGCTGCCGCCAGCGAAATCCGCGACCAGATTGAGCGGCGGCTGCGGCGGCTGGCCCACCGGCCCGATCGCGCCGAGCACGCCGCTGATCGAAATATAGTTGATGTCGTGCCCCGCCTCCTGCGCGCGCGGACCGTCCTGGCCGTAGCCGGTGATCGAGCAATAAACGAGCTTGGGGTTGAGCGCCGACAGCGTTTCATAACCCGCGCCGAGCCGTGCCGCGACGCCCGGCCGGAAGCCTTCGACAAAGACATCGGCTGTCGGGATGAGTGCATGCAGCGCGCGATGCCCGGCCTCGGACTTCAGATCGAGTGCGATCTGCCGCTTGCCCCGCGCGAATGCCGGCAGCGCCCGTCCCGCACGGCCGCCGCCCACCGCGATCACCTCCGCCCCGAAATCAGCAAGCAGCATGGTGCAATACGGGCCTGGCGCGAGGCGCGTGAGGTCGATCACGCGGATTCCGCTGAGTGGGCCCGGGGGCTGCGAGGTTTGATCGTGTGCGCTCATGGATGCTCTTCGTTCATGCTGCTAAGTGTCTAATGCCATTAACCTTCAAAGGCGACGCCGCAACGGAAAGCCCCCAGGAAGGGCCGATGCTGCGCCTCACAGTTGTGACATGCACCGTGGCATTCGAATGTGATATACCAACCAACGCAAGTGAAGATTCATCATAAATGACTTATTTCACACTACGAGAGAGAGGGGATACCGATGAGATTATTTCTCAGTGTTTTGGCTTTAAGCCTTGGGATGTCGTATGCATTCGCGGATCCACGCGACCGCGATTACCGGTCGGGCGAGGTCAGGGAAATTCAAGAGCGCTTGATCGAACTCAATTTCGTTGAACGCAACAACTTCGAAGTTGACGGCGTCTATGGCGAGGCTACGCGCGACGTGGTCCGCCGATTTCAGCGCGATCGCAACATCTCACCCGCCGATGGCGAAGCGGGGCCGCTGACCGTTGAGGCGCTTTTCAGTCAGAACGAACAGCAACAAAGCGGATCGAACCCTCAGCCGGACGTCCGCTGCAAACGCGAGGAGATAGCAGCGACCGGCGAAGCGCGCCCGATCGAAAGTTGGGCCATGGCGCTCGCCAAGAAGAATTGGCGGGCGGAAGTGCGCGCGCGTTTCGGCGAGGAATGGACCGATTTGCAGTCGGCGAAGGTCGATCTTGCGAAATGCTTTGAAGCGTCCGTCGGCGGCTTGCCTTTAAAGCGCTGCCGCGTGGTCGCAACGCCCTGCAATCCAGCCTCGTAAGCCAGCGCGGGTTGCTCAGCTTCACATAACGGGCGGCCAAGGCCAATGAAAAGTGGTTTTGGCTGCCCCTTCTAAGAATTGTTTAGTGCAAAATTGGGTCTCCGCCGTGGCAAAGCCGCGTGGCGGATGCCTTGCACCGGATTGCATTAGCGCCCCCGTTCGCTTAATGTGCCGACATATCAACTTCGCGAAAGCACCCATAGCTCAGCTGGATAGAGCGTTGCCCTCCGAAGGCAAAGGTCACAGGTTCGAATCCTGTTGGGTGCGCCAGTTAAGGTAAAGCGATCAGCCCTGTTCTCCAAGATCCGCGGTCTGGAGAGGCCCGGTGCTGTTGTGGCGTTCAAGAAATCCGCCCATGTTAGCTCCCCTTCCCTGAAGCCCGTATGGAATTTTACTCGCGGCAAGTTATCAGCAGCCTGCTGCAGATGATAGGAGTTACGATGCGTTATCAATGCGGGACGAGAGGATAATGACGTCGATTCTCGACATTTTGGAGTGCCCAACCACGCGGTTCCCTTTGGAGATGGTTTCTGCAGACCGGTTAGCGGCAAGAGCCGGTCCAGAATATTTTATCGAGGATGGGATTATCCGCTTTGCACCGGGAAGAGACGGTCACGAAGAAGACAGCGGTGCGCGTAATCACTACGAGAGCTTCGGCTGGCAACGCGACGATGATGGTAGCTTCCGGGAGACAAAAGCTGCGCTCGACATGCGCGGCTCTTCAATAGAATTTACGCTTAGATGCATCGCCCGGCTAGGGAAATACTTTGCGCAAGGCGGAAAATATCTCCTAGACGTCGGGTGTGGGCCAATTCCTCACAAAGAACTTCTTGCATATGGCGATCGTTATGAGACCCGGATTTGCTTAGACCTTTCGTTTCATGCGCTTCAAATCGCGCAGGCTCGACTTGGAGATCGTGGGGTCTACCTTCAGGGAGATGTGGCGAAGCTACCGATAAAGAGCAATTCAGTGGATGCTGTAACCTGCAACCACGTGATCTACCAGGTGCCCCCAGTGTTACAACCCGCCGCGTTTAAGGAACTCTGGCGCGTACTGAAGCCCGGTGGAGTATGTGTAGCCGTATATCGGTGGCCCAACCCCCAGCTCCCGTGGAGGCTCGGGCGATTAGCTCGCGCCCTTGGTCTAAATGGAGAGACACAAACCTCCAGCGCCGCCGGACCGCAGATGCCAAAAACTTTCCATGACAAGCCATATCCGCGCACTTGGTTTGACTCACAGCCTTGGCCGTTTCGATACAAGTATGATGTGTTCCGCGTGATCGACAACACGTTCATGCGAACCTTTGTCAGCAACGATTGGCGCGGGCGTGTATTTCTGAATTCGCTTTTTGCGCTTCAAGTTCTCGCCCCAAGTCTTTGCGGTAAGTATGGGAGTATGCCCGCGATCGTCATTCGGAAAGGATTGGGCTCGTGAATTAAGACCGGTAATTTCATCAAACGACAGCAATGATATAAGTATTCGTAGTTTTATATTTCCGGCCTCGTTCGTTTCACCACGCTAACTTGAACGGAGCAAATCCGCTGTTCTAAAAAAGTTCCTCATACGTGTGGCGCAGTTTTGTCTGCAAACACGTTTTGAGGACGGCGCGCCGATCTGAATGGATATTTTCGATCAGCGGGATGGCCGGGATCGCTTTTTAGATCATCGGCGCATCTTGCGGCAACTCGAGTCGCATAAATGGAAAACCATAGGCACAAATGCAGGTCACAAAGACCATTTGGATCCACCACTTCTTGAGGCGGACCCCAGTTGTTCGCACACCTTGGCGATAAGGCTGTCGATCGACGTCATCGACTTGCCAGGCGCCGCTTGGATAGCGGTGGAGCAGCCCGCTTTCGCCTCCTGGCAGGAAACGACCACCACCCGTAGTGCCTTGCCTTCCCGGTCACGAAGCTCCGGAGATAGATCGCGATCAGGCGCGGAGGATGCCGGCAGGTTAAGCACCGCAAGGTCGAAATGGCGGTCGTTCAACATGCATTGCGCCTCCTCAATCGACTTGACTGAAACGACATCGGCAATCCTGCTCAGCGCCTGAACGACGGCGCTTTCCTCATCGACATAAAGGATTCGCGGGCGCCTGCTCGGATCAATGGGGTCGCTTTGAGAGCGCGGGCTGCGCGTGGGTTCAGGTTCGGCGTCAAAATTTCTTCCGCCGCTCGCGAGGTGCTTCCAGCTGGGCAGATCGACGTGAAAGATCGTTCCCCCGCCTGGCGCGTCGTCAAAGCCGACCCTGCCGCCGAGCCGTCCAACGATCTGCCTCACGATGCTGAGGCCAAGCCCGGTGCCGCCCCTGTGCCGGGTGTTCATGACATCGGCCTGCGCGAATTTCTCGAAGATGAGCGGCTTGAAGTCGTCTGAAATACCGGGGCCGTGGTCCCTTACCGTGATCCGGACCATTTCAGCGCGGTTCTCGATCGCAACCACCACCTCACCGCCGGCGGGAGAAAATTTGATGGCGTTTGAAAGCAGGTTCGTGACGACCTGGGCGAGGCGGTCGGAATCGGCTCGCACGACCGCGGGGGAAAAGGTCTCTTCAAGCTTGATCCGCACCTTATGGGCTTCGGCGAGGTCCACATGGGCCTCTATCGTCTGCTCGACGACAGTGCGCGCTTCAACTTGCCGGCAATCGTAAGCGACAAGGCCCGACTCCATCTTTTCGATGTCGAGTATGTCGTTGACGAGTCGAACGAGGCGTTCGCAATTCTTATGCGCGATGCCAATCAGACGTGAGGCAGCATCAGGTAACTTACCTGCCGCGTTGGCGTTGAGAAGGGCGAGCGAGCCGCATATGGAGGTGAGCGGGGTGCGCAGCTCATGGCTGACCGTCGAAACAAATTCATCCTTTAGCCGCTCCAGGCGCTTGCGCTTGACGGCATAACGCATGGCTTGCAAAAGCCCGCGCGGGTCGATTTGTCCTTTGATGAGATAATCTTGTGCCCCTTCCTGCAAAGCTTGTTCGGCCATCGTCTCGTCGTCCAAGCCCGTTAGCACCACCAAGGGTATGGCTGGCGCCGCCGTCCGCGTACGCCTTAGCGATACGAGACCTTGTCCATCTGGCAATCCGAGGTCAAGCAAGATCATGTCAACGGGGTGATGCGCGAGATACGTCTCAGCGTCGCGCAGGCTCTCCACATGTGTAAGCTCAATATTATCTGCGCTCTGCTCAAAAAGCATCTCTCGCAGCAAACGCGCATCGCCGCTATTATCTTCAATAACCAGAACGACCTTGATCAGTTTCCTCATTGGACTTGCTGGGGCAATTTAACCCTGGTCAGCCAGAAATCGTTGATGCTGTTCACCAGAGTCTCGAAATCCTCCAACTGCACGGGTTTGCTCATGAAGCAGTTCGCATGCAGCCGATAGCTGCTGACGATATCCGCTTCCGCATCGGAAGTGGTGAGGATGACGATCGGAATCGATTTCAGATTTTCGTTGTCCTTGATGCGAGCCAGAACCTCGCGGCCATCCATTTTGGGGAGGTTAAGATCGAGCAGGATAAAGTCCGGCCGGGGGGCAGATGAATGATCTCCTGTGCGATTGAGAAAGGCCATGGCTTCGACGCCGTCGGTCGCCACATGCCATCGGATGGTCGGGTTGGCGTCGCAGAATGCCTCCTGCGTCAGCCGCGCATCGCCGGCGCTGTCTTCGACCAAGAGAACCCGTAACGGCATTCGACTTACTCCAATATCATGCATTCAGAGTTCTCGATGCTTGCCAAAGCGAAGCGAAACGTGGACCCGCATCCGGGCTCGGACTCGACCCAGATGGTTCCGCCGTGCCGCTCGACGATCTTTTTGCAGATGGCCAGCCCAATGCCCGTGCCAGCGAACTCATCCCGTTTGTGAAGCCGCTGGAACACGCCAAAGATTCGCTCGAAATATTGCGGGTCAATTCCGATCCCGTTGTCGGTCACTGAAATGGTCCAATTAGTCCCGTTATTGGTGGCGCTGACATGCACTTTGGGAGCGCCAGAGGTTTGGAATTTAATGGCGTTGCCGACAAGGTTCTGAAACAGCTGAACCAGCTGCATTTCGTCCGCCATGACATTGGGCAGCGGATCATGCGTGACCACGGCGCCGCTATCACGAACAGCGCCGCCCAAATTTACCAGGGCTTGCTGTAAAGCTTTATCGCTCGATATGCAGCGTGGCTGCTCGCCCTTCGTCCCGACCCGGGAATAAGCCAGCAGGCCCTGAATCAGACGCTGCATCCGGCTCGCCCCGTCCACCGCGAAAGCAATGAACTCATCGGCATCGGCGTCGAGCTTGCCCTTATACCGTTTTGAAAGAAGCTGCGTGTAGCTGGCCACCATGCGCAGCGGCTCTTGCAAATCATGTGAGGCGATATAGGCGAATTGCGCCAATTCCTCATTCGAGCGGTTAAGCTCCTCCACCTTGCGCAGCAAGTGCGCCTCGGCTTTTTTGCGCACGCAGATGTCTCGGATCGCAGCTGTGACCAAGATTCCCTCGGCGCTTTCCAGCGGGCTCAGCATGATCTCGATCGGAAACTCGGTGCCGTCCTTTCTCAGTGCAATCAGCTCGATGCCGGTTCCGATCTGCTGTTCCTCCGCGTCTTTCGCGGATCGAAGTTCATCCGCGACCAGACGCTCGGCAAACCCTTGCGGAATGATGTTCGTGACCTTCTGACCGAGCAGCTCGTCGCGGCGGTAGCCAAAGCGCTTTTCCGCCTGCAGATTGAGCAGAACAATGTCCCCGTCTTGGTTCACCACAACCATCGCGTCCGGCGCCGCCTCCAACAAGCCGCAATATTTGCCTTCCATTTCATCAAGATGTTTTTCCGCCGCCTTGCGCAGGCTGATGTTGCGGATCGCGGCCGTAACTAGCGTGCCCTCGGCGGTTTCCAGCGGGCTGAGCATCAGTTCGATGGGGAACCGACTGCCATCCTTCCTGAGCCCGATCAGCTCGATGCCGGTTCCGATCTGCTGGGCGAGCGCATCTTCGGTGGAGCGAAGATCGTCGGCGATCAGGCGCTCGGCAAAGCCCTCCGGAATGATGTTCGTGACGGGCTGCCCCAGGAGTTCGTCACGGCGATAGCCGAATTGCCGCTCCGCTTGCAGGTTGAGCAGAACAATTTCGCCCCCCTGGTCTGCCACCACCATCGCGTCGGGCGCTGCTTCCAAAAGGCCTCGGTAGCGACCCTCCAGCTGCGGATTGGTATCGCACGTTGCTGCCGGGATCGGGTCGGCGGCGCGGACGGAATTCATGGTGTCACCTTTAGCAGCCGAGCCAGATCAAGCCACTCTGATGGCACGGCACCCCACAGACCCTACACGGATCACATTAATGGGTTGTAACGTATTTAAGGATGCACGTTAAAGTTAGGCCGGGCAGGCGAGCGCTTCAACTCGAAACGCGGCTTTTTTCTTTCGCGAAAGGACTGAGACCGAGCCATTGCTGCATTGACCGCGTGATGGCTTTATCCCCGATCAGCTCGATATGACCCGCCTCAATCTCCTTTTCGACCGTCGAAATCCCCATCCAAACGGACGTCATGCTCCGCAGCGAGCTGCGCACGTAAAGGTCGATTTCGAAGCCGGGATTGACCGAGCACAAATCGACCTTGCCCCTGTCGATCACCAGCCACCAGGACCGCTTGGCGGAGGTCAGCTCGGGATAGAGGAAATTGATCGTGCAGCGACGCGATGGCAGCGGTGTGGGGTCAAGACTGCGCCGCATGTCCCACATCAGCAGCGATGGGTCTAGATTCTTGAGCGAAAGCGAGGATTCGATCCAGCGCTGTCCCCAAAAGCCGAGCGACATGACCACCGGGCGTAAATCTTCTCCCGCCTGGGTGAGCTGGTAGTCGACGATCCCCGCCTGGCCCGTGGGCACGGTCACGATCACGCCCGCCCCCTCCAACTCCTTGAGCCGTTTCGACAGCAGTGAAGGCGACATCAGCGGGACGCCGCGCCGCAGATCGTTGAATCGTGTGGTGCCGCAGAGCAGTTCCCGCAGCACCAGCGCCGTCCAGCGCGAACAGACAATTTCCGCCGCCATCGCGACGGGGCAAAACTGGCCGTAGCTGCCTTGCGCATATCGATCGTTCAAGCTGCCCGCCATTTCCCGCGCCGCTTGGATACAAGCGCAACGGATGTCTAGAGCCTTATCTGCTCGGATGGAGATAGAAGCAGGACTCTATTGGTTTGTTGAGCTTGGTCAGTATCGCAAAGTGGGTGCTTATCCACCGTGCTTACGGACCATGCCTTTGGCGATCATGCCTCAGTACGGATATTGTAACGCTGCGTGCCGCCTGCGTCACTTATCTTGGTAAAAGGTGGCCCGCGAAAAATAGAACAGTAGCGATCATTGAGTCTTCGTTGGGTGAAACGTGCGGCCGTTCTCGCTCACTTTCTTTCCGCATGCGCCGCTTACTAAGGTGATCGCCGTCTGTTGGGTCTAGGAAGAACCCGCTCCGAATGCGGTCCCATCTCATCGAGCGTTGGCTTATGCGGGCGTGACATCGGGTCGATGCGCTTTGCCGCTATGCCGGAGCTTCGCGGTTTTGCCGCTTTGCCCGCGCGCTCATCGACATCGGACTGCCGCGCAAGCGGATCGTCCGCCACCGCCAACTCCACCTGCCGCAGCCGCTTGATCTCGTCCCGAAGCCTTGCCGCCTCCTCGAAATCCAAATTCGCCGCCGCATTGCGCATCCGCGTCTCCATATCCGCGATCACGGCCGCCAGATTATGCCCCAGCATCGGCGTGCCGTCCTCGGAGAAGCCCGGCCCGGCGCCGACCAAGACATGGTCGCGCTCATAGACGCTCGACATGATGTCGCCGATGTTCTTGCGGATCGACTGCGGCGTGATGCCGTTCGCCTCGTTGTAGGCGACCTGCTTTTCCCGCCGGCGGTCGGTCTCGGCGATGGCGCGCTCCAGCGAGCCGGTCATGTGGTCGGCATAGAGCAGCACACGGCCATCGACATTGCGCGCGGCGCGGCCGATGGTCTGGATCAGCGAGGTTTCGGAGCGCAAAAAGCCCTCCTTGTCGGCGTCGAGGATGGCGACCAGCGCGCATTCAGGGATGTCCAGGCCCTCGCGCAAGAGGTTGATGCCGATCAGAATGTCGAACGCGCCGAGCCGCAAATCGCGGATGATCTCGATGCGCTCCAGCGTCTCGATGTCCGAATGCATGTAGCGCACGCGCAGGCCCTGCTCGTGCATGTATTCGGTGAGGTCTTCCGCCATGCGCTTGGTCAGCGTGGTGACGAGCACGCGGTAGCCTTGCGCGGCGGTCTTGCGGCATTCGTCGATGAGGTCGTCCACCTGGGTTTTGGCCGGGCGCATGTCGATCTGCGGATCGATGAGGCCGGTCGGGCGGATCACCTGCTCGGCGAAAACGCCGCCGGTCTGATTCAGCTCCCACGGGCCAGGCGTGGCTGATACATAGACGGTTTGCGGGCGCATGGCGTTCCACTCCTCGAATTTGAGCGGGCGGTTGTCCATGCAGGAGGGCAGGCGGAAGCCGTGCTCGGCCAGCGTCCATTTGCGGCGGCGGTCGCCGTTGAACATGGCGTTGAGCTGGCCGATCGTGACATGGCTTTCGTCGACGAAAACCAGCGCGTTATCGGGCAAATATTCGAACAAGGTCGGCGGCGGCTCGCCCGGCTGACGTCCGGTTAGCCAGCGCGAGTAATTCTCGATGCCGGCGCAGGAGCCGGTCGCTTCCATCATTTCGAGGTCGAAAGTGGTGCGCTGCTCGAGCCGCTGCGATTCCAAGAGGCGGCCGGCTCCATTCAGCTCGGCGAGGCGAAGCTGCAATTCGTTCTGAATGCCCTTGGTCGCCTGATGCAGCGTGGGCTTGGGCGTCACATAATGCGAATTGGCGAAAATCTTGACCGCCTCGAATTCGTTGGTCTTCTCGCCGGTCAGCGGATCAAATTCGACGATCGACTCGATCTCGTCGCCGAACAGCGAAATCCGCCAGGCGCGGTCTTCCAAATGCGCCGGGAACAGCTCGACCGTATCGCCGCGCACCCGGAAATTGCCCCGCGCGAAGTCCATATTGTTGCGCTTATACTGCAGCGCGACGAGATCGGTCAGAAGCTGGCGCTGCTGGACCCGCGCGCCGCGCTTCAGCTCGAAAGTCATCGCCGTATAGGTCTCGACCGAGCCGATGCCGTAAATGCAGGACACCGAGGCGACGATGATGACGTCGTCGCGTTCGAGCAGCGCGCGGGTGGCGGCGTGGCGCATCCGGTCGATCTGCTCGTTGATCGAGGATTCCTTCTCGATATAGGTGTCGGTGCGCGGGACATAGGCTTCCGGCTGGTAGTAATCGTAATAGGAGACGAAATATTCGACGGCATTGTTCGGAAAGAAATTCTTGAACTCACCATAAAGCTGTGCGGCCAGCGTCTTGTTCGGGGCCAGAATTAGCGCCGGGCGCTGGGTGCGCGCGATGACCTGCGCCATGGTGAAGGTTTTCCCCGAGCCGGTAACGCCGAGCAGCACCTGATCGCGCTCATGCTGGTTTACGCCAGCGACGAGATCCTCGATGGCGGTCGGCTGGTCGCCCTTGGGGTCGAATTCGGACACGAGATCGAAGCGGATGCCCCCTTCGGATTTTTCGGGGCGCTCGGGCCGATGGGGCGCAAACATGGTCATCGCCCCGGAGACGATCGGGTGGCTGGCCATGGAGGGCAGCAGCATAGAGCTGTCCGGCGCGACGGAGTAAGGCATGGCCGAGGTTTCGGCTAGCCCGGTTTTAGCTTTGCGTGGCATGAGGGGAATATGGGGCAAAGCCGTTGAATTGGGAAGATGAGAGCCAAACCAAACTTGCTAGCCCAATGCTCCCAAAAGGCTGCACCTATTTCGGGCTGAAGTAGGCCGCTACGATCAACGGAGCGAACATTGCGGTGAGGATCGCGTTGAGCCCCATGGCCAGGCTCGCCCAGCAGCCGGTTTCTTCGTTCTCCGCAAACGCTCGCGCCGTGGCGATGCCATGGCCGGCGGTGCCGAGGGCAAGGCCCCGCGCCATACTGGTCCGCACGCCGCACGCGCTGAGCAAATAAGGCCCGATGACAGCCCCAGTAATGCCGGTGCAGATTGTCAGGCAGGCCGTAACCGGGGGAACGCCCCCGATCAGGCGGGCAATCTCCATCGACACCGCGGCGGTCGCCGATTTCGCCGCAAGGGAAAGCATGGTCGAAAGGCTCGCTCCAAGCACATGCGCGACGATAAGACCAACAACGATGCTGGTGATCGATCCACACAGCAAGGCGGCGCACATTGCCAGCATATTGCCATCCAAGCGCTGAAGATTGCGGTAGAGCGGAATGGCAAGAGCGACCACAGCCGTGCCGAGCAAATAATGCAGGATTTCAACGGTTTCGAAATAACGGGCATGAGGGACGTCGCCAGCATGCAGCGCCACACAAACCCCCGCAATGGTTAGCATTGTCGGGTTGAGCAGCGCGGATTTACCGGCGCGTCGATGCAATTCGGAGGCGGCGAAGTAAAGCGCCAGCGTGAACGGTAGCCACAGCGCCTGATCCGAAGTCAGATTGAGTGTCATCCGGCCTCTTCAACGCGAACAAGCTGCCGCCGGGGCACCGCGAACCGGTTGCCGATCAGCCCCGCGACAAGGATTGCCGCAGCCGTTGAAACCACCAATGCGACTGCGATAGCGACCCCGTCTTCAGCGAGGAGATCTCCGAAGAGCACAATCGCAGTGCCTGCGGGCACAAATAAAAGACCCAGATGCTGAACGAAAGTTTGACTTACCGCTTGCAGCCCCTCCGAGGGACCTTTGTTCAGCCACAGCCACACCAGCAGCAGCGTCATTCCGCAGAGTGGCCCCGGAAATCTCAAGCCGAGCTGGGAGACGATGAGTTCCCCGGCGAGTTGGAATGCGGTCAGCAGGATAAGATTTGGAAGCATGGCTGGCCCTCGCTTGACTGGCTGGGCTAGTGTGCTTGAAAAGGTAAATGCTGACTTCACCCGTTCAGGTGACCATGCAAGGCAATCCGCGCTTCGGTTTTGCAGCACTCCTTTCGCCTCGACAGGCCCGGCTCAAACCCAGCGCCGCACCCGCCGCTTATAGACCCGGTACTCCTCCCCAAATTTCCCCTCCATGTACCGCTCCTCCCGGGCGATCACCCCGTAATGCATCACCCCCAGCGCCACCGGCAGCCCCGCCAGCCCGATCACGCTATTCGCAAACACGCTCAGCCCCACATAGGCCAGCGCCATGCCGAGATACATTGGGTTGCGCGTGTAGCGGTAGACGCCGGAGATGACCAGCGCGGTGGCAGGCTTCCAGGGTTGCGGGTTGGTCTTGGCGGCGAGGAAGCGCGCGACCCCTGCGGCGATGAGGGCGGCTCCAGCGCCGAAGAAGATCACGCCCGCAACCATCCGCGCTTCGAAGGGCAGGCCGAGCGTGGGACCATTCAACGCCCAGTCGATGGCGAGCGCCAGGGCCAAAACGCCGAGAAAAATCAGCGGCGGCGGGGCGATCACGCCTGGGTTGTCGTTTTCGGGTTGTCCGCCAGTTTGGGTCATAAGCGCCTCTATCGACACCGTTCGATCTGTCTGCGTCTTGACACCGGTTACACAATTCTATGCATGCGCGAAAGCTGCGAATTGAAGGCGGCGCGGCGGATCTGACGGAGGCAAACCTCGAGAGCGCCAGTCTGGAATTCGCTGCACTCCAACGCGCGGCTCTAAAGCCAAAAGCTAGAATAAAAATCCCATTCATCTGGAATTTACGCCGGGTTGTGCCTATTATGATCGTTATATGCGGCTTTTACGCAATTTTATACTCATAGGGCGCTTAAATGCTCGACGCGGTCGATCTCAACATCCTGCGCATTTTGCAGCGCGATTGCACGGTCTCGGTGGCCGATATCGCCAAGGAGGTTGGCCTTTCAACGACGCCATGCTGGCGGCGCATTCAAAAGCTTGAACAGGAAGGCGTTATCGAAGCGCGCGTCGCCCTGCTCAGTCCGAAAAAGGTCAATGCGGGCGTGACGGTCTTCGTCGCCATAACCACAAGCGAGCATACGATCGCCTGGCTGGAGCGCTTCCACGCGGTTCTGCGCGAGTTTCCGGAGGTCGTCGAGGCTTACCGCATGAGCGGGCAGGTCGACTATCTCATGCGCGTAACGGTGCCCGACATCGAGAGCTATGACCGCTTTTATAAGCAGCTCATCGAACGCATGGCGCTTACCGATGTTAGCTCCAGCTTTGCCATGGAGCAGATCAAATACACCACGGCGCTGCCGCTCGGCTTTGCCGAAAGCCGGTTGACTACAGCGTGATGCTTCAGATTGAAACGATCAAGCTCTAGATTCTTTTGTTTTGGCACGATTTTTCGGGAAAACCGGCGTCCACTTTCCCGATCGTGCCCTAACGCGCCAAGACAATGACGTTGCCGCTGTCGCCCTCATCGCCAGACTGGTCGTCGGTTTCGGTCGAAGGCGCCGTCGCCCAGTAGATTTTGAGGCGCGCGGCCAGCGATGAAGGCTTTTCGGCAAGTAGCCGCGCGCCTATGTCGCGGGCCATGCCGCGGAGCTGGTGCTGGCGCCGGCGGCAGAGATCGAGATAGGCATCGACATCGCGGCGGCTGCCAAGATGCTCCGCGTCGGCCAGCACAAGTCCCGCCAGCACAGCAAGGTCATGGTCCTCCCCGAGGATTTCCGACAAGCTGCGCGCCAGTGCAATATGCGGCCGTAGCGCCTTCGGCCAACTTGGGGCGACGAGCTGCAATTGCCGCCAATGGCGTTGAACATATTTCCGCCAGTCGTGAAACGCTTCGTCCTCGCCAATGCGGTAGGCGCGGTGGAAAGCGTGCCGGGCCTTGCGATAGTCGCCTTCCAGCGTCGACGCCACGGCCGCGAAGTCATCATCTTCAAGAACAATATCGAGGAAAGCCTGCCGCGCTTCTTTCAGCTGCTTGCGCGTCTGCGCGGCGCCCGCGCCGTTGAGAGTCTTTTCGGCCACGGCGCGCCGCGCCTCAAGGCGAGTACGGAACGCCGTCGCGCAGGGGCCGCCGCCAATGCGATCGTCGTGAACTTCAAGCTTGCCGATCGTCTCCAGCATGGCCTGGAGATCGCGCACGCCCGACATCGACCGCGCAATCATCTTGATGCGCGCCTCATCGCGGCAGAAATCGGCCTTCCGCATTGCAGGCTTAACCAAATGCAGAAGCGCCCGCAGACGCTTCATTGCCTTGCGCGCTTCGTGAACGGCGCTGCCATTATTGGTTTTGCTGGAGAATTTCGGCAGAATGCGATCGATTTGATCTGTGCCGACCTGCGATACGCTGTGGCTGATCTTCCGTCCCGGAGTGAGGCGGTATGCCATAATTTTAATCGACCTGGAAATACAGTGATGCCGAGGGAAATGATAATCGACTTCGCGATCCAGCGCCAGCCAGGGTCATGAATAAATCTCTCAGGCGCTTGGCTTTGACGCATCCAACCATTGCCGCACCCGGCTTTCGGGGTCGGGATGAGCCACGACGTCGGTCACGACCGCGATGCTATCAGCACCGGCCTCGAAAACGCCCCGGGCGCGCTCGAAGGTGATACCGCCGATGGCGACGAGCGGGCAGGAGATGAGGCGTTTCCACTCGCCGATTCGTTCAAGCCCTTGCGGTGCGTATTTCATCGCCTTCAGCGTCGTTTCATAGATCGGCCCAAGGGCGACATAATCCGGCTTGGCGGCGAGCGCGATTTGCAGTTCGTCATGCGTGTGGGTAGAAATGCCAAGCTTGATGCCCGCCTGGCGGATCGCGGGGAGGTCGGCTGCCGCTAGATCCTCCTGTCCGAGATGGATGAAATCGGCGTCAAGCGCGATCGCCTCGCGCCAATAATCATTCACGATGAGCTGGCAGCCATGGGCTTTGCAAATGGCGAGTGCCGCCGAAATTTCCCGCGCGACAGTCTCCGCATCCGCGCCCTTTACCCGCAGTTGGAGTATCTTGACGCCGAGCGGCACGATGCGCGCGGCCCAGTCGGCGTCCGGCACGATGGGGTAGAACCGATCAAGCATGGCCGAAATCGAAAAACGGCGTTCCAGCGACGGGGGTCGAAGGCACCGCCATATCGCGGCGTGGCATCAGACCGGCCTCAAAGCCCATCCGGCCCGCCTCGATCGCCTTGGCGAAGGCGGCGGCCATTTGCTGCGGATCGCTCGCCTTGGCGATAGCGGTGTTCAGCAGCACGGCGTCGTAGCCGAGCTCCATGGCTTCCGCCGCGTGCGAGGGCGCGCCAAGCCCGGCATCCACCACGAGCGGCACGCCGGGGAAATAGGCCCGCAGCGTCTTGAGGCCGCCTGAATTGCTCAGCCCCTGGCCCGAACCGATCGGCGAGGCCCAAGGCATCAGCACTTCGCAGCCCGCGCCAAGCAGCCGGTCGGCGGCGCTCAGATCCTCGGTGGTGTAGGGGAAAACTTTGAAGCCCTCGCCGGTCAAGCTCGCCGCCGCCTCCACGAGACCGAACAGATCGGGCTGCAGCGTATCGTCATTGGCGATGACTTCCAGCTTGATCCATGGCGTTTCGAACAGCTCGCGCGCCATCATCGCCGTCGCGATCGCCTCCCGCGCCGTGCGGCATCCGGCGGTATTGGGCAGAACACGCACATTCAGCGATTGCACCAGGCTCCAAAATTGCTGACCGGCCCGCTCCCGCGCGCCCTCTCGGCGCAAGGACACCGTGACGATTTCCGCCCCCGAAGCCTCGGCGGAACGCTTGAAAATCTCCGGCGAGGGATAGAGCGCGCTGCCGAGAATGAGCCTGGAGGTGAAGCGTTCGCCGTAAAATTCGACCATGCTCAGCCACCCTGCCGCGGGGCGACGATCTCGACGCGGTCTTGCTCCGCCAGGAGCGTCTCGGCGCGGCGGGCGGCGGGGACGAAATCGCCATTGCGGGCGGTCGCGATCTTCAGCTCGCTATAGCCGAGCGCCGCGCAAAGCTCCGCCAAGGTCTTAGCCCGCGTCTCTGTCAGCTCGCCGTTCACGATGATCCTCAATGAACACATCCTGTCGCATCGTCGCATCCTTTATATAGTGCGCGACGAGCGCGGCAAGAGAGGGGGCGAGCAGGAAACCGTGGCGGTAGAGGCCGTTGACCAGAATATGGCGGCCCCGCAAAACGATTTTCGGCGCGTTGTCCGCGAAGGCGGGCCGGACATCGGCGCCGAAGCTGACGATGCGCGCCTCGCCGAAAGCCGGGTGCAGCGTGTAGGCAAGGCCGAGCAGGTCGAGGGCGGAGCGCACGGTTGTCGGGCCTTGATCGCTGCTCTCGATGGCGGTTGCGCCGATCATGAAGCGGTTTTCCGCCCAGGGGACGATATAGAGCGGGAAACGCGGGTGAAGCAGTCGGACGGGGCGGCTGAGCGCGATCTCATCGGTTTCGATGACGAGCATCTCCCCCCGCACGCCGCGCAGGCCGGGCAGGTCGGCGCGGGCGGCGATGCCACGGCAATCGACGGCATAGTCGCAGGCAGGCGGCAGATGGCCGTCCCAGCTTACGCCGAATTCGATTTTCGCGCCGGCTTCGGCCACCAGACGCAAAAGCGCGGGCATGGCAAGGCTTGGCTGCACATGTGCTTCCGATGGGTAGTAAAGCGCCTGGCTATAGCGACCGGCGAGCGCCGGCTCAAGTCCCGCGATGCCATCGGCGCCGATGCGCTCGAAGTTGGAGGTCATCCGGGCGAAGCGGCCGAGTTCTGCGGTGTCGCGCGGGGCGGCGACCACGAGGCTGCCTAGCTGGCGGGTCTCTGGATAGGCCTCGCGCCAGAGCGGGATCGCGAGGGCGCCTAGCTCGGCGATAAGCGGCTCGGCGCTTTCGGTCTCGCAATAGGGGGCAAGCATCGCGCCCGCGAGCCGGCTGGCGCCTCGTGCGAACGGTTCGGCAGACTGCTCGATAAGCCGGACGTTGTGACCGGCGCGCGCAAGCGTCACAGCCTGCCAAAGGCCGGTGATCCCCGCGCCGACAATGAGAATGTCCGCCACTATGCGCCTTTCGGATGCGTCGCTTTGTAGAGTATCAGAGCGCCGGCGCGAATGCGCGTCAACTCCGCAGCCGCCGAACGCTGGGCAAGCGATGCCGATCGAACGGTGACTTTTCTAAAATGGGTGATCGGAGCAAAAGCGCTGGACGAGAGGTTGTTGCCTCACCGCTCATCCTTTACCCCAATCTTTCCCGATGGAGACTGCGCGGAACAGCATACTTTAAGTCGTCCCGGCCGAAAAGCCGGGACCCATTGGCGTTTTACAGCGCAAAGCGCTTTCTGAAGGGCCTTTGGGTCCCGGACAGCCCTGCGGGCTTCCGGGACGACAAAGGGAGGATCCTCGTTTCGCAGAAGTCGCCGACGGGGGAGGGAGCATGGTTCGCAGCCGAGCCTGCTTCCCTGGGACGGAGAAAAGAGAGGAGCAGGCAGGGTTGGGGGAACGCCGGGGTCATCCGAGGGGGGAGATGACCTGGGCCTTCAGCTTTGCACAGCACGCCGCACAAACCCGCGCAAAAGCTGTTCGAGGGGGACAAGCCCCGCCTGCTCTCTTTTGGGCTGTCAGCGGATGAGGGGACGTCCGTGACAGACAGTTGAACGTCGACTTAGCGGGGAACGCACTGTGTCTCTGTTCTGTGTCTGTTCTAAGAGTTTGTCGCCGATTCGTCAAACGAAAATTAGCACAAAAAGAGAACATAGGTGGTTGTGCATAGAGGCCGCTGAACGAAAAAGCCAGCCCGGGGGAGGGCTGGCTTATCGCGGAAAGGGAGATTAATTACTAATAGGTAAACGTCAACGTGCCTACGACGCGGTCGTCCGAGTAACCGAGGTCGTCAGCACCGCCGATGGGACCATCCTCGATGTCGGTGCCCCAATAGCGGACATCGACCGTGAAGTGTTCCTTAAATGTCTTCGACAGCCCAACATTCCAATATGTGTAGGCATCGTCTCCATACACACCGCTAAAGCGGCCGCCATCGTCGTCAGATGTTACATGGCCAAGTACACCGCTCAGTGATAAACCCCAGAAGGGGAGCGCCTTAGCAAGCTTACCTTCAAAGGTCCATGTTGCGCCAGATTCGAGGTTGTAATCGGGAGAGTAGTAAACTGTCGCGCCGGCAGTAATGTCACCCCAAACCTTACCGCTGATACCAGCCTTGATCTCGACGTACTCAGGATCGTCAGTAAAGTTATTTTCTGGATAGGCGTAGTAGAGCACGCCGACATCGATATCGATACCGTTCCAAGACTTTCTGACGCCAGCAAAGAGATCGATTTCGATATCGCCCTCGGATGCAAACTCGTCGACGCTCGCCGCCCAGAAACCGATATAGAACCACTTATATGTGAGCTCCGAACCAGCGAAGACTGAGAAATTCTCATCCGATTGCGAAATGCCGCGGAATACGTAGTCCGTCGTCAGACCACCATTGACGCTAATCTTATAATCCGGCTCCGGCTCTGCCATCGGGCCGTCCTTGTAGCTTTTGCCAAGATCGGCTGCCAGTGCAGCGCCGCTCAAAGCCACGAGTGCCGCACCGCTCATAAGACCGGCGCGAACGACCCCGTATATGCTTTTCGTCATTGTCATTTCAGTTGGTGCCCCTTCATCTTCCCCGGCTCGCGCTTGACGCGCATACGCCATACTGTGAATTCGAATCCCCTATAGGAACCTATCGGTTGAATTGCCGGAGAAATCCGCTGTCAACCTAAGGGGGATAATTCCCGCAAAGCCCGCAGGAAGCTAGTGTCAAAGCGCGATTTGGCGTTCAGCGGCAAGAGTTTGTGACAATGACAACACAGCTGTCGAAAAAACACCCATGGAAGGGCGGAATTGCTCAAAAATCAGGCACCAATCATGGCTAAAATTCGTCGCAATTCGAGTGAGTTGGGGCGCTGCGGTCATGTGGAAGAAGGTGATTCGGATTTTCGAGCAGCCTTTACGCGAGTCGCGGTGCGTCAAAGGCCGATATGGCTTTCGCTCATCGTGCGGTTGGAGCCAGGCACATAGGCGTCGAAAGCCGCCCAGAATTGATCGCGAATCTCGTCGCGCTCCTGCAGGATTTCGTGCTTGGCGCCGGCCATCACCAGATATTGGCAAGTCTTGACTTGCGAGGCAAACCGCTCCGTGGCGCGGGTTGAAACCACTGTGTCATTGCCGGCCGCGATGATCAGCAGAGGCAGCTTGATCGATGACGCAAATCCGAAGGCGTTGATGTGCCTTATGGAGCGGGAGGCGGCGTTGAGCCAGCCGAGCGTCGGCGATCCAAGGCTGAGCCAGGGCGCGGCTTTAAGAACATCGCGAATTCGATCATAGCGCAGCGGATCGCTGGTCAGCCGGCTTTGATCGAAGGGCTGCAGCTCCCAGGGCTGCGGCTTGCCGCCTGGAATGTACAAATCGCCAAGCCCAACGAGAACCTGGGCTTCGATAAAGCCACGCAGGATGGGGGACTGCGCAAATTCCGGCAGAATGTCGATCATCGGAGCGCCGACGATGATCCGGTCGAACCAACAAACTTTCGTCAAGGCCGACCGCAACAGCACGTGTGCGCCCATCGAATGCGCCATGCCGTAAAACGGCGCCGGGCAATCCGGCAGCACGATTTCGCTCATGAACTGCTTCAGATCGGCATCGAAATCGGCAAAATCCTCGACATGCCCCTTACGCACGTTCTTCAAAAGCCGGTCCGAGCCGCCTTGTCCGCGCCAATCCATCGTGGCGACCGCAAAGCCCCGGCGGCGCAAATCGGTGATCGTCTCGAAATATTTCTCAATGAATTCGCCGCGCCCGCCAAACAGGCACACCGTGCCGAGCCGTTTGTCCGCCGTGCGCGGCCAAAGCGCGTACCGGATCTTTACGCCGTCACGCGTGATGAAGCTCCCCGGCGCCGCGCCACTCGGCACTGGATTGCGCGATATTCCAACGAGCTCCATCGGCGATCCCTTTTGCAATTGTCGAGACCATATCCATTGGCGGTCTGAGGCTCAAGCATCGCGCCATTTTGCGGGCCGAAAGCGGCCTATCTCCGCGTCATTCAAATTTCGATCGAGAGCTCTTGACACCCTTTTTCGGCCACATAAATTATTGCTCGCACGCCAAGAATTGGGTGCGAAATATCTACCAGCCTGGCCGTCAAGGCAGGCGAGTTCATGTCGCTTCAAATGGAGGATATGTCATGAGACGATTCGATCTTTCCCCCCTTTATCGCCAGTCGATCGGGTTTGAGCATCTTGCCAGCCTGATCGAGCAGCTTTCCTCGGCCGAAGGCGATAACGGCTTTCCGCCCTACAACATTGAGCGCCTCGGCGAGAATGACTACCGGATCACGATGGCGGTCGCGGGCTTCTCGACGGACGATTTGCACATCGAGATCAAGGAAGGCACGCTGTCCGTGCGCGGCGAAAAGGCCGGCGACAACACACAGCGCGAATATCTGCATCGCGGCATCGCGGCGCGCAATTTCGAGCGCCGGTTCCGCCTCGCCGATTACGTGGAAGTGAGCGGCGCCACGCTTGAGCACGGTTTTCTGCATGTGGATCTCAAACGCGAGATCCCCGAGGCGATGAAGCCGCGCACGATCACCATCGGCAAGCCTGCGCACACCGGAAACGGCCGCGTCATCGAAGGCCAGCGTGAACGGGTCGCCGTGTCAGGCTGAGCGCCATTCATCCCAATCAATCTTCGACCCCGCCTCTTTCCCCGAGGCGGGGTTTTTCGTGCGGCTCGATTATCTGTTGAACACCGCAATCAGTTCCACATGCGCGGAATAAACAAACTGGTCGATGGGGACAACGCGCACCAGCTTTAAGCCGCCATCGAGAAGGGCGCGCGCATCTTTCGCAAAGCTCGCGGGGTTGCAGGAGACCGCGATGACGGTCGGCACGCGCGATTTCGCCAGCGCTTTCGCCTGAGCAAGCGCGCCGGCGCGGGGCGGGTCGAAAAGCACGGCGTCGAAGGCGTTCAGCTCGGTTGGCGAGAGCGGCTCCCGCATCAAATCGCGGGCGAGGGTTTTGATGGGCTTGATGCCCTGGGCGTGCCGGGCGGCGGCCTCGAGTGCGGCCAACAGGGCGCGGTCGGTCTCGACACCGGTAACGGCGGCTTTGCGCGCCAGGGCGAAGGTGAACGCGCCCAACCCGCAGAACAGGTCGGCGGTTTTGCGGGCCTTGCCGATCGCATCCAATGCAATCTGCGCCATCGCCGCCTCGGCCTCGCTCGATGCCTGAAGGAATCCGCCGGGCGAAAGATCGACGCGGACGCCGGCCAAGGTCACTTGCGGTGTGGCAAGGCTGAGCAGAAGTTCGCCGCCGATGGCGAGACGAACGATCCCGAGCGCTTGCGCGATCTTGGCCAGCTTCGGCGTGAAAACCCGCAATCTGCTGGCGGTCTTTTCGATCAGAACGTCGAGGCCATTGTCGCAGAAAGTTACTACGATCCGCGCCTCGCCCTCGGGCAGACATTGCTGAAGAAAATCGCGCAAGCCCATGATCGCGGCTTCGAATTTTGGCAGCAGCACCGGGCATTCGGCAAGATCGACGATATCGTGGCTTAGGGCGCGCCGGTAGCCGAGACGCAGCACGCCGCTGGCCTTTTGCGCCGAGAAGGCGGCGCGCCGCCGTGAATGCGGACCGAAGGCGCGGACGGGTTCGATCGCGGCTTCGATCCCCTCCATGCGGAGTGCATCCACCACGCATTGCCGCTTCCATTCGAGCGTTCGATCCCATTTAAGATGCTGCAAGGCGCAGCCGCCGCAGACGCCGAAATGGCTGCAGATCGGTGCGATCCGGTCCGGTGCGGCGGCCAAAATTTCGAGGACGCGGCTGCGGTTTCCCTCAATCTCCGCCGCCACGCGCTCGCCTGGCAGTGCGAAGGGGAGATAGACCGGGCCGGCGTCGGTGTCGGCGATGCCGTCGCCATGCCAGCCTAGACGGCTGATGACGAGGTCACGGCGCATAACGCGCCCCGAGCAGAAATTCGACATTGCCCGACTGTCCGGCGATGGGGGAGGGGATGACGCCCTGCACCTGCCAGCCCGGTTGCCGTCCGACAAATTCCGTTATGGCGAGCAGCGCCGCTTCCCGAACGGTCTCGCTCCTGACGATGCCGCCCTTGCCAACGCCCTCGCGGCCCGCCTCAAATTGCGGTTTGACCAGCGCGACGAGCCAAGCGCCCGGCTCGGCAAGCGATAGCGGCGCAGGCAGCGCCTTGGCGAGCGAGATAAAGCTGACATCCGCCGTGATCGCCCCGACGGGGTCGCCGATGAGTTCCACGCCGAGATGTCTCGCATCGGTTTCCTCCAGATTGGTGACGCGCGGGTCTTCGGCGATGTCATGGTGGAGTTGCCCCTTGCCGACATCGACCGCATAGACGCGCCGCGCGCCGCGCATCAGCAGGATCTGCGTAAAACCGCCCGTGGACGCGCCGATGTCGAGCGCCGTCCGGCCTTGGCAATCGAAGCCCAACGCATCGAGTGCGGCCGCGAGCTTGAGCGCGCCCCGCGAGACATAGCCGCTCCAATCTTCATTGACCGCAAGGTCGGCATCGAACGGCAGATCGACCCCGGCGCGCGTCTCCACCTTGCCCGCCACCAGAACCGCCCCGCGCTTGACGAGATCGCGCGCCCTGGAACGCGTCGGGGCGAGGCCGCGCAGCGTCAGCAGCTGATCCAGGCGGATTTTCTGACGGTCACTCATGCGCGCACCGCCCATCAGGCGCGGATGTCTCCGCCCGTCGCCTTTTTCACCTCGGCGACGATCCGCGCTGAGACGGCCTCGATCTCGCCGTCGGTCAGGGTTTTTTCGCGCGGCTGCAACGTCACTTCGATGGCGAGCGACTTTTTGCCCTCGCCAAGCCCCGCGCCCTCAAAGACGTCGAACACCGACACGCTGCTGATGAGCCCCTTATCCGCGCCTTGCGCCGCGCGGATGACATCGCCCGCGAGCACGTCGCAGGCCAGCAGAAAGGCGAAATCGCGCCGCACTGGCTGAAGGTCGGCGAGGTCGAGCGGCGGCTTTGCGCTGCCCTTGCGGCGCGAGGCGGGGATCGCCTCAAGGAAGAGTTCAAAGGCGGTGGCAGGGCCGTCCAAATCCATGGCGTTCAGCGTTTGAGGATGAAGCTCACCGAAATGGCCGAGCACGTTTTTGGGGCCGAGTTGGAAAATACCGGAGCGTCCCGGGTGATACCAGCCTGGCGCGGCGCGCCCGATTTGCAGCTTGGCAGGGTCGAGGCCGAGCGCTGAGAGTACCGCCAGCGCATCGGCTTTGGCGTCGAAAACGTCAATCGGCTTTGCCGCGCCATCCCAATGGCGTCCGCCACCGGTTAACTTCGCCTTGCCGACGCGAAGCCCGGCCGCCCCCATGAGCTGATCCTCGGGCCTGTCGCCGCGATAGATTTGCCCTGTCTCGAACAGCGCGATGTCGTTGAAGCCGCGATTGGCGTTCTGCCGCGCGGCCGAGATCAGCCCGGGCAGCAGGCTTGGCCGCATCAACGACATCTCGCTGGACATCGGATTGGCAAGTTCCAGCTCCGGTTGGCCGCCGCCGAACCGCTCGGCCTCAGGACGCGGAATGAATGACCATGTGACCGCCTCGACAAGGCCGCGTCCCGCCAGCACCCGCCGGGCGCGGCTGTTGCGCTTCTGGCCTTCTGTCATCAGCGGCCTGGAAACGCCGGTGGCGCGCCGCATCGGCGTCATGGGCACGTTGTCAACGCCGACAATGCGCACCACCTCTTCCACCAGATCAGCGCTGCCGTGAATATCGGGCCGCCAGCTTGGTGCGCTGACGGCGAGCGCCTGACCGCCGCCCTCGACGGTGAAGCCGAGTTTCTTCAGCGTGCCGGTGATCTCCGCCGGCTTCAGCTTGAGGCCGCTGAGTTTTTCCACGCGGCCCGGATCGAATGCGATCACGGTCTTGGCATTAGGCTCCTTGCCCGCGATCTCAAGCTCGCCCGGCTCGCCGCCGCAAATCTCCAGGATCATCTTCGTCGCAAGATTGACGCCGGGCCGTGCCGATCGCGGATCGATGCCGCGCTCGAAACGGTAGCGCGCATCCGAATGGATGCCGTGCTTGCGGCCGGTTCTGGCGGTGCGGACCGGATCGAAATAGGCGGACTCGATGAAGACGTTCACCGTCGCCTCGGTGCAGCCGGTCGTCTCGCCACCCATGATGCCGCCAAAGCCGATGACGCGGTCCTTGTCGGCAATGACGCAGTCCGCCCCATCCGCCTCGTAGGTCTTGCCGTCCAGCGCGCGGAAGCTCTCGCCTTTTCGACCGAGCCGCGCTTCAATCCCGCCCACCACCTGATCCGCGTCATAAACATGCAAAGGGCGGCAGCGATCATAGGTGATGTAGTTCGTCACATCGACGAGCGCGTTAATGGGCCGCAGACCAATGGCACGCAGGCGCTGTTGCAGCCAGCCCGGCGAGGGGCCGTTCTTGACGCCCCGAATGGCGCGGCCCGCAAAGATCGGGCAGGCATCGGCGCTCGATGGTTGGAATGTGAGTGCGATTTTGATCGGACTTTTGAATTTGCCCTTGCCCGCAAAACCTTCGTCCTCCTTCTTCAGCTTGCCGAGGCCGACCGCCGCCAGATCGCGGGCGATGCCGCGCACGCCAAGACAGTCGGGCCGGTTCGGCGTGATGGAAATGTCAAAGACTGGGTCGCCGATGCCCATCACATCGACATAGCGCTCGCCGATATGGTCAGCGGCGCGGTCGGGCAATTCGATGATCCCGGTATGCTCATTCGAGAGCTGCAATTCGCGCTCCGAGCATAGCATTCCCATCGACTCGACGCCGCGAATCTTGGCCTTGCCGAGCGTGAAATCCGTGCCCGGAATGTAGACGCCCGGCGCCGCGAAAACTCCGATCAGTCCCTCGCGGGCGTTCGGCGCGCCGCAGACGACCTGCACGACGCCCTTGCCCGTGTCGACCTTGCAAACCCGCAGCTTGTCGGCATCGGGGTGCTGAACCGCTTCGACCACGCGCGCGACGGTGAAATCCTTCAGCGTCTCGGCTGGGTTTTCGACGCTCTCCACTTCCAGGCCGCACTGGATCAGCCCGTCATGGATTTCAGCAACGGAAGCCTTGGTGTCGAGATGGTCTTTGAGCCAGTTCAGCGTGAATTTCATGGAGTAGCTGTGCTTTATTCTTGAGTAGGAACGGGCGTTGCGCCGCCAAACCGCCTGCCAGCCTTAGGACGACAGCCCGCCGGCCAAGCTCGGCACGTCGAAGGGCAGGAAGCCGTAATGCTTCAGCCAGCGCAGGTCGGCGCCGAAGAAAGCGCGCAGATCGGGTATGCCATATTTCAGCATGGTCATGCGATCTATGCCGAAGCCAAAGGCGAAGCCTTGATATTTTTCGGGGTCGAGACCGCAGGCCGCGATGACATTGGGATGCACCATGCCGCTGCCGCCGATTTCCAGCCATTGCCCCGGCTTGCCGATCGCCTCCGCGCCGATATCGACCTCCATCGACGGTTCGGTGAACGGGAAATGCGACACGCGCAGGCGCACGCGCAATTCGTCCACCTCGAAGAACGCCTTGCAGAATTCGGCAATCAGCCATTTGAGGTGGCCCATATGGGTCTCCTCATCGATGACCAGCGCCTCGATCTGATGGAACATCGGCGTGTGCGTCTGGTCGCTGTCGCTGCGATAGACGCGGCCCGGCGCGATGATACGGATCGGCGGCTTCCGCGCCAGCATGGTGCGGATTTGCACGGGGCTGGTATGGGTGCGCAGCAGGAGGCGCGAGCCGTCCGGCTTCGGGTTGAAAAAGAAGGTGTCGTGCTCCTGGCGCGCCGGGTGCTCGTCCGTGAAGTTCAGCTTGGTGAAATTGTAATCGTCCGTCTCGATATCGGGACCTTCGGCGATGGCAAATCCCAGATCGGCGAAGATCGCGGTGATCTCGTCCCAAACCTGGCTGAGCGGATGGATGCGGCCATCGGCTTGCGGTCCCGCCCGGACCGGCAGCGTGATGTCCGCGCGCTCGGTTTCGAGGCGCTTGGCCAGCGCCGCCTCTTGAAGAATTGCCTTGCGTGCATCCAGCGCGCCGCCGACATGATCCTTAACGGCATTGATGGCCTGGCCGAAACCGCGCCGTTCATCCGGCGGCAGGCGTCCGAGCGTTTTGAGAAGGCTCGTAACGCTGCCATTCTTGCCAAGCGCGCCGACCCGCAGATCCTCAAGCGCGGCTAGATCATCCGCATCGCCGATGCGAACCAGAAGCTCTTGCTGAAGCTTTTTCAAATCGCTCTCTGATGCCGCCGCTACCGCATCCATGAGCCTCTCCAAATGATTTCACCGCCGCAACCCGACGGGTGGCTGACGGCGCTTGAACGCGGAAAACAACCCGGCCGCCCCAGACGCGACGCTCGCCTGCGATAAGGAAAAAGCCGTCAGGCTGCTTGAACGGCCGCCTGCGCCTTGCCCACCAGCGCTTTGAACGCTTCCGGCTCGCGAACCGCGAGATCGGCGAGGATTTTGCGGTCCACCTCGATGCCAGCTTTGTTCAACCCGTCGATAAATCGCCCATAGGTCAGGCCAAGTTCGCGTGTCGCGGCATTGATGCGCTGAATCCAGAGCGCGCGGAAATTGCGCTTCTTGGTTCTGCGGTCGCGATAGGCATATTGACCGGCCTTCTCAACGGCTTGACGCGCGATGCGGATGGTGTTCTTGCGGCGGCCGTAATAACCCTTAGCCTGCTCTAGAACTTTTTTGTGGCGGGCATGGGAGGTAACGCCCCGTTTAACTCTCGACATGGCAATGCTCCTTTAGCAAATGGCGTCGGAAAAAGCGTCGGCAGCTCTATTTGCCGTAGGGAAGGAACTGCTTCACGATCCCCGCATCCGCATCGCACAGAACACTCGTCCCCCGCGCTTGACGGATAAACTTCTTCGTCCGCTTGATCATGCCATGCCGCTTGCCGGCTTGAGCAGCCATAACCTTGCCCGTGCCGGTGATTTTGAAGCGCTTTTTCGCGCCGCTCTTGGTTTTCATTTTGGGCATTTTGCTTCCTTTCAAATATCAATCGGCCCGGCGCGTCGGCTGGGTCTTATTCTCATCGCTTGGCTGAGAAGCGTTTGCGAGCCGCCACGGCATGCCCTTACGCCGGGCGGCTCATGCGGCGCAAATTACGTGCAAACGCGCGGGCGCGCAAGTGGGTGCGTGCACCTGCCAGAATGCGCCGCGCGGCGCGATTTCAGCCTTACGTAAAGTGATTTTTATGCTATGACAGAAAAAGGTGACAAAGATAGAAAACCTACGGCACGCTGGGGTGCCTGCTTTCGTGTTTTTGTCGCTCTGTCGCCCTCGCTGGCGCTGCGTTGAACATTCGGCGCTGCGGGGATTTAATCGGCAACATTACACTCTGCGGTCTCAAGCGCCGGGCCCATTTTTGAAGGCTCGGCGCTCTTTTAGATGGCAGATTGTGGTGCACAGTGCCGGTTAACGCGGCGCCAAGATCATGATCATCTGCCGCCCCTCCAACCTTGGCTCCAGCTCCACTTTGGCGAAGGTTTCGGATTCCTGCTTCACCTTCAGCAGAAGCTGCATGCCAATATCCTGGTGGGCCATCTCGCGGCCGCGAAATCGCAAAGTAACCTTGACCTTGTCGCCCTCGTCGAAGAAGCGTTTCATTGACCGAAGTTTTACATCATAATCGTGCGTATCGATGTTTGGGCGAAGCTTGATTTCCTTGACTTCAACGGTCTTTTGTTTCTTGCGCGCTTCGGACGCTTTCTTCTGCGACTGATATTTATGCTTGCCGAAGTCCATGATCTTACAAACCGGCGGATTGGAATTTCCAACCTCGACAAGATCAAGTCCGGCCGATTCCGCGCGCGTGATCGCTTCGCGCTTGTCGGTTAGCCCAAGGTTCTCCCCGTTTTCGTCGATCAGCGTGACTTCCCGCGCCGCGATGGCTTCGTTGATCTTGGGACCGCTGTCCTTGCTCGGCTCGGCTTTAAAGGGTCTGCGAATTGGTAGCTCTCCTTCAGTTGTTGAATGAAAGGTGAGCATAGCGCCAAACCGCACCGGCCAAAGGCGCCATGCTCGGCAATCTATGCGTAGTTAGGATCAATAATCTGTCTTGACAAGTCAAGTGAATTGCAGGGCGCAGCAAATAACCTAAACCGGAATTCTCGCAACGGATGGCATAAAGTCCTCATTTGCCCATAATTTTTGGTCAAACCCCTGCGCGAGCTTGGTCGCCAGCAAGTTGTCGTAAACCTCCAGCGTGCGGCGCTGCAACACCGCCTTTGAAAAATGCGATATGGCGTGATCGCGAGCTGCCCGGCTTATTGCACTCGCCTGATCTTCGCCAAAGGATAGCGCGGCCGCGAGGCGCTCGGCCAGATCGGTTTCGTTCCCGGCGCGCACCTTCCAACCCGTTGGGGGCTTTTCCGCGTCGCCGGCTGCGATGGTCTCTGGAAGCGCCCCCAAATCACTCACGATGACCGGGCAGCCCATCGCCTGCGCTTCGATCGAAGTGCGCCCGAAAGCTTCAGGCTCGATGGATGGCACCAGGGCGATGGATGCGGTCAGGAACGCCGCCGGCATGTCGTCGCAATGGCCAATGATTCGGATGCGGCGTGTCAGACCGAGCAGCGCAATGCGCGCGGCCAGCTCATCGCGGTAGGCCATCCGCCCCTGCTCGTCGCCCGCCAGGATAAACGTCACATCCTGGAATTCCGCCCGTTGAAGCAGCGCCGCGGCTGCGCCGATGGCAACGTGCTGCCCTTTCCAGCGGGTGAGGCGCGCCGCGAGCAGCACGAGCCGCGTGTCGGGCTCGACGTCCCACTTCGCACGCAGCGCCGCCATCCGCTCGTCCGAAACCGCAGCCGGCGCAAAGCGCGCCAGATCTACGCCGCGATAGATCACGCGGAGCCGTTCGCCGGGCGTGCCGTGGCGCTGGCGCACGATGCCAGCCGTATAATGCGAATTGGCGATAATCATATCGCCGCGCGCCATCACGCCATTGTACCAAGCCTTCGGCGCATTGTTCTGATTGTAGATGCCGTGATAGGTGGTCACGAACGGAACGGCCGAACGCCTGGCCGCGAGCAGTGCGCTCCAGGCCGGGGCGCGGCTGCGGGCATGGACAAGGCTAACCCCTCGTTCGGCAATCAGCTTTTGTAGCCGCCACGCATTGGCGAGGATTGTGACCGGGTTTTTCGCCGCGGCGTGCAAACGGATCAACTCCCCGCCTACCGTTGCCAACTCGGATTCGAGACGCCCGCCTTCACTGGTTACCAGCGCCCGCCCGCCAGCCATCACAATCGCCTCCGCCACCTCGATAACGGTGCGTTCGGCGCCGCCCGTGTTGAGCGCAGGAATGATTTGAAGGATAACTGGCATTTTGGGCATAAGCGGACGATCGGGGCGATGGGGTGTTGGCGCAGTCGAGCCGGCATGGCAGATTGCGGCGGCCAAGAGTCCGCGACCATGATGACCGTCATAAAGCTATGAACAGCGCCACGCAATTCCTCGATGTTTCTTGCGAAGGCCGTCCGGCCCGCACGATCGCTTTTTTGCAATCGGCAGCCACGCGGCCGGAGACGGCGGGGCTTGTCTGGATGTCCGGCTTTAAATCCGAAATGGTCGGCGCCAAGGCCAGCGTGCTGGCGGCTTGGGCGGAGAGTCGGGGCGCGGCGCTGCTGCGTTTCGACTATTCGGGCCATGGCCAATCCGCCGGCCGGATCGAGGATTTCACCATCGGCGACTGGCTTGCCGAGTCGCTCGCCTGTTTTGACGCGCTCACCAAAGGGCCGCAAATTCTCGTCGGCTCCAGCATGGGCGGCTGGCTAGCCTTGCTGCTCGCGCGCACGCTCATCGAGCGAGGGGAAGGCGGGCGGCTCAAAGCCATTGTCCTGATCGCACCGGCTTGGGACATGACCGAAGAACTGATGTGGAAGCGGTTCTCGCCAGAGGCCTTACAAGCGCTCGAACGCGACGGCGTATTTTACCGGCCATCTGAATATGGCGCCCCTTATGCGCTCACCCGCGCGCTAATCGAGGAAGGCCGCAATCACCTGCTTGCCGGGAGCGGCTTCGATCCGGGTTGCCCGGTGCGCATCATTCAAGGCCTTCGCGACCCCGACGTTCCCTGGCGGCACGCGCTGAAGCTTGTCGAAACGCTCGGCGTTGAGGACATGCGGCTGACGCTGGTAAAGGACGCCGAGCACAGGCTTTCGCGGGAACAGGATATGGCGCTTTTATTGGCAATGATTGCGGAGTTCATGCCGTAATTTGTCCCGGATGGAAGCTCATGCCCGATCTGCGGCATGGCCCTAGAGCCGGAGCTCGTCTCGGCCGATGCCGCTCCCAACCCCGAATTGGCGACATGACGCGGCGGTTCTGATTGGGCTTGGCGCTTGCCGTTCCCGTGTTCGTGCTTGAGATGGCCACCTGTCCGGCCAACATCGTCGTGCTGTTTGGGCAGGTGCTGGAGCTGAAGGCGCGAGCGCACCAGCGGCGCGCTTCGCGCGCTTTTGGACTTGTCGCCAAAGATTGTCCGGCGGATCAACCTTGATGGATCGGACGAGGATGTGAACCTTGATCTGGTGCTGGCCGGCGATCGACTGCGTTTGCGGCCCGGGGAAGCTGTGTCGGTGGACGGCGCAATCCTTGAAGGCCGAAGTGCGATCGACGAGTCGCTTGTCACCGGCGAATCCATGCCCGTGACCAGAACCGTCGGCATTGCATGGGCACTGAGGCAGACCTCGCGATGGAGAGCGCCGTGTGACGCTACTTAATGGTGACCTTTACAGCATCCTGCGCGCGGCGCCTCTCCGCCGCCACCATGGCCAACATCAGGCGGAATTTGTTCTTCGCATTTTTATGCAATGCTGCCGGCGTTCCGATCGCGGCGGGCATGCTCTACGCATGGTTTGGCATCGGGCTATCGCCGATCATGGTGGCTGCCGCCATGACGCTATCGTCAGTGAGCGTGATTGGCAACGCATTGCGCCTGCATCATACCAAATGATGAGCTGAACGACGACCGATACAACCCAACTATATGCTGTGGCTCATTGTGAGGACCACCTGAAGCATGAGCTTGTCGAAACAGGAGCAGCGCTGGCGAGGTATCTCTCGCCAGAGCTACTTCAATAATCAGACCAAACAGGCCGATCCCACAACCCAGGATTCGGCACGGTATGAAATTACTGCTTGGTTGTGGCGGCAGGCTTCTCAGACTCAGCCGAGGCGCCGGTTTTCGGCCAATCTTTTTTCGGATCCGTAATAGGAGAGGTCGCCGTGCTCGACGAACCGGTTGATGTGCCGGCCGACCCGCTGGGCGTGCTTGGAGCCGTCAAGTTGCCAGCTCCCGTTCCGCCGGTTTCCGTGCCGGGCGTGGCCGATCCGCTGCCAGCGCCTGCGCCGGTGCCGGTTCCAGTCCCACTTGTCGATGCCGGGGGCGTAGCCGGGGCCGTAGGGGTTGTATTCTGAGCGGTCGGAGTCTGTGGATTCCCGCCAATGCCGGTACCCGCGCCGCTCGTGCCAGCGCCGCCCTGAGCGTACGCCGCCACCGAAAGGGATAAAATCGCGGTCGAAGCCGCTAAGCCCAACAAAGTTTTTCTCATGTCGCTTCCTCCTGGAAGATTGCTAATAATAGCTGAAGCGAAAACCGAGAGATTCGTTCCAAGAGTGACGCGTTTGTGATGCTTTTCCGGACCCAGGCCAGGGAGTTACTAAGGCGCCGAATGGTCGGCTTCTAGCTGATCTTGAGCAAATCAAGCCACTATGAAATTACGCCCGCCGTGCGCTGACAAAATGATGTAAATAACGCACGTGGATCAGTACATCCATGATGCTGGCGAAGAACAGGATGACGAAGACTGATGTCCAGGCAAGCGGAGCGAAGAATAGCTCGATGCTGGTGACGACTAACAGCAGTATAGAGCCATATAAATCATGTTGGCTGCCGTTGAAATTCCGCTCCATCCCATAGCGAACGATGCGGCTCATTTCCAGGTAAAGCGCCACCAAAATGCTAAACGTAATGATGGCGCCATAAGTAACCACGAAGCTCGGCCCGCTTGCACCGATTAGCCCGCCCAGATCGAGAATGTAAAGGTTATCATGCAGCGCGCTTTCCAGGCCCGAAGCGGAGCCGCCCGCATATAAATGCGTTCCGGCAACGATGTGATAGAGCAGCCACGCTCCCATCAGCCACGTAAACATCAAAGTCCCTCCCCGGCTTGAGCTTCCGGTCAGCTTTTTGGTGTTCGGCGGAAAGTGCAAGGCGGTAGCGGACGGGTCGGCGCGCCTATCTACAATTTTCTTTCATAACGACAGCCGAGCGGGGAGGCGGAAAGCGAAAACCGCCAGCATCGCCAGCGGTTTGCTCTTAAGCGGGACCATCGGTAGGATTAACGCAAGCCCAGGCTCGACATCAAGCTGTCGCCCTGGCGGCTTCCATAGCGCTTCAAATCCCTGAGAAAACGCCTGCGTTTGCGGGTGGTTGACAGATCGACCTCGCTTAGCCAACGGGGCGGATTGGCCCAGTCCAAATTCGCCAGCAGTCGACGCTTACTGACACGGGCGTCCGGGAGCCAATCGGCGCCGCTTGCCAGAATATTTGACACTGAACGGCGAGATGGGGCGACATCATTGAACCAGCTTCTGGCGCGTGAACCCGTCTCCTCGGCGGTGTCGCGAATGTCGGGCCACCAATCGTTCCAGCGATTATTGGCGCTGGACATCACGCGCTCCTGCCAACTGCGCGGGCGGCTGCTTGCCGACATCGCCTTCGTCACTACCAGCAATGTAAAGGCTCCAAAAGCAATTGGAAGCCAAGGGCTAATCCGCGCACGGGGCAGCTGGCGGGTGACGGAATTGGTGCTGACGTTGGTGGAGGCGCGGCTTCTGCTTGCGCCGGAATATCCGCGCGGTTCATTCATTGATTTAGGATTGGGTTTCATGGTGTCCTCCGAATGAAATACGGCTCGGCTATGGGCGCGTTGAGGGGATAATTCGCAGGCCCGCCTGGGGTTCCATGAGGAGATTTGACATGCAAAAGCGCCGCGCTTTGACAGCACGGCGCTTTGAATCGGTCGAATTTTACCCGAATTATCCGGCAGCCGCCTCGGCTTCGGACTGAGCGATCTCCTCGCCCGTCGTCTGATCGACGATTTTCATCGACAGGCGGACTTTGCCGCGATCGTCGAAGCCCATCAGCTTGACGTAAACATCCTGGCCTTCCTTGACGACGTCCTTCACCTGTTTCACGCGTTCGGATGCGAGCTGCGAAACATGCACCAGGCCGTCTTTGGAGCCGAAGAAGTTCACGAAAGCGCCGAACTCGACGATTTTAACGACTTTGCCCTTATAGATTGTGCCGATTTCCGGCTCGGAGGCGATCGAGCGAATGCGGTACAGCGCGTCCTCGATGGATTTGTGATTGGAGGCCGCGACCTTCACGGTGCCGTCGTCGCTAATGTCGATCTTGGCGCCGGTTTCCTCCACGATCGCGCGGATGACCGAGCCGCCCGAGCCGATGACTTCGCGGATCTTGTCCGTCGGGATGGTGATCATCTCGATGCGCGGGGCGTGCTCGCCGAGCGAGGAGCGCGGCGTGTTGAGCGCCTTGGCCATTTCGCTGAGGATGTGCAGGCGGCCGTCCTTGGCCTGGCCGAGGGCGATCTTCATGATCTCGGGCGTGATGCCGGTGATCTTGATGTCCATCTGCAAAGAGGTCACGCCGGTTTCTGTGCCCGCGACCTTGAAGTCCATGTCGCCGAGATGATCCTCATCGCCAAGAATGTCGGAGAGCACGGCGAATTCGTCGCCGTCCTTGATGAGGCCCATAGCAATGCCCGCGACGGGCCGTTTCAGCGGCACGCCGGCATCCATCAGTGCGAGCGAGGAACCGCAAACCGTCGCCATCGACGAGGAGCCATTCGATTCCGAGATCTCGGAGACGATGCGCAGCGTGTAGGGGAACTGATCCTTGGCGGGCAGGATCGGACGCAGCGCGCGCCAGGCGAGCTTGCCATGCCCCACCTCGCGGCGGCCCGGTCCGCCCATGCGCCCCGTCTCGCCGACCGAGAAGGGCGGGAAATTGTAATGCAGCAGGAAGTTTTCCTTATAGGTGCCTTCCAGCGCATCGACCCACTGCTCATCCTCGCCGGTGCCGAGCGTCGCAACGCAGAGCGCCTGAGTTTCGCCGCGCGTGAACAGCGCCGAACCATGCGTTCGCGGCAGCACGCCGACCTCGCAAATGATTTGCCGGACGGTGGAGAGATCGCGCCCGTCGATACGCTTGCCGGTCTTGAGAATATTGCCACGCACGACCGTCTTTTCGAGAGTTTTGAACACTTCTGAAAGCTCGCTCCCCGAAGACGCAGCAGCATCGGCGGTGAGCAGCTCGGCCATGACTTTGGACTTGAGTTCGGCGACCTTGGTCTGGCGCTCGGTCTTAGCCGCGATCTGGTAGGCCTTTTTCAGGTCTTTTTCGGTAAGCTTCTTGACCTTGGCCTCGAATTCGCTCGGACCCTTCTCGTCGATGTCCCAAGGCTCCTTCGCGGCATGTTCGGCAAGCCGGATGATGGCGTCGATCACCGGCTGGAAGCTCTCGTGGCCGAACATGACGGCGCCGAGCATGATTTCCTCGGATAGCTCCTTGGCCTCCGATTCGACCATCAGCACGGCATCGCCGGTGCCGGCGACGACGAGTTCGAGGTCGGTTTCCTTGAGCTGATCGTGGGTCGGGTTGAGCACATACTCGCCGTTCGTATAGGCGACTTTCGCTGCGCCGACCGGCCCCATGAAAGGAATGCCGGAAAGGGTGAGCGCGGTTGAGGAGGCGATCAGCGCCACCACGTCGGGCTCATTCTCCATGTCGTGCGACAGGACGGTGGCGATGATTTGCACTTCATTCCGGAAGCCGTCCGCGAAAAGCGGGCGCACCGGACGGTCGATCAGCCGGGAAACCAGCGTTTCGCGCTCCGTCGGACGGCCCTCGCGCTTGAAAAAGCCGCCGGGGATTTTGCCCGCCGCGTAGGTTTTTTCCTGATAATGCACGGTCAGGGGAAAGAAATCTTGACCGGGCTTTGCTTGCTTCTCGGCGACCACGGTCGCTAGAACGGTGGTCTCGCCATATTGGACCAGCACGGCGGCGGTGGCTTGACGCGCTATGCGGCCCGTCTCGAATTTCAAAGGGCGTCCGCCCCAAACGATTTCTTCGCGATGTATTTCAAACATTCTTGCAGTTCCAGTTCTTTTCTCCCGCGCATCCTTGTGCCGGGACCTCGTTTCACTTGCTCTTAGCGCGCATAGCCTTAGCTCAAAATGCCGCCGGAGAATAGGGTTGACTGTGACTTTGCGCGACTACCCTCAGGAAATATGGATGACGGGTGTCAACAGGGTTGCCGTCGCCCCGGCCTACGAGCCGGGGCCTAATCGCCTACCGCTCGGCATGAAATTGGGGCAATGAGAGTTGATCCCGGCTCGCCGCTCCGCGGCGTCCGGGATGACGCAAGAGGCATAGTCTGATTTAAGATCGGCCTAGCGGCGAATGCCGAGCCGGGCGATAAGGTCGCGATAGCGCTTGTCGTCCTTGCTCTTGACATAGTCCAGCAGGCTGCGGCGCGTGCTGACCATCTTCAAAAGACCCCGGCGCGAATGGTTGTCGCTCTTATGGGTTTTGAAATGCTCGGTCAAATTGACGATGCGCTCGGTCAGAATCGCTGCCTGAACTTCCGGCGAGCCGGTGTCGCCGTCCTTAATCGCATATTCGGTGATGAGCGCTTGCTTGCGCTCCGCAGTAACCGACATCGGATATCTCCTTAAATCAAATGAGGCTTATCATAGCGGGATGTTGAAGACCCTGGAGGGCCGCAATTCTCCCCGCTCGACCTCGCCGAGCGCGATCAGCGTCCCGCGCGAGGTGGCGTAGATAAGACCTTGGTGGATGGGGGCGTCCCGGCCACGAAGAATGATCGGCTTGCCCCGCTTCAATTGCTCCGCGTCCGATCCGTTGACGGCGAACGCCGGGATGCCGTCCAGCGCTGTCTCAACGGGCAGAAGCGCTCCAAGGAGCGCCTCGCGGCCGGCATCACTATTGCTCAGTTCCTCAAGGCTTTCCAGCGAAATTGCGCGGTCTTCGGGAAAAGGCCCGACCCGCGTCCGGCGCAATTGGGCTACGTGGCCGAAACAGCCCAGCTTGCGCCCGAGATCGCGGGCGATGGCGCGCACATAGGTGCCCTTGCCGCATTGGGCCTCGAACAGGCAGCTGTCGGGCGATGGAATGCCGGCGATTTCGAGCCTGTGCACTTCGACGCCGCGCGGCTTGATCTCGAACTCCTCGCCGTCACGGGCAAGATCGTAGGCGCGCTCGCCCTCGATCTTGATCGCCGAGAAGCGGGGCGGCGTCTGCATGATCGAGCCGCGAAACTCCGGCAGGGCGGCCTCGATCGCCTCGCGCGTCGGCCGCTCGGCACTCTCGCGGGCGGGCTCGCCCTCGGCATCATCGGTGTCGGTCTCGATGCCCCAGCGGACCAGGAAGCGGTATTCCTTGGCGCTGTCCACAACATGCGGGATGGTTTTGGTGGCCTCGCCGAAGGCGACCGGCAGAATGCCCGTCGCCAGCGGGTCAAGCGTGCCGGCGTGGCCCGCCTTATCCGCATTGAAGAGGCGCTTCACCTTATTCAACGCATGGGTCGAAGTAATGGATTGCGGCTTGTCCAGAATCAGCCAGCCGTGAACGGGGGTGCCTTTGCGGCGGGCCATGACTACGCTCCGAAAAAGGGGAGTTCAATCGAGATCGCGCTTGACGACCGGCGAGCGCAGGATCGCGTCGATGCGTTCGGCCTCGTCGAATGTCTCGTCGATCTGAAAAGACAAGTTTGGCATGTATTTCAGATCGACGCGCTTGGCAAGCTCGCCGCGCAGGAAACGCTGGTGACGAGCGAGGGCGGCGGTCAGAGCCTGCCGGTCGCCGCCGCCGAACGGCAAGACGTAAATGGCCGCATTGCGCAGATCGGGGCTGACCTTCACCTCGGTCACAGTGATGGGCTTGCCTTGCAGCTCGGGATCGGCGATCGCCGACCGAATCAGGATGTCGGCAAACGCGTGACGTATCATCTCGCCGACGCGGAGCTGGCGTTGAGTGGGGCCTGTCAAGCTGTGCTGTCTTGCCATGTCGTTTCCGCTTTGCACGAGGAGCGGCGCGCTACCGGTTCAAACTCCTAGAGCGGGATGTTTTTGCCAACAAACGCGATGGTCAAACACCCGCCTAAAGCGAGCGCTTGACCTCTTCGACCCGGAAGCACTCGATAATGTCGCCCTTGCGCAGGTCATGATAGTTCTCGAAGCCCATGCCGCATTCCTGCCCGGCCTGCACTTCCTTGACCTCGTCCTTGAAGCGCTTCAGCGTCGACAGCTTGCCTTCGTGTATGACGACATTGTCGCGGATTAGGCGGACATTGGCGCCGCGCTCGACCTTGCCGTCGGTGACGCGGCAGCCCGCAATATTGCCGACCTTGGTGATGTTGAACACCTCCAGAATTTCGGCGTTGCCGAGGAAGGTTTCGCGCAGCGTTGGCGACAGCAGGCCGGACATGGCGGCTTTAATATCGTCGACGAGATCGTAGATGACATTGTAATAGCGGATCTCGATGCCGCCACGCTCGGCCAGATCCTTGGCTTGCGCATTGGCGCGGATGTTAAAGCCCACCATCGCCGCGTTTGAGGCCGAGGCGAGCGAGACGTCGGATTCGGTGATGCCGCCGACGCCGGCATGAATGATCCGCGCCGCGACTTCCTCGGTGCCCAGCTTTTCGAGCGCGGAGGATATGGCCTCGACCGAGCCCTGCACATCGCCCTTGATGATCAGCGGGAATTCTTTTTTGCCGGCCTGTTTCAGCTGGCTCATCATTTGCTCGAGTGAGCCGCGGGCTCCTGCCCCGGTAGACCTGAAGTCGCGCAGCTTACGCACGCGATAGGCGGTCAATTCGCGAGCGCGGCCTTCGCTTTCCACCACGGCGAGCTGGTCGCCAGCCTCAGGCGCGCTGTCCAAGCCGAGGACTTCGACCGGCACGGACGGCCCGGCTGAGACGATATGTGCGCCCTTGTCGTCGATGAGCGCACGCACCCGGCCCCAGGCGCGTCCGGCCACGATAATCTGGCCGACCTGAATGGTGCCACGTTGGATGAGAACCGTGCCGACCGGACCGCGTCCGCGTTCCAGCTTGGCCTCGATGACCACGCCTTCAGCCGGACGGTTCGGATTGGCGCCCAATTCCAGCACTTCCGCTTGCAAGCCGATCAATTCTAAAAGCCGGTCGAGATTGGTCCCGGCTTTTGCCGAGACTTCCACTTCCAGCGTATCGCCGCCCAGGCTTTCGACGACGATTTCGTGCTGCAACAGCTCCATGCGGACACGCTGCGGATCGGCGTCGGGCTTGTCGATCTTGTTGATCGCCACGATCATCGGCACACCCGCCGCCTTGGCGTGATTGATCGCCTCGATGGTCTGCGGCATGACGCCGTCATCGGCCGCCACGACCAGAATGACGATGTCGGTGACTTTGGCGCCGCGCGAGCGCATCGCCGTGAAAGCGGCGTGGCCCGGCGTGTCGATGAAGGTGATCGGCGCGCCATCGGGCGTCACCACCTGATAGGCGCCAATATGCTGGGTGATGCCGCCGGCCTCGCCATCCACCACGTGCGTGTGGCGCAGGGCGTCGAGCAGCGAGGTTTTGCCGTGATCGACATGGCCCATGATTGTGACGACGGGGGCGCGCGGCTCGCGGTCGGAATCCTCGTCCAGCGTGCCGATGAAGCCCTCCTCGACGTCGGCTTCCGAAACGCGCCGCACCGTATGTCCGAATTCGGCCGCGACAAGTTCGGCCGTGTCGGGGTCGATAATGTCGTTGATCTTGTGCATATGTCCCTGCTTCATCAGGAACTTGATGATTTCAACCGAGCGCTCGGCCATCCGGTTGCCCAGCTCCTGGATCGTGATCGCTTCCGGCAATTGCACCTCGCGGACGATCTTCTTCCTTGGCTCGGGTGCGAGCGCCTGTTTCTTCAAACGCTCCCGCTGACGGCGCAGCGAAGCGAGCGAGCGTTCGCGCTGACTGTCGTCCAGCGCATTGGAAATGGTGAGCTTTTGGCGGCCCCGGCGGTCCTCTTCGACCTTTTTGACGGGAGCGACCTTTGGCTTTTTCAACGCCATGCCTGGCTTGCCGCGCGCCGGGCCGTCATCGTCCTCGGCGGCGCGCGAGGTGGTTTCACGCTCTTCCGCGACGCCGCGCGGCGGGCGGGCGACGGTATCGGCGCCTTCGCGAACCGCTCCGCCTTCCTTGACCACTGTCCCGCGACGCGCAGCACCGGCAGCGCCGGTCTTTGCCTTGTCGATACCGGTTTTGGCGTCGGCAACAGCGTCCTTCGCCTCGCCAGGCGCCTCGGGGGCCACTTCCGGAGCCGGGGGCTTGGGCTGAAGCGCGTCCAACGCGGCCTGTTTGGCTGCTTCCTGCTGGCGGGCCGCGTCAAGAACGGCCTGCTCCTTGGCGTCTTCCGCGCGCTGCAGCTCTTCAACCGCGTGCTCGCGCTTCTCGACCTCGGCACGCTTGCGCGCCTCGATGAGCGCCCGCGCGCGCGCATCGACCTCGCCAGAGGAGAGCTGGCGAAGCACGTTTCGCTGCTGCTGCTTGTCAGGCTGTTGAATCTGAGGCGGCTTGCGGAACGCATCGCGCTCGCGCGGCGACTTGGCCGCTTCAGGAGCCGGCGTGTTTTCCTGAGGAACGGACGCCACGGCTTCCTGCATGCTCATGGGCTTTTTGCTGCGCTTCTTCTCGACCACAACCGATTTCGAACGGCCATGGCTGAAATTCTGACGCACCAGACCTTGCTCGACCGTCCGCTTGACGTTCAAGGTGATGGTCTTGCGGCCCGCATTCGCGGCTTTATCTTCCGGATCTCTCGTTTCGCTCATACTTTATCCTGTTCCGGCTCGCCCGCCACCGACGCGGGCGCCAGAGGTGTTCCCAAATAGTTCTTATACCGTTTAGCCGACCAGAGAAACTTCCGGCCTGCGCCATCGTCCACAACGGCGGCGTGGATGACATTCCCTTTGCCCAGCGCCGCGCTCAGCTCAGCTCCGTCAAAATGGCTGACCGAGCTCAAATCGCCTGCGTGATCCCCGGAGACGGCTCGCGCGATGCGGTCCAGCTTCCGGCAACCGTCCGCGGAGGCATCCGCCGCGTGGATCAATAACACCCGTTTTGCGCTCGTCAACGCCTTCTCGACCTTGGCCTGGCCGGCGACGACACAACCCGCTTTGTTCGCCAAGGCCAAATCCTGCAGAGCGGCGCGCCGCAAGAGGTCCAAAACGACTTCGGCCAAATTCGGATCGACCGTAACAGCGCGCCGGAAGCTCCTGGCAAACACCTTCAGCTTGACTGACCGAACGATCGCCTCGTGCGTGGCCGTAACCCAAACGCCGCGTCCAGGAAGCTTTCTCTTGATGTCGGGTACGACCCGGCCTTCGGGGTCGAGAACGAAACGCAAAAGCTCGTCTTCCCGGCTGCGTGTCCGATCGAGAGCGCATTGCCGGATAGGTTTAACTTTACCTCTATCCTCTTCACGCAAAAAGTTCACTAAATCTATTCGCCTTACGCTTTGAGAAGCGGACAAACTGTTTCTGTGACGACACAGGCCATCCACAATGTGCCGCTTTATCCTTATTCCTTAGCCGTCCTTACGATCCGAAAGTTCGTCGGTGGAACTGGCATCCCCATTCGGCTCGGACGGTTCCGGCTCATCAGCGATACCATCATCCGCCTCGGCGTCCTCACTCGGCGCCTCCGGCTCCGGATCGGCCTCGATCCAGCCCGCATGGATGCGCGAATTCAAGATCATCTGCTCCGCCTCTTCACGGGTCACGTCGAATTCCTCAAGAAAGCCCTTATGCCGGGTCGTCGCGCCGTCTTTCTTTTCCGCCCAGCCGATCAGATCGTCGGTGGCGCAATCCGCCAGGTCTTCGACCGTTTTAACGCCGTTCTCGCCGAGCGCGACGAGCATCCCCCGGCTGACGCCAGGAATCTCCGCAACTTCGTCGGCAACGCCCAGTTCTCGGCGCTTATCGTCCAGCTCGGTCTCGCGGCGCTCTAAATAATCGACCGCGCGGGTTTGAATTTCATCCGCTGTCGTCTCGTCGAATCCTTCGATCGCGGCGATTTCGTGCGGCTCGACATAGGCCACTTCCTCGACGCTGCTGAAACCTTCCGAGGCGAGCAGTTGCGCGATGACCTCGTCGACGTCCAACGCTTCCATGAAGGTGTTGGAGCGGTCGTTAAATTCCTTTTGGCGGCGTTCCGATTCCTCGGCTTCCGTCAGGATATCGATGTCCCAGCCGGTCAACTGCGACGCAAGCCGGACATTCTGGCCGCGCCGTCCGATCGCCAGACTAAGCTGGTCATCGGGCACCACGACTTCAATACGCTCGGCGTCCTCATCGAGCACGACTTTTGCGACTTCGGCGGGCGCGAGCGCGTTCACGATAAAGGTGGCCGCATCGGGCGACCACTGAATGATGTCGATCTTCTCGCCTTGCAGTTCGTTCACCACCGCCTGGACGCGCGAGCCGCGCATCCCGACGCAGGCGCCGACCGGGTCGATGGAGGTATCCTTCGAGACAACGGCGATCTTGGCCCGGCTGCCCGGATCGCGCGCGACGGACTTCAGTTCGACGACGCCGTCGTAAATCTCAGGCACTTCCTGAGCAAACAACTTGGCCATGAATTCCGGCCGTGTGCGCGACAGGAAAATTTGCGGCCCGCGCTGCTCGCGGCGGACATCGTAAATATAGGCGCGGACGCGGTCGCCATATCGGTAGGTCTCGCGCGGCAGCGTCTCGTCGCGGCGCACTACGCCTTCGGCGCGTCCCAGATCGACGACCACATTGCCGTATTCCACGCGCTTAACGACGCCGTTGGCGATGTCGCCAATGCGGTCCTTAAATTCGTCGAATTGCCGGTCGCGCTCGGCCTCGCGCACCTTTTGCACGATGACCTGTTTGGCGTTCTGCGCGGCGACACGGCCAAAATCGAGCGGGGGGAGCGGTTCGGCGATGAAGTCGCCAATATTGGCGTCCGGGTTGCGCTTGCGCGCGTCCTTCAGCGAAATCTCGACCGCGTCCAGCGCCACCGTCTCGACGACTTCAAGTAAGCGGGCCAACCTGATCTCACCCGTCTTAGCATCGATCTCGGCGCGGATCTCATTCTCGCTGCCATAGCGCGACTTGGCCGCCTTTTGAATGGCGTCCTCCATCGCCCCGATCACCAGATTACGGTCGATCGATTTCTCGCGCGCTACCGCATCCGCGATCTGCAACAATTCCAACTTGTTCGCGCTAACACCTTGCTGCGCCATCGCTTCACTCCAAATGTTCGCCGTCATGCGCCGGCTCGGCGTCGGCGTTCTTTGCCGCGTTTGCCGCTTGCGCCAGCTTCAAAAGTTCGTCGGTGAGGACAAGTTTCGCCTCGCCGATCATCGCCACGGGCAAGCCGATCACCTGCGGCCCGTCATGATCCTTCAACTCAACCCGCAATCGCGCTTCGCCGTCCTCATAGCCTTCCAGGATGCCCCGGAAGCGGCGGCGGCCGTCAATCAGTTCCGCCAACTCGATCTTGGCTTCGAAGCCGGCCCAGTCCTCGAAATCGGAGGGCCGCACCAGCAGCCGGTCGATCCCCGGCGAAGACACTTCGAGCGTATAGCCTCCGGCGATCGGATCATGCGCATCGAGCAGCGGCGACAAGCGACGGCTGATCAGCGCGCAATCCTCGACGGTGATCGCGCCGTCCGGCCGGTCGGCCATGATCTGCACCGTCGCGCCGCCTTGGGCGGAAATCTTCACGCGCACCAGACGCAGACCCAGCTCCTCAATGACCGGTTCGGCGAGCGCCGCGACCTGCGCCGCGACGCCGCTCTCGCGGATGAAGCGTTGCTGCAAATCGACGTCAGCCAGTTCAGCCATGTGCCGCTTGCCTAAAATCCTGTTCCGAATGAGTTGGAGGGGTCCCAACAAAGAAAGAGCGGACCCGGTGGGGCCCACTCTCCACAGTCGAGATGATCATGAGCAAATATAATCTAGGCAACTTTGGCCGACTACGCAAGGCTGTGTTGCGGAAAACGCATAATTTTAGGCAGAGCCCGGCATTTTTTGATGCACGCTTATCCAAAAGCTCAACCGTGCGTGAAAAAGCTTGGCGCACGCGCATTGCGAGGCGCTCACGGATACAAGCTAGCGGCGTTCGAAGGCGAAGAATCGGCATTCACGTCCGGCGGCGATCGCTTTTTCCGCGTAGCGCGTGAGGGGCCAGTCCGCAGGGCGTTCAGGCAGGAGTCCAGGCCTCGGCTGAAACTCGCCCCGCTGATCGATCGCTGAGCGAACCATCTCAGCATATTCTGCGATGTCCGTGGCGAAGCGCAACTGCGCGCCTTGGCGCATGATTCGGGCCAGCATCGCCAGGCCCTCTTTGTTAAGGAATCGACGCTTGCGATGCCGTTTTTTCGGCCAGGGATCCGGAAACAGCACGAAAACGCGGCCGATGCTGGCGTCCGGCAGCCACGCCAGAACATCGCGCGCGTCGTCATCATAAAGCCGCACGGTTTGCAGACCCGCCTCGTCAACCCCGCGCACCAGCTTGGCGACGCCGGTCAAAAACGGTTCGCAGCCGATGAAGCCGATTTGACGATAGTTTTCGGCTTGCCAGAGCATATGCTCGCCGCCGCCAAAGCCGATTTCGAGCCAAACATCGTCGACCGGCGCGCTAAAAAGACGGCTAAAAGGCTTTGGCGCCGCCTCTGAAAGGTCGAGCCGGAGCGCCGGAAGTTTCGTCGCGATCAGGCGAGAAAGTTCATCCGTCAGTCCACGGCCGAGCCTGCGGCCATAGAGCTGCCGGCGCCGCTGGATCGCAATCGCATGATCGAGGCGCTCGGGCATGATATCCAGTTTGAGCAAGGAGCGCATCGCTTGAAAGGCGGTTCAATCCGCTGCCCAGGATCCGACGCTCCGCGCCTTGCACCTTGGCCTTAGGAGAGCGCCGCCTTGATAGGCTCAACCAGATCAAGCTTCTCCCAGGAGAAGCCGCCATCATTATCGGGCATCCGGCCGAAATGGCCATAGGCCGCGGTGCGCCGGTAGATCGGGCGGTTAAGGCCCAAATGCTCGCGGATGCCGCGCGGGCTGAGATTGATGACCTCGCTCAGCGCGTTCTCCAGCTTCAATTCATCGACGCGGCCGGTGCCGTAGAAATCCACATAGAGCGAGAGCGGCTTGGAAACCCCAATGGCATAGGCGAGCTGAAGCGCGCATTTGTCGGCCAGCCCCGCAGCAACGATGTTCTTGGCGAGATAACGCGCCGCATAGGCCGCCGACCGGTCGACCTTGGTCGGGTCCTTGCCGGAGAAAGCGCCGCCGCCATGGGGAGCTGCCCCGCCATAGGTGTCGACGATGATCTTGCGGCCGGTCAGCCCCGCGTCGCCGTCCGGCCCGCCGACGACGAAGCGCCCGGTGGGATTGACGTAAAACTCATCCTCCGGCGGCATCCATCCCTCCGGAATCACGCCCTCGACGAAGCCGCGCACAATCTCACGGACCCGCTCTTGGCTGACGTCTTCCTGATGCTGAGTTGAGACCACGACCGAGGTCGCCTTTACGGGCTTGCCGTGCTGGTAAAGCAGGGTCACCTGGCTCTTAGCGTCCGGCCCAAGCTCGGAAACCGCGCCGCTGTGCCGGGCTTTGGCCATATCGTGAAGAATGCGATGCGCATATTGGATCGGGGCCGGCATGTAATCGTCAGTCTCGGTGCAGGCGTAGCCGAACATGATGCCCTGGTCGCCAGCGCCTTCATCCTTGTTGCCAGCCGCGTCCACCCCTTGGGCGATGTCACTCGACTGTTCATGCACGTAGCAATCAATTTCCAGATTACGCCAATCGAAGCCGGCTTGCTCGTAGCCGATATCCTTCACGCAGTCGCGCGCCGCCTGCTCCATAGCTTCATGGGTGACGCTCTCCGGCCCGCGCACCTCGCCCGCGAGCACGACCCGGTTGGTCGTCGCGAGCGTTTCAAGCGCAACGCGGGCATATGGGTCCGCACTCAGATAAAGATCGACGATCGAATCCGAAATCTGATCGCAAACCTTATCGGGATGACCTTCGGAAACCGATTCGCTCGTGAATAAGTATTGTGTGCGAGACACCTAAACCCCCTCATACAATTAGTCGGAAATCGGGCGCGAACATAGTTCTTCCGCCCGTGAGACGCAAGCGCCTGGAGAGGTCGAAACTTCGCGCGCGCTTATTCCGCTGACGGAACGGGAACGGCGCGAAGATTAGCCGCCTCAATCGCGACGTCGTCGCTCAAAGCCCGAACCAGCTCGACCACCCGTTTACGCACCTTGGCATCGGTGATTTTTACAAAAGCCCGGTTCAACTCAAGCCCGTCGCGGCTATTGAGGAAATCCAAAAGAAAGGCCTCGGTCTTGGACTCGGCAAAGCCGGCGGCATGAGCGGCCGCACGCCCCAACATGCTCGTGGGTGCATCCTCGAAGAAAAACTGCACAGGGACGTCAAGAATCTGTGAGAGCTGGAAAAGTCGGCTGGCGCCAATCCGGTTCGTACCCTTTTCGTATTTCTGAATCTGCTGAAACGTCAGGCTCATCTTCTCCCCGAGCTTTTCTTGGCTCATCCCAACCACCATGCGGCGCAGCCGAACGCGGCTCCCGACATGGATATCCATAGGATTCGGCTTGCGGCCTACCGCCTCTAACCGATCCTCAATGCCCCCCGGCGTGGTTTGATCGCTTCCCATCTTCCCAATTGTGCCCTAACACTCTTTGAACGCGCTCGCGGCAACTGATATATACTGATATATCACGTCCGCAATGCACGGTTGTAAGCCCCCACAGCCTCACCCGTCAAGAATCTGCTAATACAACTTGAAATTGTGGTTAGCGTCAGCTACCACTTTTTAGGTATGCTTCACGCATCCGATGTAGAGGCCTGATTGCTCGCGATGCTTGATTCTTTTTCGGTCACTCAACTACAATTACAATTCTATACAATATGAAAATAAGAAAGGCCACCACGATTAACCACCTTTCGCCCCAGCGCGCATAAGGCGTCGGCGAAAGCGCCGCTGGGAGTGCGTGCTCGATCGTTCCTATCGCGCCGAGCGGCAAAGTCGCGGCAGTGCGGCCATAGGCATCTATGACCGCCGAAATGCCGGTATTGGCCGCTCGGATCAGCGGCAATCCTTCTTCGATGGCGCGCAGCCGCGTCTGATGCAGATGCTGATAGGGGCCGGTCGAATTTCCGAACCAGGCGTCATTGGTGAGGTTGAGCAACCACCCCGGACGGCCGTCTTCGCCATTGATACGTCCAGGAAAAATCGCTTCGTAGCAAATCAGCGGCGAGAAGGGCGGCGCACCCGGCGCGGTCATCAGACGCCGGCTGACGCCGCTGGCAAAACCGGTATTCAGATGGGTGAGCTGCTTGATGCCGACCGCCGCCAGTGTCGCCTCGAAGGGCACATATTCGCCGAAGGGCACCAGATGCAGCTTGTCATAAATGCCGAGCACGCGGGCGTCGGAATCCAGCGTAAACAGGCTGTTGAAAACTCGGTCGACATTATACCGGCCATCTGGCCTTAGAGTGCCTTCGATCCGTTCCGCGCCGACGATCATCGACGTGCCCTCCGCGATCAAATTGGCGAAGGCGACGCGGGCTTCCTCCGAGGCGATCGTATCGTTCAACATAAACAAAAACGGCACCGAGGTTTCGGGCCAAATGAGATGGGTGACCTTGCCAGCCGCGCCCGGGGTTGCCTCGTTGCTCAGTCGCACGAGCCGGTCGAAAATCCACTGCCGGTTTTCGGGCTTCCACTTCTCCGCTTGCGGGATGCTCGCCTGAACGATGCGCAGTTGCACACCGGGCTGCACCGCATCCGTCGCGCCGCTCAGACGCCACACGCCCCAAACCCACCCCGCCGCGACGAGAGCGAGACAAAGCGCAGGCAAGCGCCAGTTGGCCCGACCCCCGCGCGCGACCGGTCCAATAAGCGCGGCCGGGCTGGCAAAAATGAGGAGGGCGAAAAGGGTTAATCCGTAAATGCCGAAGATAGATGCGGTTTGCGCCAAGGCATCATTGCCCGCCATCGCATAGCCCCAGAGATTCCAGGGGAAGCCGGTGAGGACATGACCGCGAAGCCATTCCGCCGCGAAGAGGGCCGCGGCGAAGATAAAAATGCGCGAGACGCCGGGACGCCAAAGCGACATCGCCGCCGCGGTGGCCAGCGCATAGAACAACGCCAAACAAGCGGGCAGGGCGGCGACCGCGAGGGGAACCAACCAAGCGAACTTTTCCGCCTCGACGAAAAAGGCAAACCCGATCCAATAAAGCCCGGCGCCGAAAAAGCCGAAACCGAACCACCATCCGGCCAGCGCGGCTTGCCTTATTTTGCGCTTAGCGCTCGCCGCAATGCCGTCAACCAGCCAGATGAAGCAGGGAAAGGTCAGAAACAGCAGCGGCCAGAGATGAAAAGGCGCAAAGCCAAGCACCGATACCGCGCCGAGGCCAAAGCCAAGGGCGGCACGCCGCCAGCCTCGTAAGGCCGCAACGCCGTGCGCGAACCGGGTCAGCGGATTCGCCCGCAAAAAGCGCGATCTCGTCTCGGCGAGCGTCAAGGCGGCACCTCGGCTTCTATGCGTCTCGCATGACCGATCGGCCGAGAAATGGCAAGTTTTAAGAAGCCATGCGGCCGCCAGCCAGCGGCATCAGGCGGCCTGGACCTGAGAACTCTCCACGCCCGTTTGATCCCCGAACGGCCGGACTTTGAGTTTTTTCACTCGCCGCCGATCCGCATCCAGCACTTCGAATTCAAGACCGGAGGGATGCTGGATGATTTCACCTCTGGCTGGAACGCGGCCAAGCATCGTGAAGAGCAGCCCGCCGAGCGTGTCGACCTCCTCGTCGTTCTCCGAGCTGAGCAGAACCCCCAATTTCGCCTCCACCTCGTCGATGGCGGCGCGGGCATCGGCAATCAGACCATTGCCGTCCTGAGAGATGAGGGGCGCGTCCCCCGCGTCATGCTCGTCCTCGATGTTGCCGACGACTTCTTCCAGCAGATCTTCGATAGAGACGAGCCCGTCGGTGCCGCCATGCTCGTCGATAATCAGGGCGAGATGGATGTGGCGGCACTGCATCCGCACGAGCAGATCAAGCGCGGACATCGAGGGCGGGGCAAAGATCAGATCGCGCAGGATTTTCGCATCGGCGATGGTTTTGGACAGGTCGGCGGCGCCCAGGTCGAAGCCTCGGCCGGCTTCCGGCGTCGCGGCCTGCGCGATGACCCAGTTCATCAGATCCTTGACGTGCACCATGCCGAGCGGCTCATCGAGCGTGTCGCGGTAGACCGGAACGCGCGAATGACCACCCTCGGCGAAGACCGCCAGCAGATCGGATAAGCTTGCATCGTCCTCGACTGCGACGATCTCCGCGCGCGGCACCATGACATCCTCGACCCGCAGCTCCTTGAAGCGCAGGGTTTTCTGAAGCATCGCGCGCTCGGCGGCGGTAAAGCTGCCACTCTCGTCGTTCTGCAACGCCTCCTCGATCAGCGTTCGCGGATCGACCGCGCTCGAAAAACCCAGATTGGCCACCAGCCGGTCGAGCCAGCTCAAACCGTTTTCGTGGCGGTCGCCATTGTTCAAAGTGCTGTAACTGTTCGTCATCGCCATGTGAATGCCATTAGCCGGCCAAGACCGGCTGTCCATCGGTTAGATACGGATCGGGAATGCCCATATGGGCGAGAATATCACGCTCTAGCGCTTCCATGCGCTCGGCCTCCTTATCGGTCTCATGATCGAAACCGGCTAGGTGGAGAAAGCCATGCACGCTGAGATGCGCCAAATGCGAAAGCGGCGGCTTGGCCTCGTCGCAAGCTTCGCGCATCAACGTTTCATAGGCGATAATGATGTCGCCGAGTGGGGGCCGTTCGCCGGCCATGGGCGCGCCCTCCGGCCAGGCGGCTGCTGGAAAGGACAGCACGTTGGTGGGTTTGTCCTGGCCGCGATATTGGGCGTTCAACGCCGCGATGGCTGCATCGGAGGATAATAGCACGCACACATCCCGCCCCGCGATCGACCCAGCCTTGGCGGCGGCCGCATCATAGGCGCGGTAGACGACCTGCTCGACGTCGCCCAAACTTGTCCACGCGTCATGCGCAACGAGCAGGGCGACCGGACTAGGTCCAGGCTCATCGTCGGCGGGGCCGTCCACATCGTCGGCGCCGGCCGTCATCAAACTGGTCGTGATCTTGGTTATAATCATCAGCAGTTTAGCGATAGGCCCTTAACGGGCTTTCTCATACGCCTCCACGATACGAGCGACAAGTTCATGCCGCACGACGTCGGCGGATGTAAACGGAATATGGGCAATGCCCTTAATATTCTCCAATATACCGATCGCCTCGACAAGTCCGGATGATTGCCCCGGGGGTAGATCGATCTGCGACGGATCGCCGGTCACAACCATTTTGCTGCCCTCACCGAGACGCGTCAAAAACATCTTCATCTGCATTGAGGTGCAATTCTGCGCCTCGTCAAGAATGATTGTTGCATGGCTGAGCGTGCGGCCGCGCATAAAAGCAAGCGGCGCAATCTCGATAACCCCGCTTTCCAGGTCGCGTTCCACTTTCTCGGCGGGCAGCACATCGTACAGCGCGTCATAAAGCGGGCGAAGATAAGGATCGACTTTTTCCCTGAGATCGCCAGGCAGGAAGCCAAGCCGCTCGCCGGCCTCGACCGCGGGGCGCGAGAGAATCAAACGCTCGATTTCGCCGCGCTCCAGGCATCCGGCCGCATAGGCGACGGCCAGATAGGTCTTGCCGGTGCCGGCGGGACCCGTGGCAAAAATCAGCTGCTGCGCATGCAGCGCTTCGATATAGACAGTCTGCAACGGCGTGCGTGCGCTGACCAGCTTCTTGCGGGTGCGCAGTTGGCCCAGATCGGGGCCGTCACCCTTTTTCTTTTCATTGCGGGCGCCCGCATGAGCGTGCCGGATGGCGCCGTCAATATCGCCGAGCACGACGCTGTGACCGGCCTTTAGCCTTGCGTAAAGCTCCTCAAGCACGTCCTTGGCGAGGGCGCAGCCGCTTTCCGAGCCTTTGATGACGACGACATTGCCATGCGCGACAGCTTCGACGCCGAGCTTCTCCTCGATCATCGAAAGATGGGCGTCGAATTCACCGAGAAGATCGGCCAGAAGGCGATTATTGTCGAATTGGAGTTCCGTTCGAGCGGCGTTTTTGCCCGGCACTGCGGCTCTCGCTCCGCCTTTTGCGATATTGGACGGGGATCCACGTGTTTGAGGCAATAAACCTCTCCTGATTATTCCGCTAAAGATCTGCTCGCACGCTGCGGATAGCCCTCGTGCGCATTGCCGACCGGATTAACTTCTGTCGTATCAGACTCAGTCACCGAAATTATGACACCGCTCAAGCTGTTCGCGCCAGCATGGGTGATGCGCACCGATACGATTTCGCCGATTCTTGCGTCGCCGCAATCGACATGAACAGCTTGGAGGTAGGGCGAGCGACCAGCCAATTGCCCTGGCTTGCGTCCCGTCCTATCCAAAAGCACCAACAGATGCTTGGCAAGCTGAGCTCGGTTGAAAGCAGCCTGCTGCACATTCAACTCGGATTGCAGAATTGCCAGACGCTGTGACTTTACTGCATCAGGTATATGGTGATGCATCGTCGCGGCGGGAGTCCCCGGACGGGGGCTATATTTAAAGCAATAGGCTTGGGCGAAGGTTACGCGGCGGACGACGTCGAGCGTCGCCTCGAACTCGGCGTCGGTTTCGCCGGGAAAACCGACGATAATGTCGGTGGATAGCGCGATCTCCGGCCGGGCCTGGCGAATTTTGTCGACCAAGCGAAGGTAGTCAGCGGCGGTGTGCCTGCGATTCATGGCAGCGAGAATCCTATCTGCGCCCGCCTGGAACGGCAGGTGCAGATAGGGCATCAGCGCCGGAATGTCGCGATGCGCGGCGATCAGATCCTCGCTCATGTCGGCGGGGTGACTGGTGGTGTAGCGGATACGGGCGATCCCTGGAATCGCGGCCACGGCTTCGAGCAGGCGCGCAAGGCTCCAATCGCGGCCATCTGGCCCAGCGCCACTATAGGCGTTCACATTCTGACCCAGCAACGTTAGCTCACGCACTCCAAAACTCGCCAAGCGGCGCGCCTCGGCAATGACTTCCGCAACCGGCCGCGAAAATTCCGCCCCGCGCGTATACGGCACCACGCAGAATGTGCAAAACTTGTCGCAGCCTTCTTGGACAGTCAGAAACGCAGTCGGCGAACGGTGCGGCTGACGGGCCGGCAGGAGGGCAAATTTATCTTCCTCGGGAAATTCCGTATCGACGATCTTGGCCCCATCCGCGCGCGCGCGGCGCACGAGGCCGGGGAGACGGTGATAGTTTTGCGGTCCAACGACCACATCGACCTGTGGCGCGCGGCGCAGAATTTCGACGCCCTCGGCCTGCGCGACGCAACCTGCCACGGCAATGATGGTCTCGCCGCCGGCCGCCCGCCGCCGGTCGCGGAGCTGCCGCAGGCGGCCAAGTTCGGAATAGATTTTCTCCGCCGCCTTTTCGCGGATGTGGCAGGTGTTCAGCACAATCAGATCGGCGGCGTCGATATCCTCCGTCTCAGCATAGCCTTCAGGCGCCAAAACCTCCGCCATGCGGACGGAATCATAGGCGTTCATCTGGCAGCCATAGGTCTTGATGTGGACTTTCTTCGTCAAAGCCATGCCAGCGCCCTCAAGACGCCGCCTCGTTAATCTCGCCGCTGCCGCTCGCGGCACCATGGGCCTGGCGCGTACGGCCCGTCAAGAGCTGCGAAAAGTCGATCCGCACTCGGTCATAGGCATCGATAGCAAGTTGTTTGCGGTCGCCCACCGCACTCATCGAGATAGGCTCGCCCAGCCGTACATGCACATCGAGCGGGCCGCCCTTCAGGACGCCCCAGGCGTGGCTTAGCATATCCATGTCGCCATACCAGGCCACCGCCGGGCGCTGCTGGCGGTTCATTGGCAGGCCATGCACGCGTGTGTAGACGATCGCGACCGTTTGCAGAATATGACCGGCGCCATTCGTCCCGTTCGGCTCGATGGCCGCAAATAACGAGCTTTTAAAGGGCAGCACCTGATTGCCGTCGCTGCTGGTGCCCTCAGCGAAAAGCAAAACGCGGTCGTTTTCCGCCAACCGTTCCAAAATCTGGTTGCGCGTCGCGGCCACGGAGGAGCGGCGGGTGCGATCCACGAATACGGTCTGCTGGAGCTTGGCGAGGGCGCTGATGAACGGCCAGGTTGAAACCTCATTCTTGGCTATGAAGCGCAATGGCGCGATGCCGCCCAGAACTGGAATGTCGAGCCATGAAATGTGATTTCCGACCAAGAGCACCGGCCCGGGCGCAATCGGCGCGCCGCTCAGATTGACCCGCACGCCCAAGAGTTGGCAGACCCCGCGGTGATACCAGCAGGGAACATAGCGGGCCAGCGGCAGGCGGAGCGCGATCAGCAGCGCCTGGATCGGCATGAGGGGAAGGGTCCACAGCAGGAACAGAATAAGTATGGTGCTCGCACGCAGAACGCCCATTCCTGTCTCCTAAGGCTGTGGCCGGACTATGATTTCGGGCGGCACAATAGCGTTTCGAACCGGGAGCGCCAAACGCTGTCTGCAGGATTGCGTTGCGGGGGCGTGCAAGCCGTCGTCTGAATTGTGGCGCGCCGGCCACAAATTGGGCGAAAGCTGTGTCGGGATTTCTCTTAAAGTTTGGCTTGATTCGCGCGGCGCTTGTGCCCACGGACGCCATCCGATTTGTTTGATCGTATATTTTATAAGCAATTTCAAATAGTTAAATTCTGTCTGTTGAGTCGGCTAAGCGTGGTTTCGATGCGGGACCCCGCGTTCTGCACGTAAAAGCTGCGCCACATTCCGATGCAGCCGCCGCTTGCATAAAATTCCCCGCTGAGCGATGAAAAGAAAGGATTTGAGGAATCGTCGGCGCTGAAATCGGGGACAGTGCGGACATCACGGGGGTGAAATTTATGCATATCCTTTCGGGGAACCGACTGAAGCTTTGGGTCAGCGTTGCCGCGGTCCTTGGGGGCAGCGCTGCAGCGATATCAGCGGCGCATGCCGGTGCTTTTGCCGTTCGCGAACAGTCAGCCTACTATGCTGGTATGTCCTATGCAGGCGCCGGCGTGGGCGACACGCTCAGCTCGATGTATTGGAATTCGGCGGCGGCCGCTGCCGCGCCGGGAATGAATACCGAAACGCATGTTGCGCTCATTATTCCTGATTCAGAAATTACGGCGAGTTTTGCTGCGCTCGGCGGTGCCGCTGAGTCGGGCGACATCGCCGATGCAGCATTGGTGCCGTCCAGCTACGCAAATTATCAGGTCACCGACCGGCTTTATCTCGGCCTCGCCACAAATTCCGGCTTTGGGCTCGTTACCAAGCCAGATAATACGAGTTGGGCGGGCGCGCCGATCGCCATTACATCCGATGTTTTCTCAATCAATATCAATCCAACGATCGCTTATAAGCTTACGCCGGAACTGACCATCGGTGTGGGCGCGCAAATCGAATATCTCGACATCAGGCTGAACAATGGCCCAGGCCTCACCGCCGGCGGACGAAGCGCGGAACTTGACGATTTCGGCTTCGGCGCGACGGCTGGCTTAAGCTGGACCCCGAGGCCCGGCACCGCATTTGGCATCGGCTATCGTTCCGCAGTGAACTTCGATCTTGAAGGCGATTATGCCGCTCTTGGAGTCGGCGCACTTGGCGGAGCAAATCTGATTGGATCGTCTTCCGCCGATCTGACGCTGCCGGACATGGTGACAATTGGTCTGCGGCAGGCGCTAACCGACCGCGTCGATTTACTGGCGGGCTTTGAGTGGACGAATTGGAGCCGTGTTGGTTCAATTGCGGTCGATGTCGTCTCCACCACCTTCGGTCCGGTGCCTGCGGCCGAAACGCTGCGTCTCGATTATGAGGACGGGTACTTCTATTCGCTCGGCGTGGAATATGATTACAGCCATTCCACGACGTTGCGGGCCGGCATTGCCTACGAGGAATCGCCGATTACCGACGAAACCCGCAGCGTCCTTCTGCCCGACGCCAACCGCATTTGGCTCAGCTTGGGCGCGACCTACAAATATTCGGAGAAGATCAGCATCGACCTCGGCTATTCGCACATCTTTGCCGAGGACGCGGATATATGCCGCTCGGCGCCAAACAGCCCGTGTTCTGAAGGCGCTGCGATTTTGATTGCCGAAGGCGAGTCATCCGTCGACATCGTGTCAGCGAGCTTCAAATATAAATGGGGCGGCGCCGACCCTTACCTTGAGCCGCTGAAATAAGCAGGTTCTATTCTAGGATTGAAAGGCCAGCGGAAATGCTGGCCTTTTTGTTAAGTCGATCAGCGTTAGATTATTTGAGTTGGATTGAGCAATCTTTGTTGAAGCGTTTGCCTTTTGTCATTCCCGCGAAAGCGGGAATCCAGCAACCACATGATTTTCTCGAAATGACTGGATTCCCGCTTTCGCGGGAATGAAAAGCGCTGATGGGATGACGCGCGCGCGACAGGCCAGCTAAGCCGCGTCCAAAATCAGCCGATACCCAACTCCGGGCTCGCTTTCGATAAATTTCGGATTGGCCGAGTCATCGCCGAGCTTTTGGCGGAGATGGCCGATATAGATGCGCAGATAGTGGACATCGTCCTCATGCGCCGGCCCCCACACCTCCCGCAAAATCTGGCGGTGCGTCACAATCCGCCCCGCATTTTGAGCCAGCATTCGCAAAAGATCGAATTCCTTTCGCGTCAGCTTGACGTCCTGCCCGGCGACCGAAACCTTATGCCTTGGCACATCCACGAGCAACTCGCCGATCGCGAATTCGGCCGCCTGCGTCGCCACATTGAGTTTTGCCCGTAGCGCGGCGCGAACCCGGGCCAGCAATTCCTCGATGCTGAATGGCTTGGTGACGTAATCATTAGCGCCACTGTCGAGCGCGCTTACCTTCTCCTCGTCCTTGGCGCGGACCGACAATACGATGATCGGCACGTCCGACCATTCACGGATGCGCCCGATAACCTCCTGGCCGTCGAGATCGGGCAGCCCGAGATCGAGAATGACGAGGCTTGGCTGGGAAGTCGCGCATTGGGAGATGCCGTCCTCGCCGCGCGGCGCTTCGAGCACCTCATAGCCCTGTGCCGTCAAGCTGATGCGCAGGAACTTACGGATCTGCGGCTCGTCATCGACGACCAAGATGCGTTTTGCCGTCAACTGACGCTCACTTCCTCGGTCAACTGATCTTCCGCTTCGCCAGGCGCCAGCGACGGAGCTTCGGTCAGCGGCAGCGTGATTTCGATCGTCGTGCCTTTATTTTTCGGCCCGTCCTTGGCGAGGATACGGCCGCCATGGGCTTCGACAATGCCGCGGCAAATCGAAAGGCCAAGCCCCGTTCCGGCAATTTGCGAGTCCTTGGCGCGGACCCTGTAGAAAATGTCGAACACGGCGCTGCGCGCCTCTAGCGGGATGCCGACGCCATTGTCGCTGATGCGCACGACAAGGTCCTTATTCTTTTTGGTCGCTTGCACCGCGATCCGCCCGCCTTCGCTCGTATACTTTAGCGCATTGTCGAGAATATTGACCAGCACCTGCTCCATCAGAACCGGATCGACATGAACGAGAGGTAAAGTCGGCGGAATATCGAAGACCACCTCGCGCTTTTCGAGCGTCTTGGCGAATTGCTTCATGGCCCGCCCGGCGATCTCGCGGATATCGCACCAGTCGCGCTTGGGTTGCAGCGCGCCATAGCCGAGGCGGGTCATGTCCAGGAGATTCTGCACGAAACGGTTGAGCCGCTCGCTTTCGTCGAGGATCGTGCCGATCAGCTCCTTACGGCCGGTTTCGGTCAAATTCTCCACCGTCGCCAGCGTCGTCGCCGAGCCGAGGATCGAAACCAGCGGCGTGCGCAGATCGTGCGAGACCGAGGAAAGCAGTGCCGACCGCAATTGCTCGGTTTCGGTCAGCAAGCGCACCTCCTCGATATCGGAGGCCAGATTCGTGCGCTCGACCGCGACGGCAACCTGGTCGACGAGCGCTTCCAGCAAACGCCATTGATCGGGCGCGAGCGGCCGCTGCCGGTCCTTGAACGACACGCCCAACAACCCGACCATGCCGCGCCGCGTTCGCATCGGCAGGAACAACCAGTCGGCGGCGGGCAGCGTTTCCGATTTCCACCCGGCGGGGCTGTTATGTTCCCACGCCCACTCCGCCGCGCCCCAATCCTTCAGCGCCAATTGGTCCTCGGGCGGATAGCCGGCGGCGATTTGCAGCCTGCCGTCCTTTTGCGGCAACAGCACCAGCGAACTCGACTGCAGGGTCGAGGCGACGTGATGCACCGCCGCCCATAGCACGTCCTCCAAAGCGCCGGCCGCAGCGATCTTGCGGCTGAATTCGTAGAGATTGGCCGTGCGCTGCGCGGACACCCGCATGGCCTGGATCTGAAACTTCAAACGCGCCGCCAGATTTCCGACCACGACCGAGACGAGCAGAAAAAACACGATGGTGAGAAGCTCGTCGCGCCGGAAGCCGGAGAAAAAGTAATAAGGCTTCGTGAAGAAGAAGTCGTAGGCAAAGAAACTCAGCACGCTGGCGAAAATGGACGGTCCGCGCCCGAAATAGATCGCGATCAAGATGACCGCGGTCATGAAGATCAGTGGGACGTTTTGCAAAGGCAGGACGAAGGTGACACCATAGGCCAAGGTCGCGGCGAGGGCGACGCTTGCCGCTGCCAGCGCATAGCCATTCCAATTGCCAAGCGAGGACAGCACACCGCTGCTGATGACGTCCTTGCGCGCCTCGTCCGCCTCCGGCGAAATGATCGTGACCTCGAACTGCGTGGCTTTGCGCAGCAACTCCTGGGCGACCGTCTCGCGGAGCCAGCCGGTCCAGCGCCTCGGCCTTTGCCTGCCGACGAGCATCCGCGTCACATTGCGTTTCAGTGCGTAGGCAATGATCTCGTCGGCGATGCGCGATTCGGCGTGCACCGTGACGACCTCGCCTTCCAGCCTTTCCGCGAGCCGCATCGCCTCCGCGATCCGGTCCTTGGGGCTCTCAGGCAGGCTTTCATATTGCGGCGTGCGGACATAGAGCGCGATCCAGGGAATGCGCTGACGCTCCGCCATGCGCCGCGCCGTGCGCACCAGGCGCTTGGCGACGGGCGACTCGTTCAGGCATACGAGCAAACGGTCCTGCGCAGGCCACGGGCCGGGTATGGCGTGGGCGCGCATGTAGCTGACCATCTGCGCGTCGACCCGCTCAGCGGCGATGCGCATGGCCAGCTCGCGCAAGGCGGTGAGATTGCCCTTGCTGAAAAAATGCGTGATCGCGCGCCCGGCCTGTTCGGGCATGTAGACTTTGCCCTGGCGCAGCCGCTGGATGAGGTCGTCAGGCGGCAGGTCGATCAGCTCGATCTCGCCCGCCAACTCCAGTACCTTGTCGGGCAGCGTTTCGCGCACCTGGATGCGCGAAATCCGCGCGACCACGTCGTTCAGGCTTTCAATATGCTGGATGTTCAGCGTCGTGTAGACGTCGATACCGGCAACCAGGAGATCTTCCACGTCCTGATAGCGCTTGTCATGGCGGCTGCCGGGGATGTTGGTGTGGGCAAGCTCATCCACCAGTGCAAGCTGGGGCTTGCGGGCGAGCACGGCGGCGACATCCATTTCGCCGAAGACGCGGCCGCGATAATTGATCTGCTGGCGCGGCACGATTTCCAGCCCGCGTAGCAGCGCCTCGGTTTCGACGCGCCCATGCGTTTCGGCGATGCCGACGACAACATCCTTGCCTTCGGTCAAATGGACCTGCGCGGCCTGGAGCATCGCGTAGGTTTTTCCAACGCCCGGAAACGCGCCGAGAAAGATTTTGAGCTTCCCGCGATGCTCCCGATTCACTTCCTCCAGAAGCGCCTCGGGCGTCGGGCGGTCGTCAGACTCTGGCATGGGAGACATTGGATCCGCTATTCATGGGCGGCTTTATACCGGCTTCACCCGGCTGTGTCTTATTTTCATTCGATCGAGCGTTGAATGGAAGGCGCCGTTGGCAGATCCCGGCCACGCTACGACGTTTCTCAGCTAATCATTCACGCGCACTCAGACAAGAGCGGCAGGCGCGACGAGATGCACACGATACATGCCTAGCCTTACTGGTTAACTGCATCGTCACTGGGTCAATGATTAATATTTAACTAAAGTTCTCAATGGGAAGTTCATCCATTGCTTGATTATTTTCCCTATTTGGTGAGAGTATGATTGAATACGAAACATTGGTTTTTTCGATCTAAGATATCACCAGCCAACAACTCAAGGGGGACACGTGGACGTCTTGGGGCCAATCAGACGGCAAAAAACCTTAACCGAGCAATCCGCCGACGCGATCCGCGCGAAGATCATCAGCGGTGAATTTCAATTCGGCGAGGCCCTGTCCGAAATTACGTTGGCGGCAGAGCTGGGTGTCAGCAAAACTCCGGTGCGCGAAGCCTTCCTTCAGCTCAAAAATGAAGGGCTTGTTGAAATTCTGCCCCAGCGAGGCACGTTTGTTTTTCGAATGACAAACGATCAGCTGCGCCAACTCGCTCAAATGCGTGAGATGCTCGAGATCAACGCGCTGTACTTTGCCATGCGAACCGGCGGCGATGCGTTGACACGCGCGCTGGAAGGCGTCATGCGGGCGATGACGGAGGCGGCCGAGGCTAAGAACCCCGTCGTTTACCGCCGCTTTGATGGCGAATTTCACCAGGCATTTATTATCGCTTCGGGCAATGCCTTCATCGTTTCGGCGTATAATATAATCGCCCTGCGCGTCCAGGCGTTCCGCAACCGGCTCTCGCTTGACGCCCAGAATTGGCGCTCTTTGGACGAGCATGGCGAGGTTGCGCGTTTGGTAAGGCTAGGCGACGGCGACGCGGCTGCCAAGGCGCTGCTCGCCCATATTCGAGGCGCCTTCAGAGACTATTTTGCCAGGGTCGAAAAGGAACTGGCGCGCGCGGGCTAGGTGATCGACCCGTCCATTTTCGCGATCATGGCTTTGGTGAGGGATTGCGTGGTTTTCGCCATCTCCGCCCAGGGGTCCGTGCTGTTGCCAAGGTGTGACGCGGCATTCGTCACGGTGAATATATTCGCGGCGTTAAACTCGTCCAACTCCTCCCAAGCCACAGGCATGGCAACAGGGGCGCCTTCTCGCGCGCGGGTGGAATAGGGTCCGATCGCCGTCGATCCGCGATCGTTGCGCAGCCAATCAATGAAAATCCGGCCTTTTCGACTTGCCTTGCTGCTCTTGGCGATGAAACGCGCCGGCTCGTCATCGGCCAGCTTGCGGGCAAAGCTCCGCGCGAAAATCTTAAACTCCTCCCAGCCGGTCCCAGCCCGCCGAGCTAAGGGCGCCACGACATGAATGCCTTTGCCGCCCGTCAAAAGCGGCCAGGTTTTCAAGCCGAGCGCCTCAAGCCGGTCGCGCACCTCGACAGCCGCGCGGCGCACCTCGGAGAACGTCAACGCTTCATCGGGATCGAGGTCGAACACCAGTCGGTCCGGCTGCTCCAGGCGGTCCCTATGGCAAGCCCACACATGAAATTCCAGCACGCCCATCTGCACGCCAGCGATTAAACCGGCAAGGCCGTCGACATAGTAATAGCTCTCAACCTCACCGGACCCTTCCGTGATCTCGACGGTTTTCATCGCGTCGGGAAATCCACCTTGGTCGTGCTTTTGAAAGAAACATTTGCTGGCGCGCCCTTGCGGACATCGCACCAGACTCAAAGGGCGGTTGCCGACCTGCGCCAGCATTCTCTCAGCCGCAATTTCGTAATAAGACGCAAGATCGGACTTGGTAAGACCCTGAGAGGGAAACAGCACCTTCTCCGGGTTGGAGAGTCGCACGCCGGCGACCTCTGCACGGATTTCGGCGGGTGTTTGGATTGCCGTTTCGCGAACCACTTGCGCCGCCTCCTTGTCTTCCCGCAGTCCCAAAAAGGACGGATGGCGCAACACGCCGTCCGTGGTCACCTCTGTAAATGCGATCTCTGCGACGAGCGTCGGCTCGATCCAACGAGCGCGCCGCGCGTCGGCCGGCACGCCCTGAGCGTTGGTGGTCTTGCGGGCGAGCGGGGCAAACTTCGCCGCCAAGTCATCGAGCGTTTCGGTATTGAAGCCGGTGCCGACACGGCCCGAATAGATGAGCTTGCCGGCCGCGTAGTAGCCGAGCAATAGGGAGGCGAAGGGGCGGCCCCGGCTGGCCGACGGCATCCAGCCGATGAGCACGAATTCCTGGCGGCGGGTGCATTTGGCTTTGAGCCAGGCGCCGCTGCGCCGCCCGGAATATCGGGAATCGGCGCGTTTGGAAATGATGCCTTCCAGCCCTTCGGCGCACATCTTTTTCAAGACCGTGCCACCCGAGCCGCGAACATGGTCACTATAATGGATCGGGCTGAATTTGGGCAGGGTGGACAGCAATGTTTGCAGCCGGTCTTTACGCTCGACGAGCGGCAGCGATCTCAAATCCTTGCCATCGAGTTCGAGCAGATCAAAGGCAAAATAGGCGATCTCGCCGCCCGATTTCAGCGCTGCGTGTAAGGCGCCGAAATTCGTCCTGCCCCCCGCGAAGGCGACGATCTCACCATCGATGAGGGCGGATTTGACCTCAAGCGGGGCCGCGGCGGCCGCGATACGGCCGAACTGCTCCGTCCAATCGAGGCCATTGCGCGTCGTGCATCGCGCTTTGCCGCCCGCCACCGCAAGCGCGCAGCGATAGCCGTCGAATTTCAGCTCGTGCACCCAATCGTCGCCATCGGGCGGCTCGCCGACCAGCGTCGCGAGCTGAAAATTCGGCGCGGCGGGCATTTTTTCGCGGCTTCCCGAGGCGCGGTTGCTGCGATGGACGGCAGTCTTTTCTTTGGCGATGGTGTCCATATCTCTGCCGGTGCGGACGCTGTCATCATGATCCACGATAAGCCCGTCGGCATCATCAGCCGCCTCGTCCCGTTCCTTGATGAGCAGCCAGTTCTCGCCTTTCTCGCCGTCCCTCGGCTTCATGCGTACGAGCGCCCAGCCGCCCTTCATACGCTTGCCGTGAAGCAGGAAATGCAGCATTCCCTCCTTGAGGCCATCCTGCGGATCGTGCAGCGGCTCCCATTCGCCCTCATCCCACAGCATGACAGTGCCGCCGCCATATTCGCCCTGCGGGATGATCCCCTCAAAATCGGCGTAGGCGAGCGGATGATCTTCGGTCCGCACGGCCAGCCGCTTGACGGCGGGATCGAGACTTGGGCCTCTGGTGACGGCCCAGCTTTTCAACACGCCGCCCAGTTCGAGGCGAAAATCATAATGCAGCCGGCGCGCGGCGTGCTTTTGAACCACGAATCGGTTGCCCGAGGCGCCCTTGCGCGGTTTGGCATCCGGCTCGCTGGTGCGGGCAAAATCGCGCTTGCGCTCATATTCGGCGAGCAGTGCGGCGGCTTTGGCTTTCGTCTTGGCGGGCGGCATGGAAGCTTAAGCTGAGGTTTTTTCGCGGCGCTTGGGGCGCGGCGAGGGAGTTTTGGTGGCGGGCTTTTTCGCGCGCGGAGCTGCTTTCCCCGCCGATCCCGATTTCTCCAAACTTTGCTTCAAAGCCGCCATCAGATCGATCACATTGCCGCCCGATGGCCGTTCGTCGCCGCCTGTCTGCACCCTTGGCGCCTTGCGGCTGCCGAGTTTGCGGTCTACCAGATCGCGCAAAGCCAAAGCGAAATGATCCTTGAAAGCGGATGCATCGAAGGGCGCGGTTTTACGCGTGATGAGCTGTGTCGCCACCTCAAGCAAGTCGGGATCGGCTTTCGCCGTGCCGATCTCCGAAAACAGCTTGTCGGACTTGCGGATTTCGTCCTCGTAATAAAGCGTCTCCATCAACAGCCCAGTGCCGCAGGGCTTGATCGCGACAAGTTGCTCCTTGCCGCGCATGGTGAGCTGTCCAAGGCCGATCTTCTGGGTCTCGCGTAGTGCGTCGCGCACCACTCGAAAGGCATCTTCCGCAAGCTCATCCGAGGGCACCACGAAATACGGTTTTTCGAAATAGAGCGGGTCGATTTCGCAGGCCCCGACGAATTGCACCAGTTCCAGCGTCTTCTTCGTCTCAAGCTTGATCTCTTCGACTTCCTCGGGTTCGAGCAGGACGTAATTGTCCTTTTCAAACTCGAAGCCCTTAAGAATATCTTCGTTCTTTACCGGCCCGACGCCGGCGACGACCTTCTCATATTTCACCGGCTTGCCGCTTTTGCGGTCGATCTGACGGAAGGATATTTTCGCCGAACTGTTGGTCGCGCTGTAAATCTCTACAGGGATCGCGACCAAAGAGAGGCGAATTTGACCTTTCCATCGGTCTTGGAGCCATTACGCACACACTGGTAAATGGAACAGGCGCCCCTTTTTGTTTGCCAAAAAGGGGCTCCGAATTATTAGGCGGCTTTCTTGTTCAGCTTGTCTTCGGCCAGCCGGTTGAGCTTGCTGTCGGCATCCTTTTCCTCGCCGAGCGTATCTCGCAGGAGGTTGCGCGCCTCGGTCATCCCAAGTTCCCGCGCCCACGCGGCCAATGCGCCATAGCGTGCGATTTCATAATGTTCGACAGCCTGCGCTGCGGCGATCATGCCCGCGTCCAGCGTTTCGCCAGGTGCAATGTCCTTCATCAGTTCATCGCCTTCCTTGAGAATGCCGTCGATCGCCGGACATTTCTCGCCGCTCGCTTTCTCACCGCATAATTCGAAGACCTGCTCCAGCCGCTTGATCTGCTGCTTGGTTTCCTTCAGATGGGCCTCGAAGCCTTTTCGCAGCTCGGACGAGGTCGCCTTCTCCGCCATTTTCGGCAGCGCCTTGGTGATCTGATTTTCGGCATAATAAACGTCTTTGAGCGTGTGAATGAAAAGCTCGTTTAAATTTTTGGGGCCGGCCATATCGATCCTCCGAGTTGGCGGGTTGAAACCTGCCGTCACTTAACACCGGAGCGTCCTCAGCGTTCCGTGCACTGACACCTGAGTTGCGCGGGTTGATTGAATGCGCCGGGGCGTGGCCCGTCGCTCAGCGTGGGACGACTGCCGGAACTTTCCTTTGGGTTCTGGCTTACGCTGGTGGAAGCGAGCAGCGGCGCCCGTTCACGCCGCATTTCATCACTATCGCAAGGGACACACCACCATGCCTCCCACCATGCAAGCCGTTACGGCTGACGTCACGCCTATCGAAAAGTCGTCTTATATTGATTGGTCCGGAATACTTGTCGGAGCCTTAACGACGACGGCGCTGTCGTGGCTGCTGCTGACATTCGGGTCGGCGATCGGCCTGCTCGCCATCTCACCGTACGAATTCAATTCGACCTCCGCAGTTACAGTGACCATGGCCGCTGCAATCTGGTTCGCGCTGACGCAGATTTATTCGATCGGAATGGGCAGCTATATCGCGGCGCGTCTGCGTCCCCGGATGCCGGACGCAATGCCCGACGAGGTCAGTTTCCGAGATGGCGTGACCGGCCTTGCTGTCTGGGCGCTGGCGATCATCACCGGCTTGACCATTGCTGCCATGGCGACAACCTCGGCGGCGCGAACCGGCGCGCAAGTCGCGGGAGAAGCGACGGCCGTAGTCGCGCGCCAAGCCGATCCGGCCTATCTCGTCGATCTTTTGCTGCGTCCCAATGCAGCGCAGCCGGGCGTGACCGCGCCGGTGCAGGGCGGCGATGCGGAGGCAATGCGGAGCGAAATCAGCCGCATCTTGACGAACTCGATCGCTCAAGGATCGATACCCGATCAGGACCGGCAATATCTCGCGCAATTGCTGGCCAGCCGCACCGGGCTTAGCCCGCAAGAAGCCGAGACGCGCTTGAGAGAAACCTTCGATAGCGCAAAAGCAGCCGCGCTCAAGACCGCCGACACCGTTCGCAAGGCGACATCATTTGCCGGCTTCTGGATCGTTTTCATCATGCTTGCGTCAGGACTCACAGCATGGTGGGGCGCCACGGTCGGCGGGGGCCATCGCGATGAAGGCACCTGGTTTTAACGGCGCCACGGCGCGGGGGTTACTACTTAAAAAGGGGACATTATGACAGCTTCGACACTTCTAATCGTAATTCTTATTCTTCTGCTCATCGGCGCTTTTCCATCCTGGGGGTATAGCCGTGGTTGGGGTTATGGACCATCGGGCGTGTTGGGCCTCGTGCTCGTGGTGCTGCTGATCCTGGTCTTGCTCGGCAGAGTCTAGCGTTTATTGGCAACGGATTTAACCGGCCGGATCATCATAGTCCGGCCGGTTTCGTTTTCCGCCCAGCAGCGATCTGCGGGTGGGGCGGGCAAGGGAAAATCAGTTTTATTCAAATTGCGACTATTTCACTTTTCTTTAATTCACACGCGGGAAACTCACGGCTCGTCAAGGAGTGCGTTCCATGAGTCATCCCGCGTTTCAGTCCCCGCCTTTGCGTGTCCTCAAAAGCAATTTCCCGCAGGTCAGCGCCGCCATCATTGCCATCGTCCTGTTCGGCTCCATTGTCGCTCCGCGCCCGGGGCTGGCGGTTGAAGCGAACGACAGCGGGATCTTCAACGTGCCAGGCGAAGGCCCGCCCTACGTTCCGGAATACGCCCCGCGCGCGGGATGGCCGCCAATGCCGGCACGCGGACGTTTCCATTCCACGGCCGAGAGCGACGAGGATCTTCCCTATCTCCCGCGCATCGCCCCCTATTCGCAGCGCAAACGCATTTACGCCGAGGAGCCTCGCTATGAGGACGAGCCAGAGCGCGATTATAGCTCGGCGAGCCACGATTACGGCGGCTCCAAGGGCAAAGGCTATGGGCGCTTGTTTCCGGAGCTTGCGCCTCGCGATGACGGAAACGGCAGCCCGCTGATCGTCAAAGCCTTGCTGCGGCTCGGCCGGTCGATGATCGAGGAGGGCGAACCTGGCGATCCGGCGGGCTATAGCAAAACACCGGCGGGCTACACGTTCTTCGGCCAGTTCATCGATCACGACATCACGTTGGACACGACGACCAATCTCGGCCGGGAGATCGAAGGCGACCATGAGCTTGAGAACGCCCGCACGCCCGATCTCGACCTCGACAGCGTCTATGGCGGCGGTCCGGGCCGGATGCCGCATCTTTACAGCCTGCCCTATATCCGCGTCGGCCGGCAGATTTCTGACGGGCAAACGCCGCGCTACGACTTGTTCAGAACCAAATCCTCCCGCTATTACGGTCCGGCCGGCGGCGAGGCGGTGGCGCTGGTCGGCGACCCGCGCGAGGATGAGAACATTGTCATTTCTCAGCTTCATGCCGCCTTTGTCGCCTTTCACAACCGCACGGTCGATATTCTGATCGAGCGCGATTTCGGCTATGACCGGGGCAAATTTTGCCGGGGCGAGCGCGCCTGCGATACTCACGACTTGGCGGAGACGCTGCCGGACGGCGCCAAAGCCAGGATTTTCGAGACGGCGCGCGACCACGTCATCCACTATTACCACCGGATGATCGCGGAAGATTTTCTGCCCTGGGTGATCGGCCCGCATCACACCGCCAATCTCCTCAACAAGGGCCGCGACTTCTTTTTCCCGCGCGGTTTCCGCGATCATGACGGACGCTGGCGCGAGCTTTACATTCCGGTCGAATTCGCCGCCGCCGCCTTCCGTTACGGCCATAGTCAGGTCAGCGAGCGCTATCAGGTACGCGAGGGCGTGGAGCTTTATCTCCTCTCCGACGGCCGCAACGGCAACCCGCGCGCCTTCGAGCCCGTCTCGCCGCGCTATCTGGTCGACTGGCGGTATTTCTTCCATCTCGATCCCCAGCCGCCGCATGGCTTCAATTGGGCGCGGCGCATCGATCCTGAGCTGATCAAGAGCCTGCATCGGCTCGGCCGCTCCAATGTGGTTGGAAAAAACGACCTGTCCTCGCTGGCGGCACGTAATCTCCTGCGCGGTAAGACGCTGCGCCTGCCGTCCGGTCAGCAGGTGGCGGAGGAAATGCTACCCGCGCTCGAGGCGCGAGGTCTGCTTGGCAAGTCCGGCGGGTCCTATCGCGATGGGCTGTGGCGCGCCTATCTGCTTTCCCCGGACGACAGGACCGCGCAGTTCCTCGGCGAGGCCGACACGCCGCTTTGGTACTACGTCCTGCAGGAAGCCAGTATTTTTGGGACGCGGACCCATCTTCACCGAGCGCCAGACGGCGAGGATGGCTATTTGCGCTCAAGCGGGGATTTCCGTCACCGCAATGGCGAGAGGCTTTGGCGGCACGCGTCCGCCAAGTCCCCTTACGGTGCAGGTCCGCGTCATTATGATGAAGGGCATCACGGCATCGACGCCGGGCATCGGCTTGGTCCGGTCGGCGCGGCGATTGTCGGCGAGGTCATGACCGGGCTTTTGCAGCATTACCGGGAGAAGACCGGAAAAGGGCTCGACTACCGACCGCAGATTAAGGGCAGCACTTCTTACTTGGGCGGCAGCGGCAAGCGGAGCGGCGATCGCTATCTCATTCGCAATTTTCTCGTTGACGCAGGCGTCGCGGAGAGCGATTGAGCCGCGAGTGAAGACGACAAAGGCAAAATGGGAGAGGCATCATGGACGATAATCCAAGCATGATGAGCCATGTCTCGATCGGGACAAATCACTTCGACAAGGCTGTTGCGTTTTACGATGCCGTTCTCGCGGTGCTCGGCTGCAAACGTATCCTGGAGCATCCGGGCGCGGTGGCCTGGGGCAAACTCTATCCCGAATTCTGGGTGCAAACGCCGATCGACGGCGGAACAGCCGCGCCGGGCAACGGCACGCATTTCGGCTTCATCGCGTCGTCGAAGGATCAGGTTCACGCCTTTTACGATGCCGCGCTGAAGGCAGGGGCCACAACAGATGGCGCTCCGGGTGAGCGCCCGCATTATGGCGCGGCTTACTATGGCTGTTTCCTGCGTGATCTCGATGGTCATAAAATCGAGGCAAGCTTTTGGGATGATAAAGCCCAATAGCGACTAAAGCGTAATCAGTTTAGGTGAATATACTCGTCGCAATCCCCGCGAAAGCGGGGATCCAGTACTCCGCAGGCTCAGTAGTTTACTGGATCCCCGCTTTCGCGGGGAATTCGGCTGAGCTTGTGGCAGGCTGGTTCCACTTAATCCGATTTTTCTTTAGGTCGCTGGGCCGCACCTACTTCTTGCGGAACAAATCCAGTTCCACAACCTTGGCCGACTCTTGCGCCGGCTGTTCTTCCTGGCGGATCGGCGCGTCGTGTTCGGCCTCGGCTTTGTCGTGCAACGCCGCCTGCTCAGGCTGCCCGGCGGGTTTCGGCAGAGCGGCGAGTTCGGCATCGCCGCGACCCGGCGACGCGGCTGGCGCAGGGGACGCCATCGGCGCAAACAGATTCGGATTGAAGCCAAAGGGTACGCTCGGATCGACGAAGCTTTTGATCGCCGCGAATGGAATAACCAGCCGCTCCGGAACGTTGTTAAACGACAGCTTCACCTCGAAGCGATCTTCATAGACCAGCAGGTCCCAGAATTTATGCTGGAGCACAATGGTCATTTCTTCCGGATATTGGGCTTTAAGGCGCTTGGACAGGATCGATCCGGCCGCGCGGGTATCGAAATTAACGTAGAAGTGATGCTCGCCTGGCAAGCCGCGCTTTTGCACCCTTTGCATTACGGTACGGATAATGCCGCGCAAGGCCTCGCTGGCCAAGATATCGTAACGGATTTTATCCTCGGATATCATGCTGTCGCCGTGATCTGTCATTCGGGCCAAGCCAACCCCGCGCCGCCTTCCTGGAGGGCGAGCGGAGGACTTCTGTTGCCCGGTGTCCTCCAAACCGCGCCTAGCCGCGCTGAACGACTAGGACTTTAATTCGGCTAACCGAACCGCATTACGCGGCTAAGCGTGCCTCAGCATAGTTGTCATTTGCAACTATTGAACGGCCCGATGACGGCGGAACCATGCCGAGCGAAAACACACCCTTTACGCCCTCGTCGATCCTAGTTCGCCCCCATCACAAGCACGCACGTCGCGAGCTTGTGGTGGAGGCGCCGGGTACCGCCCCCGGGTCCGAAAGGTTTATTCCGGTAGCCATTTATCGCCATAGCCGGCAAGCCGGCACGGTGAATATATGAGCATCGACCCTTAAAAAAAAGGCCGAATGTCTGTTTTAGGCGCTTATACCAGCGATGCCGCTAAATAAGCCTCGGTAAGGCTCACCGCCTACCAGCAGACGTTCGCGGTCGCTTTGCAGGTGTGCTCATCGAAAAGGATGACATCGAGAAAGAGCTCGCACTCGACCACTTTCGTGCCGGTCTTGTATTTTTTGATGCCCTTTTCCGCCGCCCAATTCGCGATATATTTGTCGAGCAGGGCCTGCGCATCGCGCGTCGGGCCTTCCTTGCCGTAATCGTTGACCGAGTAGAACAGCTTGGTGCATTGGGCCGCCTCGGCGGAGCCCGCATAGGCGGTTGCCACAGCGGCGAACGCCAGCGCCAGGGCAGAATTACGGATGGATGACATCAGCGAATTCCTGAGATGGGAAAAGGTAGCGGATCATGGCCCAAAGGCAGCTTGGGGCGCTAGGGCTATCCCGCCACAAGCTGTGAAAAATCCTCTGAACCAGCGACTTGCGCGGCCCCGTTAACGGCAGACCACTGCTTGCGCCGTGCATTCGAATTCATTCAGCCATTCAATGTAGATTTTGCAGTTGGTCTTGCGATCCTTGGGCTTGGCGATGAAGCTGGCGCGGTGCTCCCAGGCGGCAATCTCCTGATCGAGCGCCTTTTCGGCGTAGCTTCGCACGCTTTCCACGCCGAAGCCGACCATCTTGCCCGAGAGGGTTTTGCACGTTGCAGCATCGGCCGTTCCGTATGCCATGACCATTGCGGCAAAGCCTAAGGCCGCGCTCAACCCGAACGTTTTCAGCATCGTGCCCCATTCAGACCAAAACCGTGCATCGACCGCCGATCGGTCGTACACTAAAAACTCTAATCAGATTTATTCAGCCACTTGAAGGTTGATTGCCTTCGGCCCCTTGCCACGCGGATCGGGCTGTGTCTCAAAAGAGACACGCATCCCTTCATCCAGCATCGGGACCCCCGAGCGCTCCACCGCCGAAATATGAACGAAAACGTCCTTGCCGCCTTCATCCGGTGTGATGAAGCCAAAACCCTTCGATTGATTGAAGAATTTGACAATGCCCGACTGACGCATGCGTATGCTCCTTCAACTCCCCAGCGATAGTTCCGGCGACCAACGGTCGTGCCGAAAGGCGTGGCAGACATTCAGATGTCGGGGAAAATCAGAACATGCTAGCTCGCCGGAGCGAATGACACAGCGCATCGTCAGCTATTTCCACCGGGTCCTAAAGGGCCGCCCGATATATATCGAAGTATGGTGGATTTGACCTACCTCGGCAACTAAATTTAGTAATGCGAGTACAGTCGCAGGTAACGCGTATACGCGCGCCGGACGCCGCGCAGAGATGGTCATCTCGGGCTGTTAACCACTATGCTTGACTAGGAAATCCTTAGGTGACAGGTGGCGGAAATCCTCCAGCGCGGCGCGCAGACGGTCATGGTCCCAGTCCCACCAGCCAAGGGCTTCGATGCGCGCGGCGATCTCGGGCGGGAAGCGCCGCTTGATCGGCTTGGCTGGCACGCCTGCGACGATTGCATAAGCGGGCACATCCTTTGTGACGACCGCGCCCGCGCCGATCACCGCGCCGTTGCCGATGCTGCGGCCGGCCAGCACGATCGCGCCGTGCCCGATCCAGACATCATGTCCGATCGCGACGGGGCGCGAACGCCGCCAGTCGAAAAACGCCGTCTCATCGTCCTCGCCCGGAAAATAAGCGCTGGCGCGATAGCTGAAATGATGCTGCGAAACCCGTTGCATCGGGTGGTCGCCCGGATTGATCCGGACATGCGAGGCAATCGAGCAGAACTTGCCAATGCGTGTATAGATCGCATCGCTGTCGTTGGCGAGATAGCTGTAATCGCCGAGGTCAACCTCGGTGAGCAACGTCCGCGCGCCGACTTCCGTATAGCGGCCGAGCCGGCAATCCCTGACGGCCGCGGACGGGTGAATAGCCGGTTCGAGGCCAAGCTTTGCGATCAAGGTCGCCGCCTCAAACAAGCATCTTGCGGATGAGCGCGCTCAGCATGTCGACGATGACGACGGTCGCGATGACGATGAGGATGATGGCGGCCGTGTCGGAATAGTTGAAGCTGCGGATGTTCTCGTACAGCGATTGCCCGATACCGCCCGCTCCGACGATGCCCAGCACGGTCGCCGAGCGCACATTGGTCTCCAGCCGATAAAGCGTGAACGAACTCCACAAGGGCATGACCTGCGGCACGATGCCGAAAATCACCTCCTGCAAGCGGCTTGCCCCCGTGGCGCGGATGCCCTCGACGGGGCGCGGGTCGATGGCCTCGACCGCTTCGGAGAACAGCTTGGCGATGATGCCGACATTATGCAGCGCCAGCGCCAATATCCCGGCGATCGGCCCGAGGCCCACAGCGACGACGAAGAGCAGCGCGAACACCATTTCGTGGATGGCGCGGAAGGCGTCCATCAGGCGGCGGACCGGCTGCACGATCCACCAGGGGCAGACATTCGACGACGCCAGGATCGCGAACGGGATGCCGAAGAACACCGCCAGCGCAGTCGCCCAGATGGCGATCTGCACGGTTTCGACCATTTCTCGCAGATAGGCCCAGCCGTTCCTGAAGTTCGGCTCGGTGAAACCGGAGGCGAACTCGGCCATGTTGCGCCAATCGGTGACGAGGCTGGCGACCTTGTACATTTCCGTCGGCGCCCAGCTCCAGGCCAGCAGCCCGCCGATGGTGAGCCAGATCAGCCAGTTTCGCGCGCGCGCGGCAAGCGGCTTGCGCGGGATCTCAATGTTCAAATCCAGCGTTTGTTGGCCGAAGCCGGTTCTAACGGTCATGGCGTGTCCTCATGAGCATGGCTGGCGCACGCCTTTCGAGCCCGCGCCAGCCAGCATTCCATTCTACGCGATGCGCGCGCCTTACGACTTGACGGCGGCGAGCTGCTTCTCGATGTCCGACATCTTTTTCTTCAGGTCGTCAAGCTTGGCCTTCTTCTCGTCGGCGCTGAGCTTCTCGTCGCCCTGAACCTTGGTCAGCTCCTTGCTCAATTCCATCTGGCGGATGGGCAGAAGCTGGGTGTTATCCGACTTCTTGAAGCCGGACCAGGTCATATTCTTTAGGACTTCCTTTGCCTTGGCATCGGCTTCCGCATTGCCGGAATTTCCGAAACCGAAGATGAAATCGGCAAGCTTCTTCTTGGTTGCGGCATCCAAATCCTTGCGCCAGACGAGCGGGTCGGAGGCGATCAGCGGCGAGGTCCAGATCACGCGCAGCTTGGCGTAATCGTCCGGCTTCGTGGTCTTGAGGCGGTCGAGATTTTCGCTGTTATTCGCGGCCGCGCTCACCAGCTTGTTCGACGTTGCCAGCGCGTTGGCTTCGTGATTGGCGCCGCGAACCGTCTTAAAGCATTCTTTCGGGTCGATGTTCTTTGCCGCGAAGATGAAGGTCATCGGCACGAGATAGCCAGAGGTCGAATTCGGGTCGCCGATGCCGAAATCGAGCGTTTTGTCGCATTTCAGAACATCTTCCAGCTTCTGGAAGGGGCTGTCCTTGTGAACGATGATGTGGGAATAGTAACCTAGCAGGCCATTGGCCGGAATGGTCTGGGCGAACACCTCGCCCTCGGCACGGTCGACGGCTTCCATCGCCGACTTGTTGCCGTACCAGGCGACCTGCACCTTGCCGAAGCGCATGCCCTCGATGATGCCGGCATAGTCGGTGGCGAAGAAGGCGTTAATCTTCAGGCCCGTGGCCTTGCCCATCTCAGCCAGCCAAGGATCGAACATGACCTTGAGGTTGGACGAGGCTTCGGTCGAGATGATACCGAAATTGATCTCATCGGCGGCCTTGGCGGGGACAGCCGCCAAACCCAGGGCGACGACCGCACCGGTCAGGATTTTGCGCAGCATGAAACGAGCTCCTTGTGTGACTGACTATGTTCTTCTTGATCTCGCCGGTTAAGGCCGGGAGTGCGTGCCGGCGGTCCGCGCCGGATCTCATTCGCGTCATTCGGCCGGAGCAAAAGCGCCGCCGCCCAACGCGCCATCGTTGGCGTGCTTCACCTGCTCGGCGCCCTGCACCGCCGGCGCGTGCTCTTCGAGGCCGGGCAGGAACAACTCTTCGCTCTCCGCCCCGTACAGTTCGCTCAGAAAGCCCGCCGTCAGCGCAGCCGAAGGCCCGTCATAAACAACGCGCCCCTCACGCAGGGCGATAGTGCGCGGGCAGTAGGCAAGCGCGTATTCGACCTGATGTAGCGACACGAGGACGGTGATCCCATCCTCACGATTCAGCTTGGCGAGGATGTCCATCACACGCCGCGCCGCGGAAGGGTCAAGCGATGCGATCGGTTCATCAGCGATCAGGATGTCAGCGCCCTGAACCAGTGTCCGCGCGATCGCCGCGCGCTGCTGCTGCCCGCCCGACAGTTCCGAGCCGCGCTTCAGCGCTTGTTCGGCGATCCCGACGCGGGTCAGCGCCTGCATGGCGCGCTGCTTCTCCACGCGGCTGAACGCCGAGAATGTGCCGCGCCAGCGGGGAATTTGGCCCAGCAGGCCGAGGCAGACATTGGTCAGCACGGAGAGACGCGGCACCAGGTTGAATTGCTGGAAGATGACGCCGACCCGGGCGCGTAATTTCGTCGCCGACGGGCTGATGCGGCCATTTTCCTGCATGGGAATGCCGAGTATATTGATGCAGCATCTGGTGCCGCCATCGCCTGACGCCCCGGCGGCGTCGATGGGCAAAAGACCGGCGATCGACCGTATCAAGGTGGACTTGCCGGACCCCGATGCGCCGATCAGCGCAACCATCTCACCATGCTTAATGGTAAGGGAAACATCGCGCAGAACCGTAACGCGGCCACGAAACGTCTTGAATACCGAAATGATCTCAATCGCTGGCGCTACCAAGGGTTTCTCCGCAATTGGGCATGAGCTATCACGAGGTAGTAACGTGCGTGTTACAGTTTTATGACACTCCTGCGACAGGCGATGATCCGAGCCGGGCGCGCTCAGACTTGGCGAATGACCTTCTGACAGCGAATTCGCTTGCGCTACCCACGGCTTCCACTGTCATCAAAGCGTTAACGCCGTTCATTAAATCAATCTCATGAAAAATCTGCCCATGTGGAACAACGAGCCAGCGGAGATTGCCGAGCGGCAGGCGCTGATGCGCATTTGCGCCGAGGCGACGGAAGGCGAAATGGAGCGGGCGCTCGCGGATTGCGGAGGGGCGCCGGGGGCGCAGGACGTTCGCGCTCCAGAGGTGGGTCTGGTGATGCTGCGCGGCCGGATCGGTGGCGATGGCGGATTGTTCAACATTGGCGAGGCGACGGTGACGCGCGCGGTGGTGCGTTTGCCGGGCGGCGCTCTCGGCTATTCCTATTTGCTCGGGCGTTCGGTGCAGCGGGCGCGGCTGGCGGCGATTGTCGATGCGCTGGGGCAAGACGCCGCATGGCGGGCCAAGCTTAAAACAACGCTCGTCGCTCCGGTAGAGGCGAGGCGGGACGCACAACGGAAACAACGACGCGAGCAAGCCGCCGCGACGCGCGTCAATTTCTTCACCCTGGTGCGCGGCGAGGACATAACGTGACACAATCGGCCATCCAGCCGGCCTTCGACGATGCCGCGCGCGAGTCGCAGGCGGTGTTCCGCGCCGTGATGGACGCGATGACGCGGCCCGGGCGGATTTTGCGGCTTGCTGCGGGCTTCACACCGCCCGCTCCGCTCAACCCTGCTGCCGCAGCGATCCTGATCGCGCTCGCCGATTTTGAGACTTCGGTCTGGCTCGATGCGGAGCTGTCCGAGCAGGCGGCTGTGGCGGATTTCATGCGTTTCCACACGGGGGCAAAGCTTGTCGCCGCTCCGGAAGCCGCAAGCTTTGCGTTGATTGTCGATGTCGCAGGCGCACCGCCGCTCGCAGCCTTCGCTCAGGGCACGCCGGACTATCCCGACCTGTCGGCGACCATCATCTTTCAGGTCGATCGTCTGACATTGGACGGCTGGACGCTCGCCGGACCGGGGATCGACGGCCAAACCGGCTTTGGCGCGTCGCCGCTCCCGGAGAAATTTGAGCGGCAACTGGCGGAAAACCGCTCGCGCTTCCCGCTCGGTGTTGACGTCATTTTCGCCGGCCATGGCGAGATCGCCGCGCTGCCCCGTAGCACCCGCATCGTGGAGGCACGCTGATGTATGTAGCGGTGAAAGGCGGCGAGGCGGCCATCGAGGCGGCGCACAAGCTGCTCGCCCACGACCGGCGCGGGGACCCCGCCGTGCCGGAGATCACCGCCGAGCAGATTCGCGAGCAGCTCAGCCTAGCCGTGAACCGGGTGATGTGCGAAGGCTCGCTATACGACACCGATTTGGCCGCGCTTGCGATTAAGCAGGCGCGCGGCGATCTCATCGAAGCGATCTTCCTCGCCCGCGCCTATCGCACGACGCTGCCGCGCTTTGGCTATTCCAAGCCCGCCGATACGGGCGCCATGCACATCCGCCGCCGCATTTCCGCGACCTATAAGGATTTGCCAGGCGGGCAGGTGCTCGGGCCAACCTTCGACTATACGCATCGCTTGCTCGACCCTGCGCTTGCCGGGATGAGCGCGCCGGCAGCGCCTGAGCAGGCCGATCCCGGCGAACATACGGCCGCGCCTCACGTTACGGGCTTGCTCAATGGCGAAGGGTTGATCGAGCCCAACGCCCTCCAAGCTGCCGACGCGCCGGTCGCCGATCTGACGCGTGGCGCGCTCGCCTTCCCGGCCAACCGGGATTTACGCCTGCAATCGCTGGCGCGCGGCGATGAGGGTTTTTTGCTCGCGCTCGGCTATTCGACCCAGCGCGGCTATGGGCGGACGCATCCCTTCGCCGGCGAAATCCGAATGGGGGAGGTCGAAGTCTCATTCGTGCCGGAAGAACTTGGCTTCGAAGTCCCGCTCGGGGACGTCACGCTGACCGAATGCGAAATGGTCAACCAGTTCATGGGATCGAGCGAGGCGCCGCCGCAATTCACGCGCGGCTACGGCCTGGTGTTCGGCCATAGCGAGCGCAAGGCCATGTCGGTGGCGCTGGTCGACCGCGCGCTGCGCACTGCGGAGTTCGGCGAGGACATCATCGCACCCGCGCAGGACGCCGAATTCGTCCTCAGCCACGCGGACAACGTGCAGGCGACCGGCTTCGTCGAACATCTGAAACTGCCGCATTATGTGGATTTTCAAGCCGAGCTTGCGCTGTTGCGGCAGCTCCGCGCCGAATGGGAGTCGGATCGCGCGGCTGCGCACGCGCCACACGCGGAGGCCGCCGAATGACCGCCGCGCCAATGTACAATTTCGCCTATCTCGACGAACAGACCAAGCGCATGATCCGCCGCGCGATCCTCAAAGCCATCGCGATCCCCGGCTATCAGGTGCCCTTCGCCAGCCGGGAAATGCCGATGCCCTATGGCTGGGGCACGGGCGGCGTTCAGGTCACGGCCTCGGTGCTCGGCCCGGCCGATGTGCTTAAGGTCATCGACCAAGGCGCGGACGATACGACTAACGCGGTTTCGATCCGCCAGTTTTTCCAGAAGACGGCGGGCGTGCGCACGACGACCCAGACCGCTGCGGCAACGGTCATCCAGACGCGGCACCGCATCCCGGAAACGCCGCTCGGCGAAGGCCAGATCCTCGTCTATCAGGTCCCGATCCCTGAGCCTTTGCGCTTTCTCGAACCGCGCGAGACCGAAACGCGGCAGATGCACGCGCTGGAAGATTATGGGCTGATGCACGTCAAACTCTATGAGGACATTGCCCGGCACGGTCACATCGCAACCACCTATGCCTATCCGGTGAAGGTCGAGGCGCGCTATGTGATGGACCCCTCGCCGATCCCGAAATTCGACAATCCGAAGATGCACAGAAGCGCGGCGCTCCAGTTGTTCGGTGCGGGGCGCGAGCAACGAATTTACGCGCTGCCGCCATACACCGATGTCGTCAGCCTGGATTTTGAGGATCATCCGTTTCAGGTCCAGGCATGGGACCACGCGTGCGCGCTATGCGGCTCGGAAACATCATATCTCGATGAAATCATCACCGATGACAGCGGCGCGCGCATGTATGTGTGCAGCGACACGGACTGGTGTGAGGATCGGCGGCATGATGACAAACCGCCTAACCCGGATTAGGATATTGCGATGAACGAAATCAATCGCATAACGCAGAACCCCGCAGTCATGGGCGGAAAGCCGTGCATCCGAGGGATGCGCGTGACCGTCGGCTCCATTGTCGGACAAATCGCGGCTGGCGAAACCATCGACGGCATTTTGGCTGCGTACCCTTACATCGAACGGGAAGATGTCATCCAGGCGCTGCGATACGCGGCGTGGCGGGCTGAAGAGCGCGAAATCGTTCTCCGAGAGCCATGAAGCTTTTGATCGATATGAACCTTAGGCCAAGCTGGATCGCGTTTTTCTCGAATGCGGGCATTGAGGCTGTCCATTGATCGGCGATAGGAAGCGGTGATGCTACTGACGGGGAAATCATGGCGTTCGCCCGCGATACCGGTCACGTGATCCTGACCCACGATCTTGACTTTGGGACGATCTTGGCGGCTACGCGCGGGACAAAGCCGAGCGTGGTTTTGATAAGGGGCGACAATCTCAGTCCCGAGGTCATCGGGGGCAGGATATTGGCGGCATTAAGTCAGACTGGCCAAGAGCTGGAAGAGGGTGCGCTTTTGAGCATTGACGTAAGCCGCGCGCGCTTGCGTCTGCTTCCACTGAGGTGAAATTTGAGTCAAACGCGGCGGCCTGACGATGAGCATTGCACCTATGGATGACGCCGAGCTGCCACTGCTCATCGCCGATGGTTTGACCCGCTATTACGGGCCGCGCATCGGCTGCGCGGACGTCGATCTCGAAATCCATGAAGGCGAGGTGCTGGCCGTCGTCGGCGAGTCCGGCTCCGGCAAATCGACGCTGTTGTCGTTGCTCTCCACCCAGCTCGCGCCGACGCGCGGCGTCGTCACCTATCGCACCCGCGATGGCGACATGCGCGTTCTGTTCTCGCTGAGCGAGGCGGAGCGCCGCTTCCTGTTCCGCACCGATTGGGGCTTCGTGCATCAGGACGCGCGCATGGGCTTGCGCATGGGCGTGTCGGCGGGCGGCAATGTCGGCGAGCGGCTGATGGCGGTCGGCTGGCGGCATTACGGCAACATCCGCGACGAGGCGGTGGATTGGCTCGGCCGGGTCGAGATCGGCGCCGACCGCATCGACGATAGCCCCAAGGCGTTCTCCGGCGGGATGCGCCAGCGCCTCCAGATCGCCAAGAACATGGTCACGCGCCCGCGCCTCGTCTTCATGGACGAGCCGACCGGCGGACTCGACGTGTCGGTGCAAGCGCGCCTGCTCGACCTCATTCGCGGGCTGGTCGCCGATTACGGCCTCGCCGCGATCATTGTCACGCACGATCTCGCCGTCGCCCGGCTGCTCTCGCACCGGATCATGGTCATGCGCCAAGGCCGCGTCATCGAGACCGGTCTGACCGATCAGGTGCTTGACGATCCGCGCGAGCCTTACACGCAGCTTCTTGTGTCCTCCGTTTTGCAGGGGTGAGCGATGGCGACGCGCGAACACGTCATGCGGCTCGACGGGGTGGCGAAAAGTTTCACCATGCATTTGCGTGGCGGGGCCGAGCTGCCAGTGGTGCGCGATGTGAGTTTTGAAGTGGCGGCGGGCGAGTGCGTCGCGCTGGGCGGGCCGTCGGGGGCGGGCAAGTCTTCGATCTTGAAGATGATCTACGGCAATTACCGCGCGGATCGCGGCGAGATTTGGCTTAAGGATGGCGGACAATGGGTCGATGTCGCGCAAGCTAAGCCGAGGCGGGTTCTGCGCCTGCGCCGCACGACCATCGGCTATGTCAGCCAGTTTCTACGCGCAATCCCCCGTATTTCCGCGCTCGATCTGGTCGCGGCCGAGGCGCGCGATGGCGGTCTGGCGGAGGACGCATCGCAAACCCATGCCGCGCAATTGCTGGCACGGCTCAACTTGCCCGAACGGCTCTGGAGCCTGCCGCCCGCGACTTTTTCCGGCGGCGAACAACAGCGCGTGAACATCGCGCGCGGCTTCGCGGCGGGCCATCCGATCCTGCTGCTCGACGAGCCGACGGCATCGCTGGACGCGGCGAGCCGGGCGCGCGTCGTGGAGCTGATTGCGGAGCGGCGGACGTCCGGCACCGCCATGCTGGGCATCTTTCATGATGAAGCTGTCCGCGAGCAGCTTGGCGTGCGGATTGTCGATGTGACGCGCTTTTCGGCTTAGCTCGGATTTAGGGCTGATCGCCGACGCGATAACTTACTCGCTCTCCTCGCCAACTGCCGCGCCGCTCCGCATGATTTGCTCCGTCAATTTCGGGGCGCACAGCTCAATGAACCGATAGGCGAAGCCACGCAAATATCGCCCGCGCCGGACGGCAATGCGCGATGTCTGCTTCTCGAATAAATGCGATGTGTCGAGCAGCTGCAGCGGTTTGTCGCGCTCGGCGATAAAGGCCATCGACGCCATGATGCCGATGCCCATGCCGAGTTCGACATAGGCTTTGATTACGTCGGCGTCGAGTGCCGCCATGACGATGTCGGGAGCAAGGCCGGCGCCGGCGAAACGCTCGTCAATATGGCCGCGCCCGGTGAAGCCCTCATGGTAGGTGATGATCGGCCATTCGGCGATCGCTTCGAGAGTCAGCGGAGTCATTCGCGTTAGAGGGTGATTTTCCGGGACGACCACGCCGTGATGCCAGGAGTAATAGGCATAGGCAAGGATATCCGGGCTGTCGATCAGCGACTCCGTCGCAATCGCGATATCGGCCTCGCCTTCGAGCAGCATCGCCGCGATCTCGGTCGGGCTGCCCTGGTGCAGCACCAGACGCACCTCGGGAAACAGCTTCTTGAACGCGGCAACCGCCGGCGGCAGCGCATAGCGCGCCTGGGTATGGGTGGTGGCGACCGTCAATTCCCCGCGATCGCTCTGGGAAAATTGCTGGGCCAGCCGCTTGATGTTCGTCGCGTCGAGCAGCATCCGTTCGACAATTTCGGCAAGCTCCCGGCCCGGTTCCGTCAGCCCGAGCAGCCTTTTGCCCCGCCGCACGAATAGCTCGACGCCGAGTTCGTCCTCCAAATCCTTGATATGCTTGCTGACACCGGATTGCGAGGTGTAGAGCGCAGCCGCGACATCGGTCAGGTTGAATTTGGACCTGACGGTTTCGCGGATGATCCTTAGTTGCTGGAAGTTCATTGCGGCGTGACTGGCGGGGCCGCCGGGAAAAGCGCAAGCTGCGGGGCGTGCAGCCGGACGATTTGCCCCTCAGCCAGCGCCAGGCTGCGCAGATGTTCGCGCGGCAACTCGACCTCATAATGATGGATTGGGCTTGCGCCATTGCCGCCATGCGCCCCGTGCAGCTCGATCCGCGCCATGCCGCCAACATTCAGAATACGATGAATCCGAGCCTTGACGCCGAGCGCGTCCGCCTTATCCGGCTCGATCTCGATATCGTGCGGCCGGCTGAATGCCGTGACGGCGGCGCCATCGGCCGCGCTGCTCGTCCGCAGCGGCAACCAATCGTCGCCGACACGCAGCCGCGCGCCTTCGACCCGGCCCTCAAACACATTCGCCGCGCCGAGAAAGCCGTACACGAACGGCGTCGCCGGACGGTCGTAGACATCGACCGGCGTCCCGATCTGCTCGACCCGGCCGCGATTCATGACGACGATTTCGTCGGCCAGCTCCATCGCCTCCTCCTGATCGTGCGTCACAAAGATCGAGGTGATTTGCAGATCCTCGTGCAGATTGCGCAGCCAGCGCCGCAGCTCCTTCCGCACCTTGGCGTCGAGCGCGCCGAACGGCTCGTCGAGCAGAAGAACGCGGGGGTCTACGGCGAGCGCGCGCGCTAATGCAATACGCTGCCGCTGGCCGCCCGAGAGCTGCGCGGGGACATGATCGCGAAGCCAGGCGAGTTGGACAAGGTCGAGCAGCTCGTCGACGCGCTTGCGGATATCGGCTTCCGGCCGCCGCTCCTTGCGGTTGCGCACGCGCAGGCCGAAGGCAACGTTTTCAAACACCGACATGTGGCGGAAGAGGGCGTAGTGCTGGAAAACGAAACCGACCTGGCGCTCGCGCACATGCCGGTCGGAGGCATTTTCGCTATCGAGAAAAACCTGGCCCTTATCCGCGAATTCAAGCCCGGCGATGATCCTGAGCAAGGTGGTCTTACCGCAGCCGGACGGGCCGAGAAGCGCGACCAGCTTACCGGTCGGGAATTCAAGCGAAACCCCGTCCAGCGCCTTGAACGTTCCGAAAGACTTGTCGATGTTCTTGACCGCGATGCTCATGAGACGGTCCTTTTCGTCTGCTGGCGCCTGGCGCGCCAGTCGATGACCGCCTTCAACACCAGCGTCAGCAGGGCGAGCAACGCCAACAGCGAGGCTACGGCGAAGGCGGCTACGAAATTATACTCATTGTACAGAATTTCCACGTGCAACGGCAACGTATTGGTCTGGCCGCGAATATGTCCAGAGACGACCGACACCGCGCCGAATTCGCCCATCGCGCGGGCATTGCATAGAATGATTCCGTAAAGCAGCCCCCATTTAATGTTGGGCATCGTGACGCGCCAGAAGGTTTGCCAGCCCGACGCGCCGAGCACGACGGCGGCTTCCTCTTCCTCGCTGCCTTGCGATTCCATCAGCGGGATCAGCTCGCGGGCGACGAATGGGAAGGTGACGAAGATCGTCGCGAGCACGATCCCGGGCACCGCAAAAATGATCTTGATGTCATTGTCGCTGAGCCAAGACCCGAACCAGCCCTGGGCGCCGAAGACAAGCACATAGATCAAGCCGGCAATCACGGGAGAGACTGAAAACGGCAGGTCGATGAGCGTCGTGAGCAAATTCTTGCCGGGGAACTGATATTTGGCGATAGCCCAGGCCGCCGCGACCCCGAAAACGAGGTTGAGCGGCACGGCGATGGCGGCTGCGATCAGTGTCAAGCGCACCGCCGCGAGGGCATCCGGTTCTACAAGCGCCGTCAAATAAACGCCCCAGCCTTTGCGCAGCGCTTCGACGAAAACCGCGACCAACGGTAGGAAGATGAAGATCGCGAAAAAACTTAGCGACAGCCCAAGAATGAGCCATTTCACCCAGGCTGGATCGCGCGTCGCGGCCCGCGCCTCAAAGGCCGAGCCCGTGCTTCCAAACGCCATGGAGGAAAGGGCCCCGGCCATCAGCGGTTTCTCCCGGTGCGCCGGGCGGCCCACGCCTGCAATCCATTGATTACCAGCAGCAGCGCGAAGGACACAAACAGCATGACGGTCGCAACTGCGGTTGCCCCTACATAATCATATTGTTCGAGCTTGGTGATGATGATGAGCGGGGTGATTTCCGACACCATCGGCAGGTTGCCGGCGATGAAAATCACCGAGCCATATTCGCCGACCGCGCGCGCGAAGGCGAGGGCGAATCCGGTCACCAGCGCCGGCAGCAGCAGCGGGAAGACAACGCGCGCGAAGGTCTGCCAGCGATTGGCGCCCAGGCTGGCCGCCGCTTCCTCGAACTCGGCGTCGAGATCTTCCAGCACGGGCTGCACAGTGCGAACCACGAAGGGCAGGCCGATAAACACCAAGGCGATCAGCACGCCGGTCTGGGTGAAGGCGATCTTGATCCCGAACGGCTCGAAATATTGCCCGATCCAGCCATTGCCGGCATAGATCGCGGTGAGTGCGATGCCGGCTACCGCCGTTGGCAGGGCAAAGGGCAGATCGACGAGCGCGTCGATGAGGCGCTTGCCTGGAAAGCTGTACCGCACCAGCGACCAGGCCAGCATCAAGCCGAACACCGTGTTGATCGCCGCCGCTATCAGCGAGGCGCCAAAGCTGAGCTTGTAGGACGCGACAACCCTCGGCGCGGTGACGATCGCCCAGAATTGCTCCCAACTCAGCGTTGCCGTCTTCAAAAGCACGGCCGCGAGCGGCACCAGCACGATCAGCGAGAGGTAGCCTAGAGTGTAGCCAAGGGTCAGCCCAAAACCGGGGAGCACCCTCCGCGATGCGGCTGACGCCATATCCTATTTCACCACGATCTGATCGTAGATCCCGCCATCCGCGAAATGCGTCTTACGCACCTCGGCCCAGGGGCCTATCAGAGCTTCGACGTCGAAGGTCTTGATGGACGGAAACTTCGCTTGGTTTGCCCGCAGCACGGCTTCGTCGCGAGGACGAAAATCATGCTTGGCGATGATGGCTTGTCCTTCAGGAGAATACAAGAAGCTCAAATAAGCCTGCGCAATCTCGCGCGTTTGCTTCTTGTCGACAACCTTATCGTTGATGGCGGCGGGAGCGGGCGCTTCGACGCTGATCGAGGGATAGACGATATCGAATTTATCGGCGCCGAACTCAACGGCGATCAAACGCGCTTCATTTTCAAAGGTGACGAGCGCATCGCCGACATCGCGCTGCGTAAACGTCGTCGTCGCGCCTCGCCCGCCGCCGTCAAAAACCGGCACATTGGCGAACAGCTTGGTGACGAAATCCCTAGCCGCTGACGCCCCGCCCAAAGACTGTTGCGCATAGCCCCAAGCCGCCAGATAGGTGTAGCGTCCGTTTCCGGAAGTTTTCGGATTGGGAACGATGACCTGGATGCCGGGCTTGGCCAGATCGCCCCAATCTTTGATGTTCTTTGGATTCCCTTTGCGGACGAGGAACACCGAAACCGAAGTATAGGGCGCGGCGCCGTTTGGAAATTTCGACCGCCAATCCTTGGCCACCAATCCATTCTCGGCCAGGATGTCAATGTCCGGCGCCTGATTCATGGTCACGACATCCGCCTCCAGCCCGCTGACGACCGAGAGCGCCTGCTTGCTCGACCCGCCATGCGACTGGTTGACCGCGACGGTCTGGCCGGTTTTTTTCCGCCACTCGGCGATGAAGGCGGTGTTGATGTCCTTATAAAGCTCACGCGAAACGTCGTAGGAGACGTTCAGAATCGTGGTTTGGGCGTAGGCCGTGAAGGCCGAAATGAACGTGAAGGCGAGCAAAAAGCCTGCCCAGGATAGGATGCGCGGGAGCATGGTCACCTCATCAATGAAATTGGCGACTTGATCACGACGATTTTGGATCGGATCAATCCAAAATCCTGAACAGCGATCTCGTCCTTACATTTAGAGCGGGATGACGAAGCGGAAAACCGGTTTGCGCTTTTCCTTATCCCGCTCTTGGACGCTATGTGAATTAGGATCGACCTCTAAAGAAGAAATTCTTCTTAAGATAGTCCCAGGAGTGGATTTGAGCCGTTGGCCGGCGTAGAGCCTCGCGCTTGAAGAAGCGCCACCTGTTGGATGTAAGGCCGTGCGGCATCGGCTATTATGTCCCGGCTCGCCGCTGTGCGCGACGGCCGGGACGACATTCGTTGCAGGGTTGCTAAGTCCGAGATCGAGCGCGACGCGCTAGGACGCCCGCGTTTATTTGACCGTATAAATTTGGTCGAACGTGCCGCCATCCGCGAAATGGGTCTTCTGTGCTTTCTGCCAGCCGCCGAACAGCTCGTCGACGGTGAACGTCGCCACTTTGGGGAAACGCTGCACATCCGCGGGCTCCGCGAGTTCCGGGCTGCGCGGGCGGTAATAATGCTTGGCGGCGATCTTCTGCCCGGCGGGCGTGTAGAGATAATCAAGATAGGCTTTGGCGACTTCAGTGGTGCCGTGCTTTTTCGCAACTTCATCGACAACGGCCACGGGGGGTTCAGCAAGGACCGATACCGACGGGACCACGATCTCGAATTTATCGGGTCCGAGCTCGTTAATGGAGAGAAACGCCTCGTTTTCCCAAGCCAGCAGCACATCACCGAGGCCACGCTGGACGAAAGTCGTCGTCGCGCCTCTCGCCGCAGCATCAAGGACCGGCACGTTCTTGAAGATTGCCGCGACGAATTCCTGCGCCTTGGCCTCGTCGCCGCCATTGTTTTTCAAGGCGTAGCCCCAGGCCGCCAGATAATTCCAGCGCGCCCCCCCGGAGGTTTTCGGGTTCGGCGTGATGACACCGATGCCGGGCTTCACCAGATCGTTCCAATCCTTGATGCCCTTTGGGTTGCCCTTGCGGACCAGAAACACAATGGTGGAGGTATAGGGCGAGCTGTTGTTGGGCAAGCGGGTCTGCCAGTCCTTTGGGAACTTGCCGGCGGCGGCGATAGCGTCGACATCATAGGCGAGCGCCAGCGTCACGACATCGGCTTCGAGCCCATCGATCACCGCGCGGGCCTGCTTCCCCGATCCGCCATGCGACTGGCTGACCTTAACGATCTCGCCGGTTTTTTCTTTCCAATATTTTGCGAATGCATTGTTGAAATCGACGTACAGTTCTCGGGTCGGATCGTAGGAAACATTCAAGAGCGCCTTTTCGGTCTGCGCCGCCGCCGGAAGGCCGGCAAGGCCGGCGATCATGATCGCGCCGACGAGGCCGCGCCTGGAAACCCTGGAAAACATGCTAGCTCCATTGTTTGTGATGAGCAGGTCGCAAGCTTACTGGGCGCCATCGCGCGCGCAAACGAAGATTATTGCATAAGCTTATTCCCGCAGCCGGGGACGCGCGGAGCGAATAAGCGTCTATTCGCACACCAGCCGGTAGCCGAGAAAACGCTGCGAGTCGATCGGATCGCGGCCAAGGCGATGCCGGAGGCGTTTGCGCAGCTTGCTGATATGGCTCTCGACCACATTCTCGTCGATGTCCTCGCCGAACAGTCCGTAAACGAAGTTGAAAATCTGCGTTTTCGTGACGCGGCGGCCGCGATTGCCGACGAGATATTCGAGGATGCGGCGCTCACGGCGCGGCAGAGGCAGCACGTCTCCCTTCACTTCCGGGTCGCGACCGTCGACGAAGATCCTGATCTCGCCGATCAGCCGTCCGTCGTCTTCGGGTTTTGCGCGGCGCTGTATGGCTTTGATCCGCGCCAGGATTTCGCGAACATGCACCGGTTTGCGCACGACATCGTCCGCTCCGGCTTCGAACAGCTCGAGCGTTTCATCGAGGCATTTGTGATCGTTCATGGCGATCACCGCGGCGCTGGTGCGGTGCTTAATGAGCTTGGGAAGCAGCGGGCGATCCTCGCAATCGCCGATCAAAAAGGCTTCGACCGCGCCGATATCGGGGTCCGAAACGCTTTTCACCCAATTGCCGAAATCCGCCGCGCGAAATCCTGTGGCGGAGACGCCCTCCCGGTCGAACCAAGACGCGTAGCCTTCGGTTACTGTTTCGCGTTCATCCACGATCACGATCATAAGCCGGTATCCCCGAATCAAGGTGAACGCTGTCACTATTCGGGGTTAACGGCTGCTCTTAAATTCGTCAACCTTGGGTTGTGTAAATTCTTAATTAACCTATCCGAAGTTGCCAAAACATCTCGGATCAGGTTGACGCTTTCGATTGGTAGCCGTCAGTGTCACTGGGCAAGCCGGAGCAACCGGTAGCGAGCCGGCTAGTTGAAATGCGTGCCCTGCGACAGAGGGAAGCCGCGCAAGAGTTCCGCACCAAGCATCGGCCTCTTGCCCGCCCGCTGCACCCTGGTAAAGCGCACGGCATTCTGCCCGCAGGCAACCGTGAACTGGGAGTCGAGCAAGCGGCCGGGTTCGCCGCGCCCCTGCACCACCATCGAGCGCAGCACCTTGATCCGCTCCTGCCGTCCCGAAAGCAGTGCCTCGAACCAGGCGCCGGGATTGGGTGATAAAGCCCGAATGCGGTTGTGCACCTCGATGGCCGGGAGGGTCCAATCGATCCGTTCCTCGGCCCTTATGATCTTCGCGGCATAAGTCGCGCCCTGGGGCGGTTGCGGCCGGCAATTCAACCGCCCTTCCGCCAGCCGGTCGAGGGCGTATGCGATCAGCTTGGCGCCGATGAGCGATAATTCGTCGTGAAGCTCGCCGGCGGTTTTATCCGGCCCAATCGGCAGACGCTCGCCAATGCAAACCGGCCCGGTGTCCAGCCCTTCGTCCATCTGCATGATGACGACGCCGGTTTCGGTATCGCCAGCCATCACCGCGCGCTGTATCGGCGCGGCCCCACGCCAGCGCGGCAGCAGCGAGGCATGGATGTTGAGGCAGCCAAAACGGGGCGCTTCCAGAATGGGCTTTGGCAAAATCAGCCCGTAGGCAGCCACGACCGCAACTTCCGCATCATGGGCGTAGAACTCGTTCTGCACCTCGGCCTGGCGCAGGGATTTAGGCGTGAAGACCGGAATGCCCGCCTCTTCGGCGAAGTGATGCACGGCCGATTTTCGCGCCGCCATACCGCGCCCGGCGGACCTTGGCGGCTGGGTATAGACGGCCAGCACATCGTGACCTACAGCCACAAGTTCGGAGAGCGGCGGCACCGCGAAATCCGGAGTGCCCATGAAAATCACGCGCAATGGAACCATGCCTTTCAGCCTCTTGCGGCCTCGCGGCGTTCGGATTTTTCTTCAATAACGCCAAAACCGGCGAATGCTGAAGCGCTGATTGTGCGGCCAGGGACGATCATCGCGGCTCAAAGGTCCATCTCGTCGCGGCGGGCCTTCCGGAACTTTCGGACCAATACGTGCCGTTTCAGCCGCGACAGATGATCGATGAACAGCACGCCGTTCAAATGGTCGATCTCGTGCTGCGCGACGGTCGCTATGTGACCTTCAAGCCGTTCCTCGCGCATTTCGCCCTCGCGGCTGAGATAGCGCAGCACCACTGTGGACGGCCGTTCCACTTCGGCAAAAATCTCGGGGATCGACAGGCAGCCTTCCTCATAAACCCGGAGCGCCTCGCCAAGCTGGAGGATCTCTGGATTGAGGAAAAAGCGCGGCGCGGGCGGCTGCTCGCCCTTGGCCAGATCTGCCACGAAGATGCGGCGGGACACTCCGACTTGCGGCGCGGCGAGACCGACCCCGGGCGCGACATACATGGTTTCCAGCATGTCGTCCAGAAGACGCAGAGTGTCGCGGTCGATCCGCTCAACCGGCGCGGCGACGGCGCGCAGGATCGGATCGGGATAGAGGATGATGGGTCGCTTGGCCATGCCGGTTGAGATAAGCGGAATGCCGGACTTGGTCAACGGCGGCTTTTTGTAACTATGGTTGGGAAGTGTTCACTGTTCGTTTTCATTCCGTTGCCAAACCGCGCATACACACAAAATCGTCTGGTGGCGCTTCTAGCAACGATGTTATCAGTCTAGTCCACAATGCAAAATAAGACCATGTAAAGCGGTGGCATTTTCGCCGGCCTTCGGAGCTGCAACCGTACGCTCGATTAAAGACGCTAAGGAGAGTTGGGTTTGTTGTCCGGCAAAGGTATCTCCGAGAACGACGTTCTCCTGTTCTACAAGGAGTTTGAGGTCGATAAGTTTGTCCGCGGTGACCGATATCTAAAGCGGGTAGTCCGGCCATTTTGGAATATGGTTCACAGCCGTCAAAAAAAAACCGGCTTTAAGGTTTCATTCGAAAATCTTTGTCAGAGCTTACGGCTCGCCGGCTTCAATGTGCGTGTTAACGAATACGCTGTGGCGCGGCGCAATCCTCGCCATCCGGTTGGCGCGGTGGGCTTTCCAACTGTTCTGGACAATTGGGATTTGGAAAATCCCGCCTTGCTTGGACCCTCGCTCTACGATCATCCCGGACTTGCACCTACCTTGTTCGACGACAAACGATTTCGCAAATATCTGGTCCTGGCCGACTGGATGCTCGATTTGTTTACTCCGACCTATGGAGACCGGTGCGTCCAGTGGTTCGCGGGCATCGATTTGGCGCAATGGCCGGATCGCTCAGCGGACCCGAAGTCGATCGACTTTTTGATCTATGACAAGATCCGCTGGGACCACGAGTGCCTAGAGCGCGAACTGCTCGAACCGATCCGCCGGCATGTCAGTGAACACGGCTACAAGGCGCACGACATCCGTTACGCGTTCCACGATCACGCCACCTTTAAGGAATTGCTGGCGCGGTCGCGGGCGATGATTTTTGTCTGCGAGCACGAAACCCAGGGCCTCGCCTATCAGGAAGCCATGGCGTCGGGCGTGCCGGTGCTTGCCTGGGATCGGGGCTTCTGGGCCGATCCGTTGTGGAAGCGTTTTAGCGATTCCGCGCCGCCGGCATCCTCGGTCCCATTTTTTGCTCCGGACTGCGGCGAGCGATTCCGCTCCATTGAGGAATTTCCCGCCGCATTCGACCGATTTTTGGCCAATCTGCCAAACTACGATCCACGCGAATATGTGCGCCAAAATCTTTCGCAGGAACGGTCGGCGCGCATCTATGCCGACACCTATTTCAGCCTTGCTGGCGGCTGACGGCCATGGTCCGGTTGCCGCAATCAGCGACCCCCGCGCCGGTGGTCTCGGTTATCATGGCGAATTATTGCGGCGCGGCGCATATCGCATCCGCGCTCGATTCGGTTCGGGCGCAAACTCTCGCCGACATTGAAATCATTGTTTCCGACGACCGATCCACCGACGCCAGCACCGAGATCGTGCGCCAAGCCATGCGGTCCGATCCGCGGGTCCAGCTTATCGTCGCGGAGGCGAATAGAGGCCCCGCAGCCGCCCGCAACCTGGCGCTGGAGCGCGTGCGGGGCGAATGGATTGCTATCGTCGACTCCGACGACATCATTCATCCCGAGCGTTTCGAGCGGCTGCTGCTCTACGCCCGGCGCTTTGAGGCGGACATCATAGCCGACGATCTGCTGTTCTTTGCCGACACCGGCCCCGCCTTGACAGCCACCCTACTTGGCGATCGGGCGGCCAGCGGGCCTATGAATTTATCGGCCGAGGATTTCATTCGCAGCAACGTATTCGGCTCCGGCCTCCCGCCGCTTGGATATCTCAAGCCGGTTTTTAAGCGCACAACGCTGGGGTTGCTGCGCTACGACGAGGGTCTGCGCATCGGCGAAGACTACGATTTTTTGCTGCGCGTTCTCCTCGCTGGCGCCAGATGCTTCCTGGTACCGGAATTGTTCTACCTCTACCGGCGGCATTCCAGATCGATTTCGCACAGGCTTTCCGAGGCCAGCGTCAATGCAATGGTGCAAAGCCAGGCCGTGTTCATCAAGGACCATGGACCGTTCGACTCCAGCGTCGGCCGGCTGTTGGCGTCGCGACTGGCATCGCTAGGACGCGCCGCCGCTTTCGAGCGCTTGGTCACGGCGATTAAAACACGGCAATTTGGACGCGCATCGAGGGTGATGGTGTCCCACCCGATGCTGGCCCCATCGCTGTTCAGATCGATGTCGGATCATTTCGCGTCGCGGCTCACGCGCGAAGCAAAGATCCAACGACCGCAATCACCAATTGTCTTCTCGGCTGGACCGCTGGGGAGGTCAATGTTTGAGGCAATTCGCGGGGCTTTTACATTGGGCGATGATGCCAGGTTGATTCGGGTCCCGTCATATGTTCGACCCGACGCATTGAATCCAAGCGATAATACGGCCCGCAATCTTTGGACCGACCTGGCGAAGATGGGCGTCGGCCCGGGGCCTGAATTTGTGAGCTGCGGCGCCGCTGGAATTTACGCAGCGGCGTTCTTGCCAAAACGGGTCATTGCTGGCGCGGTGCTCGACGATATAACAGAGATTGATCTTTTATTGTCAGTAGGCCTTGCGGATCCCCCGCCTTTGCTCGTTTCGAACGCTGTATATGCGACAAATCGGCTACCGAGCGCCGCCGGGCAATTCGGCGATTATCATTATATTCCGGCGCTCCCGCAGCATCGCGGACCCAGCATGCAAACACCATTGGACGCCGAATCAGCATAGCCTGCGGACGCGTCGCAAAGGAGTTCCGTATGCAAGCCATCCAGCATTGGCAAGTCAAGGGCGTGGCGATCGACCCGCTCTTGGTTTTCACCGTCATTTGCGGTCTCGCGCTAATCGGCCTCATCGCGCTCGTCGTCATCATCTGGCGCAATGGGCAGGACCGAGGTCGCGAGGCGTTGCAGCGCCAGGCCGAGCAGCGCCTGTTCGAAGTCGAGGTCGCCGAGCTGAAGGGGCGGCTTTTGAGCATGGCCGAACTGACGGGTCAGGGCCAGGCTGAACTCGGCCGCGCCATTCACGAGCGGCTCGACCGGGTCAGCCAGAATCTCGGGCTCAATTTGGAGGAAACCACCCGCAAGACCTCGGAGAACCTTTCGCGGCTGAACGAGCGGCTGGCTGTGATCGACACGGCTCAGCGCAACATTACCGAGCTGTCAACCCGCGTCGTCTCGCTGCAGGACATTCTGGCGAACAAGCAACAGCGCGGCGCCTTCGGACAAATGCGCATGGAGACGATCATTCAGGACGGACTGCCGAGGGACGCCTATAGCTTCCAGGCCACACTTTCGAACGGCAAGCGGCCCGACTGCCTCATTCATCTCCCAGGCTCGCCCGCGGGCGTGGTCGTCGACGCCAAATTCCCGCTCGAAGCCTTTGAAGCGCTACGGGCGGCAACCGACGACGCGGTTCGCAAGGAGGCGGTGCGCCGCATCAAGTCCGATGTCGGCAAGCATATCGAGGATATTGCGGCAAGGTACACCGTGCCCGGCGAGACGCAGGACACCATGCTGATGTTCGTGCCTTCGGAATCAACCTATGCCGATTTGCACGAAAATTTCTCCGATCTGATCCAGAAGGCGCACCGCGTCCGCGTGGTGATTGTGTCACCGAATATGCTGATGCTCGCTGTGCAGACGATGCAGGCCATCATGAAGGATGTGCGGATGCGCGAACAGGCAGGCGTGATTCAGCGCGAGGTTGGCGTGCTCCTGACGGATGTCGGCCGGCTGAAAGAGCGAGTGCTGGATTTCCAAAAGCATTTCGGGCTGCTTGGCGGGGATATTGAGAAAATCCTCACCTCGACGGACAAGATCGCTAGCCGCAGCCGGAAGATCGAGAATCTCGATTTCGAGGAGGGGCGCGCAAAGACCATCGCCGCGAACGGTAATGGCACCCTTCCGTTGTAGTGTTTGGGGCGAGCAATGGTCCCGTGGACCGGCAGCGGCAAGGGCATCGACTCAAGGCGTCCATCTTGACTTCCGGTAAAAAGCGCAGCTTGCCTTAGCCACCGGGATGCCTCAGCTTCAATCGAAGGACTATCGACCGATCCAGCGAAAAGCTGGCGCCAGCGCTCCCAAAGCTATGAATAGAAATTGCGGGATCCCTGTCCGATCGGTGTTCGCTCGATCGTCCTATCGTCTGCTAACTCAAGGAGGCTCAAATGCCCTATGTCGACGGATTCATACTTGCCGTGCCGAAGCAAAATATCGAGGCCTATAAGGAAATGGCGCGTAAAGCCGGCGACGTTTGGAAGGAGTACGGCGCGCTCGCCTATGTCGAATGCATTGGCGAAGATGTGCCTTATGGCGAACTGACCTCGTTCCCGCGTGCTGTGCAAGCCAAGGAGGACGAGATCGTCATTTTCTCTTGGATCACGTACGAATCCCGCCAGCAGCGCGACGCGATCATGGCGAAGGTGATGCAGGATCCGCGGCTCCAGGACAGCATGGCGAATATGCCGTTTGACACCAAGCGCATGATCTTTGGCGGCTTCGAGACGTTCGTGGAGCTGTAGCGCCGACCGGCGGCAAGCCACCCCTCTCAGCGATCACCGGTCGCGGCAACGGGCGAAATATTTCTTTGCGGCAAACCGCCCGGTTGTGTAACCGTGAACGCTTATGAGGGCTGTTTCTGGGGCATGGGTGGCGCGTAGCGTATGCTAATACAATTGATCTACGCGTCGCGCCCGTTCGGGTTCGACGATCTGGCGCTCGCTGGAATTCTTGCTGTCGCGCGGTCGAACAACGCGCGTGACGGTATCACCGGCGCGTTGATTTGCCGGGAAGATCTCTACCTGCAATTGCTGGAAGGTCCGCCGGATGTCGTGACGGCGGCGTTCGGGAGAATTTCGCGAGATAACCGCCATACCGAAGTTATCCGGCTCGTGTCCCGCGACGTGGAAAGCCGGCTTTTCCCTGAATGGGCGATGCGGGACGATCCGGTCCAGTCTTGGATGTGGACGCAGGAGCAGGTGAAGGCCGGGGCGGTCGACGCGGCCTCGGAGGAAGATGTTCGAGCGGTTTTTGTCCGGCTGGCAACCGAGCTGCGCTAAGACGGAGCTAGCCGCCGGCAAGCTCAACTCGAATGGCCGATCGCCGTCATGCCGCGTCCGGCATAGTCTTGGCGCCCTCCGGCCATGTCACCGCCGCCAAGCTGGAAAGCGCAGGCTTGGCAAGCAGATAGCCCTGCATCAGGCTGAAGCCGATATCGCGCAAGGCGTGGAACTCATCGGCGGTCTCCACTCCCTCGCAGATCGGCTCGATGCCCAGATCGCGAAGCATGGCCAACGTGTTGCGAACGACCGTTTGCTTCACGCGATCCGTGCCGATACCGCGGATCAGTTCCATGTCCAACTTGACCAGATCCGGTTGAAACTTGGTCAGCAGTCCCAATCCAGCATAGCCCGCCCCGAAATCGTCGATCGCGGTTTTGAATCCCATCTCCCGGTAAGACCGCAGGATGTTTAATATGTGGAGCGTGTCCAAGGGCTGGTTTTCGGTGAACTCGAAAATGATGCGATCGAGCGGAAAGCCCGTCCGCGCGGCGGTGGCCAGTGTCAGCTGAATGCACGCCTTGGGTTCGTAGACGGCATTGGGCAAAAAGTTGATCGAGAGATTGCCTCCTTGGGCCGCAATGTCGAGGCGCGCCGCCAATTCGATCGCCGTCGTCCGGCAAAGCTGGTCGAAAGCATAGCGGTTGTCCTCGACAACGCTGCCCAGCACGAAGCCGGCGCCTTGCCCCTCCAGCCCACGCACCAGCGCCTCGTGGGCAAACACGCTCCGCGCGTCGGCATTGACGATGGGTTGGAAGGCCATCGTAAACGGCATAGTGAAACCGGTACCGTCGCGGCAGCCAACACAGCTCATCCCGCCTACTCATTTCAAATGATGCAACGTTCGATTGTAAGCGCTGATTATAAACAGTCCGTATACCGCCTCCCCGCCACGCGCATGGGCGCTCCCGAACGAACGCGCTTGCGCCAGCGCTCCCTTCCGCCTATCGCCTACGTAGGACGCTTAAGCTGGACCAGTGGCCATGCGCGAAGAATGGACCGGCGCGCGCCGTATCGTTGTCAAGATCGGCTCCGCCTTGCTCGTGGAAAAGGCGAGCGGCAAGCTCAAATCCGAATGGCTTGCCGCGCTCTCCGACGATGTTGCAGCGCTCAAGGCCGCCGGCCGCGATGTGCTGGTCGTGTCCTCCGGCGCGATTGCGCTTGGCCGGGGCGCGCTTGGCTTGCCGAAAGGACCGCTGAAGCTGGAGGAGAGCCAGGCGGCCGCCGCCGTCGGCCAGATCGCGCTCGCCCGCGCCTATCAGGAAATGTTCTCGGCGCGCGGAATGACTGCCGCGCAGATCCTTCTCACGCTCAGCGACACAGAGGAGCGCCGCCTTTACCTCAACGCCCGCAGCACAATGTCCGCTCTGCTCGCGCTCGGCGCGGTGCCGGTCGTCAACGAGAACGACACGGTCGCGACGACCGAAATCCGCTATGGCGATAATGACCGGCTGGCCGCGCGGGTCGGCTCGATGATGAGCGCCGATTGTGTGGTGCTGCTCTCCGACATTGACGGCCTATACAGCGCTCCGCCCGCGCTTGATCCCAACGCGCGACGGCTCGATGTGGTCGAGGAGATCACACCGGAGATCGAGGCGATGGCTGGCGACGCGGGCAGCGAATTATCGCGCGGCGGCATGGTTACGAAGATCGCCGCCGCCAAGATCGCGGTGGCGGCGGGCGCGAACCTTGTCATCGCCAGCGGCAAAATTCTCAATCCACTGCGGGGGCTGGGCGAAGGCGCGCCCTGCACCTGGTTCCTGGCGCGGGCCAATCCGGTGATTTCGCGCAAACGCTGGATCGCCGGATCGCTGGAGCCACGCGGGACCATCACCATCGATGCCGGCGCGGCGGCCGCGCTCGACGCCGGGCGCAGCCTGTTGCCGGCGGGCGTAACCAAGGTCGAAGGCGCGTTTGATCGAGGCGACGCCGTGATCATCAAGAACCGCGAAGGCCGTGAACTCGGTCGCGGTCTCATCGCTTATTCCCGCGCCGACGCCGAGCGGCTGACCGGCCGCAAGAGCGGTGAAATCGAAGCCATTTTGGGCTACCGTGGCCGCGCGGAGATGATCCATCGCGACGACATGGCGCTGAATAGGAGCTGAGATGGCAATCGTAAGCATGGCCAGAGCGGAGACAGCCGATGGCGGCGATTTGGCAAGCCACATGCGCGAGATCGGCCGCGCCGCGCGACGTGCGGCCACAGGGCTGGCGCTGACGCCCGGCGACGCAAAGAATGGTGCGCTGCTGACGATGGCGGCGATGCTGCGCAATTTCCACGAGCAGATTCTGAGCGCCAATGCCGAGGATTTGGATGCCGCCCGCAAGGCCGCGCGTCCGGCCGCCTTCCTCGACCGGCTGACGCTGACCCCGGCACGCATCGAGGCCATGGCGACGGGCCTTGAGGATATCGCAGACCTGCCCGATCCGGTCGGCGCGGTCATGGCCTCATGGACGCGCCCCAACGGTCTCCTCATCGAGAGGGTGCGCGTGCCGCTCGGCGTCATCGGCATGATTTTTGAAAGCCGCCCCAACGTCACCGCCGATGCGGGCGGCCTTTGCCTCAAGGCTGGCAATGCCGTCATTTTGCGCGGGGGCTCGGACGGGCTGGGCACGGTGCGCTCCATCCATGCGGCGCTGGTGGCAGGGCTGCGTCAGGCGGGCCTGGATGAGGCCGCCATTCAAATCGTCGACAGCGCCGACCGCGATGCCGTGGGCCTCATGCTTGCCGGACTGGACAGCGCCATCGACGTGATCGTGCCGCGCGGCGGCAAGAGCCTCGTCGCCCGCGTTCAGCAAGAGGCGCGCGTCCCGGTCTTTGCCCATCTGGATGGGATCTGCCACGTCTACATTCACGCCGCAGCCGATATCGGCATGGCGCGCGAGATCGTCGTCAATGCCAAACTGCGCCGCACCGGCGTCTGCGGGGCGGCGGAAACATTGCTGGTCGACGAAGCTTGCGCCGCGACGCATCTGGCCCCCTTGATCGGCGCGCTGATCGAGGCGGGATGCCAGGTTCGCGGCGACGCCGCCGCGCGTACCGCCGATGCCCGCGTCAAGCCCGCCTCGGAGGAGGATTGGGGCACGGAATATCTCGACGCGATCATTTCGGTGAAAACCGTCGCCGGGCTGGACGCCGCGATGCAGCACATCGCCCGCTATGGCTCGCAGCACACCGACGCCATCGTGACCGATGACGCCGCAATCGCCGAACGCTTCCTGCGCGAAGTGGACAGCGCCATCGTCCTGCACAACGCCTCGACACAATTCGCCGATGGTGGTGAATTCGGCATGGGCGGCGAAATCGGCATCGCGACGGGGCGCTTTCACGCGCGCGGTCCCGTCGGCGTCGAGCAACTCACGACGTTCAAATATTGCGTGCGCGGCGTTGGCCAGGTGCGCCCGGTTTAGCTGCGGACGGCACCAAAGATCGCCTTCTCTAAGCTCTCGCACACGAGACTTTTGCGAAACGAGGCTCCCCCATTTGTCGTCCCGGAAGCCCGTAGGGCTATCCGGGACCCAATGGCTCCTCTTCAAGCGCCTTGCTCGCGTATCAAGGGCTAATGGGTCCCGGCTCTTCGGCCGGGACGACGCAGAGCATGGTGTTTCGCAGAGGTCTCCCATGGGAGAGGGAAGGTCCGCTGCCGGCTAGGTATGAATCCATCGCGGGCCGCCGCGGGCGAGGACGCCCACCCGCCTCATCCGCGTTATGTAAGGTCTCCGCGCGGCCGATCTGCTATGAAAGCCGCCAGGAGCAGCGTCTCGGGAAACGGCACCATGAGTTCAGCAAGCGACGGGCAAGATTCGACGGCCCGAATCATCGACATCACGCTGGATGAAAGCTCGATCGGGCGCAATACGGTGGAGGTCGACCACGAACGCCAAGTGGCGATCTTCGATATTCTGGAAGCCAATCAATTCGCGCTAGATGGCGGCGCGCCCGGACCTTATCGGCTCCGCATCGCCATTGTCGAGAAACGCCTTGCCATCGAGGTCTCGGGCGAAGACAAGGTCCCTCTCACCACCTTCGTTCTGTCGCTGTCACCTTTCAGCAGGCTCATTAAAGATTATTTTCTGGTCTGTGAAAGCTATTACGAAGCGATCAAGACGGCGCCGCCAAGCCGCATCGAGGCCGTCGACATGGGCCGCCGCGCCTTGCACGATGAAGGCAGCCGTATCTTGATCGAAAGGCTGAGCGGCAAGATTACCACCGATTTCAACACGGCGAGGCGGCTTTTCACCCTGATCTGCGCGTTGCACTGGAAGGGATAGGCGATTTGAATGCAACGCCTCCCACGGCGGACCTGCCCAAGGCCGTGCTGTTCGCCTGCAACATGAATGCAGTGCGTTCGCCGATGGCCGAGGCAATCCTGCGCTATCTCGCCGGCCGCCAGATCTATGTCGAGTCGGCTGGCGTGCGCGCGGGCGAGGCAGACCCGTTTGCGGCGGCGGTATTGGAAGAGATCGGCATCGACATCGCTGGACACCGCCCGCAATCCATCTCCGACCTCTACGACAGCTCCTTCGATCTGGTCATCAGCCTCGCGCCGGAGGCGCATCACCAGGCGCTGGAAATGACGCGCACGCAGGCCATCGACGCGGAATATTGGCCGACCCAGGACCCGACCGCCGCAATGGGTAGCCGCGAGCAGATTCTCGACGCTTATCGCGAGGTGCGGGACGGGCTGTTCAGGCGGATCAAGGCCCGTTTCCCTCTGTCCGGGCGGGTCGGCGAGGTCTGATGAGGGCTGGGCCTAAACCGGGGCGGTCTCCCGGCCGAACTTCACGGCGCGGTAATACGCCCAGATGACGCGCGCGGCCGCCGAACGGTGAGGCCGCCAACTTTCGGCTCGCGCTGAAAGTTCTTTCTCCGTCGGGCGCTCCGGCAAATCGAAGGCGAGTCGCACGCCTTCCTTCAGCGCGAGGTCGCCCGCCGGAAAGATGTCCGGATGGCCTAGCGCGAACAAGAGATAGACCTCGGCGGTCCAACGCCCGATACCCTTGATGGTGCAAAGGCGCGTGACGGCATCTTCCGGCTCGCAAGCGAGGAGGCCATCGAGATCGAGATCGCCGGCCAGGATCGCGTCGGAGGCGGCGCGTAGCGTGCGGATCTTTGCGGCGGACAGCCCCGCAGCCTTGAGCGTCGCGTCCTCGATGCCCGCCACGCACTCCGCCGAGATCGTGCCAAGCGCCGTTTCGCAGCGCCCAAAGATCGCCCGCCCCGCCGCGACGGATATTTGCTGACCGGTAATGATCCAGAATAGTCCCCGGAAGCCGGGATCGAGGAGCCGGAGCGGTAGCGGACCGGCCACAGCATTCACTGCTTCGAAACCGGGCGCGACCGCAATCAGAGCTGCGACATGGGATTGCAGGTCCGCCTCGGTTGCGATGAATACCGGCAGCGCGGCATGCTCAGACGCCTGCGCCGGGTTCCGTTGCGGGCGCTTCGCCATTTAGCGTCTCCTCCCCTCGGCTGGACAATCCAGCAATCATCAGTGCAAACGCATAGGCGAGCGCGACCTCCTTCAGCCGGTCGAAGCGGCCCGACGCCCCGCCATGTCCCGCATCCATATTGGTGCGCAGGAGCAAGACCTTATCATCCGTCTTCATCGCGCGCAGCTTGGCCACCCATTTGGCCGGTTCCCAATAGGTCACGCGCGGATCGGTGAGACCGGCAAGCGCCAGAATATGCGGGTAGGCCTGCGCCGTGACATTGTCATAGGGCGAGTAAGAGGCGATGGTCAGATAATCCACGCTGCTGGCGATCGGATTGCCCCATTCCGGCCATTCGGGCGGAGTGAGCGGAAGCGTGTCGTCGAGCATGGTGGTGAGCACATCGACGAAAGGCACCTCGGCGATGATGCCGTCGAACAGTTCCGGCGCCATATTGGCGACTGCGCCCATCAGCATTCCGCCCGCCGATCCGCCATGCGCAACGATCTTGCCCGGCTTGGTAAAGCCGCTGCTGGCGAGATAGCGGCCTGCCGCGATGAAGTCGGTGAAGGTGTTGAGCTTGAGGCTGCGCCGTCCGGCCCGGTACCAGCCATAGCCCTTATCCTTGCCGCCGCGAATATGCGCGATGGCGTAGATGAAGCCGCGATCGACGAGGCTTAGCCGGTTGGTCGAAAAGGACGCGGGCATGGCCATGCCGTACGAGCCGTAGCCGTAAAGCAGCAGCGACGCTGAGCCGTCGAGCTTGGTCGTCCGCCGGTAGAGCAGCGATACCGGCACCAGTTCGCCATCCTCGGCGGGCGCGAAGACGCGGCGGGTGATGTAGTCGGCGGGGCGGTGGCCGGTCGGCACGTCCTGCGTCTTGCGCAGACGCCTTTCCCGCAGTTCCATGTCGTAATCGTAGACCTGGTTCGGCGTGGTCATCGATGAATAGCTAAAGCGCAATGTGTGTGTCGCGAATTCATAGCAGGGCACCGCGTTTAGCGAATAGGCCTCCTCGTCAAACGCGATGCTGTGTTCGTCGCCATCCTGCCAACGTCGGACGACTATTCGCGGAAGTCCCTGCTCGCGCTCCAGCCGCACAAGGAAGTCTTCGAATACCAACACATCAAGAATAAGCCTGCCCGACCGGTGCGGCTCGATTTCGCGCCAGCTTTCGCGGCCCACCCCAACGGCCGTCTCAACAATCCGGAAATCCTCCGCGCCGCCCGAATTGGTTAGAATGACCAGGCGCCCATCCCGGTGGTCGACGGAGTATTCGTGGCCGTCCTCGCGCGCGGCAACCAGCACCGGCTCGGCATCGAGGTGGGCGCTGTCGACGAGGCGGACTTCGGAGGTTTGGTGATCGCCGCTCTGGAGTAGGATGTAGCGCCGGTCCGAGGTTTCGCCGACCGAGACGTAAAAGCCGCTATCTGGCTCGTCATAGACGAGACGATCCTCGCTCGCTAGCGTGCCCAGGCGATGGCGAAAGATGCGGCGCGGACGATGGTTCTCATCAAGCTTAGTATAAAACAGCCACTGCCCGTCCGCGCTCCAAACGCTCTGGCTGGTTGTCTCTGGGATCGCATCGGCAAGGTCGGCGCCCGTCTCCAGATCGCGCAGCCTCAGCGTATAAAATTCTGAACCCCTATCATCCGCGCCATAGGCCAGCAGCCGATGGTCGCGGCTATGAGACACACCGCCGATCTCGAAAAACGGCTTGCCTTCAGCGAGTTGGTTGCCGTCGAGCAGGACCTGCTTGTCGCCGCCGTTTTGCCCCTCGCGGCAAAATAGCGGATGCTGTCCGCCGGTAACGAAGCTGACAAAATAGGACCAAGGGCCGTCTCGCGCAGGGACAGTCGAATCGTCCTCCTTGATACGGCCCTTCATTTCTTGGAATAGCTCAGCCTGCAACGGCTCGGTTTCGGCGAGCATGACCGTGGTGTAGGCATTTTCGGCGAGCAAATAGACGCGAATGTCGTCAGCCAGCGCTAAAGGCTCGCGCATCACCTCCTGCCAGTTGTCGGCGCGCAGCCAAGCGTAGTCGTCCACGCGTTCCACTTTGTGGTGAATGTTCCGCGCCGGACGCCTGTCGGCGATGGGAGCTACGGGTTTTGGCTTCATCGGAATGTCGTGCATGGCGCCTCGGCCGAGCGAAGGGGACAGCCCGCCGACTCGCGCTGCGACGGGCTGCATTCAAACCTTAAACGCGGGACGGAGCGGCGGCTAGTCTTTCGGCTCGAAATTCAGCGCCACGCCATTGATGCAATAGCGAAGCCCCGTCGGCTTGGGGCCGTCCGGGAAGACGTGCCCGAGATGGGATTCACATTTGGCGCAGCGGACCTCGGTTCGACGCATGAAGAGCGAACGGTCTTCATGCTCGTCGACGGCCCCGCCTTCCGCCGGCTTGGTAAAGCTCGGCCAGCCGGTCCCTGATTCGAACTTGGCGTCCGAGGAAAACAGTGGCGCGCCGCAAGCCACGCACTTAAACATTCCCTCGCGCTTTTCCGCGTTTAACGGGCTGGTAAACGCACGCTCCGTTCCATGTTTGCGCGTTACCTTATAGGCTTCCGGTGAGAGCTGCGCCTTCCACTCGGCCTCGCTCTTGCTAATGCGATCATTTTCCATATCAAACTCCTCGTGCCTGTGGCAGACGTGACTCCAAAATAGGCGGTAAAGCCGCTTTGTTTTAAGACCGTGCGGACTGACGATTGGAGGGCATTGCTCAAATGCTCGTTACTCACTCAAATCGGCAGCCGCTGTCGAAAGGGCAAGCATGGCGCTCGGCAAATTTCGTTGCAACTTATCCAGCAATCTGGCGCGCATTCTATCGGGCGCTGCGCCCTTAACACTGCTCGGTCCGGATTCGGCCATGGCGGCGTCGGCCGGCGCGGGATGGGACGGCAGCCAGTTGGGTCTGATCTGGATCATGCCTTTTGCTGGCATCCTCCTGTCGATTGCGCTGTTTCCCCTACTTGCTCCCAAAATCTGGCACCATCATTACGGAAAAATATCCCTGTTCTGGGCCATGGCTTTTCTGACGCCTTTTGCCGTGCGGTTCGGGTTTGATGCGTCCGTTGATGAACTCCTTCATGTTCTGCTGCTGGACTATATTCCCTTCATCATTCTGATCGGGTCTCTCTACACAATCGCGGGCGGCATCTATGTGGGCGGCAACCTTCACGGCTCGCCGTTCGTCAACACGGGATTGCTTGCAACGGGGGCGGGCCTCGCCAGCTTCATCGGAACCACCGGCGCGTCGATAGTTCTCATTCGTCCGCTCTTGCGCGCCAATGACGACCGGGTACATTGCAAGCACACAGTCATCTTCTTCATCTTCCTGGTTTCGAACATTGGCGGATCGCTGACGCCGCTTGGCGACCCACCGCTTTTTCTCGGCTTTCTCCGGGGCGTCGATTTCTTCTGGCCGCTTAACGCGATGTTGCTGCCGGCGGCGATCTCATGCGGTATTCTGCTGCTGATTTTCTTCGTGCTTGACAGCTACATCTACCGGACCGAGGGCCATCTGCCCCGCGATCCGACGCCTGACAGTCCGGTCCGCGTCACAGGCTTGGGCAATATCGGCCTGATCGCGCTACTGATGGGTGCCGTGCTCGCGAGCGGCAGCTTAAACTTGGGCAGCATCGCAGTGCGCGGTTTCGAAGTGCCATTGGTCGGCCTGCTGCGCGACGCAGTTCTACTCGCGCTCGCCGCAATCTCGCTGATGATCACCCCGTCGGGAATTCGTAAGTCCAACAGCTTCAATTGGGAACCCGTGCAGGAAGTGGCAAAACTGTTCGGCGGCATTTTCATCACTATTATTCCCGCAATCGCCATCTTGCGCGCCGGACAGGCAGGGGTAATGGCTCCGTTGCTGGAAGTGGTGACCGGACCAGGTGGAGTTCCGAACAATGTGATGTATTTCTGGTTGACGGGGTTGTTGTCGAGCTTTCTCGATAATGCGCCGACATACCTCATCTTTTTCAATATGGCGGGCGGCGACCCGGCCATTCTGCAAGGGCCTCTTTCCAACACATTGCTTGCGATCTCCGCCGGAGCGGTTTTTATGGGAGCCAATAGCTATATCGGCAACGCGCCGAACTTCATGGTAAAGTCCATCGCTGAGCGTCATGGCGTCCCGATGCCTAGCTTCTTTGGCTATATGGGCTGGTCGGCGCTGTTTCTGCTTCCGGTATTCACCCTCCTCACATTTCTATTTTTCGTCTAAGACAGACACATTTCCGCCATTTACAGGCCGGGACAACGTTACTGTTGCTAAACTGCGTCATACAGCCGCATTGTAGTTCCACGTAAAATCTACAAATGCTTATTAGTTAAGCAGGAGTAGTCGAGCGCTCATTACGGTAAACATTTAATTATTTCTGCGTTTTACCCGTAAGCTGAACGCGTTCTTCATCAAACGCTGCGGGAACGCGGAAGTTTGGGTAATCATTAGGCCGAAAAGTTCGGCGAGCTAGCGACTGCGCAGCCTATACGGTGATATAAGACGCGGAAATTTTACAGAACACGCGCGTTATGCACAGCCGTTTTGGTTTTTACCATAAGAATATCGGTAAAAAGTGAGCCATATCAGGCACGCTTCTCGATTTAGTATTTCTACATGCGATTTCTTGGCCGAAATTCACTAGTTTTCCTTGAATATGCACTAATTTTGAATATTATGAACTAAGAAGATAGTGGCGTCCATTCGGGCTTTATCAAAAACACCCTAGCCAAGCCCGTAGGATCATTATTTTCATCTTTAGCGCCTAGAGAATTAGGCTCCGGACGGAACCCCAGATTCCTTCGGAGCTGATCGAATGACTAAACGATGTCCGCAAAGGACGCCAGGAGACCGCAAATGATGGATATCAAATCCGACAACAATGAGTTGGTTGAGTTCACAACCACCATTGTTTCTGCCTATGTCAGCAATAATTCTGTCATCGCTGGCGACCTGCCAAACATTATCAACGATGTGCACGACGCTTTGGCGCGCGCATCCGTGAATGCGACGCAGCCGCCCAGCGAAGAACTCAAGCCAGCAGTTCCGGTCAAACGTTCGGTGACGCCCGAATACATCGTTTGCTTGGAAGATGGCAAAAAATTCAAGTCGCTGAAGCGCCATCTGCGCACCCATTACAACATGTCGCCGGAAGAATATCGCGACAAATGGGGCCTGCCGCACGACTATCCGATGGTCGCGCCGAACTACGCGGCGGCCCGCTCGGCCCTCGCTAAGAAGATGGGCCTCGGCCAGCGCCGCAAATAGGCGCCCCGCCTCAAGAGAACGCTTTGAACCCTCCGTCATATAAGGCGGGGGGTTTTGTATGTGCGCGTTACGCCGCCACGGATTGATAGGGCGCGGCAAAACCTGCACGGATGAAGCGGGCCATCTCCTCGGCAATGTCGCTGGCACCAGCGGCCGGCAGGCGTAGATTAATGTAGAACACCGGGAGCGGCGGCAGTCCATCGCCCGACCCCAACACTTGCAGACTGCGCGGCACGGCCAACTTCAGCATTGGCGCAACAGCAAGATCGGCTTCGAGCGTGGCGCAATAGGGGTTGAAGTCGCTCGTTTCGCAGGTTAGACGCCAATCCAGACCTGCCAGACTAAGCGCCTTAATCGTCGAAGCGCGAAACGCGCAGGTGCCATCGCCGAACGACACCGGAAGCGGCCTGCGCTTATGGGCCTCGCCGCCGCGCGCTCCGACCCAAACAAGTTGGTCGGGCAGCAGCAACTCACCTTGCTCACCAGGGCTCTGCTCAGTCGTAAGGGTAAGATCGATTTCCCGATCATCCAGCATCTTAAGGAGCTTTAAAGTCGAAAGACAGACCAGTGTGACGCGCGCGCGCGGCCAGTGCAGATTGAAATTTTTCAGGATCGGCGGGATGAACGGCATGACAATATCATGCGGGACCCCGAGCTTGATCTCGCCATCAAAATCCGGCGAGGTCATCATGGTCCAGACTTCATCATTGAGCGATAAAATCCGCCGCGCATAGGCAAATAGCCGTTCGCCGGACGGCGTCAGTTCCGAGCGCCGATTGCCGCGCGTGAAAAGCGGCTGGCCAAAAAAGTCTTCCAACCTGCGGATCTGCTGGCTGACCGCCGCTTGCGTCAGATTAACCGCGCGCGCGGCGCTCGTCATGCCCCCCGTCTCGGCAACGGCCACGAAGGCGCGAAGCAATCCCACGTCGATATCCCTGCGCATCATCGCTCCATAACGATTGCTAATGATGCTCATCATAAACATTCGTTTCACTTATGCAACTACCGTCGCTAGATAGAGGCTGCGCGCGCATTTCCAATCCTCATTAAAACTTCAGGAGCGCAGTCATGTTGATGAAATCCGGCTCGTTTGAAATGGCCGGCCGGTCGCCAGCCATACCGGAGCAGACAGGGCGGAATATATTCGCCCGCATTATGCTTCGGCTGGAAGCCTATTCGGAATTCCGCCGGCAGCGGAGCGCGCTTATGGCGCTTGACGATTATATGCTGAAGGATATCGGACTGTCCCGCGCCGAGGCCGAGCGTATCGCCGCCGAACCGTTCGATTGGCATAAGATTTGATGCCCGCCCTGGGATCGCCGCCGTCGCACTCGGCAATGAAGAGCAAACCAAGACTTCATCAAGGACAGCGTGACCGGTTCTAACTGAGCCGCTCACGCTGTCTTTGCTTTGCTACCCCGAAATATCATAAGCCGCCAGCGCCGCCATATTGACCAGATCGCTGTCGGTTGCGCCGAGCGAGGCGATCTGCACCGGCTTGGCCATGCCGACCAACAGCGGACCGATCACCGTCCCGCCGCCAAGTTCCTGCAGCATTTTCGTGGAAATGCTGGCCGAATGAAACGCCGGCATGACGAGGACATTGGCGGTGTCCGACAGACGGCAGAATGGATAGAGCGCCATCGCTTCGCGATTGAGCGCGACATCGGCCCCCATCTCGCCGTCATATTCGAAATCGACGCCGCGCCGGTCGAGCAGTTTGACGGCTTCCGCCACCCGCTCCGAACGCTCCCCCTTCGGATGGCCGAATGTCGAATAGGCCAGCATCGCCACGCGCGGATCGAAGCCCAAACGCTGGGCAACCGCCGCCGCCTCGACAGCGATGTTTGCGAGTTGCTCAGCATTTGGCATGTCGTGAACCGAGGTGTCGGCAACCAGGACGCTGCGCCCCCGCGAGATCACCAGCGACACGCCGATCACCGTATGCGACGGCTTGGGGTCGAGCGCATGGCAAATATCGAGATAGGCGGTCGACCAATTCCGTGTCGTGCCCGTCACCATACCATCGGCATGGCCGAGTGCGACCATGCAGGCGGCAAAAACGTTGCGGTCATTGTTTACAAGCCGCTGGCAGTCCCGGAACAACAGGCCCTTACGCTGCAGCCTGGCATAGAGAAACTCGGCATATTCGCGATTATTTTGCGAGAGCCGCGCATTCTGAATTTCGATCGCATCGCGATGGTTTAGTCCGATGGCGCGGAACGCCTCCTTAATCTGATCTTCACGGCCAACCAGGATCGGCGTGCCAAGGCCGGAGTTAAAGAAGGCGTTCGCCGCGCGCACGACTCGGATTTCCTCGCCCTCGGCGAAGACCACGCGTTTCGGGTTCTGCCGCACCTGTGCGAAGATCGAATGCAGAAACGCCGCCGCCGGATCGAGCCGGCCGTCGAGCCTGGCGCGATAGGCGTCCATATCGACGATTGGCTTGCGCGCCACGCCGGAATCCATCGCGGCCCTGGCTACGGCTTCCGGGATGCGGCTGATAAGGCGCGGATCGAAGGGCGCGGGAATGATGTACTCCGGCCCGTAGCGCAGCCGCCGGCCCTGATAGGCGGCCGCCACCTTGTCCGGCACGTCCTCGCGGGCGAGCGCGGCGAGGGCTTCCACCGCGGCGATCTTCATTGCGTCGTTGATGGTTGAAGCGCGCACATCGAGCGCCCCTCGGAAGATATAGGGGAAGCCGAGCACATTATTCACCTGATTTGGATAGTCGGACCGTCCCGTCGCCATGATCGCGTCGTCGCGGATCATTGCGACCTCTTCCGGCGTGATCTCCGGGTCGGGGTTGGCCATCGCGAAGATGATCGGCTTGGCCGCCATCCCGGCGACCATGTCGCGGGTCAGCGATCCCGCGCTTGACAGGCCGAACACCACATCGGCGCCCTCCAACGCCTCCGCCAGCGTGCGCGCGGAGGTATCGGCGGCATGCGCCGACTTCCATTGGTTCATGCCCTGTTCGCGGCCCTTATAGATGACGCCCTTGGTGTCGCACAGGATCGCATTGTTGTGCGGCAGGCCCATCGTCTTCAGCAATTCAAGGCAGGCGATGCCCGCCGAACCCGCGCCGTTGCAAACAAATTTAATGTCGCGCATGTCGCGGCCGGTCAGGTCGAGCGCGTTGATGAGGCCAGCCGCGGCGATGATCGCCGTGCCGTGCTGATCGTCGTGGAACACCGGAATGTCCATCATTTCGCGCAGCTGTTGCTCGATGATGAAGCAGTCAGGCGCCCTGATGTCTTCCAGATTGATGCCGCCGAAAGACGGACCGAGATAGCGCACGGCGTTGATGAAGGCGTCCACGTCCTCCGTGCCGATTTCCAGATCGATGGAATCAACGTCGGCGAAACGCTTGAACAGCACCGCCTTGCCCTCCATCACCGGCTTGGAGGCCAGCGCGCCAAGATTGCCCATGCCCAGGATCGCCGTGCCGTTCGAGATCACCGCGACCAAATTGCCCTTGGCGGTGTAATCATAGGCAAGGCTCGGATCGCGCGCGATTTCCTCGACCGGCACCGCGACGCCGGGCGAATAGGCCAGGCTCAGATCGCGCTGCGTCGCGACCGGCTTGGTCGGCACGATCTCCAGCTTGCCCGGCTTCCCCATCTGGTGGAAGCGCAGAACATCTTGGCGCGTAAAGGCCGCGTCGGCTGACTTGGACATGCCTTTGGACTTTCTCGGCTCGGGTTTGCCCGGCAGTTTAACAGTTTCGGCGCCGCCCTGTGTTGTGACGGAGGCCGCATTTTCAGTCTCTAATGTCATTGCGCTGATCTTGGGTGTTTCCTTAAGGCGCTTAAGGCCTCATGATTACATTCGTTTTTTGTGGCCGGACCATAGCCGCCGGTTTTTGCGGAAACAAGCGGTGCATTTCCCCCGCTCGGGACTTTCCAGCCCCTGTTTTGGAAGGCTATGCCTTTCTGCACCGGTCTGTGTGGCATTTGCATCAGCACTTTCGTTGGATGGGGAAATGACGGAGCCCGCGAGGCCGCGCGTGTTGAACGAGGGAAGCGGCGCGCCGCTTGCAGCCCGCCATGCGGCCGCGGCTGGCGAGATGACGCCGATGATGGCGCAATATGCCCAGATCAAAGCCGCTCATTCCGATTGCCTGCTGTTCTACCGGATGGGCGATTTCTTCGAGCTGTTCTTCGACGACGCCGTCGCGGCGTCCAAGGCGCTTGGCATTGCGCTCACCAAGCGCGGCAAGCATCTGGGCGAGGATATCCCGATGTGCGGCGTGCCGGTCGTCAGGTCGGATGAATATCTGCACAAGCTGATCGCGGCGGGCTTCCGCATCGCCGTCTGCGAGCAGCTGGAAGACCCGGCCGAGGCCAAGAAGCGCGGCGGTAAATCGGTGGTGATGCGTGATGTGGTGCGGCTCGTCACGCCCGGCACGATCACCGAGGAAACGCTGCTCGAGGCGGCGTCGAACAATTTTTTGACCGCATTGTTCAAGATCACCGGCGGCGGGGGATACGCGCTTGCCTCAACCGACATATCGACGGGCGAATTTCTGCTCGGTGAGTGCCCGACAGCGGATATAGCCGGCGAGATCGCTCGTCTTTCCCCCCGCGAAGTGCTGCTAAGCGATGGGCTGAGCGGCGATAAGGCTTTGCGCGCGACCATTGAACACGCTGGCGCGGCGATCACGCCGCTGCCGGATGTGTATTTCAGCGCCGCTGGCGGCGAAAGCGCGCTGAAGCGGGAGCTGGGTGTTTCCGCGCTGGACGGCTTCGGCAGCTTCAGCGGCGCTGAGCTAAGCGCGAGCGCCGCGCTGCTCAAATATGTCGAGATCACGCAGATCGGCCAAAAACCGGTTCTGCGCCCGCCAAGACGCGCTGGCGGCGGCGCGTTTCTCTTCATCGACGCGGCGACCCGGACCAATCTGGAACTGACCCGCTCGCTCCTCGGCGCAAAGCAGGGCAGCCTGCTGGCGGCAATCGACCGCACAGTGACGAGCGCGGGAAGCCGCGAACTCGCCGCGCGGCTTGCCAGCCCCCTCACCGATCCGGCGGCGATCCACGCCCGCCTCGACGCTGTCGCGTTCCTGAAGGACCGGCAAATGCTGCGTTCGCGGCTGCGTGACTGCCTGAAAAGCGCGCCGGACATCGCCCGCGCCCTGTCGCGCCTGTCGCTCGACCGGGGCGGCCCGCGCGATCTTGGGGGCTTGCGCGACGGGCTGGCCTGCGCCGCCGAGGCCGCGCGCCTGCTCACCGAGCCGCTGACCAGCGATGGAGCGCCCGCCGAGGTCGCAGGCATTTCCGCGCGGCTTGCGACATTGGGCGGCGCGCTGCTGAAACGCCTTGCCTCGGCGCTTGGCGATGAGCTCCCGCATCTCAAGCGCGATGGCGGCTTCATCCGTTCCGGCTACAGCGTCAATCTCGACGAAACCCGCCAACTCCGCGACGACAGCCGGGGGATGATCGCGAAGCTGCAATCCCGCTATGCGGCCGAGACCGGCGTCAAGGCGCTGAAGATCCGTCACAATAACATCCTCGGCTATTTTATCGAGGCGACGGCGGCCAATGCCGGCCCGCTGCTCAAAGCTCCGCTCAATGAAACCTTCCGCCACCGTCAGACGCTTGCCAATCAGGTGCGCTTCACGACGGCCGAACTCGCGAGCGCCGAAGCGCGCATCACCGGCGCGGCCGACCGGGCGCTGGCCATCGAGCTGGGCATCTTCGCCGAGCTGCGCCGCCTTGCTCTCGCCAACGAACGCCACATCAGCGCCGCCGCAGCCGCACTCGCCGAACTCGACACCGCTTGCGCCCTAGCCCAGCTGGCCGAAGCGCAAGGCTATTGCCGCCCGGTGGTCGACGCTTCGACGGCCTTCGCCATCGAGGGGGGGCGCCATCCGGTCGTCGAACAGGCGCTCGTCAAGGCGCGCGCCGGGCCGTTCATCCCCAATGGCTGCACTCTCAGCCGCGAGCGGCTCTGGCTCGTGACCGGGCCGAACATGGCGGGCAAATCGACCTTTCTCCGCCAGAATGCGCTGATCGCCATTCTCGCGCAGATGGGCAGTTTCGTGCCCGCGCGCGCCGCGCATATCGGCGTCGCCGACCGCCTGTTCAGCCGCGTCGGCGCATCCGACGATTTGGCGCGCGGGCGCTCCACTTTTATGGTCGAGATGGTGGAGACGGCGGCGATCCTCAATCAGGCCACGCCGCGCTCGCTGGTCATCCTTGACGAGATCGGGAGGGGCACGGCGACGTTCGACGGGCTGTCCATCGCCTGGGCCGCCGTCGAGCATCTTCACGATGTGAACAAATGCCGCGCGCTGTTCGCGACGCATTATCACGAGCTGACGGCGATGGCGCACAAGCTCGACGGCGCGGCGAATGTCACGGTCGCGGTGAAGGAATGGAAGGATAACATCGTTTTTCTGCATGAGGTGGTGCCGGGCGCGGCCGATCGCTCCTATGGCATCCAGGTGGCCAAGCTTGCCGGATTGCCGGCAGCGGTGATCGCGCGTGCGCGCCAGGTGCTTGCCCGGCTGGAGAAATCCCAGGGCAAGCCGAATGCGGAAATGCTGGGCGATCTGCCGCTCTTCGCCGCTCTTGCCACGCCCGAAGCGGAGCCTGCGGCGGGGAGCGACGCGATCGCGGAAGCCTTGGCGGGTCTTGACCCCGACAGTTTGTCGCCCCGCGAGGCGCTGGAGGCGCTTTACCGGCTCAAGGCTCTGGCAAGCGGCGGCGGCTGATCCTCGCGCCGAAACGCTTGAGGCCGCTTCAAGCCCGCGCCCCGCCTTCCAGCACAGGCCGCATGAAGCGGGCGCTGATGTCCCTGGCATTGTCGCTCATGCGGTCCCATGCGCCTTGAACGAAACGGAGACGCTGTTCGGGGCTGGCGAAAGCCGTGTCGGGTATCAGGAAGAACAGATTGCCGTGGGAAACCACGACGCCGTCGCGCTCGACAAGCATTTGGGTGATGCCGCTCCATTTGAGGAAATATTCGATGTGGTCTGTCGCGATCCGCAGCCCCTCGTCTTCCTCGACAAGCCGGATCTGCTGATCGTAATCGGCCCGCGCCTTGTAACTGCGGACGCTGAACCTGCGTAGCAGGATCAGTCCGATGAGGAAGGACGCCATCAACGCCAGGAACAGGCCGTCCGCGCTGACGGCGAGCCCGGCGTCGGCAAGCCACAGCGCTATGGCATTGCCGTGACTCGAAAGAGCAAGGAGCGCTGCGCCATAGCCGCCGACAAAAATCCATCGGGCCCACCAGACACCGCTATAGGCGCGCCGCCCCATCGTCCGGCCCAGCTTCTGCAACCGCTTGAAAGGCAGTCTGTATGTTAGCTCGATCCCCATCGCCGCATCCTTCAAGAGCGTTTATCATTCGAGACGTCGAATCGCATGTCTGACGCGCCTCGAAGCGCTTGCGTTCACGCCGCCATGTCTGGCCGCAAAAAAACGCCTGCGAATGAGGATGAGACCCGCCGGACGCCGCTGCCTTGCGCATCCAAGCTTCACAGCAGGGGCATTGACGGTGTAAGCCATTGATAACGGTCCTGCGGCGATTCCCAAAAAAAACTGAGGCGGCCCACTCATGGCGATCACGCTCAACAGCTCGACATTGGTGACGGTTTTCGGCGGCTCCGGCTTTATCGGCCGCTATGTGGTGCAAGCGCTCGCCCAAACCGGCTGCCGCGTGCGCGTCGCGGTCAGACAGCCGCATCTGGCCGGGTTTCTCCAACCGCTCGGCGGCGTCGGCCAGATCCTGCCCGTCCAGGCCAATCTGCGCTATGAGGCCTCGATCCACCGCGCCATTGAGGGTGCCGACGGCGTCGTCAACCTCGTCGGCATTTTGCAGCCCTCCGGCAAGCAGAGCTTCCGCACCATTCAGGCCGAAGGAGCCGGGCTGGTTGCGCGGGCCGCGCGTCAGGCCGGGGCGCGCGCGCTGGTGCACCTCTCGGCGATCGGCGCCAGCCGGTCGAGCCGGGCGGCCTATGCCCGCAGCAAGGCGGAAGGCGAGGATCTGGTGAGCGCCGCTTTCCCGACCGGCACGATTTTGCGGCCATCCATCGTCTTCGGGCCGGAGGATCAGTTCTTCAACCGCTTCGCCTCGATGGCGCGCTTCTCGCCCTTCCTGCCGCTCATCGGCGGCGGGCGCACCCGCTTTCAGCCCGTCTATGTTGGGGATGTGGCCCAAGCCGTCGCCGCCGGCCTTGACGGCCGCGCCCGACCGGGCGTGCCCTACGAACTGGGCGGGCCGGCGATTTACACCTTCCGCGAGCTGCTCGACCTTATCGCCGGATACACCCAAAGACCGCGGTCCTACATCTCCATTCCGTTCTGGATCGCGAGAATGCAGGGCTTTTTCCTGCAAATGCTGCCGGGAGCGCCAATGACGCTCGATCAGGTGCGGCTTTTGCAGTCCGACAACATCGTCAGCAAGGAAGCGGTCGCCGAGGCGCGCACGCTGGCCAATCTCGGCATCGCGCCGCAAGCGCTGGAGACGATCGTGCCGCGCTATCTGGTGCGCTTCCGCCCCAAGGGCGAGTTTTCGACCCGCGCGATTTGACCTAAGCGTAAAACCGCTGGCACGCGGCCGCCACAATCGTAAGGTGTTTTATCCGGGTACTGCCGAGGTCAATCGAGTCGCGGCCGAGTTTTGCCGGATTCAGTCTTTGTTTACGACATTTCAGCTTTAGCCGCGATGACCACGGAGCGGTAACGCTGACCGGCTATAGATGTTAGCGCCAAAAAGAAACAGGTTCGAGATAAGCGCCCAGCGCTGGATTTTGCTTCACCGATGCTTACGCTGATCCATTATTCCCTCTGCCCGTTCTCGCGCTCGATCCGGCTGGCGCTCGGCGAGTGCGGCCTCGTAGTCGAGCTGGAGGAGGAGCGCCCCTGGGCCTGGCGGCGCGATTTCCTCAATCTCAATCCAGCGGGGACGCTGCCGGTGCTCGCGCAGCGGCAAGGCTTCATTCTGGCCGGCGCCTATGCGATCTCCGAATATCTCGCCGATACTTACGGCAAGCTGAATGGCGAAGGCCCGCCGCGTAACCTGCTTTTCCCAGGCTCGCCGAATGAACGGGCGGAAGTCCGGCGGCTGGTCGAGTGGTTTCACCTGAAAATGGACCAGGAAGCGAGCCGGTATTTCCTTGAGGAGCGGCTCTACCAGCGTTTCGCCGATCTTGGCCGTTCGACCCCCGATACCGACATCATCCGTGCGGGCCGGGTGAATTTGCGCTACCATTTGAGTTATATCTGCCATCTGCTGGAGCAGCGCACATGGCTGGCGGGCGATGAACTGAGCTTTGCCGATCTGGCCGCCGCCGGCCATCTTTCGGTGCTGGACTATTTGAGCGAGGTGCCGTGGGACGAGTTCCCGAAAGCCAAAAGCTGGTATGCCTCGCTGAAGGCGCGGCCGTCCTTCCGGCCGCTGCTGGCGGATCGCCTGCCCGGCGTGCCGCCCCCGCCGATCTACGCGGAGCTTGATTTTTGAAGTGCGCGTCTGCCTATGTCGCCGAAAGATCGAGTGGAACGGATCGGGCGGCGCTGAAAGCAGCGCTGGTCGTGCTCGCGCGGGCGGAAGGATTCGACGCGGTCGGCGTCACGACGCCCGATGGCATTGGCCGCGCGGGCGAGCGGCTGGAGGCATTTCTCGCCGAGGGGATGCACGGCGATATGGCGTGGCTCGCCTCGCAGGATGAGCGGCGGCGTCATCCGTCAACGCTGTGGCGCGACACCCGCTCCATCATCATGCTCGGCATGAATTACGGCCCGGAAGTCGACCCGCTGGCGATCCTTGAGGAGCGCTGGCGCGGCGCGATTTCGGTCTATGCGCGCGGGCGCGACTATCACGACGTCATCAAGGGCAAGCTGAAGACGCTCGGCGGCTGGCTGCACCGCGAAACCGGGGCGGAGGTAAAAATCTTTGTCGATACCGCGCCGGTGATGGAGAAGCCGCTGGCGCATTCCGCCGGGATCGGCTGGCAGGGCAAGCACACCAATCTCGTCTCGCGCGATCTCGGCTCATGGCTGTTTCTCGGCGCAATCTTCTCCGCAGCCGAATTGCCCCCTGACGCCACCGAGACGGATCATTGCGGCACCTGCCGCCGCTGCCTTGATATTTGCCCAACCGATGCGTTTCCCGCGCCCTACCGGCTCGACGCCCGCCGCTGCATCTCCTACCTTACGATCGAGCATAAGGGCCACATTCCGCGCGAATTCCGCAAGGCGATGGGCAACCGCATCTATGGCTGCGACGATTGCCTCGCCGTCTGTCCCTGGAACAAATTTGCCGCCGCGGCGAGCGAGGCGAAATTCGCCGCGCGTCCAATCACCGATGGCGCGCCGCTCGCCGAGTTGTTGGCGCTGGACGAGGCAGCCTTTCGCGCGGCCTTCTCGGGCTCGCCGGTGAAACGGACTGGGCGCGACCGCTTCATTCGCAATGTGCTGATCGCGGCGGGCAACTCCGGCGAACGGGAGCTGCTGCCCAAGGTGGCGGGCCTGCTTCAGGACGCCAGTCCGCTGGTGCGGGCGATGGCGGTATGGGCCATGCGGGCGCTTGTTGGGAATGAGCCAAATGCGGTCGCCGAAATGCGCGGCCAGCATTTCCTGTTGGAGACGGACGAGGCGGTGCGCGGCGAATGGCTATGGGAAGGGGAGACGGCATGAAGACGCTGCTTGCAATCGGCCTCGGCTATTCGGCTTCGGCGGTCGCGTCGCATCTCAAAAGCGCTGGCTGGCGGATCATCGGAAGCGCGCGCAGCGAGGAGGGGGTCCGCGCCATCGAGGCGAAAGCCTATCGGGGAATACAGTTCGCTGGCGATGCGCCGTCCCCTGCGCTTGGCCTGGCCATCCGCGAGGCAACGCATCTTCTGGTTTCCGCGCCTCCCGGCGAGGCAGGTGATCCGCTTCTCCTCCATCATTTGCCAGATCTGACCGCCGCGCCTCATCTTTCCTGGATTGGCTATCTCTCAACCATTGGCGTCTATGGCAATCATCAGGGCGCTTGGGTGGATGAAACCACCCCGCCGAAGCCCACATCCCAACGCAGCCGATGGCGCTTGGAGGCGGAGCAAGCTTGGGAAAGCTTCACGAATAATCGCGGCGTCACGCTGCAAATCTTCCGCCTTGCTGGCATTTACGGACCGTCCCGGAACGCGCTTGAGCGGCTGCTGGCCGGCCAGGAGCGGCGCATCGAGAAGCCCGGGCAGGTTTTCAACCGCACGCACCTCGCCGACATCGCCGCCGTGGTCGAAGCCGGCATTCGCGCCGGGGACGCTGCGAGAGGCGTCTTCAACGTCACCGACGACGAGCCCGCCCCGCCGCAGGACGTCATCGCTTACGCCGCCGGATTGCTCGGCCTCGAGCCGCCGCCGCTGGTCGCGTGGGCGGACGCCGAAATGAGCCCGATGGCGCGGAGCTTTTACTCGGAGAACAAGCGCGCCAGCAATACGCGGATCAAGCGCGATCTCGGCGTGACGCTGACCTATCCCACCTACCGCGAGGGGCTTCGCGCGCTCGCGGCCGACCTCAAGCCGTCATAGCAGCCCACGTGACTCCATCGGCCGCTAGTAATCGACCCGCACAAGATAAAGTCCGCTGCCCGGCGCCATCGGCCCGCAGCGCGTGCGGTCGCGCGCATCGAGCGCCAGCCGCATATCCTGCGCAGACCATTTGCCTTCGCCGACGAGCTTCAGACTGCCGACCATCGAGCGCACCTGATGGTGCAGGAACGACCGCGCCGAGGCTCGGATGGCGATCTCCTCACCTGATTGCTCCACACTCAGCGCATCGAGCGTCTTGACCGGTGATTTGGACTGACACTGGGCCGCGCGGAAGGTTGTGAAATCGTGGCGGCCGATGAGATGGGCGGCGGCCTCGGCCATTGCCGTCGCATCCAGCAGCGGCCACGTCCGCCACGCATGATCGCGGTCGATGACGAGCGGCGCGGCGCGGTTGACGATCCGGTAGCGATAATGCCGCGCCTTGGCCGAGAAGCGTGCATCGAAGCTTTCGTCCACGCGCTCGCAAAGGAGGATGGCGATCGGAGCGGGCTTCAAGTGAAAATTGACGGCCCTCAGCACTGTCTCGGGCGGCCAATCCTTGGTTAGGTCGATATGGGCGACTTGCCCGAGCGCGTGCACGCCGGAATCGGTGCGACCTGCGCCGCGTGGAATATATCGCTCTCCGCAAAAGGCCGCGATCGCCTCCTGCATCCGCTCCTGGACGGACGGCGCGTTCGCCTGCATTTGCCATCCGGCGAAGGGCGTGCCGTCATATTCGATGATGAGCTTATAGCGCGGCATCGGGAAATGCTGGGTTCCTATACGCTTCTCTCCCCCTTCCTCGTCTTCCCTGAAACCGCGAAGCGGTTATCCGGGATCCGGTACGCCCGGCATCGGCGTTCTACCGAAACGCCTCCGCTTACTGGATCCCGGCTTTCGCCGGGATGAAGGGGAGCGTGGGTTTCAATTAGACCGGCTTGATCAATACATGCCGCTTTTTGCCGAGCGACAGCTTGATGACGCCATCAGCGTTAAGATGATCCAGCGTAAGCATCGCGCGGTCGTCGGTGACCGGCGCGTCGTTGATCCGCGCTCCGCCGCCCTGGATGTGCCGCCGCGCTTCGCCGTTCGAAGCGGCCAGCCCCGCCCGAACGAGCGCTGTCAGCACGCCGAGACCTGCTTCGACTTCGGCGCTGGGCAACTCGACCGTCGGCAAGCCCTCCGCCGCCTTGCCCTCGCTGAATGTCCGGCGCGCCGTCTCGGCGGCCTGCTCGGCTGCCGCACGGCCATGCGCGAGCGCTGTCGCCTCAGTCGCCAGCACGATCTTGGCGTCGTTGATCTCCGCCCCGGTCAGCGCTTCCAGACGCGCGATCTCGTCGAGGGGCATGTCCGTGAACAGCTTCAGGAACCGCCCGACATCGGCGTCCTCGGCGTTCCGCCAGAACTGCCAATAATCGTAAGGGCTCAGCGCATCGGCATTCAGCCATACCGCGCCTTGCGCGGTCTTGCCCATTTTCGCGCCCGACGCGGTCGTGAGCAGCGGCGTTGTCAGGCCGAACAGCTCGGCATTGGCAACCCGCCGCCCAAGCTCGACGCCGTTGACGATGTTCCCCCATTGATCCGACCCGCCCATTTGAAGCCGGCATCCATGGCGACGGAACAGCTCGACATAATCATAGGCCTGCAGCAGCATATAATTGAATTCGAGGAAGGTCAGCGGCTGCTCGCGCTCGAGCCGGAGCTTGACGCTGTCGAAGGTCAGCATCCGGTTGATGGTGAAATGCGTGCCATATTCGCGCAGGAAGTCGATGTAGAAAAGCTGGCTCAGCCAATCGTCATTATCGACCATCAGCGCCGCCTGCGGACCGGCCTCAAAGCTCAGAAATTTGTCGAACACCCTGCGGATGCCGGCCTTGTTCGCGTCGATCTGCTCCTGGGTCAGGAGTTTGCGGCCTTCATCCTTGCCGGAGGGGTCGCCGACCTTGGTCGTCCCGCCGCCGAGCAGCGCAATCGGCCGGTGCCCCGCCTGCTGCAAGCGGCGCAGCATCATGATGCCGATGAGATTGCCGATGTGAAGGCTCGGCGCGGTGCAGTCGAAACCGATATAGGCCGTCACCGTCTCGCGCGCCGCCAGGGCGTCGAGAGCCGCAAGGTCGGTGCATTGGTGGATATAGCCGCGCTCTTGCAGCGTGTTGATGAAATCGGATTTCAATGTCGTCATAGTGTCGGCTTTCGGCTGCTGTAAGAACCGGCGGTAGATCGGCGAAGATCGTGCGTAGCGGCGACCGATTTCTTGGCCGCGCTTGAAACCTAAAGGATGCCGTTTTGATTGCTCCGTCCTATATCAGGTCGCAGTCTGAGTTGCACGGTTTGTAGCGAGCATCGGATGAAAGCGATCGGAATGATGAGCGGCACCTCGATGGACGGGGTGGACGTTGCGCTGATTGAGACGGATGGCGAGCGCATTCTTGGCTTCGGCCCGGCGGGCGGCCGCGACTATACCGAGGATGAGCGCACGGTGCTGCGCGAAGCGGTGGCCCAGGCCGCCGGACTGACGGACCGGGATGCGCGGCCCGGCATTCTTGCCAGAGCCGAGCGGCTGGTGACTGAAATTCATGCCGAAGCCGTCGACGCCTTCCTGGCCGCCAATGACATATCGCGCGAGGCTGTGGACCTCGTCGGCTTCCACGGGCAGACCGTGCTGCACCGGCCCGATGACGGTCTGACGGTCCAACTCGGCGACGGTCAGTTGCTCGCCGATTTTATCGGCATGGATGTGGTCTACGATTTCCGCGCCAGCGACATGGCGGCGGGGGGACAGGGCGCGCCCTTCGTTCCGATCTATCATCGCGCGCTTGCCCAGGCGGCCAATCTGCCGCGTCCGACCGTGATTGTGAATATTGGCGGCGTCGCGAATGTGACGTTCATCGGCGAGGATGATGCTCTGCTGGCCTTCGATACCGGGCCGGGCAATGCGCTGATCGACGATTGGATGCGGCTGACGATGGGCGAGGCGCGCGACGAAAACGGCCAACTCGCCGCCGAGGGACAGGCGGACGGGCGGCGGCTGGAGGCGCTGTTGGCCGACCCCTACTTCCTGCGCAAGCCGCCGAAATCGCTCGACCGCAACGGCTTTCCGCTCTCGGTGATCGACGGACTTTCGCCGGCCGACGGAGCGGCAACTCTTACCGCCTTCACCGCCGCCTCGCTCATTTGCGGTATGGCGCATTTCCCGCAAACGCCGAAGATTTTCGTTTTGAGCGGCGGCGGAACGCGCAACGCCACGCTCGTCGGCACGCTAAGGAAGCTGTTGCCGGGGAAGATCGCCTTGGCCGAGGATTTGGGCTGGGACGCGGGCGCGATCGAAGCCCAGGCTTTCGCCTATCTGGCGGTGCGCTCGCGGCTCGATTTGCCGATTTCCTTCCCCGGAACGACGGGCGTTCCCGAGCCGCTGACGGGCGGCATTCTGGCGCGGCCGGGCGAGCCCATGCCGGGCGACGCCATCGGCGATTTCGGCTGAAGCCCGGTCCTTTCGCGCTCGGCGGAACGGGCCTGCAGCGCCGCGCGTTGTATCGGATCGCAAGCCCTGAAGAAAGGCGCAATCCATGACACAAGGTTCAGACGAAGGCGGAAAAACCGAGCGGCCGGGGGAGCTTCCCGCGCGCGAGCATAGTCAATATGCCGAGGATGGCCATGAGCCCGACGCCAAGCCACGCGAGAAGGACGATGACCAGGATCCCATCAAGCGCGAGACTGGCCGTGGCAATGCGAGCAAAGGTCCGTGGAAGGAGCAAGGCGGCGCGGGACATGGGGAGAATTACGGCGGCGTCAAGGACGACGCTCCGTAGCGGTTTGGTCGAAGGCAAAGCCGCTTGTCATTGAGGGCTTCACCCTTTGTGCAACCAACCTCACTCGGTAAACGTGCATCATCCACGCTCGCTCCGGCCTTCGAGTCGGGGCCGAGTCGTCTCACAACTTGACATGAAATTGACGTGACGCGAATTGATCCCGGCTCGGCCTGACGGCCGTCCGGGACGACTCCCTGCAGGATTGGCGGATATCCAATTGCAAGGACTACGTGCGACCCGCGAACCGCCTCAGCAATCTCAGCCCCTTTCGGCTTCCCCCTCTTCGTCTGCCTCCGGCGCGTCCGGATCGAACAGCGCTTCGGCAGCGGCGCGTGCGGCTTCGGCATCCGCCTCGTCATCATCGTCGCGCATGACCGTAACGTCTTCACCGCGCGCCTGCCGTTCGGCTTCTTCCATCGTCCGCGCGACGTTGATCGAAACCGAGCTGACGACTTCCGGATGCAGGCTCACCCGCACCGGATGCTGGCCGAGGGCTTTGATCGGTCGGTCGAGCAGAATCTGCGAACGCGCGACGGTGAAGCCGCCCTCGGTGACCAGATCGGCGATGTCCCGCGTCGAGACGGAGCCGTAGAGCTGGCCGCTATCGCTCGCCTGGCGCAGGGCGATAAAGCTCTTGCCGTTCAGCTTTACAGCGACAGCGCTGGCGTCTTTTTTCAGCTCCAGATTTTGCGCTTCAAGCTGGGTGCGCTGGGTCTCGAAATGGGTGAGATTGGCCTTTGTCGCCCGCAGCGCCTTGCCCTTGGGCAGCAGGAAATTGCGCGCATAGCCATCCTTGACCTTGACGACGTCGCCCATTTGGCCGAGCCGGCCGATGCGTTCCAGAAGTATGATTTGCATTGTTTTGCTCCTTAAGGATGAGGTCCCACGCCACTTGCGGGGGGCGCCTGGCGACGCAATTGGCGCTGGCGCAGTTGCAGAAAGGGTTCGAGAAGGCCGACCGCGATCAGGATGGGCGCGACCCATGGCGTTAGAAACAGGCCCGAATAGAGCATCGCCAGCAGCAGCAGCCGATAGGGCGAACCGGCGGAAAGGACATGAATCACGGCAACGCCGAGGATCAGAAAAGCGCAAGCGATGGCGCCGAGAAAGGCTATTCCGGAAAGGCTCAGCAGGCCCGAGCTCAGGCTTAACCCGAACGCGGCAAAGAACCCTGCAACCAGCGCGGGCGGATAGTCGATCTGGGTGAAGCGGGGCAGGGGACGCGCGAGTTGGCCGGAAATCGACGCGCTCTTTGCCGCCAGCCAGAGATTTCCCGTCATGATGAGCAGCCATAGGATCGCGGCAAAGGCGGGCAGGATGTAGCGGGTGAACCGGTCGATGAAGCGGTCGAGTTCGGCCGGTCCGAATTGCGGGCCGAAAACGCTCTGCAACTGCGCCACGGTGCTTTCGTCGAACATCGCCCGCACCGACTGGCGATAGCCTTCGCCATCGCCGCCGAGCAGCAAGAGGCCAAGCGCCACCAGCCCGCCCGCCATGAGCGCCGCCCAGGCGATGATGCGGCCGAGCGGATACCATTCGACATTGGGCTGGCCGCCGGGTGCAAGCGGCCCCGCCGCCTCGGGCGGAACCTCCCGCCGCAGCAAGAACAGATAGGAAAGGATCACCCCCGGCAGACCGATGTAAACGGCGAAGGCGACGCCCGTTTGCAGCCTGAGAACCAGCGCGACGACCAATGCGGCGGTGATGCAGGACACCAGCGCCGTGCGCGCGCCCCAGCCGATCCCAGCGAGCAGCACGGGCAGCGGCGTCAGATAAAACAATAGCACCGCCAGCGCCGAATTAGTGGCGAGCGAGGCGAACAGGACGGCCGCGACCAGCCCCGAGCCGATGCCGATGATGTGCGGCGATGCCGTCATGTTTGCTGTCCCGCTGCGAGGCGGTTAGAGGCATCCCGCCATTGAGAAGCCTCAACCCAAGGTCAATGACGGGCCGGAATTGCCAGCCTGCCATCGCCTTATATGTATTTTCAGCCGGCCTAAAGCCGGATGCCGCGTGCCTATTTCACCAGATAGGGGATCAAGCCGAGAAACCGCGCCCGCTTGATCGCCTGCGCCAGCTCGCGCTGCTTCTTGGCGGAGACGGCGGTGATGCGGCTCGGCACGATCTTGCCGCGCTCGGAAGTGAAGCGCTGCAAGAGCTTGACGTCCTTATAGTCGATCACTGGCGCGCCCTCGCCCGAGAACGGGCAGGTCTTGCGGCGGCGGTGGAAGGTTTTGCGGACAGTCGATCCGGATGCGTCGCTCATGCGTCATCTCCAACGGGGGCGGTTTCGGGCCGGTTAAAGCGTCCGCCCTCGCGGTCGCCGCCACGGAAGTCGCGTCCGCCTTCACGGTCGCCGCGATCGCTTCTAAAGTCGCGGCCGCCGCCCTCGCGTCCACCGCCCTCGCGTCCGCCCTCGCGGCGCGGGCCCCGTCGGTCGCCGCCACGGTCGCCGCGATCGCCCCTATCGCCGCGATCACGGTCGCGGTCGTCGGAGCGCTTCATCATGGCGGACTGCTTGTCGTCGAGTTCCTTGACGCGGATGGTGATGAACCGGATGACGTCTGTTGAAAGGCCCATCTGGCGCTCCATCTCGGCGACGGCGAGATGCGGCGCATCGAGATTCACCAGCGAATAATGCGCCTTGCGGTTTTTCTTGATCTTGTAGGAGAGGGATTTCAGCCCCCAATATTCCACCTTGCCAACCTTGCCGCCATTGTCCTCGATGACGGTTTGAAAGGTTTTCTGCAGGGCAGCGGCTTGCTGCGCCGTGATATCCTGGCGCGCAAGAAAGACATGTTCGTAAAGCGGCATGGAATGCGCCTTTCCCTATGGTCAAAATTGCGCTTCGGCGCGAAGCCCCTTTTGAGCCGATATGGGAAAGGCTCAAAGTAGAAGACTCGAAAGAGCGGAGACACCGGGACCCGCGAGCTTTACGCACGCGACCGTTTGGAAACGCCAAAGCGGCTCCCGTTCAGCCTCCAACCGAAGCGGTATGGCTTGCTTATAGGGAATTTTTGGCGCTTGGCAAGGGGCAGCGCGGTCGCCTGCAAAAAGGGCTTTGGAGCAAACCGGGCAAATTACCTCAACCAATATGAACGAAAGCTTGACATTGAGGATGCATTAGTTGTCTCTGGCGCGCAATGTCGCCAGGGCGGCTTTCATTGTCGGCAATCGCTCAAGGTTTTCTCTTTCCCATATGGACATCGCCTTCACATTTCCGGGGCAAGGCAGCCAGTTTGTCGGCATGGGCAAAGACCTCGCCTCCGCCTACCCGGCGGCGCAGGCGGTTTTCAGCGAAATCGACGATGCTCTCGGCCAAAAGCTCACCGGGATTATGTGGGATGGTCCGATCGAGCAGCTTACGCTGACGGAAAACGCGCAGCCTGCCCTGATGGCGGTGTCGCTTGCCGCGATGCGGGTTCTGACAGAGGAAAAGGGCTGGAACATCAAGGATGCTCGTTACGTTGCGGGTCATTCGCTCGGCGAATATTCGGCGCTCGCGGCCGCCGGCGCGCTGAGCATAGCCGACGCGGCGCGCTTGTTGCGCATTCGCGGCAGAGCCATGCAGGACGCGGTTCCCGTCGGCGAGGGCGCGATGGCGGCACTGCTCGGGGTAGATCTTGAGATCGCCGCTAAGATCGCCGCCGAAGCGAACAGCGTGACCGGCCTCGTCTGCCAGGTGGCCAATGACAACGCGCCAGGACAAGTGGTGATCAGCGGCGCGAAGGCCGCCGTCGAACGCGCCGCCCTTATCGGCAAGGATTACGGCCTGCGCCGCGCCATTCCGCTGCCGGTCAGCGCCCCCTTTCATTGTGCGCTCATGCAGCCCGCCGCCGACCGGATGGCCGAGGCGCTGAGCGAGGTGGACCTGCTCGCGCCGGCGGTCCAACTCATCGCCAACATATCCGCCGAGCCCGTGAGCGATCCCGAGGCCATCCGCCGGCTGCTCGTCGAGCAGGTCACGGGAACGGTGCGCTGGCGGGAGAGCGTCAGCCGCATGGCGGAGGACGGGGTTTCCACGCTTTATGAAATCGGCGCGGGCAAGGTGCTGAGCGGCATGGTTCGGCGCATCGACGAGCGGCTCGCGGCCAAGACCATCGGCACGCCCGATGAGATCGAAGCCGCCGGCCTTCCCGCCGCTGCCTTCGCGGCGCGCTAACGCACGGCCTTAAGGCAAGAGGATCGCTGGCATGTTTGATCTGACCGGAAAAGGCGCGCTAGTGACGGGGGCGACCGGCGGCATTGGCGGCGAGATCGCCAAGGCCCTGAAAGCGCAGGGCGCCAAAGTCGCCATCTCCGGCACCCGTGAAGACCGGCTGCAAGCGCTTGCTGCGGAAATCGGCGACGTCACCGCATTGCCATGCGACCTGAAAGATCGCGAAGCCGTCGCCAATCTGGCGGCCCAGGCGGAAAGTGCTGTCGGTACGCTCGACATTCTGGTCAACAATGCGGGCATCGCGCGCGACAATCTCTTCATGCGGATGAAGGATGAGGAGTGGGACGAGGTGAGCGCAGTTAACCTCACCGCCACCTTCATTCTCTGCCGCGCGGCCGTGCGCAACATGCTGCGCCGCCGCTATGGCCGAATCATCAACATCGCCTCGATCAGCGGGGTGATCGGAAATCCCGGCCAAGGCAATTACGCCGCCTCGAAAGCGGGCATGGTCGGCATGACCAAATCGCTGGCCCGCGAGGTCGCGGCGCGCAATGTGACCGCCAATTGCATCGCGCCCGGCTTCATCGAGACGCCGATGACCGGCGCGCTGAACGAAAAGCAGGTCGAGGCGATCGCCGCCGCGATCCCGGCCGGAATCTTCGGCAAGCCGGAAGATATCGCCGCCGCCGTCGTTTATCTCGCCAGCGGCGAGGCCCGCTACATCACGGGGGAAACCCTTCACGTGAACGGCGGGATGGCGATGATGTGAGGCCTTGGGATTTCCGGTGCGCGGCGATGGCCAGCCGCCGGAAAGTATGCTACCAGCCGGGGATATCGCAAGCTGTTTGAAATGCCTTATTTGGCCTTTCTTTCGATGGTACGAGCCGCATCCGTCGCGTTCCAATGCTTGAGATCACAGCCTGGCCTTGGGTAGCAAGTGTGAGTTTCGTGATCTGTAATTCTCCGAGCAGGACTTTTGGGAGCAATGGTGAGGCAATAGCATGAGCGAAAATATTTCTGAACGTGTGAAGAAAATCGTCGTCGAGCATCTGGGCGTCGAAGCCGACAAGGTGACCGACAAAGCCAGCTTCATCGACGATCTCGGCGCCGACAGCCTCGATACGGTCGAGCTCGTGATGGCCTTCGAGGAAGAATTCGGCTGCGAAATCCCCGATGACGCCGCCGAGACCATCCAAACCGTCGGCGATGCGGTTCGTTTTCTCGAACAGCACGCCAGCGCTTAATTTACAGTCCTTTCTTGAGCAAGGCGCCGCCGGCAGGGGGCCGGGGCGTCCTCCCATCGGAACCACGATGGCAGCCGAGCTCAAGCAAAGGGGCGCGTTTGTCGCGCATACGGAGGCATAATGCGGCGTGTCGTTATTACTGGCCTTGGGATCGTGTCCCCGCTCGGTTGCGGGGTCGAGGCGAGTTGGAAACGATTGCTTGCGGGCGAGAGCGGCGCGAGCCGCGTGACCGAATTCGATGTCTCCGACATCAGCTGTCAGGTCGCCTGTTCCATTCCGCGCGGGGCCTACGCCGACGGCAAGTACAACCCCGACGATTGGATGGAGCCGAAAGAGCAGCGCAAGGTCGACGATTTCATTGTCTATGCGATGGCAGCCGCCGACCAGGCACTCGACGACGCTGGATGGCACCCGCAATCGGCCGATGACCAAGCCGCGTCGGGCGTGCTGATCGGCTCGGGGATCGGCGGTCTTCAGGGGATCGAAAAAGCCTCGCTGCTCATGGCCGAAAAGGGGCCGAAGCGGATCAGTCCGTTCTTCATCCCCGGCCGCCTCATCAATCTCGCCTCCGGCTACGTCTCGATCCGCCACAGCCTCAAAGGCCCAAACCACGCGGTCGTGACGGCCTGCTCGACGGGCGCGCACGCGATTGGCGACGCCGCGCGCTTCATCGCGCTGGGCGATGCCGATGTGATGGTCGCCGGCGGCACCGAATCGCCGATTTCGCGCCTTGCCCTGGCCGGATTTGCCGCGTGCCGCGCGCTCTCAACCCATTTCAACGACGCGCCCACTCGCGCCTCCCGCCCCTATGACCGCGATCGCGACGGCTTTGTCATGGGCGAGGGTGCTGGCTTGGTTGTGCTGGAAGAGCTTGAGCATGCAAGGGCGCGCGGCGCGAAAATTTATGCCGAGGTCGTCGGCTATGGGTTGTCGGGCGATGCATTTCACATTACCGCCCCCGCCGCCGATGGCGACGGCGCCTATCGGTGCATGCAAATGGCGGTGAAGCGCGCCGGCATCCGGCCTGCCGACATCGACTACGTCAATGCGCATGGCACCTCGACGCCAATGGGCGACGAGATCGAACTGGCCTCGGTTGAGCGGCTGTTCGGCGACGCCGCCGCAACCCTCACCATGTCCTCGACAAAATCCTCCATCGGCCACCTGCTTGGCGCCGCTGGCTCCGTCGAGGCAATTTTCTCGGTCTTAACCATGCGCGACAATATCGTCCCGCCGACACTCAATCTGGACAATCCTTCTGTCGAGACGCGCATTGATCTCGTGCCGCATAAGGCACGGGCCAAGAAAGTGAATACGGTGTTGAGCAATTCCTTCGGCTTCGGCGGCACGAATGCATCGCTGATTTTCCGCCGCGTTGCCGACTGACCGCCGCTTGAGGCATTGTCAGACGTCGGTAAGCAGCCTAACCTAGCTTTCGCCATAATTGGTTGGTCATTCTTGCCGTGATTTGGGTGGGAGAGCGTATCCACAATGCCGGGCGACAATCGTCAATGGGGTAACGATCGCGGGTATCAAAGTGGAGGCTACCTCACGGCGAACCGCGACTATGGCGCTTTGCCGCGCAGCCCGGCGGAAGCGCTTGAACCCGACCATGCGCCCATGCCTCCGATCAACATGCGAGGCTGGCGTCAGCGCCCCATTGTGAGAATCCTCAACAATATCATCACGCTGCTTTTTGTCGGCGTCATCGGCCTGGCGGTGCTGTTCTATTTCGTCCGCACGCAATTCGACCAACCTGGGCCGCTCGGCTATTCGACGGTTGTCGTGGTTCCCAAGGGCGAAGGCGTCCGCGAAATCGCCAGCCGGCTGGAGCGGGAAGGCGTCATTTCGGACCAGCGCATTTTCGTGGCGGCCGTGCTGGTCTACTTTCAGGCGCAGTCCAAACTGAAGGCCGGCGAATACGCCATCAAGAAAAATGCGAGTATGCGGAACGTGCTCGACGCCCTCGTCGAAGGTAAGGCGATCCTGCATACGGTATCCATTCCCGAGGGGCTGACTAGCTATCAGGTCGTGGAACGGCTGAACGCCCACTCCGAGTTGACCGGCAGGATCGACCTCATTCCGCCGGAGGGGAGCGTTTTGCCCGATACCTACCGCTTCGCGCGGGGGACCGACCGGCGCGAGCTGATCGCCCGGATGCAGAACGAGCAGCGCAAATTCATGGAAATGATCTGGCCCAAACGCGCCACCGGCCTTCCCATAAGAACGCAAGAAGAGGCGGTGACGCTGGCCTCGATCGTGGAGCGAGAAACCGGGCGGGCCGATGAAAGGCCGCGCGTGGCGGCGGTATTCGTCAACCGGCTGCAGAAGAACATGCGGCTGCAATCGGACCCGACGATCATCTACGGCCTGTCAGGCGGCAAAGGCACTTTGGGCCGCCCTATCCTGCGCACCGAAATCGAGCAGATGACGCCTTATAACACCTATACGATGAAGGGCTTGCCTCCGACGCCGATCGCCAATCCCGGCCGCGCCGCGCTCGAAGCGGTGCTACGTCCGGCAAAGACGAGCGATCTCTATTTCGTTGCCGACGGCACGGGCGGGCATGCGTTTTCCGAAACCTATGACGACCACAAGAAAAGCGTGAGCGAGTGGCGCACCATCGAGAAGGAAATCCGAGCCAAACAGGAAGCGGCGGCGAAGGCGGCGGCCCAGCAACAGGTCGCGGCGGCAACGCCAGCACCTGGCTCACCAGCGGCGACCGCCACGGATAGCACAACCACCATCGTGCCCGGCATCGCCATCACCGCATCCTCGGCCGACCCTGGCGAAGCGGTTGGCGATGGCGGTATGCCGCTGCCCGTGCGCAAGCCGAAACGTTGAGCGCGCGCAACGACCATCCACGGCTTAACCCCCCCGAACGTTGACAGACTGCGGCCAACGCCAAGCGTTGGGTCGAATCGGACTTTCCGTAATCCGAAAAGCATGATGTAAATGCCTCAAGTTTTGGGGTGTTGAACTGCTTGCTCGTAGGAGTGCCGTCGATGTCCAGAGCCAGGGGCGCGCGCACTGGTCCTGCCTCCCAAATGGAGGACGCGCTGCAATGAGCCGCCCGTCAAACGTGCAGGACCGTTTCGTTGCGGCGGTGGAGGCAATCTACAACGCGGCGACGGCGCCTCAATCCTGGCCGCACGCGCTCGAAGCAATCGCGGCGGTTTACGATGATACCGGCGCCAATCTCACCTATCTGCGCGACGACGGCGCTTCCGGTGCTGTCGTTTCGCCCAGTCTGCTGCCGGGCGCCGCCGAATATAATGAGACCTGGTGGCGGCACGATATTCGAACCCAGCGTGCGACGGAACGGGGGTACTGGTCCGCCGAGACCGTGATCACCGACGAGCATCTGGTGACCGAAGCGGAGATTTATGGCCACCCGTTCTATACCGAGTTCCTCGCCAAATTCGGGCTTCGCTGGTCCGCGAGCGTCGCGATCTCGCCGGATCCGCATGTGCAGGTGGGGCTTACGGTGCAGCGGTCGGCCCGGAAAACGCCGTTCTCGGAGGAGGAATGCGCCACCATTGCCCGGCTCGGCCATCACGCCGAGCAGTCATTGCGGCTCAGTCTTCAGCTTATGAATGCCGAAGTCGCCGGTGTCGGGCTGCGGGACGCGCTCGATAACATCGGCCTGGCGGTTTTTCTCTTGGACGGGCTGCGGCGTGTCATCTTCAGCAACGCTGCTGGCAAGCGGATCATCGGGCGGGGGCTTGAGGTCTTCGAGGAGCGGTTGACAGCTTCGGCGCCGTCCGAGCGCGCCGGATTGGACATTGCCCTGTCCTCGATGACCGCAAGCGAGCCGCGCGGCTTTTTCGATCATCCCAAGCCTATTCTGCTCAAACGACCGCAATCCGATTTCCAGCTTATGCTCTACCTGATGCCGCTGCGGGCGGTGGATGAGCCCGGGCTCACGGATTTTCTCGTCCGCACGCGCGCCATCGTCATCGCCATCGAATTGCGCCCGCATGAACCTGCCGATCCCTCGCTGGTCCGCGACCTTCTGGGCCTGACGCTTGGCGAGGCGCGGGTAGCCGCGCTGATCGGTTCAGGCGTTTCCCCCAAAGAAGCGGCCAGCCGGCTCGGCATTACAGAAGGCACCGTGCGCACGGTGCTGAAGCGCGTTTTCGTCAAGGCCGGCGTCTCCCGCCAGAGCGAACTTGCAGTGCTTTTGACCAACATATCGCGTGGGCAACCGGCCTCGCAAATGAGGCGACCGAGCGCCTAATTCAGCCTTTCGCGTCGTAGAGTGGAGAAAGCCCGGCGTCGGCTTCCGCCGCGCTTTCTCAAATGAAGCATCACGCCTATCTCAGCGGCTCATACACACGCTGAAGGCTGTAGTTCACGCCGACCTTCACGGTGTGGAGATCGTTTTCGTGCTGGAAAACGTCGCCGTCAAGATTTCGCGAGTGGTCTTCGCCGAAATCCATATAGAGATATTCGATCTTCATCGACAGGTCGCGCTGGAATGCGTATTCGATGCCAAGGCCCAGCGCCCAGCCTGTGTGTACCTCCTGGATCTTGGTAAAATCGGTGCCGTCTGTGAGGCCTCCGTCAAGATCGCCGGCACGATTTTCGATGTCCGCGAAGGCGAGCCCGCCTTTTGCATAGAACAGCCAGCGATCCTGGGCATAGCCGAGCCGGCCGGTCAAAGTGCCGTAACCGCCATATTCGGCGCTCGCGAAGCCGATGCCAGTGCTTTGGCTTTCGTCTGCGCCGAGATAGCCGACATCGGCCTCAAGGCTGAAAACGAAGGCGTCGAACTGCCAATTATAGCCCAGCGTGACCCCAGCCATCCAGCCGGCGGGATCGAATGAGATGCCATCCCCACCGTCGAATGCATCGCCATTCCCCGCCCCGGCATCGTTAAAGGACGAGGATGAGCCCGAGCCGTAGCCGAGATGGCCGCCGAGATAGAAGCCGTTCCAGGAAAAATAGGATTGGGGAACCACGATCGCATCGTCCCCATCCTTATAACTTCGATTGTAATCCCTAAGGTCCGCCGCGCTGGCCGGGCCCCAGCCGACGGCCGCAAAGGCCAACGCAACGCCTATACGCGACGCCACATACACAGAGTTCCGCATACTGATCTCACACTTCTGATACTGTCTGAACAAACGCCACAGCCCCTTTCACCATTCGCTGAAGCGTCTTCAACGCATACGCCACGGTTTCAGCGAGATAGCAAGGGCAGTTGCACTGTATAAAACTTTCTCGCTAAGGTTGTTTTTTAATTCTGGCTTATTCAACTGAAAATTGCGGATTTGCTGCCGCCTGCGGCCATTCTGCAACTTTGAGCGAAAACGTCCTGCCTGTTCACTCTGCATACCGGCTTTTCTCGACAGCCGTGAAACCGTAGTCTTGGACGGACATGCAAAATTTGAAAAAGCCGGTCATGCCCTTTTGCCGTCGTGCCATTCGCGCCGATCAGGCCGACCGGCGCCGTCATTTGTCCCGCCCCGTTATTACGCTTGTCGCGGCTCTCATTTTCGCGCACCCGGCCAACGCCCAACGAACGGACGATCCGGCTGCGGCGGCATTTATCTCACGTGATGCGCGCTTTCACCCGACTGTCGCGCGAAACGGCATGGTCGCGGCGGAGGACAAAATCGCAGCGGATACCGGCGCCGAGATCCTGCGCAAGGGCGGCAACGCCGTCGATGCCGCCGTGGCAACGGGGTTCGCCATGGCCGTCAGCCATCCGCAAGCGGGAAATCTGGGTGGCGGCGGCTTCATGCTGATCGCGCTCGCCAAGGAACGCAAAGTCGTTGCGATCGACTATCGCGAAATGGCGCCTGCAGCCGCGACGCGCGATCTGTTTCTTGGCGCAAATGGCGAGGTTGACACCAACAAGGCCCGCTTCAGCCATGCGGCGGCGGGCGTGCCGGGCACGGTCGCCGGTTTGATCCACGCGCTGGAACGCTACGGCACGATGACCCTTGCGCAGGTGCTCGAACCCGCCATCCGCCTTGCGGAAGACGGCTTTGCCATCCCGTGGGGCCTGGCCTACGCCTTGGCTGGCAACCGCGAACGCTTCGCCAAGGACCCGTCTTCACTCGGATATTTTTTTCATCCCGCCCGCAGGTCCTACGAGGCGGGCGAAATCTTCAAACAGCCCGACCTGGCCAAGACGCTGCGCGCAATCGCCGATCAGGGCCGGCGCGGCTTCTATGAAGGCTGGGTGGCGGATCGTATCGTTGCGGAAATGAAGTCAGGCGCGGGGCTCATCAGGCATGAGGATCTGCAAGCGTATCGCGTGGTGGAGCGCGAACCTGTGCGCGGCAATTATCGCGGGCTTGAAATCGTCTCCATGCCGCCGCCGTCCTCGGGCGGCGCGCATTTGATCGAGATGCTGAATATCCTCGAAGGCTATGACCTGAAAGCTGCGGGGCACAACAGCGCCGACACGCTTCACCGCCTCGTCGAAGCCATGCGCCGCGCCTATGCCGACAGGGCAATGCATATGGGCGACCCGGATTTCTGGGCGGTGCCGGTGGCGGGGCTGACGAGCGAGGCGTATGCGGCGCGGCTTCGCGAGGGCATCGACCTGACGAAAGCATCGAAATCGGCCGATATTTCAGCTGGGACGCCATCCGCCAAGGAAGGCGAACAGACGACGCATTTCTCGGTGATGGATAAGGACGGCAATGCCGTCGCCAACACCTACACGCTGAATTTCACCTTCGGCAGCGGCTATTCCGTGGATGGCGCGGGTTTCCTGCTCAACAATGAAATGGACGATTTCTCCGCCAAGCCCGGCGCGCCGAACGCCTTCGGCCTGATCGGCGGCGAGGCCAACGCCATCGCGCCGCGCAAGCGCCCGCTCTCGTCCATGACGCCGACGATCGTGCTCAAGGACGGTGAGGCGTTCATTGCCACCGGCAGCCCCGGCGGCAGCACCATCATCACCGTCGTCTTGCAGCTTTTGCTGAACGTGCTCGACTTCGACATGAACATCATGGAGGCGAGCGCCGCGCCGCGCATTCATCATCAATGGCTGCCGGACATTTTGACAACCGAGCGCGGCATTTCCCCGGACACGCTGCGCATCCTCGAACAACGCGGTTTCATCCTGCCGCGGGGAAAGGAGGGCCAGATCACGCAGCGCGTCCTTGGCCGGACAAATTCCATCCTCCGCCAGAACGGCTATCTATTCGGCGCCGCCGATCCGCGCGCAGCCGATGGCGCGATCGCGGGATATTGAATGCGCCTGGATGGAGGAATTAACGTTGGCTGAACGGCGCTATTTTCCTTGCAACAAGATATGTCAATTGAGATATCTTATAAATATAGCGACAAAGCACAAAGCAACACTTCGAAGTTATTAACCTGGACGCCAGAGTTACAAAACGTTACAAAACAGAGATTGCTAATATGCCGGAATATTTGAGAAATAACCATGCTGAGGAATGCCTATAGTAGGAGATCTCAAATGGCAAAATCGAAAATTGCGTTAACCGCGGCAGCAATCGGCTTCGCTGCTCTGATTGGCGGCCTTGCGCCAGTAGAAGCCTCGCCGATGCCGGCCTCGCCGCTCGCCCTTTTGTCGCAACAGAGTTCGGCGGAAACCGGCTCGTTGCAAAAGGTCCACTACCGCTATTGCCGCCGTTGGCGTCACGAATGCGCCGATCGCTGGGGCTGGCGGACCGGGCGCTACTTCCGTTGCCTTGCTCGGCACGGCTGCTGATCTCTTTAACTCAGGCCTGATCAGGCCGATGAGAGGGGCGCATCCGCTTTGCGGAGCGCCCTTTTTGCCGCCCAACGGATTACGGCTTGGGATCGTAGGCGGGGCTAAAACGAAACGTTATTCACAACCCAAGCCCCGCCCGCCGCGGCCAGCCCCGCCAACAGGATTGGCGGCAGCGTCCTGACGAAGACGGTTAGCAGCGCGGCGAAAGCGGAGAGCACCTTTTCGCCCGCATCGAGGAGTTCCCGCGCCGCCCGGTAAAGGAGATAAATCACCACGCCTGCAACGATCACCAGCAAAAGCTGCTTCCACAAATCCAGCTCGCCGAGCGTGTCCCAGGGCACGCTGAGGATCTGGTTGACCGTCCATCTCCAGATGGTCTCGATAAATTGGAAGATGGCGGCAAGGCCCTGCCGCAAAAAATTCAAAAGCTGATCAATAAACTGCATGGTCCAATACTCCCCAAAAGGCTTTCGCCCGCCCCCGATACTATAACACCAACCGCGATCACCAATTGAGCCCACCTGCGTCATTGAGCGTAATCGCGGCATGAGCTCGTCGCATGGGATCAATCTGCCGGAAGGTCGAATTTTAGTGAAATGCGGCTATGTCAGGGCTGCCATGCGGTTCTTTAAACGATATTTGTCGTGAACGCGGTAAAACTGAGGCGACAACCGACCGCCCGATCAAATCAGTTGCCCGACCGTCACCGAGGAGGCACAGTCGCGACCTTGCTGAAACTGCTTCAAGCCCCATTTCACCTTCAGCCCCCATCCCCTCCCAACATCAATCAGTCATGAATCCGATCATCACCGTTTCAAACCTGTCGAAGACCTATGCCGGCGGCTTCCAGGCTCTCAAGAACATCAATCTGGAGATCCGGGACGGGGAGATTTTTGCCCTGCTCGGCCCGAACGGCGCGGGCAAGACGACGCTGATCAGCACGATCTGCGGGTTGGTCAATCCGACGGGCGGATCGGTGTCGGTGGCCGGCCATGACATCATCACCGACTATCGCGCGGCCCGCGCCTTGATCGGCCTTGTGCCCCAGGAGTTGACGACGGACGCCTTCGAGACGGTTTGGGCGACGGTCAGCTTCAGCCGGGGGCTGTTCGGCAAGCGGCCCGATCGCGCCCATACCGAAAAGGTGCTGAAGCAATTGTCGCTCTGGGACAAAAAAGACAATCGGATCATCACCCTCTCGGGCGGCATGAAACGCCGGGTGATGATCGCCAAGGCGCTATCGCACGAACCGCAGATCCTCTTTCTCGACGAACCGTCGGCCGGTGTCGATGTCGAGCTGCGCCGGGAGATGTGGGCGGTCGTGCGAGCACTCCGGGCCTCCGGCGTCACCATCATCCTGACAACGCATTACATCCAGGAAGCGCAGGAAATGGCCGACCGGATCGGCGTCATCAATTACGGCGAAATCGTTCTCGTCGAGGAGAAGGCCGAATTGATGCGCAAGCTGGGCCGCAAGCGCCTGATCGTCGATTTGCAGAAAAAACTCGACGCGATCCCCGCTGAGCTTTCCGGCAATGGGCTGGAGATGGCGGATGAAGGGCGGCAGCTCGTCTACACCTACGACACCCAGGCCGACCGGACGGGCATCACCGCGCTGTTGAAGGCGCTGAACGAGGCGGGAATTCGCGTCAAGGATCTCAATACGACGCAAAGCTCGCTGGAAGAGATTTTCGTCGATCTGGTGAAGAAAAGAGCATGAATTTCCCAGCCGTCAAGGCCATCTACCTATTCGAAATGGCGCGTTTCAAGCGGACGCTATGGCAAAGCCTTGTTTCGCCCGTGGTTTCGACGGCGCTTTATTTCGTCGTGTTCGGCTCCGCGATTGGGTCACGGATCACGGAGATCGATGGCATCAGCTATGGCGCGTTCATCGTACCAGGGCTGATCATGCTGAATTTGCTGATGCATTCGATTGCGAACGCATCGTTCGGCATCTATTTCCCAAAATTCACCGGCACCATCTATGAGATCATGTCCGCGCCGATTTCCGTCTTCGAGATCGTGCTCGGCTATGTCGGCGCGGCGGCGACGAAAACGATGATTCTCGGCCTCGTCATTCTGGCCACCGCCGGTTTGTTCGTGCCGCTGCACATTGCGCATCCGTTCTGGATGATGCTGTTTCTTGTCCTGACCTCGATCACATTCAGCCTTTTCGGCTTCATCATCGGCATCTGGGCCGACAATTTTGAAAAGCTGCAGATCATCCCGCTTTTGGTGGTGACGCCCCTGGTCTTTCTTGGCGGCAGTTTCTATTCGATCAATATGCTGCCGCCCGTTTGGCAGACGGTGACCTTATTCAACCCCGTGCTCTATCTCATTAGCGGCTTCCGTTGGAGCTTTTACGAAATCGCCGATGTGAGTGTCGGCGTCAGCCTGGCAATGATCTCGTTTTTCCTTGCGCTGTTCCTGTTTGTGGTCTGGTGGATGTTCAAGACGGGATATCGGCTCAAGACCTAACATCCGAGCTCGTGCCTACAGACGGACGCCGCTCGTGAACGAACTCGCCTTTCGCGAGATAGGCAATCTCCTCGATGCTGGACGTGCGCCCCAGGACGGGATTGCGGTGGGGATATCTGCCGAACCGCGAAATTACGTCGCGATGCCCCCGCGCCTGGCTGACGGAATGTTGGTAGAGAGGACGCAGGCGCTCCGGCGCCTCGAGGGCGACATTCTCGGCCATCGCAACGACGCGATCAAGCCGGGCCAAATGGTCCGGCCCTTCAGCGTGACCGAGCGGTAGAAAGAAAAACGTCTTCTCCCAAGCTTTGGTCATCGCGTCATAATGCCCGTTCCGCAGCCCTTCTTCAGCAATCCCCAGGGCGCATGAATCGGACGCGTAGGCGTCAGCCGTTCCGGCGCAGAGGCCGCGGGTAAACTGGTCGAGCACAACGATCAACGACAGGCGGCCGAGCGGCGCGGCGAGCCAATGGTTCAACCGGCCGGCCTGAGCGGCTTCAACAATGCGAGCAAAGCGCGGCAAATCCGCGTTCGCCCCGCCCCCGAACCACCAGCTGAACATATGTGCGTGAGTTTCAACGCCGGCCTCGTCCAGGCCCGTTGGAAACCAAAAATCATACACTGTCCGCCAATCTTGAGCCGCATCCATCGGTCTTTCCTTCCATCGCGCAAGTGCAATGGAGGAGTAACACGGAGGGTGGAGCGAAAATTCGATTGGCGCAGGCTTTGCGCGGAACGGCAGCCACCCATTGTGATTTAAGCACCTTCGCTCGCAACGAATCGGACGCTCGATCTCGTTCGATGCTGACGGCTTCGACCAGCACGAAAACTTACGAGGTTTTAATTCCGCGTGCCTTTCGCGGCCCGGGAGGCGGCAATCTGTTTGGCCGAAATCGCGGAGGATTCGATGTGGAGGAACTCGGTCTTCATGATGTCGACTTGACCGGTCGTCAGCACATTCGAGCCGCCACCGGCTTGACCTTGCGGCGCCACGCCGGTGAAGGCGACGGTCTGAAGCGACTGCTTGGAGAAGTCTAGACGAGCAACCAGCTCTGGATTGGTGCGGTATGAGGAATTCGACACCACATGGACAACTTTATACCCCTCCAGTTTGAGCTGGGTCAGAAAGGAGTCCATCGCCTCGGCGGTCACCTGCTTCAGGTCGTGAAAAAGCACGATGCCGCCCTTCATCTGACGGACGCGCTCCATCGTTTGATTGATGAGCTGTTCCGGCGTCAAGCCTGCTGCCGTGTCGTCAGACACGACATCGACCGACCAAACGCTAATATCGCGGCTGGCGAGATAGGCGTTCAGCTCGGGGGAATCGTTCAGGCCGGGATAGCGGAAGAACGGCGCGATCGGTTCGCCAAGCGCGTAGGACGTCGCCACAAACCCCTTTTCGATCTCGACCTTGGCTTCCTCGATCGGCAGCTTGCTCATGTCGCGCGGATGCGACCAAGTGTGCGTTGCGATGGTATGACCCCGGCGCGAGGCATCCTTCAGCGCTGCTGACATGAACAGCGCCATGCGGCCCACGGTGAAGAAGGTCGCCTTCACGCAATGCCGGTCGAGCGTGTCGAGGATTGACTTTGTGTACTGTGAATGGGGCCCGTCGTCGAAGGTCAGCACCACCTCCATACGGCGGATGGGAGCGGTGTTCTTATATTGCAGGCGGCCGAAAAGTTTACCCCCAGTCGAGTCCACCGCGAGTGTGCGGGACAGTCCGGTCGTCCTCGGATCGTCGGCGCAGTCCGCAGCGTGTGCAAAGGATGCAACGCCGGCAAGAAGGGCTGCAAAAAAGACGACCTTTACAAAACCAAACATCCGGTGCCCTTCCACATGCACGACTAGTCCACCGGCCATCTTGATGGGTGAGGCGAGGGAAACAAGTGACAAATGGCGTTAAGTCGAAGTTGGAAGCGCTCTGTTGATTCTCGGCTACAGCTATGGAAGCTTTCCGCAAAATGGGACTATAATCGCGCCCTTCTGATTCGGCAGAGAGGGAGATGCATGGCTTTCAAGATCGCCAGCTGGAATGTCAATTCAATCAAGATCAGAACCGAAGCTGTATCAGATTGGCTCAGCGACGCACAGCCCGATGTCGTGTGCCTGCAAGAGATCAAGTGCCAGGAGGATAGCTTCCCCCGCGCAATATTTGAAGATCTTGGCTATAACATCGCGCTGCTGGGCCAAAAATCTTACAATGGCGTGGCGATCCTTTCCAAATGGCCGATCGGCGACGTAAGGACCGGGCTGCCAGGCTTTGCCGAAGATGATCAGGCGCGCTATTTGGAGGCGGTCATTGGCCTGCCGAACGAAGCGGTGCGCGTGGCCTCGATCTATCTGCCGAACGGCAATCCGCCCGATACGCCGAAATATGAGTATAAGCTGCGATGGATGGCCGCGCTGCGCGACCATGCCCGAACGTTGCTCGCTTTTGAGGAGCCGCTGATCCTTGCCGGCGATTACAACGTCATTCCCACAGATGCCGATGTGCATAATCCGGCGGCGTGGACCGAGGACGCGCTGTTCCGGATGGAGACGCGGCGAAGTTTCCGCCAGCTTCTCAGTTTGGGGCTGCGCGACGCTTTGCGTTTGTGCACCGATGAGCCCGGGCTCTACAGTTTCTGGGACTATCAGGCAGGCGCTTGGCAGAAAAATTGGGGCATCCGCATCGATCATCTGCTGCTGTCACCTGAGGCCGCGGGCCGCCTTTGGCAAAGCGGGATCGATAAATATGTTCGAGGACGGGAAAAGCCGTCCGACCACGTCCCTGTTTGGGCAACCTTGAACCCGGTGGCAAACACGTAAGCAGAGTTTCAAATCGTGCGACCTTATGCGCGATGGCCGGTCGCTTTCGTCCACCTTTCCGCAATCGTTCCCAGTTTGCCCCATAAACAGGTATGATGGCGAGACCCGAAACCGCCGTGGAAAGGCCTAGCATTGTTCAATCTTCCTCGCTTCAGCCCAATCGCCGCCCTGCCGGCGCGCTTCAAGATTGCCGCGCTTGCCGCGATGACCGCGCTTTGCGCCTCCATTGGAACCCCCGCCGCGCAAGCCGAGCCCCGCCAGGCGCCGAACAGCCGCGTCGCGTTGGACCTGGGCGGCACCTTCGCGCCGTCCGACCGCTTTTCCGGCTTTGTCGACGAGGCGAGCGGGGCATCCTTCGTCATCGTCGAAATGCCGGCGGCGGCCTATGAGGAGCTGAAGAACATGCCCAATTTTCCCGAAGCGCTGGCGAACCAAGGCCTGACCGGGACGTCGGCGACAGACCTTGCGGGCCGCAAAGGGGAATATGTCTATTTCACCGCCAAGCAAAACGCGGCAGGCAGCGTGTTCGACAAATTCGTGCTCATCCTGCGCGAAAACGGCATCACGGCAATGGTCACCGCCAACATCCCGCAAGCGGCGGTCAGTGCCGGCACGTTCAACAAGGCGCAAATCGAGACCGTCCTCGCCAATGCCGCGGTGATGAACCAACCCGCCAAGGGTGTCGAGCTGTTCCGGCTCGGCTATCTTGGGCCGTTCAAGGAATCCTTTGGCCTGCTAGGCACCTCTAAAGCCTACAGCATCTCCGGTGCATTGCCCGCCCCCGGCGAGAACCGCATCGTGAAAGAGCCGACGCTGATTGTCTCCCCCTCCATCGACGGCCGGCAGATCATCGACCCGCAGGCAGCGGCGCAGAAATCCTTTCAATCTTTCGGCGGCTTGAAGGACAAAGCCGTGGCGAGCGAAAAGCCGGTTCAGATCGGCGGCTTGAAGGGCTATCAGATCATCGGGGATGCGGTCGATCTAGAGTCCGGCTCCAAGATCGGCATTCATCTGTTATTGCTGTCGGGCGATCCCGACGGCTACTACGCGCTCGTCGGCACCAGCCCGGGGGCGGACATGGACAAATTTATGCCGGAGTTGGAAAAGGTGATCGCGAGTTTTGAGCCTGTCCGGCCGAAGCCTTGAGGCCGGCCCAGCGGGTGTGACTTACCAATCCCGGAACGGATACATCCGCCCGACGGGCCTCGGCCCCATGCTTGATTGAAGGTTCGCCGCCGAGCCGCGATGGACATGCAATCAAAATTTTGGCACAGTTCGGCCGTTTATTGATTACGCGCGCCTGCGCCTGTTCGGGCATGGCTCGAGGCCGGTCAGTGTTTCCGACCGCTTGCAATTGGAGGCCCCGATTGCATTTCTGCCTGTTGCCAGGCGTGATGGTCCGATCAGCGAATAAGGGAGGGGGGAGGGAGATGCGCCGGCCGGCCAGGCTTTTCATTTTCGTTGTCGTTTTCGCCATATCCTTACCCGATCTGACGGCTGCGCAGCGCGCCGCTCCAGACGCCCCGGTCAATCCATATGCGGCCGCGAGCGCTTGGACGCTGGGTATGATGACCGGCGATATCGAAGCAACTTCGCTCCGCATGGCTCATGAGATGGCCGTGTTGCTGAATGACGGACCCAATCTACGTATTGTTCCGATGATCGGAGAAAGCTCCATCAGTAATGTTGCCGATCTCACCTATTTGAAGGGCGTGGATGTGGCGGTGGTACAGTCTGATGTCCTGTCCTATCTGCGGCGCAGCAAGCGAATGCCGGGCATTGAAGACCGGGTGCAAATTCTTGCCAAGCTGCATTCGGAAGAATTTCATGTTTTGTCGCGGATGAAATACCGGTGTCTGGCAGATTTATCGGGGCGCAAGGTGAATTTCGGTCCGGTTGGCAGCGGCAGCGCGCTGACCGCGCAGGCGGTTTTCGAAGCCAGCAAGGTACAGGTGCAGCCGCTTTATCTGGACCATGCAACCGCCGCCGAGCAGCTTCGGAGCGGCGAACTTGACGCGACCGTGTTTGTGTCCGGTAAGCCCTCTCGGGCTTTCGAGAAGATCCGCTTTACCGAAGGCGTGCATTTCCTCGACGTGGAGTTTGCCGACGAATTGCGGCGCGACTATCTGCCGGCCATCATGACGCATGACGACTATCCCGATCTTATCGCGCTGAACGAAACGGTGAGCACGATCGCCGTCAGCGCGGTGATGGCGGTATTCAACTCGCCGCCGCAGAGCGAACGTTTCCGAAAGCTTGAGCGCCTTGTCGGCGGCTTGTTCTCGAAATTTATGCAGTTTCGGCAACCGCCCTATCATGTCAAATGGCGGGAGGTGACGCTTTCCGCGCCAGTACCGGGCTGGACACGCTTCCCAGCGGCCCAACAATGGCTTAAAGATCATCCTGAGGCGGCCGCGGCGAAAAGCGCGAATGCTTTGTCTGTTGGGCCTGATGCGGGCGGAGTTAAGACATCCGTCGATGGCGTCGGCCCGGAGGCCGTCCAAATCCAGCTTTTGCTGGAAAAGTTCAATCGCGATTATGGGTCGGTATCCGCGGAAGATCGCGAGAAGCTTTTCAAAGACTTCATGCGCTGGTATCAGCAAGGAAACCCGAACTAGCGCCAGCTCGTCGCACGCGCGATGGCCCGCTATTTGGGATCGAGTAAAGGGCGTCTTGGAATGGACAATGATGACAAGCTGACCTCGCATGGCGAGGACACCCTTCCCGGCGATGACGCCAAGGCCAAAGCCGCTCAAAACGACAGCGCCGCAGGCGACAAATCAACCCATGCGCGCCGAGCGGCCGCGGAGGCGGAGCTGCGTGCGTCCAACACCATCTCGTTCCCGAGAATGGCCCATGTCGGCGCATCCGGACGGATCGAACCGAATTTTGGCGTGCCCGATTTCGATTTGCCCGATCAAACGCACAGCAGAGCGCTCGGAGATGGCTTCAGCGGCGCTGAAAGTGCCACCATGTCAATCAAGAATGGCTTGGACATGCCGTTGCAGGACGGAACAGGCTGGGACAGCGTCGGCCGTATCGAAGCGCCGCTCTCGGTGCGTGCGTGGAACGACAGCGTAGAGCCCGGCGCGGAAACAGTCTTAGCTGCTCAGCGCGGCGAAGCCAACATCATGCCGTTCCCTGGCGCGGCGGTTCCGCGTTCGACCGAGCCGACCCCCTCCGACATGCTGCGCGGCATGGGCGAGTCTGGCGGCCGCGACCTGTTCGCCCCCCACCCGGAGGATCTAGCCGAGCAAGCGCCCGATTTTGACCTTGCCGGCGAGGACGCCCTAGCCGACGCCGTGCAGTCCGCGCTCCGCAACGTCTATGGCGGACAGCCCGTCGAACGCGGCGAAGAGGCGCCCGATCTTGGCGGCCTAACTGTCGCGGAATCGCTGATGCATGCCGCATCGGAGCGGCCGCCTTCGGACGCCTCGTGGCCCGAAAACTCGGACGCCTGGCCCAGCGAACGCAATGACGACTATTACGAGACTGAGCACGAACCAGCGGGTGCCGAAGCCAACACCGAAGCCGTGCTTGACTATCTTTATGGCCAGCGGCGCGCCGAACGCCGGCGCGATACCGTACTGTCGGCCGATTCCTCGTTGCGCGATTTTGGGGATGCGTCCGGTTACAGTCAGGAATGGCAGGACGGCCCCGAATTTGAAGACCGCTTCGCGTCTTCGGGTGCGCTGCGGGATTTCGGCGATTCCGCTTATCGCGGCGGGTCTCAGCGTTTTGCGGACCCTGGTGACCGCGTCTTCTTGCGCGAGCGCGAAGGGCCGTATCGCGGCGAACCGGCTGACGAGGTTGATTGGGGGCAACCGCCTTTTTTACCGCAATCGTCTTCCCATTCGATGGGCGGCCAAGCTTACCCCATCTCCGCACCCTCGGCCGCTCCCGAAAGCTTGTCCGCGGGAACCCCTGACAGCGGGCATTTGCTTGGCGCGGCTGGTTTGGGGCTGATCGGCGGCATAGCGCTGGCTGGGGTGCTGGCTGTGTTCGTATTCAACTCCTTCGTGGATGAAAACGACCCTGGGATCGCCGACGTAACGCCGAAGGTGGTGGAGCGGCTTGCGTTGCCCCAGGCCGACAGACAGTCGCAGCCGTCGCCCGCAGCCACCGCGCCGCAGCGCCAATCGGCTTCCTCCCCGGCTGAGCCCGCGCCGGTAGCCGAGTCGCCGCGTCCGGCGCCTCTACCGGCGGCCACCGGACAGAGGCTCCTCGCTCAAAACGTTTCCGGCGTGGCGGGCGATCCGATCCCCCTCGACATTAAAGTCGCGGACGCAGCCGATAGGGATGAAACGCTAGTCAGCCTGAAGGGGCTGCCGGCCCAGGCAAAACTCTCCACCGGCATTGACGTTGGCGGCGGGCAATGGCTGCTGCCGCCGGCACGGCTCAGGGATTTGACGGTTTCGCTGCCGAAGGGCGGCGCCGGCGAATACGCATTGGAAGCACAGCTTCTCAAGGACGATGCGCAGACCAGCCTGTCGGAACCCGTGGCGTTCCGGTTGAAAGTGAACGATCGTGCGCCGCAGCAGGGCAATTCGGGTCAGGGTGGACCCGCATCCACCTCCGCCAACCCCGAACAGGTGGCGCGTCTCGCGGTTCTGCCGGACGAGACGCTGCAGATCGAGACCGATTTCGTCACGCAGATGCTGATTCGCGATGGCAACCGGCTAATGCGGGATGGTGACATTGCCGCGGCTCGGCGGCTTTATGAGCAGGCGGCGGCGAGCGGCAATGCCGAAGCCGCGCTGGCTCTGGGCCGGTCGTTCGATCCCAGTTACTTCGAAAAACTGCCTGTCAAGACCGGCAAGCCCGACCCCGCCACTGCATTCGAATGGTATAAAAAGGCGCTTGAGGGTGGGCTGGTGACGGCGCGCGTCAAGATCGACGCGCTGAAACAGTGGCTGCAGCGCTAGCGCTATGAGTTGAAGTGAGTGTGCTTCGCAATCCCCACGACAACAGCTGGGGATCAGAACTCGCCTCAGGCTCAGTGGTTTACTGAGCCGCCGCTTTCGCGGAAATTCGACTGGACCAGGGGCGGTTCGATTTCAACATAATTCAATCACGCGTTAGCGCTGGCTAAGCCGCTGCAGACGAGTTTCTGCCAGCTTCGACCCCATCTGGATGGCCTTCTCATACCACTTCCTCGCCAACTCGGGATCGGGACGAATGCCGCCAGCAATTTTCATCCGCGCGAGTTCAACCGGATCATATGTAGCGGCGAGCGCCAATGCAGCTTCGGCCCAGCCTTCATCGGCAGCCCGAGTGTAGAATAGGCGGGCGACATTGAGGTTGCCAACTTTGAGATTCTCATCGCCTTTTTGCATAAACAACAGGACTCGGTCGAGCGCCTCTCCGGTGGGCGGAGCCTTGACGAGCGGCGGCGTCGGTTTTGGCTGTGTCGGAGCCGGCTGTTCCACTGCAGCCGGCGCTACGTAGGCCGTTGTGGTCTCCGTCGTCTCGACGCTGGATCGAGGCGGCGGCGCGGCCGCTTGCTTTGCCCGTTCTGGAGCCACGATCACCAGGCTCGATTTCGCTTCAGCCAGAATGTCGCCGGCAAAGGTGACGACGGAGATAGAAAAATCGGTCCTGCCGATCGCGCCCGTCGGCGAGGCGATCCGAAGGTCGTCGATCTCGGTTACGGGAATGCCCCAAATGCCCGATTCAAACAGTCGGCCTTGTGAAAGCGCGATCGTTGACGGCAACCCCCGGATCAGAACCATCGCCCGGCGAGGCACGGCTGTCCGCGGCGTCACGGTGATCGGGATCGGGCTTTCGGTCGTGGTTTGCAGCTGGATGAGGGGGGGGATGACGATTTGAACATCGCCCGCACCGGATTGAGCTTTGGCTTCGCTCCAAGCCATTCCTGTCAGAAAAGCCGTCAACGGCAAAACCAATGTCCAATGCGTTCGAGGCGCCGCCATCTTTATCCGTTTCCAGGGCCGGCCAATCGGAATCCAGTTTCTCAACCCAACTTGAGGAATGGGTCTTCTCAGTGAGCCTGCCAATCATTCAGTCATGCGGCATGTGATGTTCGAACGTCGCAGCGCCCACGCCTTAATTCTCAGGGCTTTTTCTTCTTCCAATCCAGAAATTCCTGAAATAGCCGCTGTTCATCGGTTACTTCAGCATATGGATTTTCGGGTCCTCGCGGCTGCGCGGTGGCGTTCGTCGTGGTTGTAGCTATCCGGTCGCGAACCTTCGCTTCCGCCATGACCTTGGCCAGCATCCTGTCAGCGGCTGGGTAACGCGTCCAACCAGGGACAGTGCCGGCGAGATTGATATCTTTCCATTTTGGATGGAACGGCGGTTGCCGAAGCTTGTCAAACCGCTCGAAGAAATATTGGATAAAACGCTCCAGCCGTCGGTAACGATCCGTTCCGATCGGCCAATTATAGACTGCAAGCACCACTTGATTGCCGATTGTCTCCAACTCCTCGCCGTCTTTCAGCAGAGTTGGATAGTCTTTATAGCTGATGGTCGATGGGACGTAATAATCAGCGAATTTTTCGCTGTACGGGATCGGCAGAAAATGAAAGCCGGGCTCGACCTGCATTTTGGTGAAGAAGTCGTTCGGCTTGCCGCCTTGATGCACCAGGCCGGCAATCTCGCCGGTTTTCATCTTCTCATAGGCAATGGTGTTGTTAATAAATACCGTTTTGACCTTCACGCCCATGCGCTCGAACACGATGGGGCCGGTGACAGTTTGCCCAGCGCCTTTGGTGTGCAGGCTGACAACCTTGCCTTCCAGATCCTGGATCGTTTTGATCTCCGGCCGGACAAAGAGGTACAATTCGCTCACATACATCGGCGTAATGTAGTTGATGCGTTTATCAATATTGCCAATATTGCGCCGCTTCTTGAATTCCTCGAAGACATCGGCGTGCGTGATCGCGATGTCGATGCCCTTTAGATAGAGCAGGTCGGACACGTTCTCGGTGGCGCCATAGGTTAGGACCGGCAGCACGCGGAGGTTTTCTCCCTCATCGAATGCCTTGCCCAATTCCGCCGCAAACCGGCTGAATGTGCCTTCCAAAAGCCCGCCAGCGACGCCTACCGTCCAATTGTTGATCCGACTGACCTGCTCAGTTTCGCCCTCCGTGTTCGCGGTTGGCCTGGCGGCTTGCGCCAGTTCCATCAGCGGGCCGACGCGGGCCTCCGCGGCGCTTGGTGAAACGGCAGGCGGCTCGGCGCTTTGGGAAGCGGCCGGCGCGGCAAGCGAAGCGAGGAAAGTTAGCGATAGTGCTACTGAGGCGAGCAAACTGCGCATCAATAGGTCTCCGTAATGAATAGTGACAAACGATCGAGAGCCCGAGCCCATGGCCGCATCCCTCTGCGGCACTAGGCTGACGCGGGAGACAGTAATAGATTAAATTGAGGCGCGATTGTGAGAAAAATACGTAATTGCGTCAAATTTTAAAGAAAATAAACGGCATTCAAAAAATGACAGCAGGCAGGAAGTGCCCGCGGCCGAATGTACCGCAAATTGCTATTACGAAGGGCTGGGTAAGGCAACCACAACACGCCAAAGCTGCCGCACCATAGGGTTATTTCCAAGAGTAATCATATATAATTTATGAATTATTATTCAGGATAGCGAGCTGTCTTCAAACATTCTTTCAAAAGTAAAAATGCCGCTAAATCTTCAGCAAAATGATCATTTTGATTGCCGCAAATAGGACTTGAATTTCAGCGAATTACACTCGCACGACGAAGCTCAACCTAAGCAAAGGCTGCGCCGTCAAAGCGACCGATTAACCGGCTGATTGCAGCAATTGCGAAGCTACAAGACGAAACTGGCGCCGTCAAACTCCAATCACGCAATTTTGACCGGTCTTTGGGTATCGTTAATTGTGCGGGCGATACGCGGCGAGGAATGTGCGCACGGCGACCGCAACAACATGGCCGATTCGTTGTTCCGACGGCGGCGCCGCATTGGCGAGCATCATCGGCTTGAACAAAGTTGACTGGCAGGAATCCAGAAATTGGGCCGCCGCGATCTCGCAATCGTCGATCACCAACCCGCCCGTGCGCACTTGAGCTTCGAGATAGGCGCGAACACGCGCCACGCCCGTCGCCGGTCCCGCTTCGTAAAAACGCTGGCCTAGCGCCGGCATCCGGCCCGCAATGCTGATGACGGTCCGCAAGGGAGAAAGCCGCCCCGGCTCGCATTGGAACCGCACGAAGGCGCAGCCGAGCCGGGTCAGCACGGCCTCGACGTCGCGGTCGTCGTGGTTGAGCGAGAAGACTTGCTCCGCCTGGGCGCGGCTTTCGGTCTCGAAGATCGTCTCGAACAGCTCTTCTTTGCTGTCGAAATAGACATAAAGCGTCCCCTTGGATACGCGCGCGCGACGGGCGATTTCGCCCATGCTCGCCCCATCGAAACCCATTTCGAGAAATGCCGCGCGCGCGCCGTCCATGATTTGCCGGCATTTCGCGCCGTCCTTCTGGCCGTCCTCTTGAACCAGAGCGGGATCGGTGAGCTGAGTCATGGCCACCTCCTGGTGGTGCGCTGTAAAGCATGCGAAAGATTGACCGAACGGTTCGGTCAATCTTGAAATAGCACAAAAGAAGGCGTATTCAAATGGTGACTGAACCGTTCGGTCAATGAAGCGAGCGCAGCGTCTGCGGTCGGAAAAGTTGAAAGAAGAAGTGTCAAGCGCGACCGAGGTGGAGTTGGAGGAACGGATGGCTGGTTTTCCCGAGCGCGGTCCCGAGCGCGCTACTGCCGCCGCATTGCAAGGTACAGAGACCGGCGAACGTCCCCTGCCAGCGCCGCCGCCCGCGGTCGAACCGGCCACGGCCTCGCCGCTGCCTCGGGAAGCGTCCGAAACGCCCGGTGCGTCGCGATCGCTGCGGCGAACCGCGCTGCTGATTTTAGGTCCGCTGGCGCTGGTCGCCGCCGCCTGGTATGGCTACCAGTGGTGGACCTTCGACCGGTTTCAAATCTCGACGGACGACGCCTATATCGGCGCGGATATCGCGACCGTCGCGGCCAAAGTCTCCGGCTATGTGACCGGCGTCGAAGTCACCGACAATAGCCGCGTCAAGACCGGCGACGTGATCGCGCGCGTCGATGACGGCGATTACCGACTCGCTGCGCAGACCGCCAAGGACAGGATAGGCGTGCAGCAAGCGGCGATTGAGCGCATCGGCCGCCAGGTCGCCGCGCAAGATGCCGCTATCGAACAGGCCAAGGTTCAGCTCCCCGCGGCGGAAGCGGATGCAAAGCGAGCCCGCTTGGACCTCGATCGGCAAAAGGGCCTCGCGACGCGCGACTATTCCAGCCGCCAGACGCTCGAAGCCGCCGAGGCGAGCAGCACCAAGGCCGACGCCTCGGTGCTTGGCGCGAAGGCGGCGATCGACGCGGCCATCGCCAACCGGAAAGTGCTCGAAGCGCAAAAGGTGGAAGCCGAGGGCACGCTCAAGCAGCTGCAAACGGCGCTCGCGGTCGCGGAGCGGGACCTTTCCTTCACGATCATTCGCGCGCCCTTCGATGGCGTGATCGGCAACCGCGCCGTGCAGAAAGGCGATTTCGTCCAGCCCAGCCAGCGCCTAGCCAGCCTCGTGCCGCTCGATACCGTCTATATCGACGCAAATTTCAAGGAAACCCAGCTTTCGAGATTGCGCCCCGGCCAGCCGGTCGAGGTCGAGATCGACGCGATGCCCGGCCATGTTGTTCAAGGCAAGGTGGTCAGCTTTGCGCCGGCTTCCGGTTCGGTTTTCTCGCTGCTGCCGCCTGAAAATGCGACGGGCAATTTCACTAAGGTTGTGCAGCGCCTGCCCGTCCGCATCCGGGTCGAGCAGCGCGAGGAGGAGCATGGGCTGCTGCGGCCCGGCATGTCGGTGATCGTCAGCGTGAATACCAAGGATGGTGCGGCCGACAGCCCGCTTGCCGCCGCTCCGCGCTGACCGGATTGGCGGGATGGCAAACGTCCATACACTGCATCCCAGGCGCGCGACCTCCGGCGGCGCCCAGGCCCGCGCGGCTGCTGACCGCATCGACCCGCGCCGCTTCATCGCTTTCCTAGCCATGACATTCGGCATGTTCATGGCGATCCTCGACATTCAGATCGTCTCGGCCTCGCTCTCCGAAATCCAGGCGGGTCTGGCGGCCGGCCCCGACGAAATCACCTGGGTGCAGACCTCCTACCTGATCGCCGAAGTCATCATGATCCCGCTATCGGGGTTCCTGTCGCGCGCGCTCGGCACCCGCATCCTCTTCGCCTCGGCGGCGGCCGGCTTCACCTTCGCCAGCTTCATGTGCGGGCTTTCCACCAGCCTCGAAGAAATGATTTTCTGGCGCGTGGTGCAGGGCTTCCTCGGCGGCGGCATGATCCCGAGCGTATTCGCGGCGTCCTACATGATTTTCCCGCGCTCGCGCATGGGCCTCATCACGCCGCTGATCGGCCTCGTGGTGACGCTCGCGCCGACGATTGGGCCGACTGTCGGCGGCTATCTCACTGAACACCTGTCCTGGCACTGGCTGTTTTTCATCAACATCGTGCCGGGCATACTCGTCACCATCGCTGCGATCACCCTGATCGACTTCGACAAGCCCGATCTTTCGCTGTTCGACCATTTCGACTGGGTCGGTTTTCTGTCGATGGCGGGGTTCCTCGGCGCGTTGCAATATGTGCTTGAGGAAGGCCCGCGCAACGATTGGTTCGACGATCGGGGGGTCGTCATCTTCACGATCATCTCCAGCCTATTTGCCATCGTGTTTTTTCGCCGCATGCTGACAGCGCGCTTCCCGATTGTCGATCTCAGAGCCTTCGCAAACCGCAATTACGCCGTCGGCTCGTTGTTCAATTTCATCGTCGGCATCGGGCTTTACGGCCTCACCTATCTCTACCCCGTCTATCTCGCGCGCATCCGCGACCATAATGCCCTGATGATCGGCGAGACCATGTTCGTCACCGGCTTTGTCATGTTCCTTACCGCGCCCATCGTCGGGCGGCTGATCGGGCGGGTCGATCCGCGTTATCTGATGATCACCGGCTTCATGAGCTTTGGCATCGGGACATGGTGGATGACGAGCCTCACCCATGAGTGGGATTTTTGGGAACTGGTCTGGCCGCAGGTCTTCCGGGGTTTCGGCCTGATGATGGCAATGATCCCGATCAATAACGTCGCGCTCGGCACCTTGCCGCCCGAGCGCTTGAAGGATGCGTCGGGCGTTTTCAATCTGACGCGCAATCTGGGCGGCGCCGTTGGCCTCGCCAGCCTGACGACGCTGCTCTCGGACCGGACGGAGTTTCACGCCGCGCGCCTTCGGGACCATTTGACCTCGGCGCACCGGCCGGCGGTGGAGATGCTAGACGGTCTGACCGCCCGTTTCCGCGATTTCGGCGGCGACGCCGGGGCGATGGCGCTAAAACAGCTGCACGGCATGGTTCAGCGTGAGGCGGTGGTAATGGCCTTTGCGGACATCTTCTTCTTGTTCACAGGTCTGTTTGCCTGCCTCGTGGTAATGGCGCTGGTGATCAAGAAACCCGCCCAGCCCGGCGCGCAAGCTGCGGATTCGGGGCATTAAAGCTGATCAGTTCAGGTGGAAACGTAAGGCTTAATCCTCTATCGATTCACGGTGATCTCAGAGCGCGTTGTATCCCCTGACGTCATCCCGGACAGCCGTGAGGCTGATCCGGGATCCAATCGCACATCCCCTTGAATCTGACGGGAGTGATTTGGCCCCGGCTCTGACGGCCGGGGCGACGGCATGGTTGCTCCTGCCTAGACTGAGTTGGCCCTAACCCGCGAGCGGCAAGGTCACGTGGCAAAGCGTGAGATCGTCGGCCGGGCAGCGCACCTCAAAGCCAAGCTGCCGGCACATGGACAGCATCTGCGTGTTCTCCCGCAGCACATCCCCGTGCAGCTGTTGCAACCCCTCAGCCTTTGCATAGGCGATCAGCTGCTGCATCAGCGCCCAGCCAAGCCCTTGGCCCTTGAGGTCGCTGCGCACCATCACCGCATATTCGCCTTTGACATAGTCGGGATCGGCGACAAGCCGCGAGCCGCCGAGCATCTCGCCGGTGGTGGGATCGACGGCGACAAAGGCCATCGCCCGCGCATAGTCGATCTGGGTGAAGCGGGCGACAAACTGATGCGAGAACTCGCTTTTGGGCGCGAAGAATCGCAGCCGCAGATCGTCCGGGGTGATGGAACGGAGAAAATCGCCATAGATGCCTTCGTCGCTCGGTTGGATGGGCCGGATGAAGGCGGCGCGGCCATCGGCGATGGTCACGGTCTTCTCCCAGCCCTTCGGATAGGGCCGGATAGCGAAATACGGGTTCGGCGCCGGGACCTGCGCCATCGTCCAGTCGAGTTTGATGCGGGCGTCGAGCGCAATCACGCCGCGCTCGTCGGCAAGCAGCGGATTGATGTCCAACTCCTGGATGGCGGGAATGTCGGTGATCAGCTGCGAGATGCGCACGAGCGTCATCGCGATGGCGTCGAGATCGGCGGCCGGGCGGTCGCGATAGCCGCTCAAAAGCTTCGACACGCGCGTTTCGCTAATGAGATTGCGGGCAAGATTAAGGTCGAGCGGCGGCAAGGCAAGCGCGGTGTCCTTGATCACCTCGACGGCGGTGCCGCCCGCGCCGAACAGGATCGCCGGGCCGAAAATCGGGTCGTCGGTGACGCCGACGATCAACTCATGCGCTCCGGGCCGGCGCACCATCTCCTGCACCGTGAAGCCTTGAATCTTCGCATCCGGGCGGTGCCGCGTCACCCGCGCCACAATATCCTGAGCCGCTTTCGCCGCCGCCGCCGCGCTTTCCAAATTCAGCGCCACGCCGCCGACATCGGATTTATGCGAAATCTGCTCGGACAAAAGCTTCACCACCACAACGCCGGTCTTGGCCAACAGGCGCGCCGCGATCAGTTCGACTTCGGCGGCGTTTTGCGCAATGCGCGTATCCGCCGTCGCAATGCCATAGGCCATCAACACGGCCTTAGCCTCCGGCTCGGTCAGCAGGCCGCGCCCAGCTTGCTGGGCGGCCATCATCGCCTGGCGCGCCGCCTTCGGATCGACCTCGAAACTGTCGGGCAAGCTCGGCGGGGTGCGCATCAGCTCGTCCTGGGCTTTGTTGTAGCTCGTGAGGTAGGAGAAGCTGCGGACGGCGTCGGCCGGAAATTCATAGCTCGGTATGCCGGCGGCGGCGAACAGGCTGCGGGCGCCGCGCGCGGTGCTCTCGCCCAGCCAATTGGTGAGCACAGGCTTTACACGCCGGTTGGGGCTTTTGCGCGCCTCGACCGTGCCGATGACCGCCTTGGCGGCCTCGCTGGATGAGGCGAGCGCGGTCGGGCAATTCATCACCAGAACCGCGTCGGTGCCGGGGTCGTCGAGAACCGCGGTCAGCGCCGCTTCGTAACGTTCGGGACCGGCGTCGCCGATCACATCGACGGGGTTCGCGCGCGACCAGGTGGCGGGCATCGAGCGGTCGAGTTTGACGATCGTGTCAGGCGAAAGCTCGGCGAGCTTGCCGCCAAGCTGAATCAGCGACTCCACGGCGAGAACCCCCGCGCCGCCGCCATTGGTCACGATGGCCAGCCGCTCGCCATGCAGGCGGCCAAGACGGGTGAGCGTCTCGGCGGCGTCGAACAATTCGCCGAGACCGTCGACACGCAGCAGGCCGGCGCGCTTGAATGCCGCCTCGACCACCCGGTCATTGCCGGACAGCGCGCCCGTATGCGTCGCCGCCGCCTTGGCCGCCGCCGCGTTCCGCCCGGTCTTGATGACGAGCACGGGCTTGGCGCGCGCCGCCGACCGCGCGGCCGAGAGAAACTTGCGCGCATTGGTGATGGTTTCGAGATACATCAGAATGGCGGTCGTATTCGCCGCGCCGGCCAGATAATCCAGCATGTCGCCGACATCGACATCGGCCATGTCGCCCATCGACACCACGTGACTGAAGCCGATCTCGCGCGACGCCGCCCAGTCGAGCGCGGCGCTTGCCACCGCCCCCGATTGCGAGAGCAGCGCCAGATGGCCGGGCTTTGGCGCGATATGGGCAAAGCTGGCGTTCAAGCCGATGCGCGGCACGAAAATTCCCAAGCAATTCGGCCCGATGACGCGCAGGCAGTGGGGCTTGGCGGCGTTCAACATCGCCTGGCGCAGACCGTCTTCGCGGCCAATTCCGGCGCTCAGCACGACAGCCGCGCGCGTGCCCTTGCGCCCAAGCTCGGTAATGACATCCGGCACCGTGTTTGCCGGCGTGGCGATCACGGCAAGATCTGGGGCTTCCGGCAGCGCTTCGGCATTTGGATAGCAAGGCGCGCCGGCGATGGTGCGGTGGCGGGGATTGACGCACCAGATCGGCCCCGAAAATCCGCCCTCGCGCAAATTCTTCATGACGGTGAAGCCGACCGAGCCCTCCTGGTCGCTGGCCCCGATGAGCGCCACCGATTTTGGCTCGAACGCAAAATCGAGATTCCGTATGCTCATGGAGTTCACCTTGTGGTCTGGCATGCGTGCCGCTCAGCTTAGCCGAAAATCGGCGCGCGTGACCCGCATCAATCGGTGTTCACGCACCATTCTTACAAGCGCCAATGAAGACAAAGTGACGAATCGCCAACGCGGCGGATCGAAAGGCAGTGAAGTTTAGTCGCCTCCTGGAGCGGCGGCGAGCGCATGAGCGTAGATCAGCCGTGCTGTGATGAGGTCGAGATGCGCGCCACCGCCATTCTTGAAGATCGTGATATCATTACTCTGGCGATTTGTATCGAAGCCTTGGCATAAGTCGAAAAGATCGCCTTCGATGCGGGCGGCATTGATCACGCCCGCCGCCAGCGGAATGCGGATTTCGCCGATATGCGCCATCGTGGTTTCGCGCGCATCGACGAAAATCCGACCGCGCTTCAGCGCATAATCGTCCGCCTCGCGCATATCGGGCCGGTAAGCGCCGACGAGATCGAGATGCGCGCCGAGTTTGAGCCATTCGCCCCGGATGAAGGGGGCAATCGCCAAGGTCGCGGATGAGATCAAATCGCCGGCGCGGATCGCGGTTTCCAGATCGCCAGTAACGCGGACGCGGCGGCCCAAACCGGACAGCGCCGACGCTAGCCGCTCGGCGTTTGCCGCCGTCCGGTTCCAAAGCAGGACGTCCTCAATTGAGCTGTGGACAGACAGATGCGCCTCGATCAGTGGCCGCGCCACGACGCCGGCGCCGATCATCGTCATCACCTTCGCGTTTGACTTGACGAGGTAAGAGCCGCCCAGCGCCGAGTCGGCGGCGGTCTTCCAAGGAGTAATAGCGGCGCCGTCGATGGTCGCGACCAGGCTGCCGTCCGCTTCGTCGAACAGCATGAACTCGCCCTGGATGGTCGGCCTGGGACGCTCGCGCGCCGCGTTGTTGGCAAACACCGTCACGGCTTTCAGGCCGACCCCGACTCCTTCGAAGAACGCCCCGCGCACAAGCAGCGTGCGCCCGGCAGGTCCAAGGATCAAGTCGCCAATATGAGGGCGCGACCCTGCGCGGTGGGCCTCGCGCATGGCCGCGATCAGCGACGGCCAGTCGAGCAGGGCGTTGACCTGTTGCGCATCGATGTGGAGCAAGGCGGCAGTCGTCCTTCGGCGCGGGAGCGCGGTCGTTTCATTGGATTTGATCGCGCCTTTGCCGATCCTGCGTCAGCAGGCACTCTCGTGCAAGGGCATGGCCACGCGATTGCTCCGCCAATGAACAGCCGCACTTCCTCGATTCGGTTACTGGTGTCATTGTAGGATTGTCAAGAAAGGCCGGAATGCCGCCCACACGCAAATCCCTCAACGGCATGGTTACGGCGCCGCACCATCTCGCGGCCGAAGCCGGTGCGCGGGCGCTGCGCGAGGGCGGCAACGCCATCGAGGCTATGATCGCCGCCGCCGCGACGATCGCCGTCACCTATCCGCATATGAATGCGCTCGGCGGCGACGGGTTCTGGTTGATCTCCTTGCCCGGTCGTCCGCCGGTTGCGATCCAGGCTTGCGGGCCAGCTGCGTGTTTGGCCACGCCGCGATTTTACGCCGAGCACGGCGACGCCGCGATCCCAGCGCGCGGTCCCCGTGCCGCGCTGACCGTTGCCGGAGCGGTTGCGGGTTGGGCCGAGGCGCTTCAGATCGCTCGCGATGCCGGCGGAAAACTCCCGCTTGCCGCGCTCCTCGCCGACGCCATCGGCCATGCGCGGGACGGCGTGGCTGTCACGCAATCGCAAGCAGCGCTGACGTCAGACAAATGGCAGGAACTGAAGGACTTTCCCGGCTTTGCCCCGACCTATGCGGGCGAAGGGCCGCCCGTTGCAGGCGCCATGCTGAAGCAGCCTCAACTCGCGGCGACGCTCGAACGCTTGGCCCAAGCCGGTCTTGACGATTTTTACAGGGGCGATCTAGCGCGGCTTTTGGTGAGCGGGCTCGAAGAGGCGGGAAGCCCCTTGCGGCTTGCCGATCTGGAAGCCTTCTGCGCCGCGCGCGTCGAACCGCTCTCTATCGGGCTCCGCTCGGGCGAGGTGTTCAACCTGCCGCCGCCGACGCAAGGAATATCGTCGCTGATGATACTAGGATTGTTTGAGCGCTTGGGCGTCACCGAAGCCGAAAGCTTCGCGCATATTCACGGTCTAATCGAGGCGACGAAACGCGCTTTCATCCTGCGCAACGCTCATCTTGGCGATCCGGACCGGATGGCGTCCGGCTGGCGCGACTGGCTGACCCCGACGTTCCTGGCGAATGAGGCTTTGGCTATCGACAGGACGCGGGCCGCCGCATGGCCGCATCCGGCTCAACCGGGCGATACGGTGTGGATGGGGGCGGCGGACAGCGAGGGCAAGGTGGTCAGTTATATTCAAAGTCTTTACTGGGAATACGGCAGTGGTTTTGTCGTGCCGGGGACAGGGGTTCTCTGGCAGAATCGCGGATCGAGCTTCACGCTGCGGGGCGGGCCGAACCCGCTGGAGCCCGGACGGCTGCCGATGCACACGCTCAATCCCGCCCTCGCGCGGTTAAAGGACGGCCGCACCCTCGCCTATGGCACGATGGGCGGCGAAGGGCAGCCGCAAACGCAGGCGGCGATCTTCACGCGTCACGTCGTCTTCGGCGAGGAGATGCAAGCAGCCGTGACCGCGCCGCGCTGGCTGCTCGGCCGCACTTGGGGGAAAGAGGCGACGAATCTCAAAATGGAAAGCCGATTTTCGCCGCAGATCATCAACGCGCTGGCCGCGGCCGGTCACGATATCGAGCTGGTCGGCGCATTCGATGACATGATGGGCCATGCCGGCATGATTTCCATCGACGCCAGCGGCGTGATCGCCGGGGCGAGCGATCCGCGCGCCGATGGCGGCTGCGCGTCAGTCTGAGCCACTGGAAAAGGGATCGCGGGGAAGGGGACGACGGGCGGTGGAGGTTCGCAAACGAAGACGGCGCCAGAAGGCGCCGCCATTAGATGGCATGTGCTGAGCTTAACCCCTTGCTGCTAGTTCAGGTGATATGTCAGGCGAGCGCGCACCGTGGTCAGCTCAAGATCAACATCAAGTGGATCGTCAGTGATGCCGTTGCTCAAATCGTGATTCTCTTCATCGAAGTCGTAAACAAGAACTTCCGCACCAAAGCTGAGGCTCGGGCTGATCTTATATTCGATCCCACCGCCGTAGACAAAGCCATTGTAGTCTTGACTATCGGCGGTATAGCCAGGCTCAGCTCGTGTTTCCAGCTCGGTGAATGCGATACCCGCCGTGCCGTACACAAGGACCCTATCGTGGGTAAAGCCCAGTCGGCCGCGAACTGAACCCAGCGTGTCGAACTCGTTGCCGCATTCGAAAGCCGGATTTGGGCAAGAGGTGCTGCCGTCGCCGTCTAGGAAATTCACATCGGCTTCAGCGCCAAACACAAAGCTGCCTGCTTGGAAATTATAGCCAACGTGAACGCCGCCAACGACGGTATTGTCGATTTCGTGGCTATATGAGTTGCCATTGACGTCGAACACGCCGGTCACGTCGCTATCGACAGTGCCGCCGACATTGACGCCCAGGTAAAAGCCAGTCCAGCTCAAGGGCGAGTACATCGGGCCGTCTTTGTAGCTGCCGCGATCGCCGCGGTAAATATCTGCGGCGTTTGCAGCGCTGGAAAGCGCTAGAGCGCTCACCACACCCAAAATTGCAGTCCGGATCATTAAATCCCCCAAACTCTACTTATACGGATTGTCTATCTATTGACATATTGAAGATAATCCCGACAAAAAACCAATCTAAAGTTGAGCGACTGCAATGCAGTACAACTGGTGCAAAAATATAACATTTAACCCTCCGCTGTTTGAAATTTGATTTGGTTATGTGGGCAATACTAACGAGTGATCCAACGAACGAAGTGTTAACAGCAGCTTCGTTTCAAATTATACGAGCAGTGAGTAATCGAACTGGTTCTGAGCGTCAGCTATACTCTCGCAATACGCGTGCCGGCCGCGAACACACTCAGCCTTGACGAACGTCTCAAGAGCAGGTTTGGCTGCCCGCGCAAAACGGCGCCGAGTTGTCTGGTTGGAGTGATGAATGGCCGTATTGGCAGGAGTGTTGGCCTTTGCCGTGCTGACCGCCCTCACTCAGATCGGCGGCGCGGCATTGTTAATCGGGTGGCTGCTGGTGTCGTTGCTGGGACGCTCGCGGCTTGATGGATGGGCGCGGCGCGGCGCATTGGCCGGCGCGTTCTTAGCAGTCTACGCCGTGCTGACCCTCTTTGTCGTGCCGCCGCTCGCCGCGCTGTTCGGGCGCGTGCCCCTCCCATGCAGTTTCAATGTCGAACGCGGCTATGCTGCGGCAAGCCCCATCTATTGCGCGCTGAACCGCAACTATGTCCATCCGCGGATGGCCTCGCTGCTGGCGCGCCTCGCCCGGCATATGGCCGAAACCTATCCCGGCACGCGGACGCTCTATCTCGATGCCAACTTGCCGTTTATCAACGGATTTCCGCTTATCCCGCATCTGTCGCATGATGATGGCCGCAAGCTCGATCTTGCCTTTTACTATGCCGATGGAAGCGGCGCGTATCTGCCTGGCGTCGCGCGCTCGCCTGTCGGTTATTGGGCTTTTGAAAAGCCCGACCCGCGAGATGCCCCGGCTTGCGCCAAGACCTCTGGCTTCAGTCTGCGTTGGGATATGGAATGGCTGCAGCCGCTGCTTCCTGATTTCCGGCTCGATACAGACCGCACGCGCGCCGCGCTCAACTGGCTGGTCTCCGTCGGCCGGGAGTTCGGCGTCGAGCGCGTGTTGCTTGAGCCATATTTGGCCAAACGGCTTGGCGTTTCCTCGCCGCTCCTCAGGTTTCAAGGCTGCCAGGCGGCGCGGCATGACGACCATGTGCACGTCCAGATAAGGCCTTAGCCGTGGGCAAAGAAAATCACAAATCTGGGCTGCTGCGCTGCCCTATGCTATGCTCAAGCCGCTGGGGAGCGAGCGCTGCGAGCCTAAAATCACATCCTTTCATGCCGCTTGACTCATTGGTTGGTCAAAATACAAGTGCTTGCGTCCAAGACCGTGTTGGGGTGACTTCGATGCTTAAATCGACATATTGCAGAGCAGTCTTAGCGCTGCTTGCCATTGGCATGGCGTTTGTCAACCCAGCCGCGTCGAAGGATTTCACCTTTGACGAAAAAACCAACAAGGAAGTGGCGCGCAAGCTTAAGATCCCGGTATTCTTTGCTGTTCCGGCCAGTTCGCGCGCCGACTTGCCAAGCATCGACACCACGGACCCCCTGATCGACTTCCGGCATCCTGACGCTGCGGACGCCCAAGGCGATATCGGGCTGCGCCTCGTCATCAGCAAGCGGCGGGGGCTTGCCCAGCGGCTGGGCACAAGCGGCTTGATCCAGACCGGCGACCTGCTGCTGAGCGTGCGCCCCGAATGGGGCGGCGCGGGGGTCTATCCGAACATTCAAATGGGAATTAGCCACACCGGCATTGCCTATATCAAGGATGGCGAGTTGCACAATCTCGACAATCCCATGAATGCGGAGTTCCTCGGCAACCAGTTGCGCGGCGAGCTGGACGGCTCGCATTACAAGACCATCAACGTGCTGCATGTCATCCGGCCACGCGGGCTGACCGAGGATCAGCGCGCTCGCATCCTGGATTGGGCGACGCGCCTGGCCTCGAACGCCAAACGGGTTTATCCCTCGCAGATCAGCTTCAACCAAGACTACAATGCGCCGAAATATGCGCCAGGAAAGCCGATCAATTTCGTCAAACAGCTCGGTCAGATTGCGCTCGGTCAAAACCCTCCCGGAAATATCGGCATGTTCTGTTCGGAATTCACCTGGTCGATTCTGGCGTTGAAGGACTGCGACGCCGACACCGCGAGCGCCGCATTCAGGAAATCGGGAATTCCCTCCTGCGTAAAGCCGCCAATGCAGCCCATGCAAGCGACGGGCGATTATGTGGAGCGCCGTAGCATCAAGTCCTATGCCGGCCTCGCCGATGGGCCGCTGCTCGTCATCGACGCGATGAACCTGCCCGAAGAACGCAAGAACAAAATGCTGCAGACCGTGTTCGTCAACGATCCGGGCCGGCTCGCCAAGCTTTCGCCCGGCCATAAGGCGATCGCGGAAACGATGAAGCCGAAATTCACTCCGCTTGAGAAATATTATTCAGGCATTGGCGCCAAAGGCGGAGCAACCAGGGAAGCGCTCGCCATCAGCGCGCGATTCAATAAGGAAGTCCCGGATAATTATTCGCCGACCTCCTACCTTGTGAATACGCTGCTGCCGGTCCACAACCGCAACCGCACAATGGATTATGTCGCCACCATCGTCATCGAATGAGATGCGGTCCCGGCTGCCGTCGAACGGGTCTACTCGCGAACCCGCGCACTTTTTGCCGGGCGCACCTGGTGCTTGATCCAGTTGGCGATTTCGGAAAGCCGCATCATAGGATCGAGCACGTCCTGATCGACGCTCAGGCGCCAGGCAAGGTCGCGGCGGCTGGGATCGCGCCCTAACGCCCGAATATCCTCGGCGTGAGTGGCGAGCGCGGCGGGAGATGCATAGAAGCCGTCGGCGACGAGGTTTTCGCCATAACGCTCCAGCACCGCCGCGATTTCCGCGAATGTATATTCCGGATGATATTGCACGCCCCAGAACACGCCGCCCGCATGGCGGATTTCGGCGGCTTGCACGTCGGCCATCGCATTCGTTGCCGTCACCGTGATGTCGGGCGGCAGCGTGCCCACTTCGTCGCTATGCACGGTTGGGGCGTCGAAGGCTGGCGCGCGGCCCTCATGCATGGGATGGGAACGCCCGGCATCGGTCAGAGTGATTTTGCGGCCAAAACCGATCTCGCGTCCACGGGGGTTAAGCCGCACCGCGCCGCCCGCCGCAGCCGCCGCCACCTGCAAGCCCCAGCATGAGCCGAAAAACGGCACGCGCGAGGCAAACACTTCGCGCGCGAAATCGACTTGCGTCAGCGATTGCGGCTCCGCCTTCCACAAATTCAGCGCCGAGCCGGTGATGGCGACGCCGTCATAATCGGCAAGCGCGGCGCTGCCCGGCAGGGTCGCGCCGGGGTCGGCGGGAAAGCAGATGTCCACCACCGCATCGGGAGCCAAGTCCCGCAGAACCTCGGCGTAATAGGCGCTCGGCGTCAGGCCGGATTGCGCCGCGTTGCGGGCGCGGGCTTCGGCGGTGTTGCCCTCGGCAACGAGCAATCGAAGGGCCATCTTTATGTGCCCAAGCTCAAATCGCCGCGAATGGCGGCGCGGATGACGGTTTTAAACTCCGCCGCCCGCATCGGCACGGGGTTGCCGCCGGTCGAAGGATCGGCCTCCGCTTTCGCCGCCAATTCGTCCAGCCGGTCTTCGGCGACGCCAAGTTCGCCCAGCGTATGCGGCACATGCAGGTCGCGGCGGAAGGCGATGAGCCACTCCATGACTGCGGCGAAGCCCTCGCCCGGCAGGTCGAGCGTGCTGGCGACACGGGCCATTTTGGTCTCGATCGCGCTGCGGTTGAACGCCAGCACATACGGCATCACCACACCGTTGGTCATGCCATGATGCGTATCGTAAACCGCGCCGACCGGGTGCGAAATGGAGTGCACCGCGCCGAGGCCCTTCTGGAAGGCGGCGGCGCCCATCGAGGCAGCGGCCAGCATACGCGAGCGGGCTTCGATGTCCGAGCCGTCCGCGACCGCGCGCGGCAGATACTCATGGATGAGACGCAGCCCTTCCAGCGCGATGCCGTCCGCCATTGGATGAAAGCCGGGCGCGCAATAGGCTTCCAGGCAGTGGGCCAGGGCGTCGAACCCTGTCCAGGCGGTCAGTTTCGGCGGCAGGCCGACCGTCAGTTCCGGGTCCGAGATGACAATTTTCGGCAGCATGAGCGGATGGAAGATGATCTTCTTGTCGTGCGTCTCGTCATTGGTGACAACGGCGGCGCGTCCGACTTCCGAGCCGGTCCCCGCCGTGGTCGGCACCGCGACGATAGCGGAAATGCCGTCAGGATTTGCGCGCGTCCACCAATCGCCGACGTCCTCAAAATCCCAGATTGGGCGCGTCTGCCCAGACATGAAGGCGATGCATTTGCCGACATCAAGCGCGGAGCCGCCACCGAAAGCGATGACGCCGTCGCAGTCGCCCTCGCGGTAGGTGTCAAGTCCCGCCTCGACATTGGCCGCCGTCGGGTTGCCCTTAACTCCGGAAAACATCGCGGACGAAAGCCCCGAGCCCTTCAGGAGATCGACCGCGGCGGCAATCATTTGCGCGGTTTTTAGGCCCTCGTCGGTCACGAGCAGCGGGCGTGAAATGCCAGCCAGCCGGCACGCGTCGGGAAGCTCGTTGATCCGGCCCGGGCCGTGCAACACGCGCGTTGGATAATTCCAGCTTCCGGTCAAAATAGCTTTCATCGCAATATCCTAAGTTAAAGCGCCGTCCGCAGATGATAACCCTTCGGTTGCGTCAGCGCGTGGAAACCGAGCACCGACAGGGCCGCGCCGCGCCCGGTGTTTTTCACGCCCGTCCAGGGCAGGCCGGGATCGACATAATCGCAGCGGTTCATGAACACGGTGCCGGTTTCGATCTCCGCGCCAATGCGTTCGGCCGCCTCGGCATCCGATGTCCAGATCGAGGCCGTGAGGCCGAACTCGCTGTCGTTCATCAGGCGGATCGCCTCGGCTTCCGACTGCACTTTCATGATGCCGACGACCGGGCCGAAGGTCTCCTCGCGCATGACGCGCATGGAGTGGTCGACATTGGTGAGCAGTTGCGGCGCGACATAGGGCGTGCCGGGCTCGTCCGCCGGGAAGGCTTTCGCGTCGATATGCGGGCGCGCGCCTTTGGCGACTGCTTCGTCCACCTGATCGCGCACGGTCGCGGCAAAGCGCGCCTGGGCCATAGGGCCGAGCGTCGTCGATTGGTCCAGTGGATTACCGAGCACATAAGCCTTCGCCATCGCTTCGAAGCCCGCGACGAAATCGTCATAGACGGCGGCGTCGACATAGATGCGCTCGATCCCGCAGCAGCTCTGGCCGGAGTTGAAATAAGCGCCATCCGCAAGGGTCTCGATGGCGTGCGGCAGGTTGGCGTCGGCGCGGACATAGGCAGGGTCCTTACCGCCGAGCTCCAGTCCGAGGCTGGCGAAGGTGCCTGCGAGCGCGTGCTCCATCTCGCGCCCGCCGCGCACCGAGCCGGTGAAGCTGACATGATCGACGAGGCCCGAACCCATCAGCCTCGCCGCGCCGTCATGCGACATGGCGATGTGCTGGAACAAGCCTTTCGGCAGCCCGGCGCGCTCCATCGCCATCTGAAAGCGGTCGCCGACCAGGATGCTCTGCTCGGAGTGCTTGAGGATCACCGCATTGCCGGCGATCAGCGCGGGCACGACGGAATTGACGGTGGTGAGGTAGGGGTAGTTCCAGGGCGCGATGACGAAGACAAGGCCGAGCGGCTCACGCTTGATGGTGCGGATGAAGCCTTCGCGGGGGGCGGGCGAGATCGGCGCGAGTGCTTCCTCCGCGATCTCGGCCATATACCGAACGCGCTCCTCAACACCCCGCAGCTCGCCGCCATACCGGATCGGACGGCCCATTTGCAGGGCAAGTTCGGGGACGATCTCAGCGTTCATGGATTTTAGCGCGTCGAGAAATCCGAGCATTACGCCGACACGCTCTAACAGCGGCACCCGAGCCCAGAGCTTTTGTGCGGCTTTCGCCGCCGTCACCGCCGCATCGATGTGCGACGGCGCGGCGAAGGGGCGGCGATCGACGATCCGGCCGTCGATGGGAGATATGCAAGTAAGATCAGTCATGCCTCTCATCCCTTTTGTCATTCCCGCGAAGGCGGGAATCCAGTTCAAATGCGTGCCGGGTTCTGGATCCCCGCTTTCGCGGGGATGACAAATAGCCTTTAAATGATCTCAAAATAGCGCTGCATTTCCCAATCGGTAATCGCCCGGCGGAATTCGCGCTCCTCCCAGGCCCGCGTCGCCGCGTAGTGTTCGACGAAGGCGTCGCCGAAAAGCTGGCGCGCCACGTCGCTGTGCTTCAGCCGCTCCGACGCCTCGAACAGCGTGCGCGGCAACGAGCGGCTTTCTGGAAATTTCCTCTCATAGGCATTCCCAACGACAGCCGCATCTGGCTCGATCTTGTGCTCGATGCCCCATAGTCCCGAGCCGATCGCCGCCGCCAGTGCGATGTAGGGATTAATATCCGCCGCCGCGATGCGATATTCAACACGCTGTGATTTGGCCGAGCCGGGGATAACACGCAGCGCGCAGGTGCGGTTTTCGACGCCCCAGCTCGCTTCGGTCGGTGCCCAGAAGCCAGGGATCAGCCGGGTGTAGGAATTCACGGTGGACGCGACCATGCCGAGTAATTCCGGCATCAGCGCCTGCTGGCCGCCGACGAACCAGCGCATCGCGTCCGACATGCCGTGCGGCTTGCCCTCTTCGTGGAAGACCGAGCCGCCATCGTTCTTGCGGTTCAGCGATACATGCAGATGGCCCGACTGCCCCGGCCAGTCCTTCGACCATTTCGCCATGAACGTCGCCATGAGGCCAGATCGCTGGGCAAGAATTTTGGTGAAGGTCTTGAACAGCGCGGCACGGTCGGCGGCTTCCAGCGCGTCGGTCACTTCGATGGCGGCTTCCAGCACGCCCGGGCCGGTTTCCGTATGCAGGCCCTCGATCGGCATCCGCATCGCATCGCACAGCTCCAGGAGATCGCGGTAGAACTCGGCATGAACTGAGGCGCGCAGCATTGAATAGCCGAAAAAGCCCGGCGTGATATTCTTCAGGCCGCGATAGTTTTTCTCGCGGACGCTGTCCGGCGTCTCATTGAACAGGAAGAACTCGAACTCCGCCGCCGCCTTCACGCTGAAGCCCATATCGGCGGCACGGGCCAGAACCTTGCGCAGCACGCCGCGCGGACATACCGCCTCGGCGGGCCCCGCGAATTCGGCGAGGAACAGCAGCATGTCGCCTTCGAACGGCACCGGGCGGCAGGTCTCCGGCAGCACCCGCACGGCGGCGTCGGGATAGGCCGTATGCCAGCCGGTGAAGCTGACATTGTCGTAAAGCTGGTCGTTCGAGTCCCAGCCCAAAACCACGTCGCAAAAGCCGAAGCCCTTTTCGAGGGCCGAGAAAAACTTCTCCCGGCCCATATACTTGCCGCGCATGACGCCGTCCGCGTCGAACACGCCGACTTTCACATGCGAAAGCCCGTGTTCCTCGACAATTGTCCGCGCATCGGCGGTTGTCTTTACCTCTAGCGGCATCATCTCACAGGCCTGCTGATGAACGAAGGAGGCGGGACAAGTGTATGCCCCGCCTAGCTTGTGAAGCGCTCAATAGGTTTTGTAGTCAGCGGCGCCCTTCGTCGTGGCGAACTCTTCCTCGGGCGAAAGCACGAGCTTGCGCCGTCCGATCAGCGCGAAATAGATCAGCCCGACCGCGAACCAGATCCCAACGCCGATCACGCCTTGCCGGTAGATCGGATCGGCGAATTGAAACCCGATGGTGATGAGCGCCAAGACAATCGTCACCACCGCGCCGGGGATTCCGAAGGGGCTTTTATATGGGCGCTCGATCTGCGGATGCTGGGTGCGCAGCAAGATGAACGATACCGCCTGCGCCACATAGGAACACATGGCCCCGAACACCGCCATATTCAGCAGCGTGCCGCCAATGACGCCCGTGCTGGCATCGACGCCGACATAGTACCAAATGGACAGCATGATCGCGAGAGCGACAACCGCGCCGCCGATCATGGCGACATGGGGCGTTTTGTAGCTGGTATGGGTAATGGAGAGCCAGCGCGGGAAGTAGCCGGCGCGCGACAGCGAGTAAATCTGCCGCCCCTTGGCGAAGATGATGGTGTGGAAGCTCGCGATAAGGCCGATCACGGCGATGCCTGCAAGGATTTTCGCAATATCGACGCCGTAAATCGCCCTGAAGCCGTCTAGCAGCGGCTCGCCGGATGAGCTAAGCGCGAAAGCTCCCGTTACCGTCGTGGTCGCGCCCGTCGCCGCGTCGGTGATTTCACGCGACACGGGCAGGCTCGAGTTCAACCACAAGATCATGAATGCCGACACCATCAAGGTGAGCATTCCAAGGATGATGCCGGTCGGCATATCCTTCTTTGGGTCGACGGACTCCTCGGCGGCAAGCGGCAATTGCTCGATGGCCAGGAACAGCCAGACCGCGAAGGGCATCGCCGCCAGCGCGCCCCAAATGCCGAAGGGGAGGAACGGGCCGTTGCCCTCCGGCAGTTCGACCGCCGAGCCATCCGGGCCAACTCCGATGTTCAGCGCCCAGCGATTGAAATCCATGACCGGAAACGCGCTGATCCAGAAGCCCACGAGACAGGCGAGGGCCAAGAGCGTGACGATGAGCGTGACCTTGAAGGAAAACTCTACGCCGGAGATGTTCAGCCCAACGAAGATAATGTAACAGGCCACCCAATACACCGGTTGGAATTCAGGTCCGGTGCCGAAGATGGCGCCGAGATAGGATCCGATAAAGAACACCACGACCGCCGGCGTGATGACATATTCCACATTCTCGAACAGTCCGGTGATGAAGCCCCCCCACGGCCCCATGGTCGTGCGCGCGAAGGAATAGGCAGCGCCGGTATGCGGCAGCGCCGGCGACATCTCGGCGATGCAGAACACCAGGCCAAGATACATGATCGAGATCAGAATGGCCGCGATCAGCAGACCGCCCCAGCCGCCCGGCGCCAGGCCGAAATTCCAGCCCGAAAAATGCCCCGAAATCACCGCGCCGACGCCGAGCGCCCACAGGCTCGCCACGCCCGCATAGCGCTTCAATCCGCGCTTTTCGAAATATGCGCTGTCCACCTTGTTGTAGATAACGCCGCCCTGCCCGTCCTGCGCCATTTTCGAATTCCTTGTTTTGGAAACCGTTTGCGGGAAAGAATTCGCCCGCCTTGCGCTGCCCCGCCCCTACATTCGTTCGCGTCGTCCAAGCTCGATTTTTTGCTGGAATAATCATTCCAAAGAACATCTACTGGTGTCAAGACGGAATAAAAAGACCAGTTTCCAACAGGTAGCTTAGCGGTGGAAAAGGCACAGGACGGCACGGATGGGAATAATGGCGGCAAGCTGGAAACGGCAGCGGCCGCCATCACGCGGATTTGGTCAAGTCTGACCGCGCAGGAAGCGCGGGCCGCAACGCATCTGCGCCAGCATTATCCGGCGGCCGGGCTCGGCCCGATGGCGCGATTTGCGCGCGAAGCCGGCGTCAGCCCGCAAACCGTGCTGCGGCTTTTATCCAAATTGGACGTCGAAAGCTGGGAAGCTTTCCAGGAGCGGCTGCGTCTGGAATTGGCGGGGGAGCAAATTTCTCCGCTTGGCCGCTGGTCCGCGTACCGTCATGCATCCAGCGATGACGACGATTGGCTGAGCCATTTTGGCTCCCGCCTTTCGCGAAATGTGGCCGAAACCTTCGCCGACCTGGTGCCGGCTGAATTCGAAGCCGCCGCTAATGCCGTGGCGGATCCCAAGCGGCGCGTGCTGGTGATCGGCGGGCGCTTTACGCAACAATTGGCCCGGCTTCTCGCGCGTCACCTGCAAATCGTGCGCGGCGGCGTCGAGGAAATCGGCAGCCTGTCCTCCACCTGGCCCGACCGGTTGATCGATGTCGGCCGCAAATCGGTCGTGGTCGCCTTCGACATCCGCCGCTATTCGAGCGATGTGGTGCGCTTTGCCGCGCTTGCCCGCGAGCAGGGCGCGAGCGTGATTCTGTTCACCGACGCGGCCAATGCCCCGGCGGTGGCGCACTCTCACCACGTCATCGTTGGGGCGGTTGAAAGCGGCGGCGCTTGGGACTCGGTTACGGCGCTGCTGGCCGTCACCGAAGCGTTGGTCGCCCGCGTCACCGAGCTGTCAGGTCTTGAAACCGCCGACCGGATGGGACGCCTGGAAACGTTGCGGATGCGTTTATTCGATGACGGGGAGCGAACGCCATGAACCGTGTTGCCAGTCAGCGCGACTATAGATTCGAGCCAAACCCAGGAGGAGCCGATGGTCAGGATCATCATCGCCGCCGCACTCGCAACCACGTCATTCGCAGTGGCGCTCGATTCGCAGGCTAAAATGCCCGAATATCACAAGGTGTGGGTGGACACGCAAATGGCCAAACCGTTGCAAAAGGGCTTCAAGGCAAACACACCGAGCTCACCGTCGGGGCTGCCGACCGGAAAGCGCCAACATAAGCCGTTCACGGTGACAAAGCCCGTCGACAAATAGCGGGCCTAAAGCCTTTCCGCCGCTCACTCGGCAGAGATGTCAGCCTTACCGTGCTCGCGGCCAAAAAGCGCAAGGCCCGCGCCGACCGAGACGAACTCGTCTTCCGCTGAGAAATCGGCGGAGGGGAAGCGCCTGGCCATCAGATCGCGGATCGCCGGCACGAAGGATGTACCGCCGGTCATGAAGACGTGATCGACATCGGCGGGCGCCAGTGTCGTTTCCGCAAAGAGTTTGCTCACCTGCGCGTCGATCGCCGCGAGGTCCTCGGCAATCCATTCGTTGAACGCCGTGCGGCTGATCTCTTGGCTGATCTGCACCGGCCCGTGTCTGAATTCGAGCCTGGCGGATTCGTGCAAGGATAGAGCGGTCTTGGCCTCGGAAACGGCCCGGTAAAGGTCGAAACCCAGCTCTTCCTCGATGATATAAATCAGCCGTTCCAGCGCCTCGGGATTTTCGGACATGCGCATCAGGCTGCGCAGCTCGCGCAGCGTAGCTGGGGCGCGCAGAAATGAGAGATCGCTCCAGCGCTGAAGGCGGGCATAATAATGCACGGGCATCGGCAAACGTTTGCCCATGCTGAGATAATGGGAGCCCAGGCCCAGCATGGGGCAAACGACCTTCTCGATGATGCGGTAATCGAGCCGGTCCCCAGCGATGCCGACGCCCGATGTCCCGAGTGTTTCCAAGGCAATTCGGCCGCCCTTGGGCATGAAGCGGGCCAGCGAGAAGTCGCTCGTGCCGCCCCCGAAATCCGCCACGACGCAGATTTTCGCCGTATTGATCCGGCTGGCAAATCTATACGCCGCCGCCAGCGGCTCGGCGACGAAAGACACATTCGCAAATCCAGCCATCGCGAAGGCATCCGAAAGCCGCCGCAAAGCCAGCGCCTCATCGGCAAGTTGGCCGGCAAAGCGCACGGGGCGGCCGGCTGTCGCGGTTGTCCCCAGCGCGGGCATGTCGCGCTCGGCGCTGGCGCGCAGGCCTTTCAAGATCGCGGCGATGAGATCTTCGATGGTGAATTTGCGACCGAAAATATGCGTTTGCGAGAAATTCGGATTGGCGGCCATCGATTTGACCGACTGAATGAGGCGGCAGTCGCTGCCGTGCTCCAGATAGGCCGCCATCGCCGCAGGACCCGTCGTCACCATTGGCTGTGAGCCCGGCGCCGCGCTTTTCACCACGCACAAAATGGATCGGAAATTGCCGCTGGCTTGGTCCGGCCCGTGCCGTGCGATCCGGACATCGCCAGCCGGAGGCGCCACGGCGAGCACGCTATTGGTCGTGCCGAAATCGATGCCGACGTTCATGTGGAGGTCTCCGAGATTAAGCGGCGTGCGGCAGGCCATAAAAGGTGCGGACCCTAGCCGAAATCCCGGCGCTTGGCATCATCTGCGTGTTGGGGGATAGACCTCCGAACCGTGACAAAACAACCTCAGATTGCAGCATTATTGCGCGAAAATCGGTATCCTTTTTGCATTAACGCGGCGAATCGCAGCCCAGTAACTCGCGTTCTGGTTGAACCGAAACGAACGGATGGGCACCCGCAACTTCGCCGTTATCAGCAATAGGGCAAGATAACATGAATAAATTTCTTAGCGCGCTGGGCGCCTGCGCGCTTCTGATCTTAGTGACGGACACTGCATCCGCGGATGGTGTGCCGGTTGTGCACGGATCAATGAAGGATGCGGCTCCGGTCGCTTGTTGCGATGCCCAATGGTCGGGTTTGTATATCGCCGGCAGCATCGGATATTCAGGCGCGTCCATCGATGTCTTCAATGAGGTCGATGATGGCGGCCTGCTGAGCAGTCAGGAAAATGACGTCAGCAGCGACGGTGCAACGGGCACGATCGCGCTCGGATATGATCGGATGATGGGCGGCTATGTCTTTGGTGTTTTCGCCGATTACACATTCGGTGACCTGGACGGATCAGGCACACTTAGCGCGCCGGGCTTTATCGATCCCTTCGAAATGACCTTCGAAGATGTTTGGGCCGTGGGCGTGCGGTTTGGCGTTGTCCGTTCGTGCTGTACCCTATGGTATGTGACTGCGGGCTATACGCAAACCGACATGGATTTCGACAATAGCTTCTCGGCTGACGGCTTCTCCGAGGAACTCAGCGGCTATTTCGTTGGCGGCGGCGTCGAGCAAAATATCCGGGACGGCTGGTCTTTGAAGCTCGAATACCGTTACTCCAGCTTTCAGGATGAGAACGTGTTCGATTTCCTTGGGGCGTGCGGCATCGGGTGCTCGGAGAGTGTCGATGTCGATACGGAAATCCACTCCGTTCGGCTTGGCTTGAGCTACAAACTCGGACGTCACTACGACGTCCTTCGGTAGTCAGTCGCTACCTCCGGAGTATAGAGTTCCAATTTACGAAGGGCGAGGTCCAGACCTCGCCCTTTATTTGTGTGCTTGACGCAAGCTACACCTGCGGCTTCACGGCAGCCCCCTCGCCAAGTTCGCGCGCGATGTCCTGTGCGATGTGGAAGCCGGTGTTCGCCGCCGGGACACCCGCATAGAGCGCGGTTTGCATCAGCAGCTCCTTGACTTGGTCGAGGCTGAGGTCGCCTTCCAGACCGGCGCGCAGATGCAGGCGGAACTCCTCCCAGCGTCCCATCGCAGCGGTTATCGCCAGAACCAGCAGACGCCGCGTGCTTGTATCGAGGCCGGGGCGGGTCCAGATCTCGCCCCAGGCGTAGCGGGTGATGAAATCCTGGAATTCGGCCGTGAGGTCAGTGCAGCCGGCGACCGAGCGGTCGACATAGGCGTCCCCCAGAACCTGTCTGCGCCGCGCGAACCCGTCATCCAAGCGGTCTTTTTCGTCCATAGGCGATCTCCTTCAGCTTTTGCCGCGATAGGCCGCGACGGCGCGTGCAATGAGTTCCGGCGCGGCGCCAAGATGGTTTTCGGGGGTAAAAAGCGTGTCCAGCTCGGCCGCGGAAAAATGAACCCTAAGCTCCGGGTCGGCCGTGAGACAGTCGCGAAGGGGTTTTTTCTCAGACGCCGAGATGCGACTGGCGCGCGCCATGAGCCGATGCGCGTCAGAATTGCCGATTTTGCGGCCAAGCGAAATGGCGGCGGCCTCCGCCATCACGAGGCCCGAAGTCATGTGCAAATTGACGCGCATTCGGTCCGTATCGAACGCGCCTTGCTCGGCCAGCAATAGCCCCGCGTCAAGCGCGCCCGCCGTCAGCAGGAATAAGTCCGGTAAAACCTCCCACTCGGATTGCCAGCCGCCCAGCCCGCGCTCGTGCTCCTGATCCATTGCCGCCAAAAGCGTTGCGGCGAGCCCGGGCGCGCGGTGAGCAATCGCAATGATGCGCGCGCAGGCGACCGGGTTGGTCTTATGCGGCATGGCGGAGGAGCCGCCCCGTCCCTCGCCGGCGGGCTCGCGGACTTCGCCAATCTCAGTCTGCGCCATCAGCGCCAGATCGCGCGCGAACTTGCCAAGGCTGCTGATTGTAATCGCCAGGGCGCAACCCGTCTCTGCGATACGGTCGCGCTGGCTGTGCCAAGGTAGATCCGGAACGGCTAGCCCGAGATCGGCGGCGAGCGCATCGGCCAGCTTTGGCCCATCCGGATGCAGCGCGGCAAGATTGCCCGCCGCGCCGCCGCATTGCAGAACCAGCACGCGCGGCGCGACCTCGCGTTGTCTATGAAGCGCGCGGTTGCAGGCCGACAACCATCCGGCGGCCTTAAGCCCAAATGACGAAGGCGTCGCCTGCTGCATAAGCGTGCGGGCGATCATGGGCGTTGCGGCGTGCGCCTCGGCAAGATCGGCAAGGCGGTCGCAGAGGCGCACAAGCTGGTCGTCGATCAGATGGAAGCCGAGCCGCATTTGCAGGACCAGGCCCGTATCGACAATGTCCTGGCTGGTCGAGCCCCAATGCACCCAGCGGGCGGCCTCGGCATCGCTTCCGGCAACCCGCGCCGTCAATTGCTTGACCAACGGAACGGCGAGATTGCCGCTATTCAGCGCCTCACGCCCCAGCGCGTCCAGGTCGAATCGATCCGCGTCCGCCGCGGCGCAAATCGCTGGCACGGCGGTCTGGGGAATGATCCCGCAAGCCGCCTCGGCCCTGGCAAGCGCCGCCTCCACATCGAGCATGGCTTGGATGCGGGCGCGATCGGAAAAGATTGCCGCCATCGCTTCGGTGCTGAAGAAAGGGCCGAGCGTCGCGAAGGATGACGGCCAGCTCATCCGCGCGCCTTATACGTCGAAAAAAACGGTTTCATCTTCGCCTTGAAGCCGGATATCGAGCCGGTATGCCGTGCCGTCCCCGCTCGGCGCGGCGATGAGCGTGTTGCGCCGCGCTTCGGGAACGAGCGACAGCACCGGATCGTAGGCGTTGGCGGCTTCGTCCGCGAAATAGGCCCGCGTCACCAGCCGCTTCAGGATGCCTCTTCCCATCACCGAGAGACAAATATGCGGGGCCTGCGGCGCATTGTGCGGGCCAGGGACAGCGCCGGGCTTGACGGTGTGGAAGCGGAACCAGCCGTCCTGGTCCGTCGGCGTCCTGCCAAAACCGTCGAAATCCGGGTCGAGCGGCTTGTCCTGCCCGTCCTCTGGATGATTGTACCGGCCTTCGCTGTTGGCCTGCCAGATTTCAATCAGCCCATCCGGCACGGGCGCCCCGTCGGCGTCGAGCAGACGGCCTTCGACGGTGATATGCGTGCCGGGCGTCCCTTCACCCGCCAAGCGCTCACCGCCCTCGAATGGCAGCGCATCATGGAAGAACGGGCCGACCGTCTGCCACGGCGTTTCCACGAGCGAGGTCTCGCCCATTCTTAAGCCTCCATCGGCGTTGCGTTGCGTCCGCGCAATATGATGTCGAAACGGTAGCCGAGCGCCCATTCCGGGACCGTCGCGGCAAGGTCGAGTTGCGAGATCATGCGGGCGGCCGCTTTCGGGTCTGTCACGGAATTGTAGATCGGATCGAACGGCAAGAGCGGATCGCCGGGGAAATACATCTGGGTGACGAGACGCGTCACAAAGCTCGGGCCGAAAAGCGAAAAATGGATATGCGGCGGCCGCCAGGCGTTGGGATGATTCTTCCACGGATAGGCGCCGGGCTTGACAGTGATGAAGCGGTAAACCCCGTTTTCATCCGTCGTCGTCCGGCCCGCGCCGGTGAAATTCGGATCGAGCGGCGCGTCGTGCTGATCCTTGGCATGGACATAGCGCCCGGCGCTGTTCGCCTGCCAAAGTTCGACCAGCGAACCGGCCTGCGGGCAGCCATCTTCATCGAGCACGCGCCCCGTCACGACGATGCGCTCGCCCAGCGGCTCGCCCTCATGTTGGCCGGTCAAATCGGCGTCGAGCGGGCCAATGCGGGCGTGGCCGTAGACCGGGCCGGTAATCTCCGACAGCGTGTGCGGGAGCATGACCAGCGGCTGGCGCGGCGAGCGTTTCACCGTCGAGACATAACCAGGCGAATGCGATGGCGGCTGGCTGCCCGGCTGTTCGCGGCGATAGGCAGGCGGTTGGGACATGGGCGGCGCGCCTCCGTGCGCTACGGCTTCGCGCGCGTGGCGCTGCCGCTTTGCGCCGAGTGTAAGCGATGCGAACGCGATTTGCGACAGGCCGTCGCGGCTTCTCCGCAAACACGCTATCATTTCAGCAAAGGACGTGGGAGGACGCGGTGCAAACGCAAGTCGGGATTGTCGGAGCGGGACCGGCTGGCCTGCTGCTGTCGCATTTGTTGCATTTGCAGGGCATCGGCTCCGTCATCGTCGAGGCCAAGAGCCGGGCCTATGTCGAGGCGCGCATCCGGGCGGGGGTGCTGGAGCAGGGCACCGTCGATACGCTGAAAAAGGCAGGGCTGGGCGAGCGGCTGGCGCGCGAGGGTTTGGTGCATCGCGGCATTCAATTGTCGTTCGGCGGCGCGCGGCACCCGATCGACTTCGAGGCCCTGACTGGAAAAGCCGTCACCATCTATGGCCAGCACGAGGTGGTGAAGGATCTGCTCGATGCGCGGATATCGGCGGGGGCCGACATCGTGTTCGACGCGGAGGAAACCAGCGTTCGCGATCTGGACAGCGAGCAGCCCAAAATCCATTATCGCAAGGACGGCGAGGCGCATGAGATCGCCTGCGACGCAATCGCCGGGTGCGACGGCTATCATGGCGTCTGCCGCCCTTCGATCCCGCCGGGCATGCTGCGCAATTACGAGCGTAGCTATCCGTTCGCCTGGCTCGGCATTCTGGCGCAAGCGCCGACAACAAGCGACGAGCTGGTCTACGCCAATCACGAGCGCGGTTTCGCCCTCTACTCGATGCGCTCGCACGATCTCACACGCCTCTATCTGCAATGCCGCGCCGACGATGACATCGCCGACTGGTCCGATGCGCGGATTTGGGACGAGCTGCACGCCCGGCTGGAAATCGGCGATGGCTGGAGGGTGGCGGAAGGTCCGATCATGCAGAAGGGCATCGCGCCGCTGCGCAGCTTCGTCGCCGAACCCATGCGCTTCGGGAGATTGTTTCTAGCCGGCGACGCCGCGCATATCGTTCCACCGACCGGGGCGAAGGGCCTCAATCTCGCGGTCGCCGATATTCGCGTGCTGGCCAAGGGACTGACGCAATTCTACCGCGATGGACGGACGGAGCTGCTCGATGCCTATTCGGCGATCTGCCTTGAGCGGACCTGGAAGGTGCAGCGCTTCTCCTGGTGGATGACCTCGATGCTGCATCGCTTCGATGGCGCGAGCGATTTCGACCGGCAGGTGCAGCTCGCCGAACTCGCCTACGTGACCAGCTCCCGAGCCGCCGCGCAAAGCCTGGCTGAGAATTATGTCGGCCTGCCATTCAGCCATTAAAGCTGCGGTCTCTTGCCAGGGATTTCAGGCGGCCTACAATGCGCGCCGTGGAAGCATAAACGATCGAGCACGGTCGGAACGCGCGCGGTCAAGCCACGCCGCCATCAGGGGAGGTGACGATGCGATTGAGGACAATTCCGATCATAGTTGCGGCCGCTCTCGGCATTATTGTTCCGGCGGCCGCCGAAACCGTTAAGGTCGGCGTGATCGGCACCTTTTCCGGGCCGTTCGCGCTCCCGGGCAAGAATTTCAAGGTGGGCATCGACGCTTACCAGGCGATCAACGGCAAGACCGCCGGCGGCCATGCGATCGAGTTCATCTATAAGGACCTCGACGCGCCCAATCCGGCCAAAGCCAAGGCGCTGGCGCAGGAACTCGTCGTTAAGGACCGGGTGCAATATCTCGCGGGTGTGTATTTCACGCCCAATGCTTTCGCTATCGCGCCGCTGCTTGAAGAAGCGCAAGTGCCGCTGGTGATTTTCAACGCGGCGACCTCCTCGATCACGCAGAAAAGCCCTTATATCGTGCGCACCTCGTTCACGCTTTGGCAGAATACGGTTCCGATTGCGCGGGTGGCGTTGAAGCAGGGCGCCAAGAAGGTTGCCATCGCGGTCAGCGATTACGGCCCCGGCATCGACGCTGAAGCCGCCTTCAAGAAAACCTTCGAGGCGGGCGGCGGCAGCATCGTCGAAGCGCTCCGGCTGCCGCTAAGCACCGCCGATTTCGGACCGATCATGCAGCGGATCAAGAACTCCGGCGTGGACACAATCTTTGCATTCCTGCCAGCCGGGCCGCCGACGGTCGGCTTCGTCAAGGCCTATATCGACAACGGCCTGAAAGCCGCCGGCATCAAGCTCGTCTCCACCGGCGATTTGGTGAGCGAGCCCGACCTTCCCAGCATGGGCGATGCCGCAATCGGCATCCTGTCCACCTTCCACTATGCGCCCTCGCACGCCTCGCCGGAGAATCAGCGCTTTCTCGCAGCGATCGAAAAAGGCGGCGGCTCGCTCAGCGAGGTCATGATGACCTCGGTCGGCGCGTTCGACGGAATGCATGTGATCTACAAGATGATCGAGGCCACGAACGGCCAGCGCGACCCCAAAAAGGCCATCGAGGCCGTCAAGGGCCTGCGCTGGAACAGCCCGCGCGGACCGGTCGTGATCGACCCAGAGACGCGGCACATCCGGCAGAATGTTTATTTGCGCATCGTCGAAAAGCAGGATGGACGGCTGTTCAACAAGGAGATCGAGACCTTTCCGGATCAGCCGGATTACGGCCTCACGGCGCAAAACTGATCCCCGTGCATAAGAGGATTATGCCAATATCCCAGCATGATCCTCTCGCTTTCCCGATAAGGCTTTCCGCGTGACCACGGCGTTCAGTATCCTGATCGACGCGCTCGCCTACGGCATGGTGCTGTTCATCATCACCATCGGCCTGTCGGTGATGATGGGGCTGATGCGCGTGACGAACCTGGCGCATGGCGCGTTCGCCATGATCGGCGGCTATCTGGCGGCCTATTTCACGGGCGGGCTCGGCTGGAATTTCGCGGCAGCTTTAGCGGTGGCGGTCGCGGCGACCGTCGCCATCGCCATGCCGCTGGAGCGGCTGCTTTACCGCCGCATCTACACGCTCCCCGACCCGCTGATGCAGCTTCTTATGACCATTGGGATCACCTTCGTCATCATCGGGCTGACCAACTACCTGTTCGGGCCGACGCTGAAGACCATCCCGCTACCCGATCTGCTGCGCGGTCCGGTCGATATCGGCCCAAGGACCGTCCCGGCGCATCGCCTTTTTGTCATCACAAGCGGGTTTGCAGTCTTTGCCGCGCTGTGGCTTCTCATCGAGCGGACCGGCTTCGGCACGCGCCTTCGCGCCGCGGTCGACAATGGGCCGATGGCGAACGCGCTCGGCGTGCGCACCGACCGGCTATACGCCGCGACCTTCGCGCTGTCGGTGGGGCTGGCAGCTTTTGGCGGGATCGTTGGGGCCGAACTGCTGCCGCTGGAGCCGTATTACGCGCTGCGCTACATGGTGGTGTTTCTTGTCGTGGTGTCGGTCGGCGGCGCTGGGTCCATCGGCGGCGCGCTCGCGGCGTCGCTGGCGCTTGGCCTCATCGACACCATTGGCCGCTATTTCGTGCCCGATTTCGGTGCGTTTTTCTTTTATCTCGCGGTGATCGTCATCGTCGTCCTCCTCCCGCATGGCATCTTCGGCAGGGCACACACATGACGGCCGCCATTCCCAATTTGACGGCCTGGCGGAAACAAGCCGCGTCCGCTCGCATTGGCCGCGATGTGGTTGGCGTTACCATCGTCGCCCTTGCGGGAGGGGCCGCCTATTTTACCTTCCCCGACGATCTTGCCCTCTTAAGGAGCGTCATGATTGCGGCGCTATTCGTGCTCTCGCTCGACCTCGTCGTCGGCTATTGCGGGGTCGCAACGCTCGGTCATGCCGCGCTCTACGGCGCCGGGGCCTATGCCGCCGGAATTGCCTGCGTGCGCGGCATCGTCGATCCGCTGATGCTGCTTGGGATCGGCGCGATCGCCGGGGGACTGGCCGCGCTCATCACCGGCTCGATCATCCTTCGGGCAACCGGACTGCCGCAGCTCGTCCTGTCGATCGCCACGCTGGAGCTTGGGCGTGAAGCCGCCAATAAAGCCAGCCGCATCACGGGCGGGAGCGACGGCTTGACGGGCATCGAGCCGGGCGCGCTGCTCGGCCTGTTCACCTTCGACCTGTGGGGACGCACGGCCTATTTGTTCTCGCTCATCGTGCTGGTCGTCCTGCTGTTCCTTCTGCTGCGCCTCGTTCGCTCCCCCTTCGGCCTCCTCTGCCGCGGCATCAAGGAAGACCGCATCCGTATCCGCTCGATGGGCGCGTCGGTGTTTCCGCAGCTTTTGAAGATGTATGTCGTCTCGGGCATGGTCGCGGGCATCGCCGGAGCGCTGGCGGCGGTAACGACCGGCGTCGTCGGTCTCGACAGCCTTGGCTTCGAGAAATCCGCCATGGCCATCGTCATGCTGGTGCTTGGAGGCGCGGGCTCGCTTTACGGAGCGCTGACGGGGGCCGCCGTGTTCGTCGTCTTCGAGCACGTGGTGTCCTCGATCAATCCGTTTCACTGGCTGTCGATGGTCGGAGCGCTGCTGATCGTGGTGGTGCTGTTCCTGCCGCGCGGGCTTTGGTCGCTCGCCGGACAAATCGAGCGCCGTCTGCTTCGCCTCAGGGGAGTTGGAGAATGACCCCGCTGCTCGATGTCCGGGGCCTGCACAAGGCGTTCGGCGGGCTTGTGGTCGCCTCCGACATCTCGCTGGCCTTAAACCCCGCCGACCGCGTGGCGCTGATCGGCCCCAACGGCGCTGGCAAGACCAGCTTCGTCAACATGGTGTCGGGCGCGCTCGCCCCCTCCTCCGGCTCGGTCAGCCTCGCCGGGCGCGACATCACACATATGCCCGAGGTGCGGCGGGTTCGCCTCGGCCTGGTGCGGACCTTTCAGGTCAGCCGCCTATTTCGCAGCCTGACCGTCCGCGAGCATGTCGAGCTGGCGATCCGTCAACGCGACGGCGAGGCGGGCATATTTTCGCGCGGCCGGCCCAATTCAGCGGTGTCGGATGAAGCGGCGTCGCATCTCGACGCGCTCGGACTGCTACCCGACGCCGGGAGGCTCTCCCGCGAGATCGCCTATGGCCAACAGCGGCTGCTGGAGCTTGCGATTGCCATGGCGCTAGCGCCGAAAGTACTCCTGCTCGATGAACCGGCGGCAGGGGTGCCGCATGACGAAACCGCCCGCATCGAGCGCGCTTTGGACCGGCTGCCGCCCAGCCTCGCGATCCTGATGATCGAGCACGATATGGACCTCGTCTTCCGCTTCGCCAGCCGCGTCGTGGTGCTCGCCTCGGGCCGGGTGATCGGCGATGGCGCGCCCGCTGAGGTGGCGGACAATGCGCGCGTGCGGGAAGCCTATCTGGGGAGCTACGCCCATGCCCGCCGAAAGCCTTGAGGTCGCGGGGCTGAGCGCCGGCTATGGCGACACGCTCATTATCGAGGACATAGGCTTCGCGGTCCCCGCCGGCGGGCGGCTTGCCGTGCTCGGCCGCAACGGTGTGGGCAAAACCACGCTGCTCGCCACCCTCATGGGCCTGACGCGGTATCGAAGCGGCCGGATTTGCCTCGGCGGGCGGGACGTAACGCTCCTGTCGACCGCGTCGCGCGCGCTCGCGGGGATCGGCTACGTGCCGCAGACCCGCGACGTGTTCCGTTCGCTGACGGTCGAGGAAAATCTCTTTGTCGGATTGAAGAGCCGGCCTCGCGAGGCGCTGCGCGAGGCCTACGATCTGTTCCCCCGCCTGGGCGAACGGCGCGGCCAGATCGCCTCGCAACTGTCGGGCGGCGAGCAGCAGATGCTGTCGACCGCGCGCACCCTCCTCGGCCAGCCGTCGGCGCTGCTTTTGGACGAGCCGCTGGAAGGGCTGGCGCCGATCATTTGCGACGAGCTGATGGGCGCGCTCGGACGCCTTGCCGATGGCGGCATGACGATCGTGCTTGTCGAGCAGCAGATCGAGCGGGCGCTGGACTTTGCGCAACAAGCCATCATCCTCGACCGCGGCCGTATTGCCTGGTCCGGCAAGCCCCGCGACCTGCTCGGCCGGCATGATCTCATCGAGTTGCATCTCGGCGTGATGGGGCGTTGATGGCGGCGGAATAGTTGTTGGAGCATCGTCCTCGTCGATTTTACAGTCGATGCAAGAAGAGGCGCGAAATCGGGAGTGACGGCAATGGGCGGCAGGCTTGCAGGCAAGACGGCTTTCATCACGGCGGCGGCGCAGGGCATTGGCCGGGCGTGCGCGGAGGCTTTCGCCAGCGAAGGCGCGCGAGTGATCGCGACGGACGTCAATTTGGTCAAGCTGGATGAGCTGCGAGGCGTTCCAGGCATCGAGACGCGCCGTCTTGATGTGCTCGATCCGTCGGCCATCGCGGCGTTGCCGGCCGAGATCGGGACCATCGACGCGCTCCTCAACATCGCCGGCTATGTGCATGGCGGCACGGTTCTCGATTGCAGCGAGGAGGATTGGGATTTTGCCTTCGCGCTGAACGTCCGGTCGATGTTCCGGCTGATACGGGCGTTCCTGCCGGGGATGCTGGAGCAAGGGCGCGGTTCGATTGTCAACATGTCGTCGGTGGTCGGGATCGCCGGCGTCCCCAACCGCTTCGTTTACAGCACGACGAAGGCAGCGGTTGTCGGCATCACCAAATCCGTCGCCGCCGACTATGTGAAGCGCGGCATCCGCTCGAACGCGATCTGCCCAGGCACGATCGAGTCGCCCTCGCTGGAGGACCGGCTGAACGCGACGGGCAATTATGCCGAAGCCAGAGCGGCGTTCATCGCCCGGCAACCTGTCGGGCGGCTAGGCACGGCGGCGGAGATCGCCGAGGTCGCGGTCTATCTGGCGAGCGATCTCTCAGCCTATACGACGGGCCAGACCTTCGCCATCGACGGCGGCTGGACGATGTGACGCCCTAATAGGTCGCCCGGCCGCCGGAGAGGTCGAAAACCGCGCCGGTCGAAAACGAGCAGTCCTCCGAGGCGAGCCAGGCGACCAGCGCGGCGATCTCCTCGACGAGGCCGAAGCGGCCCATTGGGATTTTGGACAGCATATAGCCGATATGCTGCTCGGTCATTTGCGCGAACATCTCCGTTTTCACGGCGGCGGGCGTCACGCAATTGACCCGGATGCCGGTCGTCGCCAGCTCCTTGCCGAGCGACTTCGTTAGCGAGATTACGCCGGCCTTGGCCGCCGAATACGCGCCCGCATTCGGGTTGCCCTCCTTGCCCGCCACCGAAGCGATATGCACGATGCGTCCGTAATTGCGCGCGACCATGCCGGGCGCAACAGCCTTCGAGCAGAGAAACGGGCCAGTCAGATCGACATCGACCACGCGCCGCCATTCCTCGGCCGGATAGTCGGCGATTGGCACGTTCATGCCGGTGATGCCGGCGCTGGTGACGAGGATGTCGATCGGGCCGATGGCCGCTTCGCTGCGCTGGACTGCCCCTATCACCGACGCCTCATCGGTCACGTCCACCTGAACGGCGATCTGATGGAGGCGCGCCGCCGTCTCTTCCGCCGCCTTGCCGTCCACATCCCAAATAGCGACCTTGGCGCCCGAGCCGATGAAGCGCTCCGCGATGGCAAGTCCGATGCCGCGCGCGCCGCCAGTGATGATGGCCGCCCGGCCCGCGAGGTCGATTTGATTCATGGATTGTCCTCAAAAATGCCCTTGGTATTGTTATCCACGCTTTCGCGGGGATGACAAAAAATTACCCGCCCGCAACGAGCCGTTTCTGCGCCGGCAAATCGTCCTCGACGAAGGCGGTGATGATCTCGTCCATATTGGCGTCCGCCTTGAAGCCGAGCCCGGCCGCGCGCTGTGCCTGCATCGCGCCCGGCCAGCCATCGACGATGGACTGGATGAACGAGTCGGGCTGCCAGAGGATGCGGCTTGCCACCTCCTCGCCGCCGACGCGGCGCAGGGATGCGGCCATCTCGCCGATGCTGACGCTGATCGATGGCAGAAGCACCGTGCGGTTGAAGCCCAGCGCCGCGCCGTCCATGTCGTGCAGCGCGATCAGGCATTCGATCAGGCGGCGGGGCGACAGGATCGCCATCCGGCTCTCCGGCGACACCGGGCAGATCGCCGTCTGGCCGGCAAGCGGCTCGCGCAGGATCGAGGAGGCGAAGGTGGAGGCGGCCTTGTTCGGACGGCCCGGGCGTACGACGATCGTCGGCAGACGCACCGAACGCCCGTCGATGATGCCGCGGCGCGTATAGTCGTTGACGAACAATTCGCCGGCGGCCTTCTGCGCGCCATATGAGGTGCGTGGGCTAGGCGGCGTGAGATCGTCCACGCTGAGCGGCGGCTCGCCGCCATAGACAGCGGCGCTGGAGGCAAAGATCAGGCGGGGCGGCGCGGGAAGTTTGCGGCAAGCGTTCAGCACGTGCAGCGTGCCATCGAGATTGACCGCATAGCCAAGATCGAGATCGGCTTCCGCGCCCGCGCTGACCACGGCGGCGAAATGGTAGATGTTGCCGGTCTCCGGCGTAATTAGCGCCTTTACTTGGGCCGCGTCGGTGATGTCGCCGGTGACGATTTTGAGCCGGTTGTTGCCCTCGACCGGCGGGATCGGCGCGGCCTGATCGAACAGCACGATCTCGGAAATCTCCGTCCGTCCCCCGCCCGGTCCTTCGGCCTCGCCGTCGCGCAGCAGCCGCTCGGCCAGCTTGCGGCCGACGAAACCCGTTCCTCCGGTGATGACGACGCGCATGGTTCACCTTTCGAGCTTGCTATCTCGTCATCCCCGCGCAAGCGGGGATCCAGTACTCCGCAGCGATTCTAGTGATTATTGGATCCCCGCTTGCGCGGGGATGACATCAGAGAGTGTGCTGCCGCGTCCGATTCTCGTTCATCAAATCCAGTTAATGATTGTTACGAGGCACGCCGAAGCGCTCGGCAACTCGCTGATATTTAACCGCATTTTCGATCACCCCGCCCTCATCGAGCTGGCCGACGGTGGCGCGGTAAATCTCCTGCCAGGGCGTCTGGTTGATAAGTTCGGGCAGCTTCAGATCGCGCCGGCGCTGGGCCAGCTCTTCGTCCGAAATCAGAATATTCGCGGTTCGCTTGCCCAGGTCAATGCGGATGCGGTCCCCCGTTACCAGCAGCGCGAGGCCGCCGCCGACCGCCGCCTCCGGCGAGGCATTAAGGATGGACGGGCTGCCCGAGGTGCCGCTCTGCCGTCCGTCGCCGATGCAGGGCAGCTCGGAGAAGCCGCGCCGGACGAGCGCATCGGGTGGCAGCATGTTCACCACCTCGGCCGAGCCGGGATAGCCGACGGGTCCGCAATTGCGGATGACGAGGATGCAGTTTTCGTCGATCTGCAAGCCAGGCTCGTTGATGCGCTGGTGATAATCCTCCGATCCGCCGAAAACGATGGCGCGGCCTTCGAAGGCGCCCTCATCGCCTTGGCGCTGGAGATAGCGGCGGCGGAAATCCTCCGAGATCACCGAGGTTTTCATGATGGCGTTGTCGAACAGATTGCCCTTCAGCACGGCAAATCCGGCTTGCTGCTTGAGTGGATCGCCGAAAGTCCGAATGACCTTGGGATCGGCAATTTTAGCTCCCGCATTGTTCTCGCCAAGCGTGCGGCCCGTCACGGTCAGCGCGCCTTGGCGGATTTTGCCATTGCGCATCAGCTCGGCGATGACGGCGGGTAGCCCGCCCGCCCGGTGATAGGATTCGCCCAAATACTCGCCCGCCGGCATCATATTGACGAGCAGCGGGATGTCGTAGCCGATGCGGTCCCAATCGTCATTGTTCAGCTCGACGCCAATATGGCGAGCGATCGCGTTGACATGCGGCGGGCAATTGGTCGAGGCGCCGATGGCCGAGGCGCAGACGATTGCGTTCTCGAACGCCTCGCGCGTCAGGATTTGCGACGGGCGCAAATCTTCATGCACCATCGCAACGATGCGCTTGCCGGTTTCATACGCGATTTGGCCGCGCTCGCGATAAGGGGCCGGAATCGCCGCGCAGCCGGGCAGCGACATGCCGAGCGCCTCGGCCAGGGCGTTCATCGAGCTGGCGGTGCCCATGGTGTTGCAATGCCCGGCGCTCGGCGCGGAGCCGGCCACCATTTCGATGAAAGTGTCGTAGTCAATCTCGCCAGCGGCATGGCGGCGGCGGGCCTCCCAGACCACCGTCCCCGACCCCGCGAGTTTGCCCTCGAAATGCCCGTCGAGCATCGGCCCGCCGGAGAGCACGATGGCCGGAATATCGACGGTCGCCGCCCCCATCAGCATGGCCGGGGTGGTCTTGTCGCAGCCTGTGGTCAGCACGACGCCGTCGAGCGGATAGCCGTAGAGCACCTCGACGAGGCCGAGATAGGCCAGATTGCGGTCGAGCGCCGCCGTGGGACGCTTGCCGGTCTCCTGGATCGGATGGACGGGAAATTCCAGCGGTACGCCGCCCGCGGCGCGAATGCCGTCGCGCACGCGGCTGGCCAGTTCGATATGGTGGCGGTTGCAGGGCGAAAGATCGCTGCCAGTCTGCGCGATGCCGATGATCGGCTTACCGGATTGCAGTTCCTCGCGGGTCAGCCCGTAGTTCAAATAGCGTTCGAGATAAAGCGCTGTCATGCCAGGATCGGCGGGGTTGTCCCACCAAAGACTGCTGCGCAGCGGCGGGGCTTTTCCGTTCTGGCTCATTCGTTCTCCGTTCAAATGAAAATGGGGCGGCCGTCGCTGCAACTCGGTCACTGTTCCGGCGTAAGCGTCTCCTCGCCAGCGCCTGCGTCCCACAAACCCCTGAGGCTGCCATCGGCGGCAAGCGCGTACACAACCGGCGTTGAACTGCCCCAATCGACGCTGAGCAGGTTGCCATCAAGCGTACCCTGGCCGCTATATTGCTCATTGCCGATCTTCCAGTCGAGCCGGTAGCGGCCGCCTTGCTTGCCGATGCGGACCACGCCTTGATAATTGCCGCCTTTCGCATTGCGGCCAGTCGCGCGATAGGGGCCTTGGGTCAAAGTGCGCGGAGTGTTCGGCGCGCCGCCATAAAGCTCCAGCCGTTCCGTCGCGGTGCCGTCGGCCCATTCCCCTTCGAGGCTGTCGCGGCCGCCAAATGTATAGACGACCGGCGTCGTATCGCCCCAATTGATGACGAGCATCCGCCCGGCGAGGTGCCCGCTTCCTTCGAATATTTGCGAGCCGATCCACCATTTGAAGGTGAATTGATCGCCGGTCTGGACAATGGCGACCATGCCCCTGTAGCGGCCGCCATCCGGATTTCGCCCCTCGACGCGATAGATCCCCGTCAGCGCGGGCGGCGTCAGGGCTTGCGTCGTCTGTGGAATGTGCAGCGCGTTCCGCTCCCCGCCCGACGGAGCGGCAGACCCTTTCGGCAAGGCAGGGTCTGTCCCCAGCGATGCCGTCGGTTGCGTTGCCCGGAAGATGAAATCGCCGAAAAACGATGAGGAAATCCACGGCGTCTGCTGGCCGCGTGTCTCCTGATAGACGCCTTTCAGCGTCTTCTTGAAGGTCTGCTCCAGCGCGAGATCGGGGATGCCGATCGCCTCCTTCAGATGTTTTGCATAGGGGCTGTTGCGTCCCGCACCGTCCTGCGCGACGGCCCCTGGCGAGGTGGAGAAGGATACGAACAGGCGGGCATTGCTATCGATGCGCGAAAGGCCCCGCGTGCCGCTATCGCCCATGCCATTGTCGCGGCAGGCGTCAAGAATGACAATGTTGAGATCATTGCCCGCCCCCGCCATGGCATCCACGACATCGGTTGCCTTTATGGCGCGATCCTTCAGGTCAATTTCGCTAGCGAAGCGGTCGCCAACCGGCACGAGGTAGTTCTCGCCGCTGATCTGCACGCCATGCCCCGCGAAAAAGAACAGCCCCACACCATTGTTCTTCCTGAGTTTTTCGCCGAATGCGGCGATCGCGTCCATCATGCCGCGGCGGTCGGCATCGACCTTAAGCAAGACGTCGAAACCGGCATTGCGCAGCGCCGCCGCGACGTCCGTTGCGTCATTCTTGGGATTGGGCAGCATGCTGGATGCATAGCCGGAATTGCCGATCACGAGCGCCGTGCGCGCCTCGGCGGCCGACGCGCCCTGAGCCGTGGCAAGCGAGAGCAAGATGAGCAGAATGCATGAAAACACATTGCGGAACGTCATGATGAATTCCTCACACAGGTTCCCGCCCCCGCCTTCTCGGGGACTCGCTCTTTGCCGATCGCTGCTGCTTATTCTTTCACCGCGCCAGTCATACTAGACACATAATGCTCGACGAAAAAGGAATAGAGAATGACCACCGGCAGCGAGCCGAACAGCGCCCCCGCCATTAGCGACCCCCACTCATAAACATCGGAGCGAACCAGCTCGGTCAGCACGCCGACCGGCACCGTCTTGTTCTCCGAGGATTGGATGAAGGTCAGCGCGTAGATGAACTCGTTCCAGGACAGCGTGAAGGCAAAAATGCCCGCCGAAATGAGCCCCGGCACCGCGAGCGGCAGCGTGATCTTGGTCAGGATTTGCCAGCGGGACGCGCCGTCGATCAGCGCGCATTCCTCAAGCTCATAGGGGATGGACCGGAAATATCCCATCAGCAGCCAGGTGCAGAACGGGATGAGGAAGGTCGGATAGGTCAGGATCAGCGCGAAGGGCGAATCGTACAGCCCGAGCTTGAACACCATCAGGGCAAGCGGGATGAACAGGATCGAGGGCGGCACCAGATAGGCGAGGAAAATGCTGAGGCCCACATAGCGCGAGCCGGAAAAGCGCAACCGCTCGATGGCGTAGGCCGCGAACACTGAGGTCGTCAACGCGATGAAGGTCGCCGCCACCGAAATGACGATGGTGTTCCAGAACCAGGCGGGATAGGAGGTCTCGAACAGCAAATATTTGATATGCCGGAGCGTTGGCTCTGAGACCCAGAACGGGCTGTAATTTTTGTAGTCCGTGAGCTGGTGGTTCGGTTTGAAGGCCGTGATGCCCATCCAATAGAACGGGAATAGCAGCACGAACATGAACACGGCGAGCGGCAGATAAACCGTCACCAGCCGCCGCATCCGGTTGTCGAGATAGGCCATGCCCTCGGCATCGGCGCGGCCGCTCTCTTCCGCCGGATTTCTCACAGGGCTGTCGTCCGGGCTGGCGTAGGTCATGGGTCAGTCCCGTCCGCCTTGTTGCCAGCGCCGCCGTTGCAGGCCGAAATAGCTGAATAGGATGGCCGAGAGCAGGAATGGGATCATCGCCACGGCGATTGCCGCGCCCTCGCCAAGCTGTCCGCCGGGAATGGCGCGCTGGAAACTGAGCGTCGCCATCAGATGCGTCGCGTTCACAGGGCCGCCACGCGTCAGCACATAGATGAGCTGGAAATCGGTGAAGGTGAACAGCACCGAGAAGGTCATCACCACCGCGATGATCGGGGTCAGCATCGGCAGTGTTATATACCGGAAGCGCTGCCAGGAGGACGCGCCGTCCAGCGTCGCCGCCTCATAGAGCGACATCGGTATGGTTTGCAGTCCCGCAAGCAGTGTGATGGCAACGAACGGAATGCCGCGCCAGACATTCGCCGCGATCACCGACGCGCGCGCGTTCGTGGAGTCACCGAGGAAGTTGATCGGCGTGTCGATAATGCCGAATTTGATTAGCGCCCAGGATACGATCGAGAATTGAGCATCGTAAATCCACCAGAACGCGATGGCTGAGAGAACAGTGGGCACGACCCAGGGCAGCAGCACGATGGCGCGGATGAACGCCTTAAACGGCAGCCGCTCGTTCAGCAGCAAAGCAAGCCAAAGCCCCAGGCCGAATTTGAAGAACGACGCAACGGTCGTGTAAAGCACCGTGTTGAAGACCGACAGCCAGAACACGGTGTCGGTCCAAAGCGACTCGTAATTTTCAAGGCCGATAAAGTCGCCCGGCCTGCCGATCCGCGTGTCGGTGAAGCCGAGCCACACGCCCAGGGCCAGGGGGTAGGTGAGGAAAACCAGCAGCAACGCGGCCGCCGGCAGCATGAACAGGAAGCCGAGCGTGTTGCGCCCCTCGAACAGCGCCGAGACGCGCGACCCCGCCCGCGGCCTACGCTCGACTTGGACCGGAGGACCGGCTATGTCGCTTCGCTCTTGCACGTTTTGCTGCTGCTTCCAGCCTAAGGGGAGTGGGGGAGGCAAGCCGCCTCCCCTCTCGCGTTAGACTTTGTAATAGCGGTTGATCCGCGTTTCGGCGCGCTTGACCGCTTCTTCCGGGGTGCGCTGGCCGGTGACGACCTCGCCGAACATGTCGACCACCACATAATCCGCCATCACGGCGGCGGAGGAGTAGCCGAGCGGGCCGGCATAGCCGTTCGGGCGCAGATTCTCCGAAGCCTTGGCGTAGGCCGCATGGTTCGGATCGGCTGTCCAGATCGGGTTTTTGGCGTAAGCCTTCAGCGGCTGGCAGCAATAGGCGCTGGATGCCGTAATCCATGCGGCCATCTGCGGCTCATCGTACATGAATTGCAGATAGGCCTGCGCCGCCTTCGGGAATTTTGTGTATTTGAAGACCACGCATGTCGTCGTCTGAAACAGCTCTACCGGCTTGCCGACAGGGCCGACCGGGAACGCCACGGTGCGGATGTCTTTTGCCAGATCGGCGGTCTTGGGGTCGTTCTTGGCCGCGTAATAGAGCGAAACGCCGTTCGCCGTCAGGCCGACTTCGCCCGCGAGGAAGGCGCGGTTGTTGTTGACGTCGAGCCAGCTCTCGGTACCGGGGATGAAGGTCTTGTAAAGCTCGCTGGCGTATTTCAGCGCGGCGATCGTCTCCGGGCTGTTGATCGCGACCTTGCCGCCCTCATCCACCGTCTTGCCGCCATGGCTCCACAGCAGCCAATGCGCGTAATTGTTGCCGTCACCCACAGCCTTGCCATGCGCAAAGCCTGCCGGATGCCCCTTGGCTTTCAACGCCTTGCAGAGTTCGAGGAAGCCGCCGGTGTCCTTCGGAAACTCGGAAAACCCGGCTTCTTTCACCCAGCTCTCGCGATAGCAAACCGCGTTACCGATAGTGGCGAGCGGCAGGCCGATCTGGCGTCCGTCGCGCGTGGCATAGCTGAGCGGGCCTTCATACCAGCCGCCATATTTCTTGCCGAGCCCGGCGGCAAGGTCGGTGACGTCGAGCAGCTTGTCCGGATATTGGAACGGGTCGTCGAACCAGACGAACATGACGTCGGGGCCGGAGCCGACATTGGCGGCAACCGCGGCTTTCGGGCGGATGTCTTCCCAGCTTTCCTTGTCGACACGCACCTCGACGCCGGTCTTTTCGGTGAACTTCTTGGTGTTGGCGAGCCAGGATTCCTCATCGCCCTTCACGAAAGCCGACCAGCGCAGCACCCGAAGGCTGGCGCCCGCTTCCGGCGTGATCGCGTCCTGGGCGGCCGCCGGCGCGGCGCCAAGCACGTTCGTCAGCCCGGCGGCGGCGGTGGCGCCGACGCCCAGCTTGATCGCATCCCGTCTTGTGAATTTCGTCATGATTTTCTCCCTAAGATTGAGGCGGTCTCGGGGGCCGCCCTTCTAGTCAGATAAACGGTTAGGAATCGGCGCGAATGGCCTTGCCGCTTTCCTCATCGAACAGGTGAACGACATCGAGTTGGGGCTGCAACGAAATTTGCAGGCCCGGCTTGAAGGTGTGGCGCTCGCTGAAGGTGGCGCAAACCGGCCGGCCCGCGATCTCGCTGAACACGAAAGTATCGGCGCCCGTCGGCTCCACCACATTCACGGTTGCCGGAATGCCGTCGGTTCCGAGCGCCAGATGCTCGGGGCGCACGCCGTAAACCACTTTCTGGCCATCGCGCCCGCCCGCATTGGCGGCAAGCGGAAGCTGGATGCCGTTATCCATCTCTACGTGAAGGTTGTTGCCGGCGCGGCGCAGAATGCCGGGCAGGAAGTTCATGGCTGGCGAGCCGATAAAACCGGCGGCGAAGATATTGTCCGGCCGGTCGTATAGGTCCAGCGGCGAACCGATCTGCTCCACAATGCCGTCGCGCATCAGCACGATGCGGTCCGCCATGCTCATCGCCTCGACCTGATCGTGGGTGACATAGATCGATGTGGTGCGCAGCCGCTGATGCAGCGCCTTGATTTCGGTGCGCATCGCGACGCGCAGCTTGGCGTCAAGATTGGACAGCGGCTCATCGAACAGAAACACCTGCGGATCGCGCACGATCGCGCGGCCCATCGCCACGCGCTGGCGCTGGCCGCCGGACAGCTGGCGCGGATAGCGGGATAAGAGTGGCGTCAGGGCGAGGATGTCGGCCGCCTTATTGACGCTGGCCTCGATCTCTGCCTGCGGCGCGCCGCGCAGCTTCATGCTGAAGGCCATGTTGTCATGCACGGTCATATGCGGATAGAGCGCGTAATTCTGGAACACCATCGCGATATCGCGCTCGGAGGGGTCAAGTTCGTTGACGCGCCGCTCGCCGATGATGATCTCGCCCGAGGAGATGGTCTCCAGCCCCGCGACCATCCTGAGCAGCGTCGATTTTCCGCAGCCCGAGGGGCCGACCAGCACGCAGAAGGTGCCATCCGGAATCTCGATCGAAATATCGCGCACGGCCTCGACATTGCCGGCATAGAGTTTCCCGACCTGGCGGAGCTGGACATTGTTCATTTTTCGGTTTCCACGAGGCCTTTGACGAAGAGTTTCTGCATCACGATCACCACGAAAACCGGTGGCAGCATCGCGAGGATCGCGGTCGCCATCGCGAGTTGCCATTCGGTCAGCGCATCCTGGGTGACGATCATCTTCTTGATGCCGATGACGATGGTCTGCATGTCGTCGCGCGTGGTGATCAGCAGCGGCCAGAGATACTGGTTCCAGCCGTAGATGAACTGGATCACGAACATCGCGGCGACCGAAGTGATCGAGAGCGGCAGCAAGGTGTCCTTGAAAAACCGCAGCGGCCCTGCGCCGTCGATCTTCGAGGCCTCGACGAGTTCATCCGGCACCGTCATGAAGAACTGGCGGAACAGCAGCGTCGCGGTCGCCGAGGCGATCAGCGGGATCGTCAACCCGGCGAAGGTATCGAGCAGCCGCAAATCCGCGACGATCTTGTAGGTCGGGTAGATGCGGACCTCGACCGGGAGCATCAGGGTCACGAAGATGATCCAGAACGCCGCCATCCGGAACGGAAACCGGAAATACACCACCGCGAAGGCCGAGATCAGCGAGATCGCGATTTTGCCCAAAGCGATCGTCACCGCCATGATCAGCGAATTCAGCATCATCCCGCCGACCGGCTCACGCGTCGAGGACGAGGTGCCGATGAAAATCGTCCGATAGTAGTTTTCGAGAAAATGCGGGCCGGGATAGAGCGGCATCTGGCCGTTCGAGATCGTGGCGGCATCCCAGGTCGAGGCGACGAAGGCGACATAAACCGGGAAGGCCAGCACGAAAATCCCGATCGCCAGGATCAGATGCGGGATGAAATCAAGGAACGAGCGGCGCTGGACCATCACGCTTCCCCTGTGTGCGAAATATTCGCTTGCGCGACCCTCTGGGTCACGCGAACCGGGCTCCACTTCGCTCGATTTCGCATCAGTAATTGACCTTGCGCTCGATGAAGCGGAACTGGATCGCCGTCAGCCCGATCACCAGCACCATCAGGATCACGCTCTGCGCCGCGGATGAGCCGAGGTTGAGGTTCGAGACACCATCGGTATAGGCGCGGTAGATCAGCGTCTCGGTGCTCTTGCCGGGCCCGCCCTGGGTCAGCGCGTGGATGACGCCGAAGGTGTCGAAGAAGGCGTAGACCAGGTTCACCACCAGCAGGAAGAAGGTGGTCGGCGACAGCAGCGGGAACACGATGGTCCAGAACCGCCGCATCGGACCCGCGCCGTCAATCGCGCCGGCCTCGATCACGCTTTTCGGAATCGACTGCAGTCCGGCGAGAAAGAACAGGAAATTGTAGGCGATCTGTTTCCACACCGCGGACATCACCACCAGGGTCATGGCGTGGTTGCCGTTCAGGAGCGGATTCCAGTCGAGGCCCAATCCGCGCAGCGGCCGCGCCAGAGTGCCGAGCGATGGGTGGAAGATGAAGAACCACAGCACGCCGGCCACCGCCGGCGCCACCGCGTAGGGCCAGATCATGAAGGTCTTGTAGACCGGCG
>JANNOQ010000009.1:0-1560 GCA_031399085.1 Rhodomicrobium sp.
AAGGCGTCTATGGAGAACCAATCGTGGCGCGGATAACACTCAGACAGCTTCTCGATCACGCGGCGGAGCAAGGCTACGGCGTGCCCGCCTTCAACATCAACAACATGGAGCAGATCAACGCGATCATGGAGGCCGCCAAGGCGACCGACTCGCCGGTGATCCTGCAGGCCAGCCGCGGCGCACGCTCCTACGCCAACGACGTCATGCTTGCGAAAATGGTGGAAGCAGCCGAACTGATTTACCCCAACATACCGATCTGCCTGCACCTCGACCACGGCAACAGCGAAGCCACCTGCTACACGGCATTCCAGCACGGCTTTACGTCCGTCATGATGGACGGGTCGCTTGAGGCGGACGCCAAAACGCCTGCGTCGTATGATTACAACGTCGCGGTGACGAAAGCTGTGGCTCACACAGCGCATCTGGTCGGCTGCTCCGTCGAAGGCGAACTCGGCGTGCTCGGATCGCTCGAAACCGGTCAGGGCGAGGCGGAAGATGGTCACGGCGCCGAGGGCGTCCTCAGCCATGACCAATTGCTTACTGACCCCGATCAGGCGATGGACTTCGTCGCCCACACCAAGGTCGACGCGCTCGCCGTCGCTATCGGCACTAGCCACGGCGCATACAAGTTCACGCGCAAGCCGACTGGCGAAGTGCTCGCCATGCATGTGATCGAGGCGATCCACCAGCGGCTGCCCGGCACGCACCTTGTCATGCACGGATCTTCGTCAGTGCCCGAGCAGTTGCTCGAAATCGTCAACAAAAACGGCGGCGAAATCCGCGAAACCTACGGCGTGCCGATCGAGGAAATCATTCGCGGCATCAAGCATGGCGTGCGCAAGGTCAATATCGACACCGATTGCCGCCTCGCGATGACCGGCCAGATACGACGCATCCTCAACACGGATAAAGGCGAGTTCGACCCGCGCAAATATCTGAAACCCGCGATGGAAGCGATGCGGGAGCTTTGCAAGCTGCGCTATGAGCAATTCGGAACGGCGGGCAACGCCTCGAAAATTCGCGTCATTCCCCTGGCGGATATGGCGAAGCGCTACGCCAGCGGATCGCTCAACCCGCAGATCGGTTCACAGGGCGGCACCGCGTAACCTGTGAACATGATACCTTGCAAACTCAGGAGTGCGAGTTGAGCCGTCAGATCAATGTCAAAGCCATGGGCATTTTCGTCCACGACGGCAAAATTCTGGCCGAGAAGGGCTATGACAAGGTCACCAACGAGCACTATCACCGGCTGATGGGCGGTTCTATCGAATTCGGGGAAGTCTCGGACGGCTGCCTACGCCGCGAGATGCGTGAAGAGATCGGCGCGGAGATCAAAAATCTCCAGTTGCTGACCGTCGTCGAAAATAACTTTCGTTATGAGGGCGAAGACGGCCACGAGATTGTTTTCATTTACCTAGGCATGCTGGCCGACTCGTCGTTTTACGCTCGACCCGAAATCCCGTTCGTTGAACCCGGCAGTAAGGGAGTTGCGGCTTGGGCCTCAGTCGCCCGGATCGTCTCCGGCGAAGACAAGCTTCTTCCGCCCATGGACTACAAAGG
>JANNOQ010000066.1:0-2551 GCA_031399085.1 Rhodomicrobium sp.
ATCTCCGGCGCATAGTACCTCGCCCGGTAGTAGTACAGCCCGGTCTCTTCGTCGAAGCGCCGGCCGGTGTAGCGGTAGGGCTGGCCGGTGGGGGCGGTGGCGGCACTCGCAACACCGTACTCGTCATAGGCCAAACGCTGGCTGATGGTGCCCGAGGCCGCACTCAAGCCCAGAACCGAGCCCTGATGATTGACGTGATAGTACTTCCGCGCACTCGCAGCCGGGGTCACACTGCCCCCCTCGATCCACGCCACCCGGTCATCCACCCCAGGGCCCATCACATAGCGCCGGAGCACCGCACCACTGCTGTCGAGCTCCGCAATCTCTTCGTCTGCGTCCAGCAGATAGAGCGTCGTCACCCCGCCCACGGTCTTGCTGATGCGCCGTCCCAGCGGATCATAGTCATAGCGGATCGTGGCCGTGGTGCTGCCGTCCACCGCCGCAGTCCGCAGCCGGTTCTCAGCGTCGTAGGTGTAAGTCTGTACCCCGCGCCTGGTCGCTGCCGTCGATAAGCTCGCCGACTTCCCGCAGATCGGCCGCCGCGTGCCGGAAGCCGAACACGCCCCGGAAGACATCCGCGAGCTGATCTTCCGCGATTACCGCATCCTCTATCTGGTCCAGCTCGACGAGGAAATCGTCACCCTCCTCGCCGTCATCCATGGCGCAAGGGATTTGGGAGGCATGGAAAAGAAGCCGTGGGAGTGAGAATGGCGGGATTCAATCGTCTCCGACCCCAAGGACCCCCCTTACGTGGGCTTCTGCAACTCAATGAGTTTGCTCCGAACCAGATCATCAATGGCGGTAGAGCCAGAGAGTTGCGCGAAGCCACCTTTCGACATTGATGCAACGAGCGCCTCTCGTCCAATCTGAGCATCTCCGCTGGCAGCCGCGGCAAAGCCAAGGTACAGGTTTCGGACCGGAGACCCTTTTCTACCGAATCCGAAGCAAGGTGCATCGCCATTCATCTGTTCGTCACCATTCCGAAGCAGATCAGTTATCTCCTTGATGGTCTTAAACCGTGCAAACCAAAGGACCGCCTGACCGTTGAACGCTTTCATATCGATAGCCGCTGAGTCCAAGTTGGAAAGATCAGCGGCGATGGGCCATACGTTCTTCGGCACACTTTTCGCTTGAGGCGAGCTTCTAGACAGGTGAGTTCGTATCGCGCACACAGTCTCGTCGGGTTCAGGTGAGCCGCCGCGGCCATGAGCGATCCGACCACCAAATGGATTCGGAGCAAACTTCAAAAATACGCCACAAGCAACGCCAAACGAGTGACTGGACGTTCCCCAGATTCGGTGCGTTGAAGCATCGAAGAATTCGATTTTCACGACATCAATGGTGGCTTCATGATCTCGATATGCATGCGCACCGGCCATTCTGCCAAAGCCATTCGCAGCTAGACTTGTCTGAAGCGCCCCCCACAGATGTTCGACAACTTCTCTCCTTTTGCTCATATCTGTCCCCGCGTCAGTTGCACGGCGGTTGACCACGCGTACAGTTTGTAGCTGTTCCTGCCGCGGCGCCTGCGGCGGCACTTCCGGCAGCCCCTAACTGACGCAACCCATCACTACCGGTTCCGGGAATGGTCGCATTTGTAAGGCTCCCGTTGTCGATCAATCCTTGAACACGCGATACATCCGCCCCGGGGCGAGTCAAAAGAACAGCCCCCTTACCGGTTCCCTATCGCTGATCGCATCGGCACGCGATGATCACGGGCGCGCCCGTGTTCCCGCTCACGCGCATCGCGCGAATCCGCTATTGTGATTTTCGCCAACCGAGCGCGCCCTGCTCGCACCTTGCACACGAGGTGTGTGCACCCGCTCACACATTGGATTTTTCCGAAGCAGGGCAAGCACTTCAAGCACCGGACACGGTGCGCTTTATCTTGCTGTAAACCGTGTTTTCTTTTTCAGAGACGAAATTCTTCCTGCAAATGCGCGCACCAAGCGAATAGTTGAATTGGCGGTCTCAAGCTGCGGATTTATACAATCTCGCTGTCACTCAATCGATGCGGCAAACGTTATCACCGTGAATTCTGGGCAGGCTGTCGAGCCGGCAGCACCACGCCAATTAAGCATGAGCCGCCAAACAGCATCCCCCAGGCGGGCAGGCCATAGCGAGCCCACCCCGCCTCGGAGATCATGCGCCATGCTTCCGTGAGCACATCGCCGCCCGCGCGCGACGCCCCGTTCATGATCATCGCGGCGAATAGCACTGCGGCGATCGTGAAGCCGAGCAGCACCAGCCGATTGCTTAGGCTTCCGGATGCCCTCAGCAGGTAGGGCAGAAAGAACGCAGCGAAACCGACAACCCCGGCGCCGATGATGGCGGCCTGCGATGTGTAGAAGAAGCCGGTTGCATACGCGACTGCCAGACCGGCAGAGAGCAGTGTCGCGATCAAAAAGCGACTTGATTAGCAATGAAGCTCAGCCATTCTGATGGCGGGCTCCGGATAGGGCCGCGTGGTTGCAGCAGCGCGAAGCAGCCGTTTGAGGATGATCGACAGATCGAATCTTCGATTGAACCGGTACTGCATTTCGGCGAGATA
>JANNOQ010000012.1:0-1756 GCA_031399085.1 Rhodomicrobium sp.
CGGAACGCCCTCGAACCTTCTGGCAGGATTGCCGCTTTTCGCGGCCCGCCAGACTGAGCCTTTGCCGGAGCAGGCGGAGGTTATCTTGCCGAAGCTTACACTGGGCGAGCACGTTTTGCAGGATTACGCCGCCATCCGCATGTCGCTGAAAGCGCATCCTGTCGCGCTGTTGCGACAAACTTTTGCCACTGAAGGCTATAGTCCCGCCAAGCAACTCGCCGCGATGGACAACGGCCGAACGGTGCAAGTTTCCGGCATTGTGCTGGTCCGCCAGCGACCGGGCAGCGCCAAAGGCGTCGTCTTTGCCACCCTCGAAGACGAAACCGGCGTCTCCAATATCATCATTTGGCCGAAGGTGTTCGAGCGCTTCCGCCGTGTCGTGCTCGGTTCTCGCCTCTTGGGCGTGCGGGGTAAGCTACAAAAAGAAAGCGGCGTCATCCATGTGGTGGCGGCAACGCTCACCGACCTTAGCCCGCATCTGGAAACCTTGAGCGAAGCCGTGCCGCCATCGGGCCATTTCCTCGCCAACGCCGACGAAGTGCGCCGCCCGCTGAATGAAGATCAGCGCCTGCATCGCCGGAGGCGTACCGTCACCGCCGAGGCAAAAATTCTGCCGAAAGGCCGCAACTTCCATTAAGCGGCCGATATTGATGCCGCCCGACAAGAACTAGCCGGGATCGGCAATCGTATCGGCAGCACAAACTCCATCTCCATCCCTTGATACGCCGCGCGCTTTCTCAAGTCTGCACGACCGCTTCGTAGCGCCTCAAGGGACGCTGACGCTTCTTGCGACCCTTGACCCGCTACCGCGGTCATGCCCCGCGTTCCCGCCGCTCGAGCCTCGAGCGGTCTCAAACGGGAGACGCCACATGACATCATACGATCACTTGCAAGCTGACTGGAATGCCTCGAGCCCATCCGACAAACGCCGCGAATGGCGCCGTTATACGCTCGCCATCGACCAAGGCCGCCAGGGCTGGCACCGGTTTCACTTGATCCTTTGGACCGTCTGGCAATGCGGCGAGCCGCCGGACTAATGGCGGCAGATTAAATGTCTGAATTGGCGTTATTACCTGCACTTCACCGCTGCCGTCTTGTCTCCTCCTTCGATTTCCCGCCTTTCCCAATGGTGGCGCAGCCCCTCGGCAAGCCATCCTGACTCACTCGTTTGGATAAAGGGAAGCGGCATTCATGAAGGCGAACGTCATTGCAGGATTGACCGCAACTTTTGGCGTCCTTGCCAGTCTGCAGCTAGGCACGCAATGGGCGGCGGCCAGCGTGCAATACTCACCCCAACTCGGCCCCCCGCTTGTCATCATCGGCCGCGTCTCTTTGTATGAACCTTGGCGGATTTTTGTCTGGCAAGTTCGCTATGACGCGGCAGCGCTCCGGCTCTTCGATGAGGGCGGCTGGATCGCGGCGGGCGGCAGCATCGCCGCCATCGCGCTCGCGCTGGCGTTTTTGCGTTTTCCGAACGCTGCCAGCAACGATCCATCCACCTTCGGCTCGGCGCGCTGGGCGCGGCCGTCCGAGATCGAAAAGGCCGGACTATTCACACCACGCGGCGTCATTCTCGGCCGCCTGGGGCCGGATTACCTTCGCCATGACGGTCCGGAGCACGTGCTCCTTGTAGCGCCGACGCGCGCGGGCAAGGGCGCGGGTCTGATCGTGCCGACGCTGCTCGTCTGGCCCGGACCGGTCATCGTGCATGACATCAAGGGCGAGAACTGGCGGCTGACCGCCGGGTGGCGGTCTC